>JAQBQD010000033.1 GCA_028287185.1 Gemmatimonadota bacterium | reverse complement strand
CCGCACCCGCGCCGGCCGGGGCCTGCGTCTGCATCTGGCGCTGGATGGCGGCGGCCAGGCTGTCGCCGACGGGGCCGTTCTTCGCCTTCAGCGAGTCGGCGATGGCGCGCAGGCTGGTGACCTGCGCGGGCGTCAGCTTCAGCGAGTCGCGCAGGTCCAGCATGGGCGTGATGGGATCCGGAAGGACACGATTCACCAGGCTGGACGGATCGAACCCCCCGCCCCCGCCGCGTCCCCCGCGGTCCGGGCCGCCCTGGCCCGCCGCGCCGCCCCCGCCGAGGCCACCCAGCGCGATGGCCGCCAGGCCTCCTCCGAAGCCGCCGTTGCCCTGCGGCGCGCGGCCCAGCGCCACCCGCGCCGACACCTGCACCTGGAACGTGCCGCCGGTGCCCCGGAAGCGGCTGCGGCCGAAGTTCTCGTTCACCTGGTAGCGGTAGCGGTGCGTCACGGGGTCGAAGCCGCGCGGGTACAGAAGCACGTTGTCGCCGCCGAAGCCCGGCTGGCCCCAGCCGCTCAGGCCGTCCGCGCCGTGCACCAGACGATCCAGGCCCGCGCCCAGGTTCAGCGCGTCCACCGACACCTGCAGCCGCTGCTGGAGGGCGCGGGTGTTGGGGTGGATGGAGGCGCGCAGGTCCACGTTGGTGGACCACGGGCTGCGGCACGAGTTGCGGGCGGCGACCGTGCCCACCTGGCTTTCCAGGCACTCGCGCACGCGGTCCGGCGCGGCGTCCAGCAGGCGCTGCATGGCGGCGCCTTCCAGCGGGTCCGCCGCGGAGCCGGGAGCGAAGATGAACGCGCGGTCGTTGCGGCTCCCGCCGTCGCCGTTGACGTCGCCGCCCACCACCGGCGTGTACGGGCTGCCGGAGCTGGCGCGGCCCACGAGCGAGACGTCCAGCCACGCGGTGGCGGGCATCCCCAGGATCGCGTTCACCGAGTGCCGGCGCTCGAAGTCGCTGGTGGCCCACTCCGGGCGGTTGGGGTCGAACGCCGCCTGGGTCTGTAGGAAGCCCTGCTGCGGCGTGCAGCACGAGAACGACGACTGGTCGCGCGAGCGCGAGAAGGTGTACGAAGTCTGGTAGAAGATGCGCCGCGGCAGCACGCCGTTCAGGCCCAGCGTGACCTGCGCCGTGCGCGAGCCCAGGCCGGAGTTGATGCCGAAGACGTAGCCGTACTCGGGGTGCAGCCGCGAGGCGTTGAAGTCCACCTCGCCCGTGGCGGGCACGATGGCGGATGCCGGCGCGTAGACCGGGCGGCCGCCCTCCGACGCGAGGGTGAACGCCGCGGGGCCGAGATTGAGGTCGCGCACGCCGTACAGCTTCTGGCCCAGCGCGTAGCTGGCGTCCACCGTGGCGCCCATCACCCGGAAGACCTGCGACTGGAAGCCCAGCGAGGCGCGCCACGAGCGCGGGTTCTTGAAGCCGCGGTCGAAGGTGGTGACGTTGGGCAGGCGCGTGTCCACGGACGAGGCGCCGCCGACGCACTGGTCGGGGATGCTGCCCGGGTCCTGCGCGAAGGCGCCGTAGTCCGGGAAGGGCGTGCCGGCGCCCACGCACGACACCTGCTGCTCGCCCTGCGCGGTGCCCGTCTGGTTGAGGGCGGCGGCGTACAGCGAGTACGGCGCGCGGCCGCGGAACTCGCCGATGCCGCCGCGGAGGAGGCGCAGGGGGGCGCCCTGCTCGCTCAGCCGCCACGAGAAGCCGGCGCGGGGGCTGAGCAGCACTTCGGACGGCGCGTAGTCGGTGCCGCGGCCGAAGAGGGAGGCGACCTGGGCGTTGGCGGCGGGCGCGTGGTCGAAGCGGGTGCCCTCGGCGCGCACGCCGTAGGTGACCTGCACCTGCTGCACGGGGCGCCACGTGTCGCCCAGGTACAGCGCGGCGCTGATCCCGCCGCCGGAGGGGCCGGCGCCGGCCAGCGAGCGGCTGAACGACGCGGGGCGCTGCGCGTCCAGGTCGGCCAGCGAGTTGAACGAGAAGAGGCCGTTGCGGCCGATGGTGCTGGCCTGCGTGAACGACGCGTGGTTGAAGAAGGCGCCCAGCTTGAGCCGGTGCGTCTCGCGGACGAGCAGGGACAGCTCGTCGCTGGCCTCCACCGTGCGCTCGTCGGTGCTCTGCGGCATGGAGCGGTTGCCGCCGAAGGCCAGCGTGGCGAAGCCCACGGTGCCGTCCGCCAGCTGCGAGCCCACGCGAACGCTTCCCTGCGGCAGCAGCGCGTAGGGGTCGGTGCGCCGGCTGTCGTCGTTGAACGACAGGCGCATCTCGTTGATGTAGCCCCCGCCGAAGCGCGAGGTGAGGGTGCCGATCAGCCCCCACGAGTCGCTGCGCTGCTCGCCGCCGTTCTGGCGCAGGGCCAGGAAGCCCACGCGGGAGTTGTCCTGGCGCGAGCCGTTGTACAGCGCACGCAGGCTCACCGTCTGCTGCTCCACGGGCAGGAAGTCGATGCGGCCCAGGAGGCTGACGGCGTTGCCCACCCGGGCGAAGTCGCCGGTCTGCCCGGTGCCCGAGATGCCGTAGCGGGAGCTCAGGATCTGGAGGAAGCGCGCGACCGAGTCGGGGCTGACGCCCAGCGCGTTCAGGGCGCCGGGGTCGGTGGAGGTGAGGGCGAACAGGTCGTCCGTGCGGCGCTGGTACTGGCCCGATCCGTAGGCGAAGAGCCGGTCCTTGATGAGCGCGGCCCCGTAGCCGCCGCTGATGCGGTTCTGCGTGTAGCCGCTGCCGGCCAGCCCGCTGCCGCCCGACTGCAGCGAGGGGTCGCGCAGGGCGTAGGTGAGCGAGCCGTTGGGGATGTTGCTGCCCGCCCGGGTGGTCATGGCGATCAGGCCGCCCGAGAACTCGCCCCGCGAGACGTCGAAGGTGTTGGTGACGACGGAGGTGGCGCGCACACCCTCGGAGGGCACGCCCACGGGCGATCCGCCGCCCGACTGGCCGCCGGTGAGGCGCGACGTGAACGAGGTGCCGTCCAGGGTCACGTTGTTGAGCGCCGCCCGCTGGCCCGCCACCGAGATGCTTCCGCGCGCCTCGGACGAGTCGCTGGAGGTGGTGGTGACCACGCCGGGGACCAGCGCCGCGAGCGACGTGGGGTCGCTGGGGTTGTCGATGGGGAGCCGGTTGGCCAGGTCGCCCGAGATGGCGCGCTCGGTGCCGCCGGCCTCGCCGCGGCCGGGCGCGGGCCGGGTGGCGCGGGCCGTGATGCCCGCGAGCTGGATGGGCTGCGTGGTCAGGCGGAAGTTGGCGACCAGTACCTCCTCGTCCGCCGCGCGGGCCAGGATGCTGGTGGCGACGCCCTGGCCCGGCGAGCTGACGCGCAGGCTGTAGCGCCCGCCGCCCTCGGGAAAGGTGAGCGTGTAGCGCCCGTCCGCGCCCGTGGTGGTGGTGCGGTGCACGCCCGTCTCGGCGCTGGTGGCCTCCACGCGGGCGCCGGCCAGCGGGGTGCCCTTCTCGTCCAGCACGCGCCCGCGCAGGATGTCGGTGGTGACGCCCACCTGCGCCGCCAGCGCGGCGGGGGCGAGCAGCAGCAGTACAAAGGCGAGGCGAAGCAGACGCATCGGTCCGTGGTTCGTATGGGTTCTCGCGCCCCGGCACTCGCCGGGACGCCGCTGCCGAGTAAGACACCCTCTCGCGGCCGAATGTTGGGTCCGCTCGCGGGGCCCGTTCCGCCCGCACCGTACCCCGGAACACAAGAGAGGTCCGCCGCAGTCGGTTGCCGGTCTTCCAGCGGAGGATTCACGGCGGTCGGACGGAACACGCAGTATCCAGAAGAGGATGTGCGGCGGGAGACTCGCGCGGGGGTTTGCGCGAGGCTCACGCCGGGACGGGGAGACCCCGGACGGAGGGCGCAGGCCGTATCGCGCCCGGAGGAGGAGGCTCCCCGTCCCCGCGGAGGAGACCGGCGGGGCCGTTTCCGCCGGGCTCCGGAGCGGCCCGCAGACGTCCGCCGCCCTCCTCCTGTAACGGACTCAGCCCTGGGAGAACGCATTGTCGCAGCGGGACCGGCGAATCGTTACGCCGCCGTTACCACCCGTCCGTAGCCTTGGATCGGGACCGATCTCGCGCGACTCTCCGGAGGAGGTGCACCTTGCCAGCCGCTCAGACGTACCCGCATTTTCCGGCGGACGTGTTCCGCGCCCCGATCGGGGCCGGCACCGGCCGGCCCGCCGACGACCGGAAGACGATGAACGCGCACATCCTGGTGGTGGACGACGAGCCGGACATCTCGGCGCTCGTGGCCTACCATCTCGCGAAGGAGTCGTACCGCGTGCGCACGGCCGCCAGCGGCGTGGAGGCGATTCGCGCGGCCGAGCTGGAGCGGCCCGACCTGATCGTGCTGGACCTGATGCTGCCCGGCATGTCGGGCCTGCAGGTGCTGGAGGAGCTGCGCCGGCGCCCCGAGACGCAGGACATTCCCGTGATCCTGCTCACCGCCCGCAAGGAGGAGCAGGACCGTATCGAGGGCCTGCGCCTGGGCGCGGACGACTACGTGGCCAAGCCCTTCTCGCCGCAGGAGCTGATCCTGCGCGTGGGCGCCGTGCTGCGCCGCGTGCTGCAGGCGCCGCCCACGGTGCAGGGTGGCAAGGTGGTGCGCGTGGGCCCGTTCTGGGTGGACACGGGCGCCGCCCGCGCCGAGGTGAGCGGCCGCTCGCTGGACCTGACGCCCACCGAGTACAAGCTGCTGCTGACGCTGATGGAGCGCCGCGGGCGTGTGCAGAACCGCCGCCAGCTGCTGGAGGCCGTCTGGGAGGTGACCGCCAACATCGCCACGCGCACGGTGGACATGCACGTGCAGCGGCTGCGCAACAAGCTGGGCGACGAGGCGGAGTGGATCGAGACGGTGCGCGGCTTCGGCTACCGCTTCCGCACCGACCCGCCGCGCTGATCCACGGCCCGACGCGGGCGCACGAATTCGGCGGCCGGCGGGGATCTCCTCGCCGGCCGTCGCCGTTCCACCGCTTTCGGCCGATGAAACCGCGTCCACGGGTCGGCGTCGGCGTCGATGCCGGCATCGGCGTCCTCGGTCCACGAACGGCGGCCGACGTGCCGGATGTGTGGAATCCGATTCCGCCGATCCGCTGACGCAGGTGAAGCCCGCGTATCGAGAGCACCCGCCGTCGACCATCGAGATGCGCGGTGTCGGCGATTCGTCCGAGTCCACGCGATCGGCGGATGAACGGCATCGCGGCGTGGCGCCGGGCGATGCATGTTGGTGCGCAGGTGATGCGCGGGTCCTGTGTTCCCCCGAATCGACAGCGAGCGAACGTGCGCCTCCGGGCCGACCACAAGCTGTTCCTGACCTACCTGGCGGTGATCGCGGCGGTGGTGGCGGCGCTCACGCTGGGCGTGCGCACCACGCTGCGCGACCACCTGATGGAGACGGTGGCGGACGACATGCGCCGCGAGACGGACCTGGCCCGTGCGCTGGCCGCCACGCGCCCCGCGCTGGCGGGCGACTCGATGGCCGACTGGCTGGGCCGCCTGTCCGGCCGCCGGGTGACCCTCGTGGCGCGCGACGGGCGGGTGCTGGGCGACAGCGAGGTGCACGGCGCGGAGTTGGCGCGGATGGAGAACCACGCCGCGCGCCCTGAGGTGCGGGCGGCGCTGGAGGGGCGCTTCGGGCGGGACGTGCGGCTGAGCCACACGCTGGGGCTGGAGCACATGTACGTGGCCGGTCCGGGGCCGCACGGCGAGGCCATTCGCCTGGCGATCCCCCTGGTGCGGCTGAACTCGGCGCTGCGCAGCGTGCAGGCGGGCATCTTCGGCGTCGGACTGGTGGCGCTGGTGCTGACGGGGATGCTGTCGTTCGGGTTCAGCGTGGCCGTGACGCGCCCCCTGCGGCAGCTCGCCTCGGTCGCCCGGGCCATGGCCGGCGGCGACCTGACGCGCCGCGCCCGCGCCCGCCACCGGGACGAGCTGGGCGAGCTGGCCGACGCGCTGGACACCCTGGCGGGCGAGCTTCAGCGGCGGCTGGGCCAGCTGGAGGGCGAGCGCGCCGAGATGCAGGTGCTGATCGACTCGATGGCCGAGGCGGTGATCGCGGTGGGCAGGGACGGCGTGGTGCGGCGCGCGAACCCGGCGGCGCGGCGCATCTTTCAGCTCACGGGCGACCCGCGCGGCATCGCCCCCGAGGAGGTGGCGCGGCGGCCCGCGTTCCTGGAGCTGGTGCGGCGCGCGCTGGGCGGCGACGCGGTGCTGCCCACGGAGCTGTCCGACGGCGACCGGCACCTGCTGGCCACGGCCCAGCCGCTGCCCGGGGGCGGCGCGGTGATGGTGTTCCTGGACGTGTCCGAGCTGCGCCGGCTGGAGGACGTGCGCCGCGACTTCGTCGCCAACGCCTCGCACGAGCTGAAGACGCCGCTCACCGCCATCCGCGGGTTCAGCGAGACGCTGCTGGACCCGCACCTGCCCGGCGACCTGCGCACGCGCTTCGCCGCCACGGTCAAGGACAACGCCGACCGCCTGCAGCGCATCATCGACGACCTGCTGGACCTGTCGCGCATCGAGTCCGGCGGCTACCGCGTGCGGCCCGAGATCGTCTCCGTGCCCGACGCGGCCGCCGAGGCATGGGCGCCCTTCGCGGACGAGGGCGCCCGCAAGGAGGCGCGCTTCTCGGCGGACGTGCCGGCGGAGTGCGAGTACGTGTGGGCCGATCCCGGCGCCGTGCGGCAGATCCTCTCCAACCTGTTCGGCAACGCGTTGCGCTACGTGCCGGCGGGGGGAAGCATCGAAGTATCCGCGCGCTGCGTGCCCGGGCCCATGCTGCGCGGCCCGCAGCCCGCCCGCGAGACACGCGCGTGGGTGGCTGTAGCCGTGGCCGACACGGGATCGGGCATTCCCGCCGCGCACCTGCCCCGCATCTTCGAGCGCTTCTACCGCGCGGACGCGGCGCGGTCGCGCGCGGAGGGCGGCACGGGGCTGGGCCTTTCCATCGTCCGCCACCTGGTGGAGCGCCATGGCGGCAGCATCGAGGCCGAGAGCACGCTGGGCCGCGGCACCACCATCCGCTTCACCCTGCCGATGCCCGAGGAGCACGACGCGGCGGACGCCGAGGGGGACGCGGTGTAGGAATAGAAGGCGGCACTGCATGAGACCGGACGAGAACGGGAAGGGGCGGACCCCGCGAGGGGCCAGCCCCTTGTTCGATCACTGGATCTTGTGGCTCAGAATGATGCAGCAGGATCTCCGCAAGGCTGTCGTCGCTGCGAAGCTCGTCAGGCGGGTACTACAACGCTCGTACTTCGAATTCTGGACTCGTTATTCACGGTGACGAGCCCACGGCACCCTTCCATCGGAGTGGCTCAATTGCTTACGGGAACGGCCGAGCGACAATCAAGTCGCCGCGGATGATTATGGTGCGATCCTCACGCAGTTCTGGGTAGGCGTCGCCATCGCCGGTTTCAGGATCGTACGAATTATCAACATCCGTCTTCAAGAATTCAGCCGGAGCGATTGATTGCAAGTGTGCGATCACGAGGTAGCCCCTCATGAACGAACGCCCGGCAATCAGGCGTGATCCCATCGCAGAGTCCACACGGAGACGGAATCGCTCGTCACCGCGCTCAAATTCGAACATGACCGACCCATCGTTCACTTGCCACGCGTCCAAAAGAAAACCGGAAAATGCAACGGGCGTCTCGGTTAGCGCGTGCTGCTTCTCGATAGTCAGGCGTTCTTCATGTCGCCCGATGCCTTCCCCCCATGGAAGGACCGTCGCCGAATTTGCTGCTGCGAAATGCTCTAGAGCCGTGCGCCGTACTTCCCGTTGCGTCGGGGGCGCTTTGGGATTTGAGCAGGACGTCAGCGCAACGAGCAGAAGCGTCAACAGCAACCGCGTTGTCAGGAGCATTCTCAACCCTTCCGTGATAAGAGCACGTCCCACAAAGAACGGATAAAATTCGCGATGGACCATTTGGCGTTGGAACGGCCTTGGGATCTTCGACGGCCGGTCGCAACCAGGATACGCAGCCTAACACGTTCACGACCTTAGCGGAATAAAGACGTAAGAGTTGATACGAGTCGGCACTCAATCAACGGTGGGCCGGCTCATGCGAGCCCGCTCACAGGATGACCCGTCCAGTGGAACTCCCGCTACACGGCACCCCGAGGCCTCTGTCGCGAAGCGATACGCCGGGTTTGGACGCCGGACGCGGCACCGCGTGGAAACATACGTCGTTGCGAGGTGCGAAATTCCTTGCATCCGCCAGGTTCTTCCGGCTCACGCACCCGCGCTGGGACCGGGAATCTCCGCTGCTCCACGCGGGGAACAGATCGTGCAACCGTAGCAGTCCGACGGCACGGAATGCGGCGCTCCCCCCTTCCCGGAGCGCCCGCCTCCGGCGCCGCCGCCCGGCGCGTGCGACGTGGCGCCGGGCCACCCTTCGGATCCACCGTACATGAGCACGCTTCCCGCGCACAACTGCGCCGTCTGCGGACGGTTCGCGTGGTGCGAGATGGTGCCGGTGATCGCCCCGTCGCGGCGCTCGCGCGAGGTGCTGACCCTGCCCGTCTGCGACGAATGCGGCAACCGCCTGTTCGCCGCCGAGGCCGAGGTTTCCGACGCGCCGGGCGTGATGAGCGCCCTCACCCAGCTGTGGGGGCGCCTGGAGCTGAGCGAGCGCATCCTCATGCTCCGCCTCTTCCAGATCGCCCGCCGCGGCGAATAGCCCCGCGTCTGCCCCGCCGCTCCACCGTCCCCTCCGCAGACCGCAGGACCCACACACGCATCGACCGCCCGCGGGTGCCCGTCCGGCGCGTGCTTTCGGTCAGACAGCCGAGGCCGGGTTCGATCCGCCGATCCGCCCGCCCACCAGGGCCCGGGCGCACCTGCCTCCGCCCTGGACCCCGTGGACCGTGCGAACCGCCGCCGTCGCGCGCGAATCGGATACGCGGCTTGGTCTCCGGCAGCCGCGGTCAGCGGACGGTGACGGTCTGCCGCATCCAGGGGTGGATGCAGCACTGGTACTTCTCGGTTCCCTTCGCGTCGAAGGTGTGCTGCATCGTGCCGCCGGACTGGACGCTGCTGCCGGCCACGGTGGCTTGGTCGGCGCACTCGGGCGCGACGGTGGTGTTCCCCGACGCCTGGTTCAGCGCGGGCACCACGCCGCCGCCGAACTCGTCCACCTCGGTGTAGGTGTGCGTCTCGCCGCCCGTGTTCACCACCGGGAGCGTCGTTCCCTCCGTCACGTTCAGGGTGACCGGCTGGATGTTCCACGCCGCCACGGCGTGGGTGGCCGTCAGCTCGCTGTTGAACTGCGTGAGGGTGACGCCCACGCTGCTCTTGTGCTGGCAGGCGCCCGCGCCGAGCGCCGCGTTGAACGTCGCCGGGTCGCAGTCGTCGCGGAGCTCGACCCGGCCCGTCGTGCCGTTCGTGTCGTTGCACCCCACGGAGAGCAGCAGGGCGGGGATGATGGCGAGAGAGAGCCTGAGCCGATTCATGTGCCTCCTCCGGTCACGGAAGTTCGCGGGCCGAGCATCGCTCCGCTCTGCGGCGGTCGGGGGCAGCACCCCCGTCGGCCCGCCCGCTGGCACGTCAGATCGTGTGCCTCCATAAACGCAGTGATAAAGCGGGCTTACGGGGAATCTACACGCCTCTCCGTGTCCCGGCGCGGGACACGTGCCCGTCCACGCGACACTGCCACGGGTCGAGCGACGTCGCAGCGGCCCGCCGGCGGAGGGATGAAGGCGGCGTCTGCGATCCAGGGCGATGAACCCACCGGATGGAACCACGATCATCCCTTCGTCGTCCCCAACGCCAATGCGGCAAGCGGTTCGCCGCCCGCACGGCACCCACCCGCCGCGCGAAGGAGGGGAGCCTGCGAAGGCAGACATCGTGTGGTCGTGCCGCGAACCCATTCGCGCGGGCACCCAAGGACCCGAGCACCCGCCTCCGGAGCGCGAGATGCGACGTCTGGGGGAGATCGTCTCGCCTCCCCGTCGAACGCGCGACGAGGCGATCGTCATCGCCCCTCCGGGGCCTGTCGGCGCACCGGGAACGCCTCTCCGCACGTTCCGGCGGATGTGCCGGAAACGGCGGACGGCACGCGAAGTGCCTGGTGCGCCGCCGTCCGCCGGTACGCGATCGTGACCCGATGCGCACGCGGCGGCGACGGAGGACGGCGACCGTTCGACCGTGAGACCCACTTCAGTGAACGCACCGGTCGCTGTGCGAGCAAGACGCGGAGAGCAACGATGGCGATGGATTCGATCAGGGCGGTGATGGGCGGGGCGGCGGACGCGGACGACGCGGGCGTGCGCCCGTCGGCGGCGCAGGACGCGCGCGACGGATGGATGGCGGGCGGACGATGGGACGCGGAGCGTCTCTTCCTCTGCCCCGACCGGGACGGCGAGGGCTTCCTGCCCAGCCTGCGGTAGCACGCGGGCGGAAGGACAATCGGAGAAGGGGCCGCGGCGATTGCGCCGCGGCCCCTTCTCACGTGTGTGCGGAGGTCTGTGACGACTCCGCGGATCTCGAACGGCCTTCGCCGCTTTCAGGGCGCGACGAACGTCTTGAGCACTAGGTACGACAGCGCCGCCATGATGGCCGCGGCGGGGATGGTGAGCACCCAGGCCCACACGATGCGGCCGGCCACGCCCCAGCGCACGGCCGAGAGCCGGCGCGTGGCGCCCACGCCCACGATGGCGCCGGTGATGGCGTGCGTGGTGCTCACGGGGATGCCGAAGCGGGTGGCGAACAGGATGCTGAGCGCGCCACCCGTCTCGGCGCAGAAGCCGCCCACGGGGCGCAGGCGCGTGATGCGCGAGCCCATGGTGTGCACGATCCGCCAACCGCCGAAGAGCGTGCCCAGCGAGATGGCGGTGTAGGCGCACATCTCCACCCAGAAGGGCACGTGGTCGGCGTTGGGCAGGTACATGTGGCGCAGAAGGCCGGTCTGGTGGGCGAACAGCGACTGCGACGCCACCAGCAGGCCCACCACGATGCCCATCGTCTTCTGCGCGTCGTTGGCCCCGTGCGAGAAGGAGAAGAAGCCCGAGCTCAGCAGCTGCGCGCCGCGGAAGAAGCGGTCCACGCGGTACGGCGACGCCTTCTGGAAGATCCAGTACATCGCCACCATCAGGCCGAAGCCCAGCAGCATGCCCAGGAAGGGCGAGACGACGATGAAGGCCAGCGTCTCGATCCACTTGCGGCCCCACAGGATGCCGGCCCACCCCGCCTTCGCGACGGCCGAGCCCGCGTAGCCGCCGATCAGCGCGTGCGACGAGCTGCTGGGCAGGCCCCAGTACCAGGTGACCAGGTTCCAGATGATGGCGCCCAGCAGGCCTCCCAGGATCACGCTGGGGGTGACGATCTTCACGTCGATCATCCCCGACCCGATGGTCTTCGCCACGGCGGTGCCCACCAGGAAGGCCGCGGCGAAGTTCCAGAACGCGGCCCACAGCACGGCGCGGAACGGCGTGAGCACCCGCGTGCCCACCACGGTGGCGATGCTGTTGGCCGAGTCGTGGAAGCCGTTGATGAAGTCGAAGACGAACGCCACCAGGACGATGGCGACGACGTAGGGGATTCCGCTCACGGGGTCATCCGTTCTTCAGGGCGACGCTCTGGATCACGTTCGCCACGTCCTCGCACTGGTCGATGGCGCGCTCCAGGGTGTCGTAGATCTCCTTCCACTTGATCACCTCCAGCGGGTCGGGCGTGCCCGCGAACAGCTCGCCCACGGCGCGGTGGTAGATGGCGTCGCCCTCCTCCTCCAGCGCCTTGACGGCCACCGAGTTGGCGGACACGTCCTTGGGGCGCTTCATCTTGCCCACGCCCTGCTCGATCTGCCGCGCGGCGCGAAGCAGCACCTCGGCGAGCTGCTGGGCGGCCACCTTGGTCTCGGTGATGTGGAACATCTCCACCCGCCGCGCGGTGCCGTCCAGCAGGTCCACGACATTGTCCAGCGCGCTGGCCAGCAGGTGGATGTCCTCGCGGTCGATGGGGGTCACGAAGCTCTTGTCGATGCGCTCGATCACGCCGCGCGTCAGGTCGTCCGCCTCGTGCTCCAGCTCCTTGATGCTGCGCACCAGCTCGGCGGTGCGGTGGGGCTCGGCGAACAGCTCGCAGACGAGCTCGGCGCAGCGGGTCAGGCGCACCCCGATCTCGGCGAAGAGCTCGAAGAACTTCTCGTCTCTTGGAATCAGGCGCACGGGCCGGCTCCCTCTTGAGGTCTCTGTAACGGGTCTGTGACGGTGCCGCGACAAGCTACGCCGGGCGCGGGCACTGCGAAAGTGCGACGAATCTCCAGTCTCCGTGACCCTTTCCGCAAGCTCCGCGGCCCCGCGGGCGTGCTTCCGTTACAGAACCGTGACCCGTGCGGCCCAAGCTTGCCCCGCGAACGGCGGTACGGACCACTCATGCGGAGACTGACGATGGAGCGGACCTGGATGCGCGCGCTGGCCCTGTCGATGGGCGTGGCGTTCCTGGCGGGGTGCGGCGGCGGCGACGCGGGCAAGGGCGGCTCGCAGGCGGAGGCCGCGGCGAAGGGCGGGACGGCGCTCACCGGCGCCGGCGCCACCTTCCCGTATCCCGTGTACTCCAAGTGGTTCGACGCGTACGGGCGCGGCCACGGCATCACCGTCAACTACCAGTCCATCGGCTCGGGCGGCGGCATCCAGCAGGTCACGGCGGGCACGGTGGACTTCGGCGCCTCGGACGCGCCCATGTCGGCGGCGGAGCAGGCCAAGGCGCCCGGCATCCTGCACCTGCCCACGGTGATGGGCGCGGTGGCCGTCACCTACAACCTGCCCGGCCTGGCCCAGCCCCTCAAGCTGTCCGGCCCCGTGCTGGCCGACGTCTTCCTGGGCAAGGTGACGAAGTGGAACGACCCCGCCATCGCGGCGGACAACCCGGGCCTGGCGCTGCCGGCCACGGGGATCGTGGTGGCCCACCGCTCGGACGGCAGCGGCACCACGTACGTCTTCACCGACTACCTGTCGCAGGTGAGCCCGGAGTGGAAGGCGAAGGTGGGCAACGGCAAGTCGGTGAGCTGGCCGGGCGGGATGGGCGCCAAAGGCAACGAGGGCGTGGCGGGTGCGGTCAAGCAGACGCCGGGCACCATCGGCTACGTGGAGCTGGCCTACGCCACGCAGAACCACCTGTCCATGGCGTCGCTCAAGAACCAGGCGGGCCAGTTCGTCGCCCCCTCGGTGGA
Source organism: Gemmatimonadota bacterium (assembly GCA_028287185.1). Classification (GTDB taxonomy): domain Bacteria; phylum Gemmatimonadota; class Gemmatimonadetes; order Longimicrobiales; family Longimicrobiaceae; genus JAQBQD01. The sequence continues at coordinate 102,586 of JAQBQD010000033.1, read as the reverse complement.
GTCCACCAGCGCCGCGGCGGCGGGCGTGGCCGAGCGCACGGCGGGCGGCGACTTCAAGCAGTCGCTGGTGAACGCGCCGGGCGCGGCCACCTACCCCATCGCCACCTGGACGTACCTGCTGGTGCCCGCGCACTGGACGGACTGCGGCAAGGCCAACGCCTTCGCGGGCCTCGTCAGCTGGTCGCTCACGCAGGGCGGCGCCATGGCCAGGGAGCTGAGCTACGCGCCGCTTCCCGACCAGGTGCGCACCGGGGTGCTGGCCCAGCTCGGCAAGGTGACGTGCGGCCCCGGCAACGAGGCGGTCAAGCCGGCGGCCTGAGACGCGACCCGGAGGACGCGGCGCGGCGGGGGAGATCCCTCGCCGCGCTCCGTCGTTCCGCGCATTCCGTTGCACCGACATCGCTTCGACGGTCGATCGATGGATTCGGTGGATTCGGTGGATTCGGTGGATTCGGTGGATCGGTGGATCGAGATCAGGATTCGGCTGCGTGGGCCGGCACCGCGTCTTTGATCAACCGATCCGTCTCGTCCGATCGATGGACGGAGATCGGCCGGGCGGGATCGCCGTTCGATGCGGGGAAACCCGGTTGCGTTACGCGTTCGTGACGGTTCGGAGCCACGAGCGTGAAGATGCGTTACGAGCTTCTTCCTCGCCGGGGCGAACGCCGCGGTGATGCCAACCAGAGGCCCCCGCGAGGGGGAGGAAAATCCGGGGATGACCCTTCGTTCCGCGACCTTCGCGCGAGCCCTGCGGCTGACGGCCGGCCTGGCGCTGGCCCTGCCGGCGGCGGCCCTCGCGCAGTATCCCACGGCCAAGCTGCAGGGCCGCCTGCAGCCGGAGCTTCGCACCAGCGACATCACCACGCCGGGCGTGAACACGGTGCCGGGCAGCGAGTTCCTGCTGCGCCGCGCGTACATCGAGTTCTCGGCCCAGCTCGCCGAGAACGTGCGCAGCAAGGTGGAGGTGAACGCCACTCGCCGCGCCGTGAACCTGGAGGACGCCTGGCTGGAGGTCGATCTCGGAAAGTACGTGACGTGGCGCGCCGGCCAGGAGAAGAAGCCGGTGGAGCGCCTGGAGATCATGTCCAGCAGCACCTACCCCGTGGTGGAGCGCGGCGCGGCCGTGGCGGGGCTCAAGACGCCGAACCTGGTTTCGCAGAACAACTTCCTGACCGCGGCCGGCTTCACCGCCCACGACGTGGGCACCAGCGTCCTCCTGCACACGCGCGACAGCGCCGCCGTCCCCGTCTCGCTGCGCCTGGGCGTGTGGGACGGGCAGGGCAAGGACAACGCCGAGGTGAACAGCGCCAAGACCTTCGGCGCGCGGCTGGTGGTGAACCCCATGCCAGCGCTGTCGCTGGGCGCCAGCTTCGTGTCGCACGACGACCCGGTCTCGGTGAAGTCGGGCACGACCACCGTCGTCGCGGCCGACAGCGCCCCCCGGTCGAACGCGTTCGGGCTGGACGGCGAGTGGGGGACGATGGACCGCGGGCTTCACGTGGTGGCGGACGCGGCCTTCGGGCGGCAGTCGCACGCGGGGGCGCTGGTCTCCACCATCGCCGGCCTGCGCCCGGTGGCGGTACCGGCCGGGACGACCATCGAGCCCAGGTTCCGCACCTTCCACGTGGTGGGCGAATACAAGGTCCTTCTCGGCGAGAACCCGTTCGTGCAGGCCGTGGGCCCCGTCTTCCGCTGGGACCGCACGACGCCGGACACGGAGAACGGGGGCATCGCCTCCACCCTGCTGACGCCGGGGGTGAACGTGTACTTCTCGCCCAAGGCGTGGCTGATGGTGAACTACGACGTGCTGAAGCCGGGCGACGGGCTGGACCTGGGCCGCGGCGCCGGGCAGGACGTGCACTCGTTCAAGACCATGATGCGGATCTTCTTCTGATCCGCATCCACCGAAACCTCTCCATCGAGACGAGCGAGTGACTTCGACCAAGCGAGCCCTGACGGCCGCCGCCTTCGCGGCCGCCCTGCTCCCGTCCGCGGGGCGCGCGCAGGCACTGAACGCGGCGGGCGCCACCTTCCCGGCGCCCCTCTACACCAAGTGGTTCAGCGAGTACCGCACGCGCACGGGCGTGGCCATCAACTACCAGGCGATCGGCTCGGGGGGCGGGATCAAGAACCTGCAGGAGATGACGGTGGACTTCGGCGCCACCGACGGCCCCATGTCCGACGCGGAGATGGCGGCGGCGCACGGCGGGCCCATCGTGCACATCCCCACCGTGCTGGGCGCGGTGACGGTCACGTACAACGTGCCCGGCGTGCCCACGGGCCTGAAGCTCACCCCCGAGGTGATCGGGGCCATCTTCAACGGCACCCTGCGCAGCTGGGACGACGCGCGCATCCGGCAGCTCAACCCGGGCGTAGCGCTGCCGCACCGCGGGGTGATCGTGGCGCACCGCTCGGACGGCAGCGGCACCACCTACATCTTCACGGACTTCCTGTCCAGCGCCTCGCTCTCGTGGCGCCGCGCCATCGGCACGGGCAAGGCCGTGAGCTGGCCCGTGGGCCTGGGCGGGCGCGGCAACGAGGGCGTGGCCGGCATCGTCAAGCAGACGCCGGGCGCCATCGGCTACGTGGAGCTGGCCTACGCCAACCAGAACCGGCTGCCCGTGGCCGCCATCCGGAACCGCGCCGGCAGCTTCGTGATGCCGACCCTGGCGTCCACGACGGCCGCCGCCGCGGGCGTGACGCTGCCGGCCGGCAGCGACCTGCGCGTGTCCATCGTGAACGGGCCGGGGGCGCAGGCCTACCCCATCGCCAGCTTCACCTGGATCATCGCCTACACCAACATGCGCGACCGGGCCAAGGCGCGGGCCATCGGCGACTTCCTGACCTGGGCGCTGCATGACGGGCAGGCGTACGCGGCGGGGCTGGACTACGCGCCGCTGCCGGCCGGCGTGGTGCGCCTGGCCGAGCAGCGCCTGCGCATGGTGCAGCGCTGAGCGGCGGTTTCTCCGACGGCGGAGCGCGGGGCCGCGAGGCGCCGCGCTCCGCTTCACGACCTGCACCCGACGAGGGAGACGCATGACCGCAGTGGGTGAGCGGGACGCCGCGCCGGCGGCCGGGCCGCCGGGGGAGGAAGCGAAGCCGGCGGCCGTGCGCGCCGCCATGCGCTGGCACCAGAGCAGCCGCTCGGACCGCGCCTGGCGCCGCCTGCTGGTGGGCTTCGGGCTCACCATCCCCGTGCTGCTGGTGGGCATCGCGGCGCTGCTGGCGCACGGCGCCTGGCCGGCGCTGAAGAAGTTCGGCGGCGGCTTCCTGACCGGCTCGCAGTGGGACCCCGTGAGCGACGCGTTCGGGGGCTGGCCCTTCGTGTTCGGCACGCTGGCCTCGTCGCTCATCGCGGTGCTGATCGCGGTGCCGCTCTCCATCGGCCTGGCGCTCTTCCTCACGGAGCTGGCGCCCCGCTGGCTGGCGGCGCCCATCGGCTTCGCCACGGAGCTGCTGGCGGCCATCCCGTCCGTCGTCTACGGCCTCTGGGGCATCTTCGTGCTGGTGCCCTTCCTGCGCGACTGGGTGGAGACGCCCCTGTCCGACCGCCTGGGCGGGCACCTGGGGATCTTCGAGGGGCCGGCGTACGGGCCGGGGCTGCTGTCGGGCGGGGTGATCCTGGCGATCATGATCGTGCCCTTCGTCTCGGCCGTGTCGCGCGAGGTGATCTCGGCCGTGCCGCGGGCGCAGCGCGAGGCGGCGCTGGCGCTGGGGGCCACGCGCTGGGAGACGACGTGGCAGATCGTGCTGCCCTTCGCCCGCGCGGGGCTGATCGGCGCCGTGATGCTGGGCCTGGGCCGCGCCATCGGCGAGACGATGGCGGTGACGATGGTGATCGGCAACACGCCGCAGGTGCCGCACTCGCTCTTCGGGCCGGCGTACACCATGGCGAGCGTGCTGGCGAACGAGTTCGCCGAGGCCTCGGGCGACGTGCACCGCTCGGCGCTCATGCTGGTGGCGCTGCTGCTGCTGGGCATCACCCTGGTCATCAACGCCTGCGCCCGGGCGCTGGTGTGGCACGTGAACCGCGGGCCGGGCGGGTCGCGATGACGGCGCACACCTTCCGCGACCGCCGCCGGCGCGCCGTGAACCGGCTGATGCTGGCGCTCACGGGCGTCTGCGCCGTGCTCACCGTGGTTCCGCTGGTGCTCATCTTCGGCTACCTGCTGCGCGAGGGCGCCTCGTCCATCGACCTGGCCTTCCTGACCCACACCCCGAAGCCCACGGGCGAGACGGGCGGCGGCATGGCGAACGGGATCGTGGGCACGCTGGAGATGGTGGGGCTGGCGGCGCTCATCGGGCTGCCCGTGGCCATCGGCGCGGGGATGTACCTGGCCGAGTCGACGGGGAGCCGCTTCGCCACGGCGGTGCGCTTCACGGCGGACGTGCTGAACGGGGTGCCCTCCATCGTCACGGGCATCTTCGTCTACCTGCTGGTCGTGGTGCCCACCGGCGGCTTCAGCGCGCTGGCGGGCTCCATCGCCCTGGCGACGATGCTGGTGCCCATGGTGACGCGGACCACCGAGGAGATGGTGCGCCTGGTGCCGCGCGAGATGCTGGAAGGCGGCCTGGCGCTGGGGCTTCCGCGCTGGCGCACCATGCTGGGCATCGTGCTGCCGGCGGCGCGCGGCGGCATCATCACCGGCGCGCTGGTGGGCATCGCGCGCATCGCGGGCGAGACGGCGCCGCTGCTCTTCACGGCGCTGGGCAACCAGTTCTGGCAGCTGGACCCGCGGCACCCCACGGCGGCGCTGCCGCTGCAGATCTTCAGCTACGCCATCTCGCCCTACGACGACTGGCACCGCCAGGCGTGGGCGGGGGCGCTGCTGCTCATCCTTCTGGTCCTCACCCTCAGCCTGGGTGCCAGGCTGGTCTTCGGGCGCCCCGAGCGCCGCGCGTGAGCTAAGGACATGCCCATCATGGACGCACAGCCTCTGCAGAGGCCCCGCACCCCTATCCCCACGGCCGCGCCGGTGCCCCCGGCGCAGCAGCCCGGCCCGGCCGCGCTGCCCACGGCCATCGAGGCGCGGGACTTCTCCTTCTGGTACGGGGCCAACCAGGCCCTGAACGGCATCTCGCTCGTCATCCCCGACCGGCGGGTGACGGCCTTCATCGGGCCGTCGGGGTGCGGCAAGAGCACCTTCCTGCGCTCCATCAACCGCATGAACGAGCTCATCCCCGGCACGCGGCACCAGGGCGACGTGACCCTGCGCGGCGAGTCGGTGTACCGGGGCGAGGTGGACGTGGTGGGGCTGCGCCGGCGCATCGGCATGGTCTTCCAGAAGTCCAACCCCTTCCCCAAGTCCATCTACGACAACGTGGCGTACGGGCCGCGGGTGAACGGGCTGGCGCGCAAGCGGGCCGACCTGGACGAGCTGGTGGAGACCTCGCTGCGCTCCGCGGCGCTGTGGGACGAGGTGTCGGACCGGCTGCACACCAGCGCGCTGGGCCTTTCGGGCGGCCAGCAGCAGCGTCTGTGCATCGCGCGGGCGCTGGCGGCGCAGCCCGACGTGCTGCTCATGGACGAGCCGGCCAGCGCGCTGGACCCCATCGCCACCCAGAAGATCGAGGAGCTCATCTACGGGCTCAAGCAGCAGTACACCATCGTGATCGTCACCCACAACATGCAGCAGGCGGCGCGCGTGTCCGACTTCACGGCGTTCTTCTACATGGGCTCGCTGGTGGAGATGGGGCGCACCGACCTGCTCTTCACCACGCCCAAGGAAGACCGCACCGAGGCCTACATCACGGGGAGGTTCGGATGATCCCGGCCATGACGGGGCAGCGCCACTTCCACGAGGAGCTGGCGCGGCTCAAGGCGCAGCTCCTGGAGATGTCCAGCCTGGCCGAGGAGCTGGTGGGCCGCGCCATGGAGGCGCTGGCCGCCCGCGACGTGGAGATGGCCGAGGAGGTGGTGCAGGGCGACAAGGCCGTGGACGCGCTGGAGGTGGCGGTGGACGACGCCTGCATCCACCTGCTGGCGCTGCAGCAGCCCATGGCGCGCGACCTTCGCCTCATCACCATGGCGATGAAGATCAGCAACGACCTGGAGCGGGTGGGCGACCACGCCGTGAACATCGCCGAGGTGGTGGAGCACCTGGCCGGGCAGGCCGCCTTCGCCGAGTTCCCCGAGATCGACGAGATGGCCCGGCTGGCGCGCGAGATGCTGAGCGACGCGCTGGACGACTTCGTGCGCGGCGACGCGGCGGCCGCCCGCGACGTGCTGAAGCGCGACGACCGGGTGGATGCCCTGCACGAGTCGCTGTTCCGCATCCTGCTCACGCACATGATGGAGGACCCGCGCCGCATCGGCCCCTGCATGTCGCTCTTCCTGGTCAGCCGCAACCTGGAGCGCATCGCCGACCTGGCGACGAACATCGCCGAGGACGTGGTGTTCCTGGTGGAAGGCCGCAACATCAAGCACGGGGCGTTTCTCGGGGGGGAGTAGACGCCTCGTCCGACGCGTCCCTCTCGTTCGACGGGTTCGACGGGATCGACGGGATTGACGCGGGCGGCGGGCCGCTCCGGAGCCCGGCGGTACGGCTGCCGGTCTCCTCCGCGGGCGCGGGGAGCCTCCTCGGCGCGGGCCGGCTTTCTCGACGACTGCCGGCCCGTCCGGCGCGCCTTGCGGGGTCTCCCCGCGCACGGAGCCAGCCCCGGCAAACCGCCGCCGGGTCTGGCTCCGTCTCGTCTTTCGGTAGCTCCCCGCCGCCGCGTCCGCCTCGATCGGTCGCCGGGATTCGACGGGCGTCGGTCATCACGGCTGGCAACGCCGGCATCCGGTTCCCGCCGCCACGTGCGTTGTCCAGGCAGAGCCTTCCGACGACGTCCGACCTTCACGGCCGGTACCCCCATGCGCCACCCCATCCGCGTCGTCCCGCTGCTCGTCCTTGTCGCCGGCTTCTCGCTCACCGCCCGGCCGCGCTCGCCTCCGTGGAGCGCGGGCCTTCGCGCGTGTCCAGGGTTCGTCAAAGGTGCGCGCGGAAGGCCCGCGAGGGGCGGGGAACACGCGGCGGCGATGGGTCCAGAACTGGTCCTTAACTTGCGTTGGCGCCCACACCTGAGACGCCACGCGGTAGCAGCTTGTTTGCCGCGCGGGAGGGTGCTACCGGTCATCCAGCCGGGACCACGAGCCGGGTCAGGCAGGCATGCTTTCGACGGGAATCGAAGCGCTGGACGGGCGGCTGGGCGGCCTGGTGGAGGGCCGCTACTACCTGGTGAGCGGCGCGCCCGGCACGGGCAAGACGTCGGTGGCGCTGCACTTCCTGGGCGCCGGGATCGACGCCGGGGAGCGCTGCGCCATCCTCACGCAGGACGACCCCGAGGACCTGCTGGCGCAGGCCGACTTCCTGGGCTACGAGCTGCGCGCCGCCGCCGAGGCCGACCGCCTGGCCGTGCTCCAGTTCCGCCTGGACTTCGCGCACAACTACACCCGCCTGTCGTCCGATCCCGACCGCATGCTGCGCGAGCTGGGGGAGATGCTGGGCGAGCCCGGCGTCACGCGCTTCGTGGTGGACTCGGTGGTGCCCTTCCTGGACACCGGCGCCGCCGACGACGCCACGGGCGCGCTGGCCTCGCTGCTGGAGCGCCTGCCCGCCACCAAGATGCTCACGCTGCCCGGCGACGTGGGCGACGCGCACTACTGGCGGATGTACGACCGCGTGGTGACGGGCGCCGCGGGCATCGTCCACCTGGAGCGCGGCGAGGGGGGCACCCGCGAGCTGTCGCTGCGCAAGCTCCGCCAGACCGCCACCAGCACCGACCCCATTCGCTTCGCCTTCGCGCCCGGGATGGGGGTGGTGGAGCAGGCCGCCGCGCCGGGCGCGCGCGAGGTGCCAGCGGACCTGCAGAGCCGCGTGGTGCTGCTGGAGGCGTGGGCCAAGCTGCCGGAGGAAGCCCGCGAAGGGCTGGCCGCCAGCTTCGACGTGGTGGCCTACGACGCCGTGCAGGCCGCCTTCGGCGAGCTGGCCACGGGGCACTTCGGCGCGCTGGTGGTGGCGCTGGACCCGCGCGAGCCCGACGCCGCCTTCGACCTGGTGCGCCAGCTGCGCACGCTGGGCAACGGCGCCCCCATCGTCTACGCCTCGCCCCGCGAGGACCTCCGCGCCAGCACCCGCGCCCGCGGCATGCGCGCCGGCGGCGACGACTTCCTGACCGACGAGCTGGAGCCGGACGAGCTGGTGGCGCGCGTGGAGCTGGCCCGCGCCCGCGGCCACCGCCCCGCCGGGGCCGCCGCCGACTTCGAAGCCGTCATCCTGCAGCCCACCGGCAATGACGGCGCCGCGCAGCCCATCGACGAGACGGAGCTGCGCCGCGCCGTGCAGCACCAGATGGAGCACGCCAGCCACCCCTTCTTCGCGCTGGCCACCGTGCGGCCGCCGGCGGGGGAGCTGGACGACACCTGGTGGCTGTTCAGCGAGCAGCTTCGCCTGCGCGAGGGCGACCTGGTGGCGAAGACGGAGGACGGGCGGGTGGCGGTCTACCTGCACGGCATCAACCGCCGCCACGTGAACGAGCTGATGCGCCGCCTGGTGGACTCGCACCCGGGCCTGTCGGGGCTGGCCGACGTGGAGGTGCAGTGCTATCCCGCGGACCGCGCCGAGGTGGAGGAATGGCTGGCGCGCGGCGCCGCCGTGCCGGTGAGCGGGGGCGCGGGATGAACGGCGGCGGCCCGCGGACGGGCTACGGGGCGCGCCTGGCGCTGTGGGTGGCCGGGCTGGTGGCGCTGGGCGGCGGCTCGGTGGCCGTGCTGCTCCGCACGCAGCCGGCCTTCCAGGTGAACGTCTTCGGGCGCCCGGCGGCCGACGGGCGCGTGGCCGGCGCCGCCGAGATCCGCCCCGCCGTCTCCGCGGGCGTGCGCTTCGGGCGGATGGGCGACCTGCTGCTGGACGACCTGCGCGCCGAGCACACGCCGCCGTACCTCGGCTGGACCACGCTGGGCCTCGACGTCCGCGAGAGCGCCCTGCTGGGCGACGCGCGCCGCCTGGCCGCCGCGGGGCAGTGGGCGCCCGCGCTGGAGCGCTACGGCGCCCTCGTCGCCGCGCACCCCGGCCTGGAGCCCGTCGCGCTGGAGCGCGCGCGCCTCCTCTCGTGGTCCGGCGACCCCGCCGGCGCGGGGGCAGCCCTGGCATCCATCGCGGCCAAGCATCCCGCGGACGCCGCCCTGCGCACCGAGGCCGCCCGCTACTACTGGTGGGCCGCGCGGGCCGAGGAGGCGGACTCGCTGGCCGGCGACGCGCTGCGCATCGCCCCCGCCGACTCGGCCGCGCGCACGCTGCGGGCCGAGGTGCGCCGCCAGTCGCAGCCCTCCGTGCGCACCGCCACGCGCTGGTGGCGCGAGAACGACGGGCCGACGGAGAACCTGCAGCTCGCCCGCGCGCTGGAGCGGGACCGGCGCTACGCCCCGTCGCTGCGCCACTTCCGCGCGGCGCTCCGGTCCGCGGACGCGCGGCCCGCGGCGGACTCGCTGCCGCTGGAGATGGCATCCGCCGCGCTGGCCGCGGACTCGCCGGCGGTGGCGGCGGAGGGATACGGCCGCTGGCTGCGCGACCACCCCGCCGACCGCCGCACGCGCCTGGCGCTGGCCCGCGCGCGGGTGTGGTCCAACGACTACGCCGGCGCCATCCCCGTCTACCGCGAGCTTCTGGCCCAGCGCGACTCCACGCCGCTGCGGGTGGAGATGGCGCAGGCGCAGGTGTGGAGCGGCCGCGAGGCCGAGGCGGAGGGCAACCTGCGCTCCCTGGTCGCCGCCGACTCGACCGACCCGAAGGCGTGGCGGATGCTGGGCGACCTGGCGCGCTGGCGGGCGGACTGGAAGGCCGCTGGAGATGCCTACGCCCGGTCCGCGCGTCTCGATCCCGCCCAGACGGGCATCGGCGAGGCGCTGGCCGACGCCGCCGGGCGCGCCGAGCTGGCCCGCCGCGCCGCCCTGCCGCCGCGCGTCGGCGAGGGCCGCGTGGCGGTGGAGAGCTTCGGCGACACGCGCGGCTTCCGCTGGACCACCGTGCGCGGCGCCCGCCACTGGGAGCCGGAGTGGGGCACGCTGGACGCCGTCGTGGAGCGGGAGATGGGGTCCGCCTCCGCCGGGTCGTCCACTGTCGGCGGGCCGTCCGGCTCTCCGGCGGTGGCGCGGACGGGGATGGACGGCTACGGCGCCTCGCTCCGCGCGGGGCGGCGCGTCGGCGGGGAGTGGTCCGCGTACGCGCAGGGCGGGGCGCGCGACTACCCGGACGGCCGGGCATTCGCGACCTGGGGCGCGGGCATCTCGAAGGAAGGAATCGAAGGACGGGGCGTGTCGCTGGAGTACGCGCGCGAGCCCGCCGTGCGCCGCGCCGCCACCTTCGCCGCGCTGCGGGCCGGCGCCGTGTCCGACCTGCTGCGCGCACAGGGGAACGGGAAGCTGGGCGGATGGAGCGCCTTCACGCAGGCGGAGGCGGAGCGGCTGCACGCGTCCGCGGGCACGACGGGGCGGCTGACGGGGAGCGTGGCGCTGGCGCGGCCGCTGGGCGCCGGCTTCCAGGCCACGGCCTCCCTCGGCGCGGTGACGACCGGCGGCGGGCGGCCGGTGATGCCCGACGGCGAGGCGCTGTGGTGGACGCCCGCCTGGTACGTGGAGCCGCAGGCGGGGCTGGCCTGGCGCCGCCCGCGCCCCGGCGCGTGGAGCGTGGGCGTGCGCGCCAACCCTGGCTGGGCGTGGGTGCGCGAGCGGGGCGGCTCGCTGCAGCGCTTCTCCTCGTCGTCCTTCCCGACGCTGGGGCTGGGGACGGACGTGCAGTACCGCACGGGGCGGTGGAGCGTCGGCGGAACCGCGGGGTGGGACGGCGCCCTGGGCGGGGGATACCGCTCGCTGGGGGTGACGCTGGGCGGCGCGTACGCCCTGGAGGTGCGGCGGTGAAGCGGCGCCACCCCGCGCTCTTCGCGCTGGGCCTGATCGGCCTGGCGGTGGTGGGGGGCCTGGTCACCAGCGTGCTGCTGGGGCTGGACGCTCCGCCGGCCATGCGCGAGGGGCTCATCCGCTTCACGGCCACGCTCCTCATCCTGTTCATGCTGGTGCTGGTGGTGCGGTACCTGTCCCTGCTCTGGCTGGGCTACCTGCACCACCTGAAGGACTCCCGGGACGGCGACGCGGACGACCGCTCGTTCGCGCCCCCCGTCAGCATCATCGTCCCCGCCTACAACGAGGGGCCCAACATCGCCGCGTCGCTGGCGTCGCTGCTGCGCCAGGACTACCCGCGCTTCGAGGTGCTGGTGGTGGACGACGGGAGCACGGACGACACCTACGCGCAGGCCAGCGCCTTCGCCGGACGGCAGGGCGGGGCGCACGTCCGCGTGGTGGGCAAGAGCAACTCGGGCAAGGCGGGCGCGCTGAACGCCGGCATCGCCCTGGCGCGCTACCCCTTCGTGCTGTGCGTGGACGGCGACTCGCGGCTGGCGGCGGACACCCTGCGCCGCGCCGTGCGCCACCTGCGCGACCCCGAGGTGGCGGCGGTCGCCGGCAACGTGAAGGTGGCCAACCGGGTGAACCTATGGACGAAGCTGCAGGCGCTGGAGTACATCGAGGGGTTGAACATGGCGCGCCGGGCACAGGGCTTCATGCGCGCGGTCAACATCATCCCCGGTCCCGTGGGGCTCTTCCGCCGTGACGTGGTGCAGCGCCTGGGCGGGTACGACACCGACACCTTCGCCGAGGACGCCGACCTCACGCTCAAGATCCTGGCCGCCGGGTGGCGCGTGGTCTACGAGGACCGCGCCGTCGCGTGGACGGAGGCGCCCGAGGACCTGAACTCGCTCATCAAGCAGCGCTACCGCTGGACGCGGGGCATCCTCCAGGCGCTGCTCAAGCGCGGCTCCGTGCTCACCGCGCCGCAGAGCTTCAGCACCTGGCTGTCGGTGGTGATGATGCTCTTCGAGAGCATCCTGTGGCCCATCATGAACGTGGTGGGCAGCCTGTTCTTCGTGGCGGTGGCGCTGGCCTACGGGGCCAGCGCCTACCTGGTGGGCTGGTGGCTTCTGCTCACCGTGCTGGACGTCGCCGCCGCCCTGCACACCGTGGCGATGGAGGAGGAGGACCTGTCACTCGTGCCCCTCGCCGTCGTGTACCGCTTCTTCTTCATCCTCTTGATCGACGTGACCAAGCTCTTCGCCACCGCGGAGGAGTTCGCGAAGGTGGAGATGGGGTGGGGCAAGATCGAACGCCTGGGGAGGATCTGATGGAGCTCATCCAGCTCGTGGTGGTGGCGATGGTGATCGTGATCCTGGCCACCATCACGCTCGCCGCCGTCAGCTACGGCGCCTTCAAGGTGCGCGAGCGCCGTGTGCCCGCCGCCGCCGAGCCCGACTCCGCGTCCGGGCCGCTCTTCTTCGAGCGCGTGCGCTTCGCCCCCCGCGACCGGGCGGCGCAGCGCTGATGTCCCGCCGCGGCGCGCGCCCGAAGGTGCTCGCCTTCGTGGCGGGCTGCACCCTGCTGCTGGGCTCGGCGGGCGTGTACGTGTGGCGCTCGCTGTCCGAGGAGGCGGAGGCCTCCATCGGCGAGAACAGCGGCGGGTACGAGGCGCCGCGCGACATCCCCAGCAGCCTGCCCGCCGCGTCGCTGGCCGGCATCCGCGCCGCGGTGGTGACGGAGCCCGCCAACGCGGCCTGGGGCGAGCCCGGCTTCTACGCCCGCGAGACGGCCCGCTGGCGCGAGTGGCTGGCGGCGGCCGGCGCCGTATCGACCGACCCGGCGCACGCCGACGTCCTCGTCCTCCCCCAGCAGCTCTGCCTGGGGCCCGACACGCGTGCCCTGATCGCCCGGCACCTGGCGGCGGGGAAGGGGGTCGTGGTAAACGGCTTGCTGGGCGCCCGCAACGGCCGCTGCCACGCCCTGCCCGACACGCTGCTGGCCTCGCTGCTGGGCGGCCGCGGCTCGGTGACCTCGTTTGCCCCGTGGCGCGAGAACTCGTACTACGCCACGGTGCTGGGCGAGACGGCGCTGGGCGCGGGCGTGCCGCCGGGCGCGCGCATCGAGATGCGGCCGGCCAACCAGCTCGTCTTCCGCAGCCCCGACCGCGCCGTGTACTACAGCGACTTCCGCCGGGCGCCCGTGGCCGCGCGCAGGCAGCGCTACTTCGACGGCGCCATCGCCCGCTCGCGCGTGGGACCGGGGCGCGTGGTGGCGTTCGGGTTCGAGCTGAGCCACCTGATTCCCGGGTGGAGCGAGTGGGTGAGCCGCAGCCTGGTGTCCAACGCTGTCACCTGGGCGGCGGGGCGGCCCGTGGCGCAGGTGGCGCCCTGGCCCGGCGGCCGGCGGGCCGCGGCGGTGCTGGCGCAGGACGTGGAGGCCGACTTCAAGAACGCCGCGGGCGCCGTGGACCTGCTGGAGCGCGCGAAGGTGCCCGCCACCTTCTTCCTCGTCGGCCGGCTGGCCGAGCGCAGCCCCTGGACCACGCGCGAGCTGGTGCGCTACGGCGAGATCGGCAGCCACACCTACGACCACCACTCGGTCGAGCGGCTGAGCGAGCCCCAGGCCGAGGCGGTTCTGGGCGCCGCGCGGCGGGCGACGGAGGCGCTGAGCGGGCGGCCCGTGCTGGGCTTCCGCCCGCCGGAGGAGAAGTTCTCGCTGAACACCCTGCGCGCGTGGGCCCGCATGGGGGGGCGCTACGTCTTCGCCGCCAACAACAGCCGCGCCGCCGCGCCCGAGATCGTGCCGCTGGGGCGTGACACGCTGGTGCTGCTGGCGCGGGTGAGCGACGACGACTTCGAGGTGCTGGACCGCTCGCGCGTGCGCGACCGCGGCGCCATGTCGCGCCACATGCTGCGCCAGGTGGACGAGGTGGTGGCCTACCGCGGCGTCTACATGTTCAGCTACCACTCGCACATGTTCTCGCGCGACGACCTGCTGCCGGTGCTGGGGTCGGTGGTGCACGCGCTCAAGTCCGCGCCCGGCATCTGGATCGCGCGCGCCGGCGACGTGGCCGCGTGGTGGCGCGCCCGCGCCGCCGTGCACGTGCAGGCCGCGCCCGACGGGTCCTCCGTCACTGTCGCCAACACCGGCCCCGCTCCCTTCCGCGACGGCGTGCTGCTGGTGGACCTGCCCGGCGGCGAGCAGAAGCGCCTCGCCATCCCCGTCCTCCCCGCCGGCCGCCAGGTGAGCCTCCGCCTCCGCTGACGCCGGCTGCGTCCACCAAGATCACACATTGACGGATCGGTGGATCGGTGGAGAAGTGGATCGGTGGGTCGGTGCCTGATCGGGCGATCCGGGCAAGGGGGATAGAACCGGATCGGGGGCGACCCCGTGCGGCGATCGGTTCGCCGTCGCCGGACATGCGGCGGAAAACGGGTGGCGGAGAGGCGGCGAAAGGGCGAGATTGCGGCGTCGGACGGGCCGAACCTGCGGAACGGCTGTGTGCGGCGTCCGCCGAACGTTTGGAACGAAGGGGTGTAAGCAGGGACGAGAGCGGGGGCCAGGTGGCTCCCCGTCCGCGGCGCGCCGGCCGGATCACTCCGCCGCGCCCGTGGGCAATTTCATTTCCGCCGCGGCGTGACGCGGCAAAAGCGAGGGCAATGGCCAAGCAAGAAGGCATCGAGATGGAAGGGGTGGTCACCGAAGTGCTCCCCGACCGGAAGTACCGCGTGAAGCTGGAGAACGGGCACATGGTGCTCGCCTACGGCGCCGGCAAGATGTCCAAGTTCAAGATCCGCGTGCTCGTAGGCGACCGGGTGACCCTGTCGCTGTCGCCCTACGACCTCACCCGCGGCCGCATCACCTATCGACACAAGTAGGATCCCCCTCGGTAGCTCGTCCGGCCGGACCGGCGCCCTTCGCGCCGGGCTCACCGCAGCCCCATCGCCGTCCGGCCACAGCGCACCGGGCCGCGGCCTTCCTCGCCATTCTCGAGGAGGTCGCGGCCCGGCGTGGTTGCGTCCGTGCCAGGCGGCTGAAGCCGCGGCAACAACGGCCCAAAGCCTCCCTGCGGAGGCTGCTCCGCGCCGGATCAGCCTGCCACGGTGGACGTCACCCCTGCGCGGCTACCGGCCGGCCGGCGCGGCCTGGAAGAGCAGGGTGTAGGTGCGAATGCGCTCCAAGTAGTCGCGCGACTCGTCGTTCAGGTGGTCCTTCCAGGCGGCGCCGTGGCGGAGCATCAGGTCGTGGACGTAGCGGTAGCCCTGGTTGTAGCTCACCGTCACCAGGTCGAGCACCTGGTCCTCGGTAAGCGGCGCGCCGGCGTTCAGGACGCGGCGGGCGAAGGGGGCATATTCGTCGTGCGTGCGCCAGATGTCGGCGACGATGCGGAGCTGGTACATGGCCGCGCGGGTCGCCGGCGCCGGGTCCAGCAGGTACTCGGTGCGCGCGTTGACGGCGCCGCTCGCGATCAGCGAATCGACCTTCGCCTTCGTGGCGGCGGGGGAGTGCACCAGCGGGTGGCGCGGCCAGGCCTGCGCGTCCGCCATGCAGGGGATGGTGGGGACGCGCTGCAGCATGTCCTCGTCGGCTTCGGCGGTGATCTGCGCGAAGCCCACGGCGGGTACGGCGCTGGTGGCCGTGGGGTCGAACCCGCTCTCCTTCGCCAGCAGCGCCGCCACGAAGTTGGGATTGAGGCCCACGCACGGCTGCCCCGCCCACCGCGCCAGGCGCGGCCCCACCTCGCGCCAGAACTGGTCGTAGCGCGCCGGGCTGGTGATGCGCGGGCTGCCGTTGGCGTTCACGATGCGCTCCGCCGCCGGGTGCCCCAGCCGCATCCCGTCGCGCCAGAAGAACCGCGCCGGCCCCGCCTGGGCCGCCGGGATCTCGGTCGTCGTCGCCTGGCCCGCCGCCCGCGCCGAGCCCGCGCTCGACCCGCCTACGCAAGCGGCGAGCAGCGCGAACGTGGCGAGGGGGATGGATCCCGGGTTCGGGCTCATTCGTGTCCTGGCTGGCTGAGTGTCGCCGTGGGTCGATGCGGATGATTGGATCGTTGACGCCGTAGCGGGCGGCGGGCGTCGGACCGCTCCGGAGCCCCGCCGAAACCGCCCGGCGGGTCTCCTCCGCGGGCGCGGCGAGCCTCCTCGGCGCGGTTCGGCATCCCCGCCGCCGGCCGCCATCTCCGCGCCCGCGCCTTGCGGGGTCTCCCCGCGCCGGAGGGAGACTCGCGCAAACCCCCGCGCGAGTCTCCCTCCGAACATCGTCTTTCGGATACCGCGAACGGCGTACCCGCACCTCCCTCCGCTCCCGTCCCCCGACTCCCCCCGCGGCCCGCGCTCCACAGACGCCGACGCCCGCCACCCTCACGGCCGCGGCTGCATCCACCCCGGCCCCCGCCGCACGGAGGCCGCGACGGCGGGCTTGTCTCCTACGGCAGCCCCGGGGTTTCCCACCCACGGGCGAGCCCTGATCCCGCGCCCATCTCCGCGCGCTCCGTCATCGGCGGACGACGTACCGGGCCCCACCCTCCGCGGGTGGAGCCCGGCGTCGATCCCCATCCCGAATCCCGGACGTCCTCCGACGATCGGCCATCGACGGAATCGGTTCGGATCGCCGTCAGTACGCCGCGTAGTGGGCCTTCACCGCCGCGCCGACGGGGGTCGGGGTGCCATTCCAGTCCGAGATCAGGGCGGCGAAGGTGCACACCAGGTCCTGCCGGTCGGCGGGCGGGGCGTACCAGGCCCAGGCCACCATGTGCAGCTTCTTCTGGTCGGCGTAGCTCATGACCGCGTTGTAGTAGGCCACGCCGCAGTTCATGGTGCCGAACTCGCCGATCATCACGGGCGCCGTCGCGGCCAGGTTTCCGAAGCCGGCGTCCCAGGCGGCGGGCTGCTTCTCGGGCCAGTCGTACACGTGGGTGCCGTACATCACGTTGTAGCCGCTCAGCCGGTGCGTGGCCACGCCCGACAGGTCGAAGCCCCAGTTGAGCCCGTTGGCGATCACGATGTTGTCGGCGCCCACGCTTCGGATGGCGTCGTAGAGCTGCTGGTAGCCGGCGCCCTGGTAGGTGCCGCTGGTGTCGTGCACCACGCCGCCGTCGCGCCACATCGCCCAGCTCACGTCGTGCGGCTCGTTGTACATCTCGAACAGCACGCGCGGGTCGTTGCGGTACGCTGTGGCCACCTCGCGCCAGAACGGGATGGCGTGGTTCACGTCGGGCAGCGGCTCCAGCGTGTAGGCGCTGCGGTTGGGGTCGCCCTGGTCGCTGAAGTGAAGGTCCAGGATCACGTTCAGCCCCGCCTCCTCGGCGCGGTGCACCGTGCTGTCCACCAGCGCCCGGTACTCGGGGTCGTAGTTGGCCGCCGTGGACAGCCAGAAAGACTCGTTGATGGGGATGCGCACGACGTTGCTGTGCCACGCCCGGATGTTGCGGAAGTCCGTCCGCGACATCTGCGGGTCGATCAGCCGGTCGTCGCCGCGGTGCCACGACTCCAGGAAGGGGCGCGCCAGCCCCACGAAGCGCGTCTCGGCGCAGGCCGCGCTCACCACCTTGTTGCCCACCACCGCGAAGCCGCCGGGCACCATCCGCGCGCCGCTGGCCGTGAAGGTGGCCGCCGCGGGCGCCTGGCTGTGCAGCGAGGCGCGAACCGTGCTCGCCCCCGCCTGCCCCGGCGCGAAGCCGGCGGACGCCAGCCCCTGCGCGTCCGTCCTCGCCCACGCGGCCGCCAGCCGCCCCGCGCCCGCCGCCACGTCGAAGTACACCGACGCGTTGGCCACCGCCGCCCCGCCCGCGTCCGTCACCTTCACCGTCAGCGGCGCCGCCACCGCGCACCCCGGCACCATCGTCTGCGCGTCGCCCGAGACCACCGTGACGCGCGCCTCCGGGCCCCACGCGGCCGTGGCGCCGAACGCCACCGGCGTCATGCCGCTCACGGTGGCGCTGGCCGCCTGCTCGCCCGTGCTGCCCGCCAGCGTCCACGCCGCCTTCGCCACGCCGCTGCCGTCCGTCGTCGCCGACGCGGGGGACACGGTGCCCCCGCCGGCGCCGGCCGCGAACTGCACCGTGACTCCGGCCACGCCGTTGCCCACGCGGTCCACCACCTTCACCGCCATGCTGTCGTCCAGCGTGTATCCCGGCGCGCCGCTGAAGTGCGTGCTGCCCACGGCCTGCACACCCACGGCCTGGTTCCCGCCGCCGCCCCCCGGAGGCCCCGTGGGCGTGCCGCCGCCGCCCCCGTCTCCGCCGGAGCAGGCGGCCAGCAGGGCGAGCGCGGCCAGCAGGGCGGCGCGGGAAGCCGCAAACTTCCTGTTTACGGCGTCGGCGGACGTGGATTGGCGGAGCATACAGCACCAAGGGCCCGAGTCACTTGCAGCCCGTCAGGCATTCGCCGGACGTGAGCGCGGAATTCCGCCTTCGCGGGAAGCGCGGCATCGCCCCGCCGGGGCAAAGGGTGTGCCATCCACGGACGTATCAGTTCGTGCCGAAGTACCTGCACTGGAACGGGATGCGGACGGTCCGGACGTCGAGGAACGCCGGACGCGCGGGTGGGGCAGCGTCCCCGTGGCGGCGGGGCGGGAGGGCTGGTTATCTTGTGGGGATCGCGGGGGCGCAGGGCACGCACGTTGGCGAAGGAGCGCACAGTGCTGGGGGAAACCGAGCAGGGAATCGACGCGGGGCTGGTGCGGGTGGCTGCCCGCGTCGCGGGCGGCGAGCGGGTCACGGCGGACGACGCGCGCTTCCTCTGGACGCACGCCTCCGACGCCGAGCTGAAGCGCCTGGCGTCGCTGGTGCGCGCGCGCTTCCACGATCCCCGGCGCGCCACCTACATGGTGATGCGCATCATCAACTACACCAACGTCTGCGTGGCGCAGTGCGACTACTGCGCCTTCTACGTGCTGCCCAACCAGGCGGGCGGCTACGTGCTCACGCGCGACGACGTCTTCGCCAAGATCGACGACCTGCTGGAGCACGGCGGCGACCTCGTGGGCTTCAACGGCGGCTTCAACCCCAGGCTGCCGCTGCACTACTACGCCGACCTGTTCGCCGCCGTCCGCGCACGCTACGGCGACCGGGTGGAGTTCTACGCGCTGACCATCGCCGAGCTGATGTACCTGGCCGACCGCGCCGACCTGTCGTTCGGCGAGGCGGCGGCGCGGCTGCGCGACGCGGGCGTGCACTGGATCACGGGCGGCGGCAGCGAGATCCTGACGGAAGGCTTCCGCGCGCGGCACAGCAAGTTCAAGTACACGGTGGAGCAGTACTTCCAGGCGCAGCGCGCCGTGGTGGACGCCGGCCTGAAGACGACGGCGACGATGGTGATCGGCTTCGACGAGACGCTGGACGAGCGCCTGGAGCACCTGCAGCGCACCCGCGACTTCCAGGACGAATGCCGCCGCGACGGGCTGGAGGGCGTGTTCTCGTTCCTGTGCTGGACGTACAAGCCGTACGGCACCGCCTTCGCCGGGCGCGAGATCAGCCCCAACGAGTACCACCGGCACCTGGCGCTGTCCCGCATCTTCCTGGACAACGTGGCCCACGTGCGGACGTCCGTCCTCACGCAGAACGAGAACGCCTTCGCGGGCCTGGAGTACGGCGCGGACGACTTCGACCTGCCGTTGGAGGACGAGGTGACGCAGAAGGCCGGCGCCACCATCTCGCGCGACATGGACCGCCTGCTCGCCATCCCCCGCGAGATGGGCTACACGGTGGAGTACCGCCGCGCCCAGCGTCCCCCCGCCCTGACGCACGCGTGAGCTGGAAGAACGCGCTTCTCGACCTGTTCGGCTTCGATCCGCCGGACGAGCCGGCGAAGCCCGCCGGCCGGCCTTCCACGCCGCGCGCGCCGGGCACGAACGGCGCCGCCGCCGGAGCGAAGGCCCCGGCGGCCGGCCATCCATCCCAATCCCCCCGCCCGAACGCCCCGAAGCGCGGCCGCCGCCCGCCGCCGCGCACGTCGCCGCCCTCCCGCCCTCCCGCCGCCCCGCCTTCGAACCCCGCCGCCTCCGCCGGTCTCCGGACGGGGGCGGGCGACCCGCGCGCGAACGGAAGCCATTCCGCGCCGGCGGCCACCGAGAGCCGGGGGCGGACGGACGCGCAGGTGCTCGCGGTGATGCGGGCGGCGGGCGGCGGGTTCCGGCGCGTGCTCTTCACGCGCAACCGGCGGGTGATGGCGTCGCTGGCGGACGGCGGGGCCACGCTGCGGCTGAACGGGGCGTTCGCGACGGCGCCGGACGCGGTGCTGTTTGCCGTGGCCGCGCTCTTCTCCACGCGCGACGGGCGGAAGCGCAACGCGGCGCGCGACGCGGTGCGGCGCTTCATCGAGAAGATCCCCGCCTCGCCCGAGCCTCCGCGCCCACAGACGCGGCGCGTGCCCTCGCACGACCGCCCGCACGTGGAGCGCATGCGCGCCGAGTTCGACCGCGTGAACGCGCTGCACTTCGGCGGCGAGCTACCCGTGGCGCCGTTCTACCTGAGCGGCCGGATGCGCCGGCGCAACGGGCACTTCTCCGCGCGCCCGCTGGAGATCGTCATCTCGCGCCACCTGTGCACGCACGGCGAGGCGGGCGAGGCCGAGGCCACGGTGCGCCACGAGATGATCCACCTGTGGCAGCACGCCACCGGCCGCCCCGTGGACCACGGCCTGGACTTCCGCCGCATGGCCCGCAAGCTGGATGTCCACCCCCGAGCCACGCGCCCGGTGAAGTGGCGCGGGACGTAGGGTCGACGAGACCGGGAGGGTCGCCCGGCACCGCCGACGAAGTGCGACCTGCGAGGGACTGTCGAAGGTGGGAACGAGGGAAGCCCCGAGCGTGTGCGCGGGGCTTCCTTGCGTCGATGCCGAAGCGCAGGTCAGCGCGCGGGCGGCAGCTCCGTGAGGCGCGCAGGCTCCGCGGGAGTGGCCGTGTTCGTGTGCGGTGCGGATGCCTCGCCCTCGCCATTCAGCGCGCGCTTGAAGTCGCGGATGCCGCGGCCCAGTCCGGCGCCCAGCTCGGGAAGCTTCTTCCCGCCGAACAGCATGAAGACGACGACGATGAGGAGAACCTTCTCCGGCCCGAGCTCGAACATGGCGCGCCCTCCACGAGTGACGAAAACGTAAGCAGGTGCTGGCTTTGCGACCTCCCAACGTACACCGGGCGGAGCGTGCCGGGTCCGTGCTCAGCGACCGGGGACGGACGTCGGCGAGAGGGGCTGGGGTACGAATGCAGAGCAGGGGCGGCTCCAGAGAGTCGCCCCCGCTTCGTATCGCCCGCGCCTACCTGCCCGCGGCTACGGAAGGACGCGGTAGCTGAAGCTGGTGGGGTGGGCCGCCGCGTTGGTGAGGGGCACGCTGAACGGCGCCTTCGCGTCCTTGGCGGGCGCGGGGATGTGCGCCGTCTCGGTGCCGATCCGGCCGTCCGCGCCGTACAGGGTGAACTCGACGTTCACCGGCGTGCCCGCGGCGGCCTTGGCGCCCTGCACCGTGCCGCTCAGGGCCGAGGCGCCGATCTGGATCCCGTCCAGCTGCACGGGAAGCGCGTCCGCCGCCTCCAGCGTATGCAGCGCCAGGTTGCGGTTGGTGCGCTCGGTGGTGCTGTCGTGGCGGGTGCGCGCCTCTTCCGAGAGCCCCTTGTAGGCGTTGAAGAGGATGATGTGCGCGTTGTAGTTGAGCGGCTCGATCTGCACCATGCGCGTGGCCACCGGCACCTCGTCCGTCCAGCGGCTGGACTTGTACAGCGCCAGCGCGTCGTTGTAGACGGCGTCGCGGTTGGTGGGGTCCGCGCGGTGCAGCGAGGCGAAGATGTCGTGCGCCTCGGCGAACTTGTTCTGCTGGAAGTAGGCGGTTCCGGCGCTGGCGAGCCCGGTCATGGCGCCGCCGCGGCGCTCGGCGGCGGTGGTGTCGCCGGCGGCAACCGGCTGGGCCAGCACCCGGCGGAACGCGGTCACGGCGCGCGGCTGGTCATTCTGCTGCGTGTACGCCACGCCCAGGTTGAAGAGCGCCTCGGCGCGCGTGCTGTCCAGCGCCACCACGGTCTCCCACCCGCTCACGGCGCCTGCCACGTCGCCCGCCGTGTACTTCTGGAGCGCGGCGTTGAAGGCCAGGTCCAGCGCCTCGCGGCGGCGGGTGGCCACCTCGTCGCGCAGCTCGGGGCAGGCCGCCAGCGCCCTGTCCCACGCCGCGTTCGCCTCGGTGAGCTGCCCCAGCCCGGCGTGCGCGCGGCCGGCGAGGAACTGGTGGTATGCGTTGCCCGCGTTCGCGGCGATGCCCGCGTCCGCCTGCTGCAGCGCCGTGGTGTAGAAGCGCTGGCGGTCGGCCTCGGACAGCGTGGGCAGGATGGTGCGGTCCAGCGCCGCCTGGGCGGCCAGCGCCTCGCGCGTGGCCTGGGGCGCGCCGCCGGTGCACGCCACCTGAGGCAGGTTGTTGTGCCCGCCGCGCTGGGCGCCGGCGCGGCTGCTCACGGCGGCGGTGGCCAGCAGGGCGGTCGCCACGGCCAGCAAAGCTCTTGGATGCATCGTGTTCTCCACTCGTGGATCGCGGTGGCGCCGCGGGTCCGTGGCGTCACCGGCAGGCGGAAGTGCGTAGAGCCGGGAGGTGCGATACAATTCGGCTTCGGGCGTCCGGACGCAAGGGTGCGGGCGGGCGCCGTGCCGCGGCGGCATCCCGCTTCGGCGCCGGCCGGCGGGATTCGATCATCTTCGCGGCTGTCCGATGATGCCCGGCGGCTCTCACGCGCGGGTCCGCCGATGGGACTCGGCTCGGCGGCGCGCCGCGGACCCGACGCCGAGATGCACCGCCCCAGTGCATGAGTTTGCGGTCAAGTTGCGTTCATCTCCCCCATTCCCCTCTCCCACCTGCGAGGTACTTCCATGCGCTAGCTCCGGCTGTACCTTGAACCCCTGGGAAACCTGCTCGCCCGGAGCCTGTGCGGGTGGCAACGGCTCAGATGGCGGCACGTGCGCCATCCCCACCTGCGACGTGTCGTGCATCGCGGGAAACTGCCGAGCCCCACGGCCGGCGCCGCTCCGCGCCAGGCGGAGCGGCGCCGATTGCCCCACCCGTGCCCGCGCGCTAATATCCCCGGCTCCTGAAACGCGACCTGGCGGCCGCACCGCGGCGCCCCAATTCAGCCCAGCCGGACCTACGCGCATGGCCGACACCCAGCTCCTCGACAAGCTCGTCTCGCTGTGCAAGCGGCGGGGCTTCGTCTTTCAGTCTTCCGAGATCTACGGCGGCACCGGCTCCGTGTGGGACTACGGCCCCCTGGGCGTGGAGCTGAAGCGCAACGTGAAGGAGGCTTGGTGGCGCGCGATGGTGCACGAGCGCGACGACATCGAGGGCCTGGACGCCGCCATCCTCATGCACCCGCGCGTGTGGGAGGCGTCGGGCCACGTCGCTGAGTTCAGCGACCCGCTGGTGGAGTGCGGCAACTGCCACCGCCGCTTCCGCGAGGATACGCTGCAGTCCGAGTCGGGCAAGGCCACCATGGCCGAGATCCGCTGCCCCTCGTGCGGGGTCACCGGCCAGTGGAGCGAGCCGCGCCAGTTCAACCTGATGTTCAAGACGTTCATGGGGCCGGTGGAGGGCGAGGCCGCCACCGTGTACCTGCGCCCCGAGACGGCGCAGGGCATCTTCGTGAACTTCCTGAACGTGCAGCAGAGCGCGCGGCAGAAGATCCCCTTCGGCATCGCCCAGATCGGCAA
Organism: Gemmatimonadota bacterium; assembly: GCA_028287185.1. GTDB lineage: Bacteria > Gemmatimonadota > Gemmatimonadetes > Longimicrobiales > Longimicrobiaceae > JAQBQD01. The sequence continues at coordinate 79,025 of JAQBQD010000033.1, read as the reverse complement.
GGCGTTCCGCAACGAGATCACGCCCGGGAACTTCACCTTCCGCACGCGCGAGTTCGAGCAGATGGAGATGCAGTACTTCGTGGAGCCGGGCACCGACGACGCCGCCTTCGACGAGTGGAAGGCGCGGCGGATGGAGTGGCACACGGGGGTGCTGGGCCTGGCCCCCGACCGCCTGCGCTTCCACGAGCACGCGCCCGACAAGCTGGCCCACTACGCCAAGGCCGCTTTCGACGTGGAGTTCTTCTTCGGCGGCAGCGTGGGTGAGGAGGGGTGGGGCGAGGTGGAGGGCGTGCACAACCGCACCGACTTCGACCTGCGCCGGCACGAGGAGTTCTCGGGCAAGAAGCTGCAGTACGTGGACACGGTGGCCGGCAAGCGCTACCTGCCGTACATCATCGAGACCTCCGTCGGCGCCGACCGCATCACCCTGGCGGTGCTGGCCAACGGCTACCGCGAGGAGGAGGTGGAGGGCGAGCAGCGCGTGGTGCTGGGCCTCAAGCCCTCGCTGGCGCCGCTCAAGGCCGGCATCTTCCCGCTCGTCAAGCGCGACGGCATGCCCGAGCGCGCCGGCGCCATCCACGAGGACCTGCGCCGCCGCGGCATCCCCAACCTGTACGACGATGCCGGCTCCATCGGCAAGCGCTACCGCCGCCAGGACGAGGCCGGCACGCCGTTCTGCATCACCATCGACGGCGAGGGCGCGGCCGAGGGCACCGTCACCATCCGCGAGCGCGACACGATGGAGCAGACCCGCATCTCCGAGGACCGCATCCCCGATTTCCTGCTGGAGCGCATCGGCGCCTGATCCGCCGTGGGTGATTCGGGAGGTCCCGCGGGGGAGAGGGTGCCACGGCGCTCTCTCCCCCGCGTGCGTGCGGGGTGACTTGAGGTATCCCGGGTCGGCCGCCGTCGACGGGCGGCTGAAGCCACGGCACCGACGGCCCGAAGCCTCCCTGCGGAGGCTGCTCCGGGGCGGATCGTGGTTCCTCGTCGGACGCACGGGCTCGTGAGGACCCCCCGCCCGCTTACGGGAGACGGAGGCCGGGGGGGTGAGGGCCCGCCGTTTGCTCGCTCCGCCATCGCGCCGCGTCCCATCGACCATCCATCCCCAAGGATTCACCATGAACCGAAGATTCGCGGGCGTCTGGCTGTTCGCGGGTGCGCTGGCGGCGGGGTGCTCGCCGGGGCCGGTCCCGGCGGGGCCGCCGCCGGTGGTGGTGCCGCGGGCGAACCTGCCGGGGCGGTTCGTGACCGTGGGACGGGGGCCGGTCACCAGCACGCGCACCACGGACCTGGCCGTCTTCCGCGGGCGAGACGGGCGCGACTATGCGCTCACGGGCACCTTCGGCAACTGCGGCGGGTGCCGCGGCGACCGGGTGTTCGTGTGGGACGTGACCGATCCCGCGCGGCCGGTGCGTACCGACTCGGTGGTGATGGACGCGCGCATCATCAACGACGTGGCCGTGAACGCCGAGGGGACGCTGGCGGTGGTGAGCCGCGAGCTGGCCCGGTCGCGCCGCAACGGGATCGTCCTGCTGGACCTGTCCACGCCGGCGCACCCGCGCATCAACGGCGAGTTCTGGGAGACGGTGACGGGCGGCGTCCACAACGCGGCCATCGACGGCCGCTTCGCGTACCTGGCGGACGTGGGCACGGGGACCATGGTCGTCGTGGACGTGTCGAACCCGGCGGACGTGCGCCAGGTGGGGCACTGGGGCCTGCCCGCGCACCGCGGCATGTACCTGCACGACCTGTCCGTGAAGGACGGGCTGGCCTACCTCGCCTACTGGGACGATGGACTGGTCATCCTGGACGTGGGGCGGGGCATCGCGGGCGGCAGCCCGCAGGCGCCGAAGCTGGTGAGCCAACTGCGCTACGCCAGCGAGTGGCACGGCGCGCGGTACGGCCATACCCACTACGCGATTCCCTACACCAACGCCGCCGGCCGGCGCTACGTCTTCGTGGGCGACGAGATCCTGCCGGCCGACGCGGACCTGACGAAGCCGTTCGAGACGGGGGGATACGTCCACGTGATCGACGCCGCGGACCCCCGCAAGCCGGTGGAGGTGGCCACCTACGACGTGCCCGGCGCCGGGGTGCACAACTTCTGGATCGAGCGCGACACCCTGTACGCCGCCGTGTGGGCCGCCGGCATCCGCGCCGTGGACGTCTCCGGCGACCTGCGCGGAAGCCTGCGCAACCGCGAGATCGCGGCCATGTCCACCGCCGGGGACTCCGCCACGTCGTTCCTGCCCAACCTGCCGATGGCGTGGGCCGCGGTGCCGTACCGCGGCAGCGTCTTCGTCACCGACTTCGACTCGGGCCTGTGGGTGGCGCGCGTCGAACGAAAGCGGTAGGCTGAGGAGGAGAGGCTCCGCTGCCGCCGGGCTGTCGGTGTCCCGGGATGCGGTCGACGGATGGGGGCGGGGCGGAAGCTTTTGCCGCGCGTGCCGCACCTGCGGCACGCGTGTCCCGCCGCGAGGCAGGCCGCGTCGCCCCGCCCGGCGCGCGGATGCCCGCCGCGCGTCCCGCGTCCGGGCGCGGAAAACGGCGCCGCGCCGCCACATCAGCGGGAACGCGGAGGGGATGCGCGGTTTGCGTCGGCTTCGGGCCGTGCGACGGCACGCTTCCGGCGGTGCTTCGAGAAGCGGCCGGCGGGCATCGCGGGTCCACTCCGTCATCCTCTCAGCGCCCGCTTGGCGAACCGTCGCGGTGTGCGGACGGACCTCCGTGGGGCGTTGACGAGGAACCCCCGGCGGGTGATCTTTCGGTGTATGTTCGGCTGTCTCTCAGTCTTCCCGATTCCCTCTCCATGACCGACGACCCCATCACGCGCCAGGAGCTTCGCGCCGCGCTGGACCGCCTGGCCGACGAGCTGCGCCGCAGCGGCCCGGACGCCGTGCCCGTGCACCTGCGCATGCTGGTGCGCCGCGTGGAAGCCTTCCTGGGACCCGGCGACCCCGACCGCCCCGAGATCCGCGGCCTGCTCGCGCGGCTGGAGGCGGTGCTGGAGTCGGGCGAAGGGTGGGACGCGCTGGGCGGAAGCCCCGGCGTGGCGGCGGAGCGGCTGAAGGCCTTCGCCCACGTGCTGGAGCGCGCCGCATGATCGCCTGCCACACCTTCCCCGACTGCACCGGCCGCTGGCGCCCCAAGCGCGGCGGCGAGGACATCATGTCCTGGCGCTGCGACGCGTGCCGGGCCCGCATCCCCCACACGGATGCGGTCGGCGACGCCGCCCTCGCCGAGAACCGCCTGGGCACGCTGCTGCGCGACCTCACCCGCCAGGGCGGCCGCCTCCTGCGCCGCGGCGACGGCTCGGCCGCATAGGGCGCCCGCCCGGGACCGTCCTCCCGGGCCGCGCCCACACCGGGTTCGACCGTCGCATCCGCTGCTCTCCTCTCCCTCCGTCCCCACCCGATCGTCCGCTTCCCACGGCGAGCCCGCGCAGGCGCGCTTTCCTCCTACGGCAGCCCCGCGTCTCCAACCCGCGGGCGACCCCGGCGCCGCACCTCCCAACGCCTGCCCGCGGACTCCGGCGTCGCCTGCCCGGCCGGTTTGACGACGATGCGCCCGCCATCGCTGCTGCGGTGGCGGGCGCATCGATCGAATCCGATGACTCCCTTGCGACCATCACGCCCGACGCTGGACTTCTACGCCGGGCTCCCGTTCTCCATCCCCTCCAGCAGGTGGAGCGAGACGGCGCGGGCCAGCATCAGCCGGGCGCGCTGCACGATGTCGTCCAGCGACGGCGTGTAGGCGAACATCTCCAGGGCGCGGCGGCGCAGGTCGTCGAAACCGGGCAGCGACGGCATCTCCACCTCGGACAGCGCGTGCTCCGCGTCGGCCACCAGCTTGCGGGCGCGCTCGCGCAGGTCGTCCACCGGGTGGACGCCGGCCCAGGCGGCCTGCACCTGCTCGGCGATGGCGCGCACCGGAAAGCTGGCGGCCAGCTCGGCGGCCACCTTCTCCACCGTGCGGCGGCCCAGGGGCTGCTCGCCGGCCAGCACCGCCGCGGGCGGCTCGCGCAGCTCCCACACCAGCCCCACCCACGACATCGCCTTCAGCGCGTAGTACGTGGGGTCGATCTCGTACCAGCGGAAGCCCTGGCGCGTGCTGCTCATGTAGAAGTGGTGGTTGTTGTGCCACCCCTCGCCCAGCGTGATCAGCGCCAGCCACCAGTTGTTGCGCGAGTCGTCGCCGGTCACGTAGCGCTGCCGGCCCACCACGTGCGCCAGCGAGTTGATGAAGAAGGTGCCGTGGTAGAGGAGGACGGTGCTCCAGAAGAAGCCCACCACCAGCCCCGGCCACCCGCCCAGCAGCAGGCATCCGATGGCCAGGACGGCGGCCGGCAGGTGCGGATACCGCTCCAGGAGCATCAGCTCGGGGTAGCGCGTCAGGTCCGGCACCGCCTCGAAGTCCGTCTCCTCGTGCCGCGGCGTGAAGATCCAGCCCACGTGCGAGTGCAGGAAGCCGGAGTGCCGCGGCGAGTGCACGTCGTGCTCGGTGTCCGAGTGCCGGTGGTGGTGGCGGTGCTTGGCTGCCCACCAGATGGCCCCGCGCTGCGCCGAGCTCTGCGCCACCCACGCCAGCGCGAGCTGGCCCACGCGGCTGGTCTTGAACGAGCGGTGCGAGAAGAAGCGGTGGTACCCGGCCGTGACGCCGAACATGCGCACGACGTACAGCGCGAGGCAGCTGACCAGCGCCCCGGTGGTCACGCCGCTCCACAGGGCCCCGAACGCCGCCAGGTGCACCAGCACGAAGGGGAGGGTGGCGGGATAGATGATGTCGTCGTGCGCCTCGTCCGCGCCGTCTGCGTGTGCGGTGCCGTCCGTGGGGCTCGTCATGGGGTTCCTGCGACTGGGAAAGGAAGGCTTCCGGACGCTCCGGCGCTCGCCATGCCCGCCCGGCCTCCGTGGGTGACCAGCGCGTGGAGGGTGTCCAGCGACTGTCCCACGTCGAACCGCTCGGGGTCCATCACCACCTGCAGGGCGCATCCCTCGATGAACCCCGCCGCCACCGCCGCCAGCCCGTCCGCGCTCAACCCTTCGTAGCGCGCCGGGTCGGCGGTGACCACGTCTTCCGCCAGCGGCCGCAGCGCGTCGCGGTAGCGGTCCAGCGCCGCGCGGATGCTGGCGCGCACCGTGGGGTGGCGGGTGCCCATCACCCAGTAGTCGAAGAACAGCTCCACCCGCTCGCGCTGCCGCGGAAGCGCCTCCACGTCGCGCCGGATGACCGCCAGCAGCCGCTCCTGCGGGCTGGGAAGCGCGCGCATGGCCTCGTCCGACTGGGCCACCAGCGTGCGCTCCAGCAGCCAGTCCAGCAGCGCCACCAGCAGCCCGTCGCGGCTGCCGAAGTGGAAGAACACCAGCCCCTTGCTGACGCCCGCCTCCGCCGCCACCTGCTGCGCCGTGAGCCCCGTCAGCCGCTCCCGCGCCGCCACCCGGAACGCCGCCTTCAGGATCGCTTCCCGCCGCTCGTCCTCGGGCGCCTTGTGTCCCGGCATCGACCCGCCCGTGCACGTGGGGTGACTGCGCTGCTCTCCACTGAACATCATTGACCCACCGGTCAATGTCAAGACGTGCACGTGGCGCCGGGCGGGCGGGGCGGCCCGGCCGGAGCGTGGAGCGCGAAGGGAGACGAGACGGCGCCTGCGGCGGGCGGCCCAGCCGGCGGCGGCGCCGTTCAGCCCACGGTCTCGACCTCGTCCTCGGCGATGGCGATCACCTCGCCGCCGGAGAACTGCACCATGAAGCCCTCGCGGCCCTCCTCGCTGTTGTCGGCTCCCCAGTGGCCGATCACCTCGCCCACCTTGCCCACGTAGGGCGCGGACTGGTCGTAGTTGGAGCGCACCACCTTCACCTTGTGCATCCGTCCCTCCGTGGGCATGGGTTGGGGCGCCCGCCAACGCATAAGCCGGGCCGGCCCAGGCCAGGCGCCGGGCGAACGAGAGCGGCCCCGGAGCACGCGCCCCGGGGCCGCCCCGGCCGGCCGAAGCCGGCCGCCGGTCAGGGCGTCTCGCCCTTCGCGCGGCGGGCGGCGACGCGGCGGGCCTCCGCCTCCATCACCGCGTCCTGCGCCCGCGACACGTCCTGCTCCGCGGCCCCCTCCATCTGGTCCAGGCGGCCCTCCTCCTTCATGCGGCGGTCGCCCAGCAGGTCGCCCACGCCTTCCTTCATCTTGCCGCCCAGGTGCTTGGCCTTGCCTTCCAGGTCGTCAGCCATGTCGTTCTCCCGTATGGGTTTGAGAGCGTCGGTCGAGGCACGGAGCCGGCAAGCCGCGTGCCCGGCGCGCGGACGGGACAGTGGGCGCACAACTTGCGAACCCGGGGCGGGCGATGCCGGTGGACCACGGAAGGGAGGCGGATGGGGAGCGAGGACAGCGGGCGCGGAGCGCCGCCAGCGTGGCAGACGCTTTCGTCCGAGCCGCTCGCCACGTACCATATGTTCAGCGTGCGCCGCGAACGGGTGCGCAACCCCCGCGGCGGCGTGGAGAAGACCTTCGACATCGTCGAGTCGCCCCAGGGCGTCTCCGTGGTCGCGCTCACGGACGCGGGCGAGCTGGTGATGGTGGCGCAGTACCGCGTGCCGCTGGGCCGCGTGTCGCTGGAGGCCCCCGCCGGCGCGCTGGACGACGGCGAGGGCGTGCTGGACGCCGCCCGCCGCGAGCTGCGCGAGGAGACGGGGTTCGAGGGCGGGGCCGGCGAGCTGCTGGGGACGATGGTGCTGAACCCGTCGTGGCAGGGCTCCGTCTGCCACGTGGTGCTGGTGCGCGGCGCCCGGCCGGTCGCGCAGAAGGACCCGGACGCCGGCGAGGACACCCGCGTCCGCCGGGTCCCGCTGGCGGAGCTGGACGCGCTGCTCGCCTCGGGGCAGGTCGACTCGGCCGTCACGCTGGGCTCGATCGCGCTGTACGACCGCGCGGCGGGCCGCTGAGCCGCAAGGGGAGTCGGAGACGCGCGCCGGATGTCCGTCTCCGCCTCGCCGCTGCCTGTGGCGGCGAGAACGCCGAGCCGGGGCCACGGCGGCACGGGCCTCGGGCTGCCCATCGCCGCCGGCGCACCCGGCTGCCGGGCGGAACGCCGGACGTGAGCTCCACGCCCGGCGTGGGCAGCGCCTTCCGGCATTCGCCGCCGCGGAGCCCGCCCGGGCGGCCGCCCTTTCCTGAGCGGCCCGGTGCCTGCATCTTCCCAGCCCCGATCCTGCATTTCCACGGGCCAGAGCCGCGGCGCCCCGCCGCGGGAGGACTGAACGGAGCGTCAATGGAAGAACAGACGGGATCGGCCGGCTCGCAGGCGGGCGCGGAGGGCGGGACGGGCGCGGCGGGCGGGGGTGATCCCTCCCGGCGCGGCGACCGGCGCGACGACGACCGCCGCAGCCGCGACCGCCGGCGCACGGACCGCCGCACCCCCGTGCCCGCCTGGCGCAAGCCGTGGGCGCTGGTGGCGTACGGCGTGGTGGGCGCCCTGGCGCTGATGTGGATCGGCAAGCTGGCCTTCAGCGACGACGCCCGCCCCCCCGACGGCCGGCTCGTGAGCGGCCACTCCGCCCCCATCGCCGAGGCGAAGCCCGTCGCCGCCCCGACGGGCGCCGTGGAGTCGGCCTACGGCACGGGCGACTACGAGCGGCTCATCATCCTGGGCCAGGCCGCGGTGGGCAAGAAGGTGCGGGCCGAGCTGTTCTGCGGCGCGCCCGCCCGCGTCTCCGTGCGCCGCGACATTCCCGTGGAGGCGCCCATCGCCCCGCTGGTGGACGCCGAGGGGCACGTGGCGGGCTCCGAGTGCCGCTGGGGCCGCGCCGGCGACGAGCGCCGCGACGACTTCGTGCTGATCGTACCCCCCGCGCTGGCGGCCCGCTTCGCCGCCGCCCCCGTCACCACCGACGACTTCGTGCAGCGCCGCCACCTGTTCGCCGAGCTGGTGTGGGTGGGCCGCTCGCAGGCGCTGGACCTGCGTACCGGCGGCGTGCTGAACGCCGTGCTGCCCGCGCCCGTCCGGTAGCGCCGCGCGGGCGGCGGCGGCTGGACCGCCGCCGCCTCCCGCGGCCACCATCGCCGCCTCGCCGCAGAGCCCGCCATCCGCCGACCCGGCCCTTCGCCATCCCGCACCTCAGCCGAACCCGTCCATGCCACGCACCCTCACCGCCGGGACGCTCGTCCTGGCCGCGAGCCTGACCGCGCTCGCCGCACCCGCCCAGCAGGCGCCCGCCGCCGGGCCGCCCGCGCCCGACGCGGCGCTGCTGGCCCGCGCGCTGCGCCTGCACGCGCAGGTGCCGCTGGTGGACGGCCACAACGACCTGCCCTGGGAAATCCGCGAGAAGGGCGGCAGCGATCCCATCCGCATGAGCCCGGAGGGCCCGCTTCCCGGCCAGATGACGGACGTGCCGCGGCTGCGGCAGGGCGGGGTGGGCGGCGTGTTCTGGGCCGCGTACGTGCCCGTGGAGTTCGAGGGCCACGGCGCCGCGCGGGTGGCGATGGAGCAGATCGACCTCATCCACCGGATGACGGAGGCGTCGCCCTCCCTGGACCTGGCGCTCACCGCGGCGGACGTGCGGCGCATCCACGGGCAGCATCGGATCGCCTCGCTCATCGGCATCGAGGGCGGCCACGCGATCGAGAGCTCGCTGGGCACGCTGCGGCAGTTCTACGCGCTGGGCGTGCGCTACATGACGCTCACGCACGTGAACACCCTGCCCTGGGCCGACGCCGCCACCGACTCGGCCCGCCACGGCGGGCTGACGCCGTTCGGCGAGGAGGTGGTGCGGGAGATGAACCGCCTGGGGATGCTGGTGGACCTGTCGCACGTGTCCGCCGAGACCATGCGCGACGCGCTGCGGGTGTCCCGGGCACCCGTCATCTTCTCGCACTCGTCCGCGCGCGCCGTGGCCGACCACCCGCGCAACGTGCCCGACGACGTGCTGGAGCTGGTGAAGGCGAACGGCGGGATCGTGATGACCAACTTCTACTCCGGCTTCGTCGATCCGCAGGCGGCGGCCATCATGCGCGACATGGTGGGCGTGGAGCGCCGCCTGCGCGCCGAGCACCCCGGCAACCAGGCGCTCGCGGACTCGCTCTTCGACCAGTGGCGGGCCGCGCACCCCATCCCGCGCGGCACCGTGCAGACCGTCGCCGACCACGTGGACCACCTGGTGCGCGTGGCGGGCATCGACCACGTGGGCATCGGCTCGGACTTCGACGGGATCTCCACCACGCCCGTGGGCCTGGAGGACGTGTCGAAGTTCCCCAACCTCACGGCCGAGCTGCTGCGCCGCGGCTACTCGGACGGCGACGTCAAGAAGATCCTGGGGCTCAACCTGCTGCGGGTGATGGAGCGGGCCGAGCAGGTCTCCGCCCGACTGCGCCGCGAGCGGCCGGCCTCCACACGGACGATCGAGGAGATGGACGGGCCCGCGAAGCCGTAGGGCCTCCGAATCGTCCCTCCGAGTCGCCCCCTTCCCGGATGACGGAGCGCCCGCCCGGCACTGCTGCCGGGCGGGCGCTCATCTATCCGTCACGTACGCGGCCGATCCGTCTCGGCCGGAGGGGTCTACCCTTCGATCAGAGCTGCAGCCACGGGTGGTCGGCGAACTCGTCCAGCGGAAGCGCCCAGCTCGGCACCTGCGTCAGACGCTCCTGCCCGCGCACGGCGGCGAGCAGCGCCCCCCGGTCGCGGCCGTCCAGCCGGGTCCAATCCACCAGCGCGTCCACGAAGCGCTCGCAGGCGCCGCGCGCCTCGGTGGGCCCGTGCCCCAGGAAGGTGTGGAGATAGCCGTAGGTGTCGCGCACCGCCGCCTCGATGGCCCGCGTGGGCGCCGACGTGCCGCGGGCGCGCTCCGGCTCGGTGATGGGAAGCACGCGGGGAAGGTGGCGCGTCTGCTCGTTCCACGCCTCGAAGAAGACGTCCGCGGGAAAGCGCGTCTCGGCCATCTGTGTCATCCTCCAGCGATCGGTGCCATGTGTCTGCCCGTCCATCCGCCGGACTCGCCGGCCTCGGCCACCCAGAGGGCAGGGGACGTGCCGGCTTTGAGACCCGAGCCGACCATCTCCGCAAGTGATTTTACCGAAAGACGATACAGGTATTTTCCCGCGACATCCCCGACCGACCTGTCACGCGATTTGTACCACGTATGCCACACCGCTGAGACTCACGTGTCCCGCCGTACCTCCGATGCCACAGCGACGGTCGCCTGGGGAGCGGCCCCGCGCGTGATGCAGCGTGAATGCTGAGGAATTCGGCGCTCCCTCCTGGAGATCAGGGCGGGTTGTGGATGATCGTCGGTTGCGGAGCGATTCAGGCCCGGTTTGTCGGTTGATCGGATGCGTCGAGGGTGGAGCGGAGAACGCGCGATCGGGCATCCACACGCACCGCGCGTCTCCACAGAATCCACAGCATCCACAGAATCCACGGCTCCACGGCATCCACCGGCATCCACCGGCATCCACCGGCGCCACGAGTTGAAACCCATGGCTGCAACGGCAATCCGCCCGCCTTCGCGGGCTGTTTCCGGGCGGAGAGTGGCCGCATCTCGTGAAACAGGATGTACTTACATGCTCCCGCTTGCAGGAGAGGGTGGCGGATCTCAGCCCGCCGGGTAACGGCCACGCGAAAAAGGCGGACGCCTCGTGGGCATCCGCCTCCTCGCTTCCATCCCGCATCACCCATCGTCCGCCGATCAGACCATCGATCGATCCGCCGAAACCTCCCCAGCCGCTCAGGCGATGCCCGCGTCCGTCTTCGCCCACTGGAGGCGGCGGTGCAGCTCCTTCTCGCTCATGGTGCGGATCGCCATGTCGGCGGCGGCTTCGCTGTTGAACTCCACCGGCGTCATCACCGGCTCGGCACTGCCGTCGTCGGCCAGGCGGAAGCCCAGGCGGCGTCCGCGCTTGCGGTGCGCCACCTGCGTGTCCGAGGCCACCACGTCCCACGTCCGTCCCTGCCCGTCCTTGATCTGACGCATCGCTCGTGCTCTCCGGGATCTGCCGTGTCCCGCCGCCAGCCAGGCGGACGGGCCTTCCATCCGACGTTACCTCAGCGCCTTGAGAAGCGCCTCGCCCAGCGCCTCCACCTGCCAGCGGCGCACGTTGGGCACGGCAAGCAGCTCTTCCGCCGTGGTGGGCTTCGCGCGGGCGATGTCCTCCATCAGGTTGCGCGACATCATGAAGCCCGGGTCCATGTCCAGCTGCTCGGCGCGGCGGTTGCGGGCCTGCTTGAGCGACTCCACGCGGGCGTCGTGGTCCGGGTCGCGGTCCCAGCGCTTGGCGGGCGGAAAGCGCGGAAGCTCGCCGTCGGGCACCGCCAGGCCGCTGCGGACGGCGGCCATCAGCTCGCGCCCGCGCCGCTGGGCCAGGCCCTCGGAGATGCCGGTGTACGACGGCAGGTCCTTCTCGGTCTGCGGCGGCTTGGCGCTCATCTCCAGCAGCGCCTGGTTGCCCAGCACCCGGAAGGTGGCCTGGTCGCGCTCGCGGGCCACCTTCTCGCGCCACTCGAACAGGTCGCGCAGGATGGCCAGGCCGCGGGGCGTCAGGTCGCGCGCGCCCTTCATCCGCAGGAAGGCTTCGCGCCCCTCCTCGGGCTCCGTCCATCGCGTCAGCTCGCGTCGCACGAACTCCTCCTGCGCCCACGCCATGCGCCCGATCTTCTCCAGCGCGTCGCGCAGGCGGTCGCGCAGCTCGGGGAGGTGCGCGGTGTCCGAGGCCGCGTACTGCTTCATGCTCTCGGTGAGCGGGCGCTCGGCCCAGTCGGCGCGCTGGTGCTCCTTGGGAAGCTTGAGCCCCATGTGCTTCTCGAGGATGGAGCCCAGCCCCAGCGAGCGCTCGCCCAGGAAGGCGGCCGCCGTCTGCGTGTCGAACAGCCCCGTCACCCGCAGGCCCGCGTCGCGGTCCAGGATGCGGAGGTCGTAGTCCGAGTCGTGGAAGATGGTCTCGATCGCCGGATCTTCGAACAGCTCGGCCAGCGGCCCCAGGTCCGCGACGGCCAGGGGGTCGATGAGAAAGTGCTCGTCGCGCGACGAGAGCTGGATCAGGCTGAGCCGGTCGAAGTAGCGGTGGTAGCCTGCCGCCTCGGTGTCCGCCGCGATCAGCGGCAGGTCGCGCAGGCGCTCCACCACGCTGCGGAGGCCCTCGGGTGTGTCGATGTATTCGTAGTCCATTCGGTCGCCGTCAGAAAGTCGCCGGAAGATCGTCCCTCGGGCGCGCCCTCGCAAGGTCCGGCGCGCCGCCGGCTGCTCCGCCGCCCGGGAGCAGGCACCTCCCGGGCCACGGGCTGTGGCGGAGCGGCCGTTCCACGGAAGGCGTACGCCCGTGGAAAGACATCGCCGGGCGCCGTTCCGCTTGCCCGGCCGATCTCCCCCTCGAGCCGAGCGCGGCAAACAACCGCCCCCGCCGGCTGCCTATCCCGCGAAACGCCCGCCGCTGCGCGGAATTCTCGCGGGCCGGCGGTGGGCGGGGCTCACGCGGAGTTGCCGAGCGCGGCGCCATTCCCCATGTTGGGCGGTTCGCCCCTGGGTCCACACCCGCGCCGACGCCCGCCCGCGATGCCCGCAGACCAACGCGACCTGGTCGTCCTGGCCCGCCGCATCCACCTTCTCGGTGCCGCCGCTCCGGTGCAGGCGCTGCTGGTGCGCGACGGCCGCGTCGCCGCCGCGGGATCGGAGCGGGAGGTGCGGGCGCTGGCGGGGGCGGACGCGCGGGTGGAGTCGCTGGGGGACGCCGTCGTGACGCCGGGGCTTACCGACGCGCACGTGCACCTCTCCACCTGGGCGCTCGCCCGCCGCCGCGTGGACCTGAACGCGGCGCGGACGGTGGAGGAGGGGCTGGAGGCCATCGCCGCCTTCGCCGCGCGCAACCCGGGGGACGGGTGGATCCTCGGCCTCGGCTGGGACGTGCACCGCTGGGGCCGCCTGCCGACGGCGGCGGAGCTGGACCGCGTGGCGGCGGGGCGGCCGGCGTACTTCGAGAGCCACGACATCCACGGCGGGTGGATCAACGGCGAGGGCCTGCGCCGCTGCGGCATCACGCGCGGCACGGCGGACCCGGAAGGCGGCGAGATCGTCCGCGACGCCGCGACGGGCGAACCGGCGGGGGTGCTGAAGGAGAACGCGATGGAGCTGGCGCGCCGCACGCTTCCGCGGCCGGGGCGGGAGGAGGTGCGGGGTGCGCTGCTGGACGCCCAGCGCGAATGCCACCGCCTGGGCCTGACGGGCGTGCACTCCGTGGAGGTGGACGGGCTCGCCCACTTCTCCGCCTTTCGCGAGGCGGACGAGCTGCGGCTGCGCGTTCTGCAGGCCATCCCCGTCTCCCGGCTGGACGAGGCGATCACGGTCGGCCTCCGCAGCGGGTTCGGGGACGCGTGGCTGCGCATCGGCGGCACCAAGATGTTCCTGGACGGTGCCCTGGGATCGCGCACGGCGTGGCTGCGCGAGCCGTACGTGGACAGCGCGGATCGCGGCATGCAGACGCTGCCCGAGGACGAGTTCCGCGCGGCGAGCGAGCGGGCCGCCGCCGCCGGGATCGCCACCACGGTGCACGCGATCGGCGACGCGGCGGTGCAGCGGGCGCTGGACGTGCTGTCCACCGTCCCCCGCCCGGCGTCGATGCCGCACCGCATCGAGCACGTGCAGCTCTGCCCGCCGGACCTGGTGGAGCGCATGGCGTCATCGGGGATCGTCGCGTCCATGCAGCCCGTGCACCTGCTCACCGACATCCCGTCCGCCGACCGCCACTGGGGCCGCGAGCGTTCGCGCGGTGCATACCCGTTCGCGCCGCTGCTGCGCGGGGGCGCGACCCTGGCGTTCGGATCGGACGTGCCGGTGGAGACGTGCGATCCGCGCCCGGGGCTGTTCGCGGCCGTGCGGCGCGTCGACCGGGACGGCGAGCCGGCCGGGGAGTGGTGGCCGGAGAACGGGCTGACGGCGGAGCAGGCCCTCCGCGCGTACACCGAGGGCCCCGCCGTCGCGTCCGGCGAGGCGCACCGCCGGGGCCGCCTGCTTCCGGGCTACGACGCGGACCTCGTCGCGTGGACGGTCGATCCGCTGGACTGCCCGGTGGATGCGCTGCGGACGATGGAGTGCGCGCTGACGGTGGTGGCGGGCGAGGTCGTGCACCGGGCGTAGCGCGTCGCGGCGAACGAGAACCAGGGGCATAGGTCCCAGGGGAATGAATCCCCTGGCTGGAACTACGATCGTCCTCCGGACGAGGTGCGGCGCGGGCGATGAGATGCGGCGTAGGCGGCGTCGGTCGGAGGGGGCGGATCGGGAGGGGCGATGAAGGAGGCGTTGGGGCGGGCGGCGGATTGGATCGTGGCGGCGGAGCGCGTGGTAGTGTCGACGGGGGCTGGGATGTCGAAGGAGAGCGGCATCCCCACGTTCCGGGACGCGATGGACGGGCTGTGGGCCGAGTACGATCCCACGGAGCTGGCCACGGAGGCGGGCTTCCGGAAGGACCCGCGGCGGGTGTGGAGCTGGTACGCGCACCGCCGCCGGATGATCGAGGCCTGCCGCCCGCACGCGGGGCACTTCGCCCTCGCGCAGATGGAGCGCCTGCTGCCCTCGCTGCTCCTCGTGACGCAGAACATCGACGGGCTGCACGCCGCGGCCGGATCGGCCGACGTGGTGGAGCTGCACGGCAGCATCCGGCGGCTCAAGTGCCTGGACCACGCCCATCCGTTCGCCGGAGCTCCGGTGCCGGTCGAGAATGGGGACGGTGGAGCGGCCGCAGCGGACGACACGGGCCTGTCCGGAGATTTGGCAGGGCGAGTGCCGAACGCGCCGGCATCGACCGAGGAGGAGGAGGAAGACCCGCCGCCGTGCCCGGTGTGCGGCTCGCCGCTGCGGCCGGACGTGGTCTGGTTCGGCGAGATGCTGCCGGAGCGGGCGGTGGAGCGCGCCTGGGCGGGCGCGGAGCGGTGCGACGTGCTGCTGATGGTGGGCACGTCGGGCACCGTGTGGCCCGCGGCGGAGCTTCCGCGGGTGGCCCGTGCGGGCGGCGCGCGGGTGGTGGAGGTGAACCCCGAGGCCGGCGACTTCGCGGGCGCGGTGGACCTCTTCCTGCAGGGCCCCGCGGGGCAGGTGCTGCCCGCGCTGCTGGACTGCGTCGGGCGGCGCCTCGGCGCGCAACGGGGCCGTCAGGGCCAGAGCTGAACCCTTGCCCGCCGCGCCGCGGCCGGCACACCTTACGCGACCAGGCCCCCGCGCGCGGGGCCCGATTCCCGATCCGGAAACCATGGTCCGTCGTACCAAGATCGTCTGCACGCTGGGTCCCGCCTCGTGGTCGCCCGAGCGCATCGACGCGCTCATCGCGGCCGGCATGGACGTGGCCCGCATCAACTTCTCGCACGGCGAGCTGGAGCAGCACGCAGAGACCATCCGCAACGTGCGCGCGGCCAGCAAGAAGGCGGGGCGCCCCGTCGCCATCCTGGGTGACCTGCAGGGCCCCAAGATCCGCGTGGGCAACCTGCCGACGGCGGTGGAGCTGAAGCCCGGCGACTCGCTGACCTTCGCGCCCGAGGGCGAGCAGGAGGGCGACGAGCTGCCCACCACCTTCCCCGAGCTGGCGCACGACCTGGAGGCCGGCGACGTGGTCCTGCTGGCGGACGGGCTGATGGAGCTGATCGTGGAGGAGGTGAACGCGCCGCGGGTGAGGATGCGCGTCATCCACGGCGGCACGCTCACCTCGCACAAGGGCATCAACCTGCCCGGCGTGCGGGTCAGCATCCCCTCGCTCACCGAGAAGGACCTGCGCGACCTGGAGTTCGCGCTGGAGCACGACATCGACTACGTGGCGCTGTCGTTCGTGCGCGCGGCCGAGGACGTGCTGGACCTGGTGCGGCGCATTCCCCCCGGCGGGCCGCTGGTGGTGGTGAAGGTGGAGAAGGGGCTGGCGCTCACCAACCTGGGCCCCATCCTGGACTCGGCCGCGGCGGCCATGGTGGCGCGCGGCGACCTGGGCGTGGAGCTGCCCTTCGAGAAGGTGCCGCTGGCGCAGAAGCGCATGATCCAGATGGCGAACCTGGCCAGCCGCCCGGTCATCACCGCCACGCAGATGCTGGAGTCGATGATCGAGAACCCGCGCCCCACGCGGGCCGAGGCCTCGGACGTCGCCAACGCCATCATCGACGGCACGGACGCGTTGATGCTCTCGGCCGAGACGGCGACGGGCAAGTTCCCGGTCGCCGCCGTGCAGAGCATGGTGCGCATCGCCATGGAGATCGAGGGCTCGCACATCCTGGAGTCGGGCCCCCACTACGACATGCCCATCGAGCGCGCCGAGGACGGGTACACCCCCACCTCGCGCGCCATCGCCGGCGCCACGGTGGAGGCGGTGCGGCGCCTGAACGCGCCCCTCATCCTCACCTTCACCAGCAGCGGATCGACGGCGCGCATCGTCTCGTCCTTCCGCCCGCCGGTGCCCATCCTGGCGCTCACCGACTCGCGCCGCACCTACAACCGGCTGGCGCTGGTGTGGGGCGTGATCCCCATCCTGTGCAGCGAGGACGCCACCTTCGACGAGATGCTGCGCTGCGGCAAGGAGACGGCGCTGAACCGCGGCCTGGCCGCCGCCGGCGACCGCATCGTGGTGACGGCGGGCCTGCCCATGCACGTGGCGGGCACCACCAACCTGCTCCGGGTGGAGGTGGTCTGACGCGCGCCGGGGCGGAGGGCGCGCGGCGTGGCTGAGCCCCGGCGGAGCGGGCGGTGAGGCTGCGCTTCCTGGGCACGGGGACCTCGTTCGGGGTCCCCGTGATCGGCTGCGGGTGCGCCGTCTGCGCCTCGCCCGACCTCCGCGACAAGCGCACGCGCCACGCGGTGCTGCTGGAGGAGGACGACGGCCGCCGCGTGCTGGTGGACACGCCGCCGGAGCTTCGCCTGCAGCTGGTGGGCGCGGACGTGCGGCACGTGGATGCGGTGTGGTACACGCACTGCCACGCCGACCACGTGCACGGCGTCGACGATCTGCGCGCCTTCTCGGTGCTGCGGCGCGAGGTGCTGCCGGTGTACGGATCGGAGGAGTGCGTGCGGGTGCTGGGGTCGCGCTTCGACTACGTGTTCGACGACCGCATCCGCCCCATCGAGGGCACCACCAAGCCCGAGGCGTTCCTGGTGCCCTTCCGCGCCTACGAGCCCGTGGACGTGGCGGGGTTTGCCATGCTGCCGCTGCCGGTGCCGCACGGCCACGTGGAGGCGTTCGGGTTCCGCGTGGGCGGCCTGGGCTACATCACGGACGCCAAGTCGCTCCCGCGCCGCACCTTCGACGCGCTGCTGGGCGTGCGCACGCTGGTGCTGAACGCCCTGTGGTTCGGCGAGCCGCACCCCACGCACTTCACCGTGGAGGAGGCCGTGGAGGTCGCCCAGCGGATCGGCGCCGAGCGCACCTTCCTGACGCACCTGAGCCACCGTGTGGGGCACCGGGAGTTGGAGGAGAGGCTGCCGCCGGGGATCTTTCCCGCGTACGACGGGCTGGTGGTGGAGGTGGGTTGAGGGAGTGGGCGGCCGATGGTTGTGGGTGGGTGTGCCAGGGATGGTCCGTCGACGGGCGGATGAATCCGCGGCAACGACGGCCCGAAGCCTCCCTTCGGAGGCTGCTCCGGGGCGGATCGGGGGCTTCGCTGGCGGCACCTTTCGCCAAGGCGGTTGAAACCGTGGCTGGAACGGCGCGACGTCCGCCTGCGCGGGCTTCTCCCGTGGCGAGGCAGGCGGCCCGGGCGAGCGACACCATCGGACGACGTCGACGTGAACGACCGCCGGATCGCGCGGAGATGCTCGCAGTCCGCGATGGATCGAGCATGAGACACCCCTCGCCCGCGTGCGGGAGAGGCGGCCGGCGGGTGAGGGCACCCGAATCACACACCGAAAAGGCGCCATGGCCGAGAACGACCGCATCGTCCTGGACTACAACAACATGCTGCGCCCTCGGCTCGGGGGCTCGCACGGGGTCGATCCCGCGGCGCTGGACGGGCTGGCGGCGCGCTTCCGCGAGGTGCACGCGGACGTGGAACGGCGGCGCCAGGCGGGGGAGCTGGGCTTCTTCGCGCTGGCGGACGGGGGCGACACGGTGTCGTCCATCGAGCAGTTCGCGGACGGGGCGGGGCAGGCGTTCAGCAACATCGTCATCCTGGGCATCGGCGGGTCGGCGCTGGGGACCATCGCCATGCGCACGGCGCTGCTGGACCCGTACTGGAACGAGCTGGACGACGACGGCCGCGAGTTCTTCCCCAGGCTGTACGTGCTGGACAACGTCGATCCCGCCACCATCAAGCCCTTCCTCGACCGGCTGGACCTGCGGAAGACGCTGTTCAATGTGGTCTCCAAGTCCGGCGGCACGGCGGAGACCATGAGCCAGTACCTGATCGTCCGCGACCGGCTGATGGCCGAGCTGGGCGACGGCTACCGGCGCCACCTGCTCTTCACCACCGATCCCGAGAAGGGCGTGCTGCGGCAGATCTCGCGCGACGAGGAGATCCCCGCGCTCCCCATCCCCCCCAACGTAGGCGGCCGCTTCTCCGTCCTTTCCGCGGTGGGCCTGCTGCCGGCGGCGATGGTGGGCATCGACGTGGCCGCGCTCATCGCCGGCGCGCGCGAGATGGTGGAGCGCTGCGCGACGGACGACCTGCGGAAGAACCCCGCCGCCGTCTACGGAGCGCTGCAGTACCTGGCGGACACGGAGGCGATGGCCAACGTGCACGTGATGATGCCCTACAGCGACCGCCTGCGCGACGTGGCGGACTGGTTCCGGCAGCTCTGGGCCGAGAGCCTGGGCAAGCAGAAGGCGCGCGACGGGCACGACGTCTTCGTCGGCCCCACGCCCGTGAAGGCGCTGGGCGCCACCGACCAGCACTCGCAGGTGCAGGAGTACGTGGAGGGGCCGTTCGACAAGACGATCACCTTCCTCTCGGTGCGCGACGGGGGCGAGGACGTGGCGATCCCCTCCGCCTACGCCGAGCACGGCGAGCTGAGCTACCTGGGCGGCCACACGCTGGGCGAGCTGCTGCGCACCGAGATGCAGGCCACGGAGGCGGCGCTGGCGAAGCGGGGGCGGATGAACATGACGATCGAGCTGCCGCGGGTGGATGCGCGCTCGCTGGGCGGCCTGTTCATGCTGCTCCAGATCGCCACGGTCTACGCGGGCGGCCTGTACGGCATCGACCCGATGGACCAGCCGGGCGTGGAGCTGGGCAAGCAGCTCACCTACGGCATCATCGGGCGGCAGGGCTTCGAGGAGGCGCGCCAGGAGTGGGACGCGCGCGAGCCGAAGCGGGAGGACTGGACCCTGCGTTGACCGCGCCGCCGGCGTCCGGTCCATACGCGGGCCGGACGCTCGTGGTCCTGAACCCCGCGGCGGGGCAGGGCGATCCGGGCCGCCTGCGCCGCGCGCTGGCCGTCGCGTTCCATGCCCGCGGCGCGCCGTTCGACCTTCGAGAGACGGCCGCGGCGGGGGACGCGGAGCGATTCGCGCGCGAGGGCGCGGAGCTGGGATACCGCGCCATCGTCGCGGTCGGGGGCGACGGTACGGTGGGCGAGGTGATCACCGGCGTGGCGGGGACGGCGGTGCCGGTGGGCGTGGTGCCGCGCGGCACGGGGAACCAGGTGGCGCACAACCTGGGCATCCCGCGTACCCTGGCCGCGGCGGTGGAGGTCGCCGTGCACGGCACGCCCTCGCCGATGGACGTCGGCCGGCTGGACGACGGCCGCTACTTCGCGCTGGCGGCCGGCGCCGGGTGGGACGCGGAGGTGATCGCCCGCGCCACGCGCGAGCGCAAGGACCGCTGGGGCTTCGGCGCGTACCTGTTCGCCGGGCTGTCGGTGCGCGTCTCGACGCGCGTTGCCCGCTTTCGGATCGTGGCGGACGGCAAGGCGCTGGAGCTGGACGCCTCGATGGTGCTGGTGGCCAACGTCGGCAGCTTCGTGGCACCGTACCTTCCGCTGTCGATGCGCGTCGCACCCGCCGCCTCGTTCCGCGACGGGCTGCTGGACGTCTGCATCTTCGCTCCCGGCACGCGTGGCGGCGCTGCGTCCATGCTGCTGCGCCTGCACCTGGGCCGCCACGCCGGCGACCGGCGGATGGTCTTTCTCCAGGCCCGCGAGGTGCTGGTGGAATCCGATCCGTCCGTCCCAACGCAGATGGACGGCGAGGTGCTGGGGCGCACGCCGCTGCGGGCGCGCTCGGTGCCCGGCGGCGTGCGGGTGCTGGTGTAGGCCCTCACCCCCTCCGGCTCCTTCTCCCGCAAGCGGGCGGGGGGGTGTCTCATGCCGGGTTTATCTCGGAAAGCGTGCCTTTTCAGCGCGATGCGGGATTCGTTCGTCCCGCGGATGACCGGCGCCGTTGTCGCGGAGATCCGATCCGTCGCGGAGCAGTCCGCGCAGGCGGACTTCGCGCCGTTCCAGCCGTGGTTACAACGGCCTGGGCGAGGTCGGCCGACCATGTTCGAATCTTCCATCCCTCCATCCCCCGATCCCATGCCGCACGCTACCCCCGACCTCTGGGCCAGCGACTCCGCCGATGCCTGGACCGGCGCCGTCGACGCATACGAGAGCGTCGTCGCCGCGCAGGGCGTGGCTCGACTGGCGGAGCTGGACGCGTGGTATCGCGACGAGCTGCCCGGCTTGATCTCCGCGCGCAGCACGCCGCACGTGACCCACGCGGAGCTGGTGAAGGTGACGGAGTGGAAGATGGCCCGCGGCGTATGGCGCGCGCGCAACCTCGTCCTCGTGCGCGGGAACGAGCCCGCCGAGGTGGAGCGGGCGAGCACGGAGGCGCTGGCGGCGGTGCCCGATCCGGCGCGCCCCATCGCGATCCTGGCGCGCCTCGCCGGCGTCGGCCCCGCGACGGCCTCGGCGGTGGCCGCGGCGGCGGCGCCGGAGGTGTATCCGTTCTTCGACGAGCTGGTGGGCGCGCAGGTGCCGGGATTGGGCGAGGTCGCGTTCACACCGAAGTATTACGCGGCCTATGCATCCGCGCTGCGCGAGCGGGCGGCGAAGCTCGGGGGATCGTGGACGCCCGCGAAGGTGGAGCAGGCGGTGTGGGCGAACTCCGGCGGCAAGGCGGGCGTCCGCGTGTCGTCGGCGGATCACGGTTGATCGCCGCGCCGGGACATCGGAGGATCAGAAGCTCGGACGCGGCGTCGGCACCTTCGTCGATTCCGGCGCCGTGGCGAATGCTCCCGTGTGCCCGGCGTTGTCGGTCTGAGGACGGCGCTGCGAACGTATCTCTGACCCTCGATTCGCGCGGTTGAGGCATCAACCCTTCGTCGCAACGTTCGTCGCTGACATGCCGAACCGCCGATCAAGCTGCGTATTCGCGACCGATGGCGGACGATCCGACCCATCGCCGGTGATCAACCGGACCACCTGCGTCGCGTTCGGAGCGATGCGTGCGGCTTGGTGGATGGATCGTGTCCGGACAGTTGAATCCCGCCCCTCGTTGCGGTAAGTTTTCGGGATGGCCGAAGAATACCTGATCGTACGCGGTGCCCGCGAGCACAACCTGCAGAACGTCGACGTCGCCATCCCGCGCGACCGGCTGACCGTGATCACCGGGCTGTCGGGGAGCGGCAAGTCGTCGCTGGCCTTCGACACCATCTATGCCGAGGGCCAGCGTCGCTACGTGGAGAGCCTTTCCGCGTACGCACGGCAGTTCCTGGGGATGATGGAGAAGCCGGACGTGGACGCCATCGAGGGGCTGTCGCCCGCCATCTCCATCGAGCAGAAGACGGCGGGGCGCAACCCGCGCTCCACGGTGGGCACCGTCACCGAGGTCTACGACTACCTGCGCCTGCTGTGGGCGCGCGTGGGCGTGCCGCACTGCCCCAGCTGCGGCAACCCGGTGGAGCGTCAGAGCGCCACCCAGATCGTGGACCGCGTGCTGGCGCTGCCCGAGGGTACCCGCATCGAGGTGCTGGCCCCCGTCGTCCGCGGGCGCAAGGGCGAGTTCCGCGACCTCTTCGAGGAGTTCCGCAAGAAAGGCTTCACGCGCGTCCGCGTGGACGGCCAGGTTCACCAGCTCGAAAGCCCGCCCGCGCTCAACAAGCGGCAGAACCACGACATCTCCATCTCGGTGGACCGCCTGGTCGTGCGGCCGGACGACCGCACGCGGCTGGCCGACTCGGTGGAGACGGCGCTGCGCGCGGCCGAGGGCGTGGTGCAGGTGGACGTGCACCGCGAGGGGGCCGATCCCGAGCCGCTGCTCTTCTCCGAGCACTACGCCTGCGCCACCTGCGGCATCAGCATCCCCGAGCTGGAGCCGCGCCAGTTCTCGTTCAACTCGCCGTACGGCGCCTGCGCGGCGTGCGGCGGGCTGGGCACGCGCAAGGAGCCCAACCCCGAGCTGCTGCTGGCGGACGTGTCGCTCTCCATCCTGGAGGGCGTGGTGCTGCCGTGGGGCGTGCCCCGCGGGCACCTGCGCGGCACCATCCTGCAGGGGCTGGCGACGGCGCTGGGCTTCGACCTGAACACCCCCTGGCGCGACCTGTCCGACGAGGTGCGCGCCATCCTGCTGCACGGCGCGGACGGGAAGAAGGCGGCGGCGGGCAAGAAGGTGAAGTGGGGCGGCATCGTGGCCGACATCGCCCAGCGCTACCGCGACACCACCAGCGAGTCCGTGCGCGAGACGCTGGACGAGTACATGTCCACGCTGCCGTGCACGGTGTGCGGCGGCGCGCGCCTGAAGCCCGAGAGCCTGGCCGTCACCGTGGCCGGGCGTGGGCTGGGCGAGGTGGTCGCGATGCCGGTGAGCCAGGCGTACGACTTCTTCCGCCACGTGGACACGCTGCCCAGCCTGCCGCGCGACATCGCCGGGCCCATCCTCAAGGAGGTGACGGAGCGGCTCTCCTTCCTGGTGAACGTGGGCCTGGAGTACCTGACGATGGGTCGCTCGGCCGAGACGCTCTCGGGCGGCGAGGCGCAGCGCATTCGCCTGGCGACGCAGATCGGCTCGCGGCTGGTGGGCGTGCTGTACATCCTGGACGAGCCCTCCATCGGCCTGCACCAGCGCGACAACCAGCGCCTGCTGGAGACGCTGCAGCAGCTTCGCGACCTGGGCAACACGGTGCTGGTGGTGGAGCACGACGAGGACACCATCCGCGCCGCCGACCACGTGATCGACATGGGCCCGCGCGCCGGGCGGCACGGCGGCCGCGTGGTGGCCGAGGGCACGCTGCGGGACGTGCTGGAGGCGCCCGACTCGCTGACGGGCGCCTACCTGCGCGGCGAGCGGCGCATCGAGGTGCCCGTGGAGCGGCGGGCGCCGGTGGAGGGGAAGGAGATCCGCATCGTGGGCGCGCGCGAGCACAACCTGCGCAGCCTGGACGTGAGCATCCCGCTGGGGTGCTTCGTGGCGGTGACGGGTGTGTCCGGCTCGGGCAAGTCCAGCCTGGTGAACGACATCCTGTGGTCGGCCATGTCGCGGAAGTTCTACCGCGCCAAGACGGTGCCGGGGCTGCACGACCGCATCACGGGGCTGGACCTGCTGGACAAGGTGGTGGACATCGACCAGTCCCCCATCGGCCGCACGCCGCGCAGCAACCCGGCCACGTACACCGGGCTCTTCACCGTCATCCGCGAGCTGTTCGCCGAGCTGCCCGAGAGCAAGATGCGCGGGTACACGCCCGGCCGCTTCTCGTTCAACGTGAAGGGCGGGCGCTGCGAGGCGTGCCAGGGCGACGGGCTGGTGAAGATCGAGATGCACTTCCTGCCCGACGTGTACGTGCCCTGCGACGTGTGCCGCGGCCGGCGCTACAACCGCGAGACGCTGGAGGTGTTCTACAAGGGCCACTCCATCGCCGACGTGCTGGACATGACGGTGGACGAGTCGCTGGAGCTGTTCGACGCCGTGCCCCGCCTGCGCCGCCACCTGCAGATCCTGAGCGACGTGGGCCTGGGATACATCCACCTGGGCCAGGCCGCCACCACCCTCTCCGGCGGCGAGGCGCAGCGGGTGAAGCTGGCGACGGAGCTGGGCAAGGTGGCCACGGGGCAGACCTTCTACATCCTGGACGAGCCCACGACCGGCCTGCACTTCGAGGACGTGCGCATGCTGCTGGACGTGCTGCACAAGCTGGTGGAGAAGGGCAACACGGTGCTGGTGATCGAGCACAACCTGGACGTCATCAAGACGGCGGACTGGATCATCGACCTGGGCCCGGAGGGCGGCCCCGCCGGCGGCCTGGTCGTCGCGGAAGGGACGCCGGAGCAGGTCGCCGAGGTGCAGGAGTCGTTCACCGGCCAGTTCCTGGCGCACATGCTGGGAGGCGCGGCCGTGACCTGACCATCGTCCGCTCGCCGGCGGTCGCAAGCGCCTCTCCGCCACAAGGACGGAGAGGCGCTTTCGCTGCTCCGGAAGGCGTGCCCCCTTGGCAACGACGCGCCGCATCGGTACCATCCACGGGCGCGGCTCCGCGCAAAGCCGTGCTTTCCGCCCGACCGATGCTCCCCGCCCTCCGCTCGCCCGCCTCCATGCCGCAGCCCATCGACCGCCTGGCGCGAGGGTATGCCTTCCTGGCCGTGCTCGTCCTCTACCTCCTGTTCCCGTTCGGCTACCTGTCCGCCCACCCGCGTCCGCGTGCCCGGCGCGTGGAGATCGTCCACGTCGCCCCGCCCCCGGCCCGCGCCGTGGAGCCCGCGCGCGAGACGAATCCCGATGGCGCGCGCGCGTTCCTGGCCGGCTTCTCGCGCGATGCCACGCGGCACTATGACCCGCTGTTCACGGGATGGCTGCACAACGTGGTGGGGATGAACTGTGAGTCGTGGGAGGAGTGGATGCGGCGCTGGCTGGCGGCGAACGCCGGCGGCCGCGCATGCCGGGTGGAGGAGGCGTACTGGGGCCGCGAGTGGACAAGAGAGCGGTGGTACTGGCCCTCCGGCCACGTGGCCATGCGCGTCACGCTCTGCGACGGCGGCAAGTCCTACTACCTGGACCCATGGCGCTTCGGCCCGGGCCAGCCCGCGGCGGAGAAGGCGGACTACGAGAGCCGCTTCGGCGCGCCCGACTTCGCCGCGTCGCTGGACGTGGGCGCCATGGTGGACGCCCGCATGTCGCACTGAACGCCGTCCGCTGCCGGCGCCGCGTCATCGATCCACGCGCGCTCCCCGCGCCGTCGGCCGCCGATGCCTTCGGGACCCGGAGCGCGGAGGACGTTGGCCCGCATCGCCCGGGTTTCTCGCATAACTTACGACGTTGTAACCTGTTCGGAGTTGCGCTCCACCACGCCGGGCCGCATCATGCCCCCACGCCGGGCCGTTTCCGAGGCTCGACCTGCGGGTGCGCTGATCGCGGCTCGTCGCGATTCCGGGCCGCCCGCGCGGGCACCCTTCGAACGAGCGGAGTTGACTCCATGCGTCTACAGGGCAAGGTCGCGCTGGTCACCGGAGCCAGCAGCGGGATCGGCGCCGCGGTCGCGCAGCGCTTCGCGGCCGAGGGCGCGCACGTGTGCGTCAACTATCGGCCTGCCAGCGACCGCGACAGGCAGGCGGCGGAATCGGCCGTGGCGGCGTACCCCACGCCGGGCATCGCCTTCCAGGCGGACGTCACGCGGCGCGAGGACGTGGACGCGATGGTGGCGGCGACGGTGAAGGCGTTCGGGCGGCTGGACATCGCCGTGGCCAACGCGGGCATCGAGATCAAGCGCCCCTTCCTGGAGGCCACGGACGACGAGTGGGCGCGGGTGATCGGGGTGAACCTGTTCGGCGGATACGCGACGGCGCAGGCGGCGGCGCGGCAGATGGTGGCGCAGGGCGGGGGCGGGCGCATCGTGTTCATGTCGTCGGTGCACGAGGACATCCCGTTTCCGGGATACACCTCGTACTGCGCGTCCAAGGGCGGCATCCGCATGCTGATGCGCAACATCGCCATCGAGCTGGCGCCGCACGGCATCACCGCCAACGACATCGCCCCGGGCGCCATCGCCACGCCCATCAACCAGAGCGTGCTGGACGATCCCGAGTCGATGAGGAACGCGGTGAGCGAGATCCCCCTGGGCCGCTTCGGCCGGCCCGACGAGGTGGCCTCCGTCGCCGTCTTCCTCGCCAGCGACGAGGCCGCGTACGTCACCGGCAGCACGTACTACGTCGACGGCGGCCTGACGCAGCAGGTGACGATGTACTGAGGGCCCTCACCGCCCGGCCTCCTCTCCCGCAAGCGGACGAGGAGGTGTCTCATGCACAGACGGGTGCGGGTGGCGAGGGATCTCACGTGATCTTCGCTTCACGCCCGGAGAACACTGCCATCCGCGGGGCGTGCCGATCCGCCCCGGAGCAGCCTCCGCAGGGAGGCTTTGTGCAGTTGCTGGCGCGGCTTCAGCCGCCAGTCCCCCCCTCGTCCCCCCATCCCACCCATCCACCGAATGACCGACACGCCCGAGCACGCCCGGCTGGCCGAAACCCGCGAGGGAACGCGCGACTGGCGCCTATGGGGGCCGTACCTGGCCGAGCGTGCGTGGGGCACCGTGCGCGAGGACTACAGCGCGGACGGCGAGGCGTGGACGTACTTTCCGCACGAGCAGGCGCGCTCGCGGGTGTACCGCTGGAACGAGGACGGGCTGCTGGGCATCTGCGACGAGAGCCAGCGCCTGTGCTTCGCGCTGGCGCTGTGGAACGGGCGCGACCGCATGCTCAAGGAGCGGCTGTTCGGGGTCACCGGCAAGGAGGGCAACCACGGCGAGGACGCCAAGGAGCTGTGGTACTACCTGGACAACGTGCCGTCCCACGCCTACATGCGGGCGCTCTACAAGTATCCGCAGGGCGCGTATCCCTACGAGCACCTGGTGGAGGAGAACCAGCGCCGCACGCGCGACGAGCCCGAGTACGAGCTGCTGGACACCGGCGCGCTCGACGGCGACCGCTACTTCGACGTGTTCGTGGAGTACGCGAAGGGCGATGCGGACGACGTGCTGGCGCGCATCACCGTCGCCAACCGCGGGCCCGATGCGGCGCCGCTGCACCTGCTGCCCACGCTCTGGTTCCGCGACACCTGGTCCTGGGGCCGCCACTCGTACCGCCCCACCCTGTCGCGCGTGGACACGGCGTCCGGCGAGCCGCCGCAGATGCTGGCCCACCACGAGTCGCTGGGCGCGTACCGCCTGACGTGCGAGGGCGATCCCGAGCTTCTGTTCACCGAGAACGAGCCGAACGTCCAGCGGCTGTACGGAACGCCGAACGCCGTGCCGCACGTGAAGGACGCCTTCCACGCCCGCGTGGTGGACGGCGACCGCGACGCCGTGAATCCGAAGCACGCGGGGACGAAGGCGGCCGCCTGGTACCGGATGGACGTGCCGGCGGGGGAGACGCGCGTGGTGCGCCTGCGCCTGTCCGCGACGGAGGCGGGGGCGCGGGCGGTGGAGCCGGAGTTCTTCGACCGCACGATGAGCCTGCGGCGGCGCGAGGCGGACGCCTTTCACGCGACGCTGACGGAGCCGGGCGTGTCGGACGACGAGCGGGCCATCCAGCGGCAGGCGGTGGCGGGGCTGCTGTGGAGCAAGCAGTTCTACCACTACGACGTGCGCACCTGGCTCCACGGCGATCCCGGGCTGCCGCCGCCCCCGTCCGAGCGCGCCGCCGGCCGCAACCGCACCTGGACGCACCTCAACAACCACGACGTGCTGTCCATGCCGGACAAGTGGGAGTACCCGTGGTACGCGGCGTGGGACCTGGCCTTCCACTGCATCCCGCTGGCGCTGGTGGACGCGGACTTCGCCAAGGACCAGCTCGTGCTGCTGCTGCGCGAGTGGTACATGCACCCCAACGGGCAGCTTCCCGCGTACGAGTGGGCGTTCGGCGACGTGAACCCGCCGGTGCACGCCTGGGCCGCCATGCGCGTCTACCAGATCGACCGGCGCCTGCGGGGAAAGGGCGACACGCGCTTCCTGGAGCGGGTGTTCCACAAGCTGCTCATCAACTTCACCTGGTGGGTGAACCGCAAGGACGCCGAGGGGCGCAACGTCTTCCAGGGTGGCTTCTTGGGGCTGGACAACATCGGCGTCTTCAACCGAAGCGAGACGCTGCCCGGCGGCGGCCTGCTGGACCAGTCCGACGGCACGAGCTGGATGGCCACCTACTGCCTGGGCATGCTGGCCATCGCCCTGGAGCTGGCGCGCGACGACGACAGCTACGAGGACGTGGCCACCAAGTTTCTGGAGCACTTCTTCCACATCGCCTACGCCATCAACGACCGCCCGGCCACGCTGGTGGACGACGGCGTGGACCTGTGGGACAACGAGGACGGCTTCTACTACGACGTGCTGCGGGTGCCGGGCCGCGCCGCGCAGTTCCTGAAGGTGCGCTCGCTGGTGGGCCTCATCCCGCTGCTGGCGGTGGAGACGCTGGACGCCGAGTTGCTGGGGCGCCTGCCGGGGTTCCGGGCGCGGCTGGAGTGGTTCCTGGCCAACCGCCCGGACCTGGTGGGCGACGCCGCCTCCGTCACGCGCGTGGGCGAGGACGACCGCCGACTGTTCGCCGTCGTCAGCGCCGACCGCCTGCGCGCCATCCTGGCCCGCATGCTGGACGAGCGCGAGTTCCTGTCGCCGTACGGCATCCGCTCGCTGTCGCGCTGGCACGCCGAGCACCCGTTCCGGCTGCAGGTGGACGGGTCGGCGTACGAGGTGGGATACGAGCCCGCCGAGTCGCGCAGCGGACTGTTCGGGGGCAACTCCAACTGGCGCGGTCCCATCTGGTTTCCCATCAACTACCTGCTCATCGAGGCGCTCCAGAAGTTCGACTGGTACTACGGCAGCGGCTTCACCGTGGAGTGCCCCGTCGGCTCCGGGCGCATGCTCACGCTGTGGGAGGTGTCGGTGGAACTGTCCCGCCGGCTGATCGCGCTCTTCGTGCGGCACGACGGCCGGCGCCCCGTGTTCGGCGGCGTCGAGCGGCTGCAGAGCGACCCGCACTTCCGCGACTACCTGCAGTTCAACGAGTACTTCCACGGCGACGACGGCGCCGGCCTGGGCGCCAGCCACCAGACCGGCTGGACCGCGCTCGTCGCCAAGCTCATCCAGCAGAGCGGCACGCCGCCGGTGACGTAGGACGGTTGCGTCGGGCGAGGGCGCTTGTGTCTGCCGGAGCAGGCCCGGAGGCGGATTCCGGCCCCATGGGGATGAACCCCATGGCTGGAACCACGATCGCGCTTTCGCGGAGCCCCGGGGCGCAGTCGCGGGATGATGACCACGCGCTGGGCATCTGCCGAGCTTCCCTTCTCCTGCTGCGGGAAGGTGGCGAGCCCAGCGAGCCGGATGAGGGCCCCCGCGAAACCTCCTCCGGCGCCGCCGTGTACGCCTGGCACACTCTCCTCGGCCGCGGCCGTGCTCCGCATTCACCGCCGCCACGCTCCGACTCCCTCCTGTGGATCCCGCCTTGTCCGCCTCGCTGCTGCGCATGCTGAAGGTGCTCGCCGCGCTCTACGTGCTGGCTACGGTCGTCATGTACTTCGCGGCGAACGCGCTCATCTTCCATCCCCACCCGCCCGCATACCGGCTGGCGGACGGCTACCTCGCGCTGGCCACCGCGCGCGGCGACACGGTGGCCGCGCGGTGGCTTCCGAACCCGGGGTCGCGCTACACCGTGCTGTTCAGCCACGGGAACGCCGAGGACCTGAGCGACGACGATGCGTTCCTGCGCCGGCTGCACGACGCCGGCTTCGCGGTGCTCGCCTACGACTACCCCGGCTACGGCGCCAGCACCGGCACCCCCACCGAACCCGGCGCCTACGCGGCCGCCGATGCCGCGTACGACCATGCCACGCGCGTCCTCCACGTCCCGCCCGACCGCATCCTCCTGCACGGCCGCTCGCTGGGCGGCGCGGTGGCGGTGGACCTGGCGTCGCGCCGTCCCGCCGCGGGCCTGGTCCTGGAAAGCGCTTTCTCCAGCGCGTCCCGTGTGGCGTTCGGCTTCCGGCCGTTCGTGTTCGAGCGCTTCAACAGCATCGCCAAGATCGCGCGAGTCCGCGTCCCCGTCCTGGTCATCCACGGCGGCGCCGACCGCGTGATCCCCGCCGAGCACGGCCATCGGATGTTCGCGCGCTTCGCCGGTCCCAAGCGCTCGCTCTGGGTGCCCGGCGCGGGCCACAACGACGTCGCCGCGGTCGCGGGCGCGTCGTACTGGAACGCGCTGGGCGCCTTCGCGGCGTCGCTGGATGGCCCGGGGACGGGCGGCTGAAGCCGCGGCAACGACTGCCCGAAGCCTCCCTGCGGAGGCTGCTCCGAGGAGGATCGGGCATCTCCGTCGTCGACGGCCCGCCCGGGCTGTTGAAACCGCGGCCGTGGCTGATCGGCGCGGAGACCGTCGTTGCGGGTTATCTTGTTCGATGGCCCCGAACCGCTGAGATCGAACGAATGCCGCTCCGCATCCGACTCGTCCGCCTGATCCTTCCCGCCGCGCTGACCGCCTGCGCCGCGAATTCCCGCTCTGCGACGGCGCCGGCCGGGTCGGTCGTGCCGGCGCGATCCGTCGCGTCCGGCCAGCCACTATCCGCGCCGGCTGCGACGGTCGCGGTGTCCGGACGAGCGGCCTCCTCCGCATCCCCGGGCGCGCCGGTGGTGTCGGCGGCGCCGTACGACCTGCTGATCCGCGGCGGGCGGATCGTGGACGGGACGGGGAGCCCGTGGGTTCGCGGGGACGTGCTGGTGAGCGGCGGGCGCATCGCGGCGGTGGGGCGGTTCGCGGGGGCGCAGGCGCGGGACACGATCGACGCCTCGGGGCTGGTGGTGGCGCCGGGGTTCATCGACATGCTGGGGCACTCGGAGTACCCGCTGCTGCGCGACGGGCGCGCCGTGAGCAAGATCACGCAGGGCATCACCAGCGAGATCACGGGCGAGGTGACGAGCGTGGTGCCCGTGAACGCGCGGACGCTGCACGAGCTGGGCGCCGAGCGCGCCGGCTTCGTGGACTGGACGGACCTGGACGGCTACTTCCGCTCGCTGGAGCGCCGCGGCACGGCCATCAACCTGGGCACCTTCGTCACCGTCGGCTCGGTGCGGCGCTACGTGATGGGAGACGCGGACCGCGACCCCACGGCCGACGAGCTGGAGCAGGAGAAGGCGCGGGTGGCGGATGCCATGCGCCAGGGGGCGATGGGCCTCTCCACCGGCCTGGCCTACGCGCCGGCGTCGTTCGCGAAGACGGACGAGCTGGTGGCGCTGGCCCGCGTCGCGGCGCGCTACGGCGGCGGATACGCCAGCCACATCCGCTCCGAGGGCGACCACCTGCTGGACGCCATCGGCGAGGCCGTCGCCGTCGGCGAGCGCGCGGGCACCTGGGTGGAGATCCACCACCTGAAGGCGTCCGGCCAGCGCAACTGGGGGCGGATGAGGGACGCGGTCGCGGCGATCGAGGCGGCCCGGGCGCGCGGGGTGGACGTGTCGGCGGACCAGTATCCCTACGCCGCCTCGGGCACGGACCTGGACGCCGTCCTGCCCCCGTGGACCCATGCGGGCGGCACTGACTCGCTGCTGGCGCGTCTGCGCGATCCGGCGGCGCGGGCCCGCATCAGGGCGGAGCTCACGGCGGGCGGCAACGACCTGGCGATCGGCGCGTCGGCCGGGGGGCCGCACGGGGTGATGATCTCGGACGTGCACGCCGACTCGCTGCGCCGCTGGCAGGGCATGCGCCTGGACGAGGTGCCCGCCGCCCGCGGGCAGCCCGTGGCCGACGCGCTGATGGACCTGCTGCTGGCGGACAACGACGCCACGGGCGCCACGTACTTCTCCATGTCCGAGGCCGACGTGGAGCTGGGGATGCGACAGCCGTGGGTGAGCGTGGGAATCGACGCCGGCGCTCGCGCGGCGGACAGCACCGTCACCGAGAAGCCGCACCCGCGCGCGTACGGCTCGTTCCCGCGCATCCTCTGCCGCTACGTGCGCCGGCGGGGCGTGCTGACGCTGGAGGACGCCGTCCGCAAGTTCACCGCGCTCCCCGCGCAGCGCGTGGGACTGGACGACCGCGGGGTGCTGAAGGCGGGGATGTGGGCCGACATCACGCTCTTCGACCCCGCCACCGTCTGCGACCGCGCGACCTTCGACGACCCGGTGCAGACCTCCGTCGGCATCCGCCACGTGATCGTGAACGGCGTCCCCGTGCTGCGCAACGGGACGCCGACGGGGGCGCTCCCCGGCCGGGGGCTGCGGCACCGGGTGCCGGCGGCGGTTCCGGCGACCTGACGCGCGGGAGCCGATGGACGCGCGGGCGGCGGGGCGGGCCCTCACCCGCCAGCCTCCTCTCCCGACTTCAGGAGAGGGGGAGCTTCTCCGCGCCGGATCACCTCTCCGCGCTGCACTCCACCGCCGCGGCGGGCACACTGTCGTCGGGCGCAATCTCAACCGATCCGGAGACTTGAGGTCGTCGGCAGGGGATGCAGCGCGGAGAGGAAGAGCGTTGACTCTGCCCGATCCCGCATCCGATCCACCCTCCAGGCGATCTCCCCGATCCGCCGAGTCCGCCTCTTCGCGTATCCAACGTCCGAACATTCCAGCGCAGGAATCCGGAAGACAGGCCGCGGCCGGGCCATTATCTTCATCGTATGATGCCAGCACACGATGCGATGATGGAGCGCTTCTACGCGCGCGACCGGACGGCGGACGGGGAGTTCGTGACGGGGGTGCTGACGACGGGGATCTACTGCCTGCCGTCGTGCGCGGCGCGGAAGCCGCTGCCGGAGAACGTGCGCTTCTTCGCGACGGAGGACGAGGCGCGCGGGGCGGGGCTGCGGCCGTGCCGGCGCTGCCGCCCGCACGACTTCTACCGCGACTACGATCCCGACCTGCACCTGCTGGACACGCTGGCCGCCGACGTCCGCGCGCGCCCCGGCGCCTTCGCGGACGGGGAGGCGCTGGTGGCGGCCAGCGGGGTGGGCGCCACCAAGCTGCACGCGCTCTTCCGCCGCCACTGGCACGCCACGCCGGCCGCGTTCCTGGCCCGCGAGCGCGTCTCCGCCGCCCGCGCGCTGCTGGAGGACGCGGCGCCCACGGCGGCCGAGGTGGCGTACGCGGTGGGATACGAGAGCCTGTCCGCCTTTCACGAGCAGTTCCGCCGCCTCACGGGCCTGACGCCCGGCGAGTACCGCCGCCTGGGCCGCGCGCCCGCGTTCACCCTGGCGCTGCCCGCCGGCTTCCTGCCCGCGTACACGTTGCGGATGATCGGCCGCGACGCGGAGAGCGCGACGGAGCGGGTGCGCGGATCGGAGATCGCCAAGGGCCTCGTGCTCGGCGGCTCGCCCGCCATCCTGCGCATCGAGCTTTCCGGCGACGCGGCGCGCTGCACGGTGGAGGCGCCGTCGAGAGCGTCCGCCGGGCAGATGCGCGAGGCGCACGCGGCCGCCACGCGGATGCTGGGCATCGGCGCCGATCCCGAGCCGTTCGAGCGGCGCATCGCGGCGGACGCGGAGCTCGCGCGGCTCACGGAGGGCCGGGCGGGGCTGCGGGTGCCGCAGACGGCGACGGTGTTCGAGGGGCTGGTGTGGTCCATCGTGGGCCAGCAGGTGAACCTGGCCTTCGCCTACGAGCTGCGCCGCACGCTGGGCTTCCTGGCCGGCGTGGAGGCGGGGGACGGACTGCGCGCGCTGCCGTCGCCGGAAGCGGTGGCGGCGCTGGACTACGGCGACCTGACGTCGCGCCGGTACTCGCGGCGCAAGGCGGAGTACGTGATCGACACGGCGCGGCTGGTGGCGTCGGGCGCGCTGGACGCGGAGGCGCTGCCCCGCGAGCGCGCGACGGCGGTGCAGGCGAAGCTGCTGGCGCTGCGCGGCTTCGGGCCCTGGTCCACGGCGTACGTGATGATGCGCGCCTGCGGCTTCGGCGACTGCGTTCCGGTGGGCGACACGGGCCTCACCTCGTCCCTGCAGCGCTTCTTCTCGCTCGACGTGCGTCCCGGCGCGCCCGAGACGCTGGCGCTGATGGAGCGCTTCGCCCCGTTCCGCTCGCTGGCCACCCATCACCTGTGGATGACCCTGGGAGATCCCGCATGACGCTGCACGTGACGCGCTTCGACACCCCGCTGGGCGGCATGCTGGCCGCGGTGGACGGCGCCGGGGCCGTGCGCCTGCTGGAGTTCGCCGGACCCCGCGCGGAAGCGTCGCTCGCCCGCGAGTGCGCGGCCGATCGCTGCGAGCGGGTCGACGGCGGGGGGCGGTGCGGGCCCGTCATCGACCAGACGGCGGCTTACTTCGCGGGCGAGCGGACGGAGTTCGACCTGCCGCTTGCGCCGCGCGGCACGGAGTTCCAGCGGCGGGTGTGGAGCGAGCTGCGGCGCATCCCGTTCGGGGCCACGCTGTCGTACCGCGAGCTGGCGGCGCGCCTCGGCTCGCCCGAGGCCGTGCGCGCGGTGGGCGGGGCGAACGGCCGCAACCCCATCTGCATCATCGTCCCCTGCCACCGCGTGATCGGCGCGGACGGCTCGCTCACCGGCTACGGCGGCGGCATCGAGCGCAAGGCGAAGCTGCTCGCGCTGGAGTCGGCGCAGGGGGTGCTGGTCTGATCGTCGGATCGGGGACTGCCGATCTTTTCGCGTGCCGTGGAGGGAGGCGTTCCGGCATCGCGGGTGGGGAGCGGACACGAAGAAGCGGGGAGGCCGGCATCCGGTGCCGGCCTCCCCGCTTCTCGCCGTCGGACCGCGACGCCCGTCGATCGACCCCGACGGGCGAAATGGTCAGATGGTGTCGATCCGCACCGGGCCGGACCGGCCGCCGATCAGGCCGTCCAGGCTGTACTTGCCGGCGCCGCGGGCCGAGAGGTAGAGGAAGACGAACGAGTAGAGGGCGGCCAGCTCTCCCTGGTTGAGTAGCGGCCAGAAGCCCTTGGGCGCGTGCACCATGAAGTAGGCGACCGCCAGCTCGCCGGCCAGGATGAACGCCGCGAGACGCGTGAACAGGCCGACCGCCACCAGGATGCCGCCCACCAGCTCGATGGCGCCCGCCGCCCCGAACATCGAGGCCAGCGGCACCGATCCGCCGCCCGGCCCCACCCCGCCCAGCGCCCCGAACAGCTTCTGCGCCCCGTGCTGCGCGATGAGGAACCCCGCGACCAGGTGCAGCAGCCCCAGCGTGCCTTCCTCGAACCGCGACATGAAGAAGCGTCTCATCCCCTGCCTCCGTGCTGGTGAGATGGCCGCGGTGCGCACGCGGGCGGCCGCACGCGGCGGCGCCCGGCGTGCCTGGCCGGTGGGTGCCACGGAATTCCCGATCGTGCGGGAGCGCGGCCGAGCATATGTGGGAGGTTCGCGTCCAGTGTACGGGCCGTCCGCCCGTTTGGCAATGACGCCGTGGACGCGCGGCCCCGCGGAATGCGACGCGCCGGCGGACGCGCGCATCCGGCGGCGCACCTCCACCGGTCCGAGGATGGATCGACGAGCGGATGTCCGTGGGGTGCGAGGCGCCACCCGGACGGCTTCGACGACCTCCCATCCAAGGCCCGGACGGGACGGGGCGGGTGCGCGGGAAGCTTGACACCGCGTCCGTCGCAGGCGTAACCTCGCACCCAGGCATTGCCACACGCGCCGTCCCCCGGCGCGGCCCGCCCCATCTCTCCGCCCGCGGCGGAGCGCGCTCCACCCAGCATCTCCGGCGGTACCGGCGCTCGCGCCCGGCGGACCCCTCCGCCGGGCCGCTCCCGCGCATCCCCCGGCAGCGCCGCCCCTGCGGCCGCCGCCAGCAGGTTCCCATCCCCGAGGAGGAACGAATGCGGCGCATCCCCGCGTGGTTCGCAGGCGCAGTGCTGGCACTCTCGACGCTTGCCGTCCCGCTGGCGGCGCAGGAGGGCGGCAGCGTGGAGGGCCGGGTGCTGGACGTACGCGGCGCCCCGGTGGCCGCCGCCCGCGTGGCGGTCCGCGGCACCTCGCTGGCGGCGACGACGGGGGCGGACGGCCGCTACCGCATCGCCGGCATCCCCGCCGGCCCGCACACGCTGGTCGCCTCGGCCATCAGCCACGCCCCGTCCACCGGCGCCGTGCAGGTGCGCGCGGGGCAGACCGCATCCGCCGACTTCACCCTGCAGGTGGCGGCGCTGGCGCTGGAGGGGGTGCAGGCCATCGTCGGCTCGCGCGCGCAGCACACGGCGGCCAACGAGCTGGCCGTGCCGGTGGACGTGTTTCCGGCGGCCGCCATCCAGCTGCAGGGAACCACCGAGACGGCGCAGATCCTGTCCAGCCTGTCGCCCTCCGTCAACTTTCCGCACCAGAGCGTGTCCGACGGCACGGACATCGTGCGGCCCTTCACCATGCGCGGCCTGAGCCCCGACCACACGCTGGTGCTGCTGAACGGCAAGCGCTACCACCAGACGGCGCTGGTGCACATCTTCGGCGCGGGGATGGGGGCGGGGTCGGCGGGCGTGGACATGAACACCATCCCCGCCAGCGCGGTGGAGCGGCTGGAGGTGCTGCGCGACGGCGCGGCGGCGCAGTACGGCTCGGACGCCATCGCCGGGGTGGTGAACCTGGTGATGAAGCGCGGCGCCTTCGCCCCCACCGTCAGCGCGGACGTGGGCGGCTTCGCGCCCGACGAGTTCCGCCGCGACGGGCGCACGGTGGACGCCAGCGGGGGGTGGGGAATCCCGGTCGGCCTGGGCTCGGTGGGCCTCTTCTTCGAGTACCGCGACCGCGCCAAGACCAACCGCGCCGGCCCCGATCCCGAGGACCAGCTGCTGGCCGGCGACCACGACAGCATCGCGGACTACCACGTGATCGACAAGCGCAACTCGGTGGCGCAGCCCACCTACCACTGGGGCGACGGCGAGGAGCGCGACGCGCTGACCTTCGTGAACGCCGTCTTCCCGTTCAGCGCGCAGCACACCACGGAGCTGTATGCGTCCGGCGGGTTCAGCCACCGCCACGGCACCGGCAACGGCTACTTCCGCCACGGGATGGACGCCCGAAACTGGCCCACGATGTACCCGCTGGGCTTCCTTCCCGCCTTTGAGCCGCGGGTGATCGACTACACGGGCTCGGGCGGCGTGCGGGGCTCGCGCGCCGGGTGGACGTACGACCTGGGCGCCACGGTGGGGCACAACGCCTTCCGTTTCGACCTGGGCCACACGCTCAACACCTCGCTGGGCCCCTGTTTCGACACCCCGTGCGCCCCCGGCCTGGACGGGGTGCTCGGCACGGCCGACGACCCCGGCATCCCCAACAAGACGAGCATCTTTGCCGGCGAGCTGCGGCTGAGCGAGGCCATCGGCGGCCTGGACGTGAGCCGCGCCGTCCGCCTGGGGCTGCCGTCCTCGGTGAACGTGGCCGCCGGCGTGGCGGTGCGGCACGAGAGCTACGCGGTGGTGCAGGGCGAGCTGGCGTCGTACGTCCAGGGCGGCCACCTGGACCGCTACGGCGACCCCGCGCCGGCCGGCTCGCAGGTGTTTCCCGGGTTCAGCCCCAGCGACGCCTCCCGGAACACGCGCAACAACGTGGGCGCGTACCTGGACCTGGAGACCAACCTCACCGACCGGCTGCTGGTGAACGCGGCGGGGCGCTTCGAGCACTACAGCGACTTCGGCCGCAAGCTCACCGAGAAGCTGGCCGTGCGCTTCCAGCCGACGGAGAGGCTCACGCTCCGCGGCGCCGTCAGCACCGGGTTCCGCGCGCCGTCGCTCAGCCAGAGCTTCTACTCCAGCACCGTCACCGACTTCCGGCCGGGCCCGGACGGCAAGCCCGAGGCGTTCAGCATCGGGATCTTTCCCGTGCATTCGAAGGCGGCCCAGATCCTGGGCGCCCGGCCGCTGCGCGCGGAGACCTCGCTCAACGCCAGCGGGGGCCTGGCGTTCAGCCCGCTGCCCAACCTGAACTTCACGGCCGACTACTTCTTCATCGCGGTGGACGGCCGCATCCTGCTCACCACCTACCTGGGCACGGACAGCATCGCCGCGCTGCTCGCGCGCAACGGGCTGGACGCCGAGGCGGGGCAGTACTTCACCAACGCCATCGACACGCACACCCGCGGCGTGGACCTGAACGCCCAGTACCGCATGGCGATGGGAACCGGGCGCGCGCTGGACCTGAGCGGCAACTTCAACTGGACCGAGAACCGCATCACCAACAAGGACCACCTGCCGCTGCCGGCGGAGCTGGTGGGCAAGGGCGTGAGCCTGTTCGACGAGTTCGGCGAGGGGGGCCTGCTGGCCATGGAGAAGGAGCGCCCCGCGTGGCGCAGCACCCTCACCGGCACCTACTCCGCCGGCGGCTGGAGCGCTCTCGCCCGCGAGTCGCTGTACGGAAAGTACACCTCCGCGCTGTACTGCTACTGCGCCGAGGGCGTGCAGACCTACGCGCCCAAGGGGCTGCTGGACCTGGAGATCGGACGGGGAGTGCAGGGACGGGGAAAGCTGTCCGTGGGCGTCAAGAACCTGTTCGACACCTTCCCGGGCAAGATGCGGCAGGAGAACAGCTTCGGCGTCTTCCAGTATCCGCCCGCCTCGCCGTTCGGCTACAACGGCCGGTATCTCTACACGCGTTTCGAGCTGACGTTGAGATAGCTTCGGCGACGCGACGACCGTCCCCAGAACAAGCGGGCCCGCGGACGCTGTGACGTCCGCGGGCTCGGGCTCGTGCGTCCCGACACCGTCTTCGGACGAATCGAATTCCCCGTCGATGCTCGACGAGCGGCGGACGATCCACCCATGTCGAGGACGGATTCGCCTGATCGTTTCTTACGAGCGAGGATCCGGATCGCGGCCGGTGGTTTCCGTCAATCCCGCGGATCCCCCGTTCGCGTCCCACGACTTCCTCCGCCGCTCGTCGTGCGCGCCGGCGACGGAATCTTCGGCGGTCGCTCAGTCGATCCCAGGACCCTGCCGCCGGCCTCGTCGCCGGCAGGGCCTACTCTCCCCGCGCGGGCGCCATCACGGCCAGGTGGCGCTCCAGCTCTTCCGCGCGGTGCCCGCTGGTGTGGGCGGCCAGGATCCGCGCGCGCGCGGCGAGGCCGATGGCGCGGCGCTCGTCGTCGGGCGTGGCGGCGACGATCCCGGCGACCTCGGCGGTGGATCGGGGCAGCAGGATCTCGCGGCCGGGGGTGAAGAAGTGCTCGATGCCCGGCCAGCGGTCCGAGATCATGGCCGCGCCGCACGCCGCCGCCTCGAACAGGCGCACCGACGGCGACCACCCCGCGGCCACCATGTCGGCGCGGGTGGCGTTGAGCTGCCAGCGCGCGCTGCCGTAGAACGCCGGGTGCCGCGCGGGCGGCAGGTGCGACACGTGGCGCACGTTGGCGCCCCACTCCACGCCGCGCGGATACTGCGGCCCGGCGACCAGGAAGCGCCGCTCGGGTAGGCGCCGGGCGACGCCCAGCAGGAAGCGCTCGATCACGGGCTGCCGGTCGGGCGCGTAGGTGCCCATGTACGCCAGGTCCACGGCCAGCTCCGGGTCCGGCGCACGGGGGTGGTACCGCTCCGCATCCACCGAGCAGTACAGCGGCACCGCGTCCCGCGCGCCCAGCTCGCCCTGCAGCACGTCGCGCAGGAAGGGCCCGCCCGTGAACGAGAAGTAGCGCGCGAACAGCGGCACCTGGTCGGCCCGCAGGTACTCCGCGCCCCCCGCCCGCAGCGCGGCCACGGTGACGGGCGTGTCGATGTCGTAGAAGAAGAGCGGCTCCACGCCGGCATCGGCCAGCGCGTCGACCACGCGCGCGCCCTCGCGCACGTACGAGCCCACCATCACGGCGTCGGCCTCGCGCGCCTCGGCGAGCGCCCGGGGGGCGATGGCGGCCCATTCCCCGTACAGCTCCAGGCGGCACCACCCGGGCACCGGCAGGTCGCGGTTCTTCCCGCCGTACCAGGGCGCGTCCCACTCGTAGAACACCACATCGTGTCCCCGCGCGGCGAAGGCCCGCAGCAGGGCGCGGTAGGTGGTCGCGTGGCCGTTGCCCCAGCTGGACGACAGCGACAGTCCGAACACCACCAGCTTCATGCGGCGCCCTCCGCAACCGGCGCGCGCAGCAGGGCGTCCATCAGCCGCGCGCGCCGGGCGTAGGTGTGCTGGCGCAGCGCCCGCCGCCGCCCCGCCTCGCCGATGTCGCGCGCCGTCACGGTGGCGATGTCGCGCACGTAGCGGGCGACCCCGGCCGCGTCCTCGGCCACCAGGATCTCGTCGCCGGGAAGGAAGAAGTCCTCGATCCCCCGCCACGCGTCCGTCACCTGGCAGCACGCCGCGCCCGCCGCCTCGAACATCCGTGTGGCGGGCGACCACCCGTTGCTCACCATGCTCTCGCGGTGGACGTTCAGCACCAGGCGGGCGGAGGCGTTCAGCTCGTTGTGGCGCGCCGTGGGCACGTGACCCAGGTACGCCACGTTCGCCGGCAGCCGCTTGTTGCCCCACCCCTCGCCGCCCAGCGCGAAGCGCGCGTCCGGGCAGAGCGCGGCGGCGCGGAAGAAGAACTCCTCCACGCGCCCCTCTCGGTCGGGAAGGCGGTTGCCCATGAACAGAACGTCCCACTCGGGCTCCCGCCGGTGCACGGGCGGCCGGTGCTCGCGCGGGTCCAGCGCGTTGTAGATGGGGGTGCAGGCGCGGGCGCCCCACCGTTCGTACTCCGCCACCACCGGCGGGCCGCCGCCGTAGGTGAGCACCCGGTCGTAGCGGGGGATGCAGGCGCGGAACGGGTCCGCCGGGTCCGCCGCGATGCGGGCCAGCGTGGCGGGCGCGTCCACGTCCAGGAAGGCCGTCTGCACGCCGCCGCCGGAGCGGGCGGCCACGGCCGCCTCCAGCTCCGCGTCCCACACGCCCACGCCGCTGCACTTCACCACCCAGTCCGCCTCGCCGAACGCCTGCTCCACCAGCGCGTCGCGCTCCGCCTCCGTCGTGTAGACAGTCACGCGGGCGTACGGCGGGTCCTCGTGCAGGTCGCGGTGCTGCTGGCGGCCGTAGGCGTCGGGCTCGCAGAACGCCACGTCGTGCCCCAGCTCGTGCAGGGCGCGCAGCAGGCCGCGGTAGTAGGTGGCGGCGCCGTTCCAGTACGACGAGACCAGGGACGATCCGAAGAAGGTCAGGCGCATGCGGCCTCCGGGACGGTTCGCGTGCTTCCCACGGCGCCCGCGCGGCCCAGCTCCGCGACGATCGCCAGCAGCTCCGCCGCGCGGTGGTCGCAGGTGTGGCGCGCCAGCACCGTCTCCAGCCCGCGCGCGGCCTGCTCGGCGCGGGCATCGTCGCCGGCGCACAGGCGGCGGAGCTGGGCGCGCATCTCGGCCGGCGTGCGGGCCGTCGCGTAGTCGCCGGGGCGGAACAGGCCCTCGGTGTCCTTCCACGGCGCGCAGACCAGGGGGATGCCGCACGCCAGCGCCTCGAACACGCGGATGGTGGGGATGCCCGCCAGCGCGTCCACGTAGGCGCGCCGGGGCACGTGCAGCGTCGCGCGGCTGCGCGCGAACACCTCCGGCACCGTGAGCGAGGGCGCCCAGCCGCAGAGCTCCACCCCCGCATCGGCCAGCTCGGCCAGCGCGTACGCGGGATAGCGGACGCCGTGCGCCACCCAGCGCAGCTCGGGCATCGCCCGCGCGGCATCCAGCCAGAAGGCGCGCAGCTCGGCCGTGCGCTCCTCGTCGCCCCAGTTGCCGATCCACACCACGTCCTGCTCCACCGGCCGGTCGAGCGGCCGGAAGCGCACGTGGTCGGCCGCCTCGTGGAAAGTCCACGCGTTCCGCACGCCGAATCGACGGACGTACACCTCCCGCAGCACCCGGCCGAATGCCAGCACGCCGTCGAACTCCGCCGGGTTCAGCGCCGCGATGGCGTCGGGCTGGCTCACCGGGCGATGGTGGGTGTCGTGGAAGAGCGCCTGCGCCCCCGCCCGGCGCGCGGCGGCGAGCACGGCGGCCGCCACGTGCGGCTCCGTCCACTCGTGCACCACGACCACGTCCGCGCCGGCGACGGCCTCATCGAGGACCGCCGCGAGGTCGGGGGATGCGGGATCGTAGCTGTGGACGGCGACGGCGGGGAACGCGCGCGCGGCGTCCACCACCGGGCCGATGCCGTGGTCCGCCAGCAGGTTCTGCAGCGACCACGCGCCGCGCGGCTCCCAGCTCGCCACGGAGTGCCCGCCGCGCGCCAGCGAATCGAGCAGCCCGCGCACGAAGTGGGCGTTGCCGTGGTTCCAGTCCGATACGAAGCTGTGGATGAAGAACGCGAACCTCATTCCGATCCAATCACTGGTTGGTGTGTCGACGTCGATCCCGGCGCGTTCATCGGCTTGGTCGCTGGATGCACCGTGCGACCGCCTCTCTCGTCCGACGATGCGCTCATCTGCGAGGGGAGACGCTCCGTCCAACGCGTCCCCGGTCGATTCGATACGCCGATGCGCCGACGTTCCGTTCTCGCTCGACGGATCGCGCGCTCGTCGCGCCGGCCGGCGGGTCAGGCTGCGACGATCGAGCGGGCGCGGCGGCCGGTGCGCGTATCCACCAGCGTTCCGTAGAGCGCGGTGTAGCTGGCGCACATCCAGGGCGCGGCGTAGCGGCGCAGGGCGCGGGTGCGGGCGGCCCCGGCCAGGCGCGCGCGCTCGGCGGGGTCGCCCGACAGGCCTCGGAGGGTCTCCGCCAGCGCCGCCGCGTCGCCGCGCGGGAAGAACGCCGCGCAGCCGTCCCACAGCTCGCGTAACGAGCCGATTTCGCTCAGCACCAGCGCGCATCCCGAGAGCGCGGCCTCCAGCGGCGCCAGGCCGAACGGCTCGTACAGCGAGGGCGCCACGTACAGCGCGGCGCGGCGCATCCAGTCGTCCACCTCGGCCCGCGCCTGGCGTCCGTGCCCCTGGAGATGACGGAGGGCGATCTCGCCACGCCCCGGCGCGGCCGTTTCGCCCAGCAGGTGCGCGTCGGGGGCGTCGGCGCCCAGCAGGGCAAGCGCGTCGTCGAGCACGCGGACGCCCTTGGCCTCGTCCCACGCGCGGCCGGCGGTGAGGACGACGGTCCGCGCATCGCCGGACGCCGGCGGCTCCGCGGAGTACGGCAGGCCGTTGTGGATCACGTGGTCCACGCGGCGCCCGTAGTGCCGCTCCGTCAGCAGCGCCTGGTAGCGCGAGGGCGCGACCACGGCGTCGGACGCGTGCAGGCCCGCGCGGACGCGGCGCGCGTAGCCGGCCCAGTCGTCCGGCGGCGCGTCGTGGCCCTTCACCTCGCGGAACCACGACAGCACGTCGCTGTGCACGGCCGTCACCGTAGGCGCGGCGAAGCCCGCGGCGGCGTAGCACATCTGGTTCAGGTGCACCACGTCCGCCTCCCACGCGTCGGCCAGCGCCCGCAGCCAGCGGCCGGCGGCGTCCACGTCCGCGCCCGAATCGGGCATCCACTCCAGCTTGTAGGCGCGCGACACGGACTGCACGCCGTCGGGCAGCGCCGCAAGGGACCCGGCCGTGGGCTCGCCGACCATCGCCACCAGCACCTCGTGGCCGCCGCCGCTCAGCTCGTGCGCCAGCGTCGCCGTGTGGTCCCACACCCCGCCGACCGTGTCCGTCGTGAGGAGAATTCGCATGGGAGGTGCCGCCGCTCGGTGGATGTGGCTGCTCGTGGATGACGAT
Organism: Gemmatimonadota bacterium; assembly: GCA_028287185.1. Lineage (GTDB taxonomy): Bacteria > Gemmatimonadota > Gemmatimonadetes > Longimicrobiales > Longimicrobiaceae > JAQBQD01. Next base: position 35,582 of record JAQBQD010000033.1, on the reverse strand, counting down.
GGGCCCCCCCGCGGAGAATGGACCGCGGATGGCCTGCGCTACCGTCCGTAGATGCGGTCCAGCACGCGCGCCACGTCCACCAGGCGCTCGGCGTCCGGGTCGAAGCGCTCGCCCGCGGCCAGGCGCCGGGCCCAGTCCACGGCGGCGCGACCGCCCCACTCGTCGGGCGGCGCGGCGAGCGGCTGCGACTTCGTGCCGTGGAAGAGGTCGGCGCGGAAGTCGTAGAACGAGCCGCCCACGTTGCGCATCGCCGCGCCGCCGCCGGTGCCGTAGAAGGTGGCGCCGATCACCGCCTCGGTGCCGGCGGCCAGGTTCCACGAGCACGCCAGGCGCGCCGTGCGGCCATCGGCGAACGCCACCTCCGCCGTCGCGTAGTCCTCCACCTGCCCCGCCGCGCCGGCAAGCGGCCTTCCCCTGGCGAACAGGCTTCCGCGCACGTCCGCGACCTGGGGGAAGCCCATCACCCAGAGCGCCAGGTCCACCAGGTGCACGCCCAGGTCCATCACGCACCCACCGCCGGAGAGCGCGGGGTCGTAGAACCAGGGCTTGTCCGGGCCGTACGCGTTGTGGAACACCAGGTCCGCCGCGTACACGTGCCCCAGCGCCCCGGCACGCACCCGCTCGCGCACCGCGCGCATGGCCTGCGTGAAGCGGTACGACAGGTCCACGCACAGCAGCCGGTCGGCGGCGCGGGCGGCATCCACCACGCGGCGCACCTCGGCCTCCGTGCGCCCCAGCGGCTTCTGGCAGAACACCGCGGCACCGCTCTCCAGAGCGCGGATGGACTGGTCGGCGTGCAGGGCGCTGGGCGTGGCGATCACGACCCCTTCGACCCTGGCCGCCAGCAGCTTGTCCAGCGAGCCCGCGCGCTCCGCCCCCGGCACCACCTTCAGCGCCTCCGCCGCCATCTCGTCCGCCGGGTCCGCCACCGCCGCCACCTCGCACAGCCCGGCATCCACGATCGCCTGCATGCGGTGCCGCCCGATCCACCCCACGCCCAGGAAGCCGAGACGCGGACGGGACGTCGGCGCTGCACGGACCGAATCGGCGGAATCCGCAGGGCGCGCCGTCGAACGAAGGTCTGCGGACGCACCGGCCGGCGTCCTGACGGTGGGATCGACCGCGGACGTGGTGGAGAGCGTGTCCGTCACGGCGTCACCAGGGCCTTGAAGAAGCCGTCCGGGCGGTCGCGCGTGGCGGCCAGGGCCTCGTCCAGCTTGTCGAGCGGATACGTGTGCGTGTACAGCGGCGACGGGTCCAGGCGGCCGTTCAGCACGGCGTCCACGGCGGCGCGGATGCCGTCCACGTACACCTGCGGGTCGCGCTCGTGGGCGTTGACGACGTCGATGCCGCGCCAGTTCCAGAGCTGCATGTTCACCTGGCGCGGCCCGTCCTGGTGGTAGCCGGCGATGATCAGGCGGCCCCGCTCGCGGGTGAGCTCGCCGGCCAGGTCCAGGGGCCGCTGCTTGCCCACGGCCTCGATCACCCGCTCGCACAGCTGCCCGTCCGTCCGCTCCTTCACCTGCTCGATGATCGCCTTGTGGTCGTCCATGGCGATCGTCTCGTCCGCCCCCATCCGCCGCGCCACCTCCAGCGAGTACCGCCGCCGGGAGATCGCGACCACGCGGGCGCCGGCGTCCTTCGCCAGCTTCGTCAGCAGCGCACCCAGGAAGCCGATGCCGACGATGGCGACCGTGTGGCCCTCGTGGATGCCGCTGCGGCGGAAGATGTTCATCGCGCACCCCAGCGGCTCGCCGGGAAACGGCACGTCCGCCAGCTCCGGCGGCAGCAGGACGCACTGGGATGCCGGACAGACGTCGTACTCGGCGTAGGCGTGGTAGCTGAGCGCCGCCACGCGGTCGCCCGGCGCCAGGGCGTCGACGCCCTCGCCCACGGCGTCCACCACGCCCCATCCCTCGTGTCCCATCCCGCCCGGCTCCGTGGGGAAGGTCATCCACGGCGGCCCCTCCCACGGCGTGACGTTGGACGCGCACACGCCCGTTCCCGCGAGGTGGACGCGCACCTCGCCGGGGCCGGGCCGCGGCACGGGAGCCTCGCGCACCTGGAAGGTGCGGGGCGCCGCCAGCACGGCCGCGCGCATGGTCGCGGCGGCGGAGGGGACGGAGGCTTCCGGTCCGGCGGCGGGCTGCGCGCCGCTCATCGCGCGGCCTCCGCCAGCGCATGCGCGCCGCCGCCGGAGGTGGGCTCGCGCGCGGCTACGGGGGTGGCCAGGTCGGCCTCGTGAAGCCACTCCACCAGCTTCTCCAGCCCGGCGCGCCACGAGGTGCGCGGCTTCCACCCCAGCATGCGCTCGGCCTTGGCCGTGTCGGACACGTAGATGCGCTGGTCGCCCGGGCGCCAGCCGGCCTGCGCCACCGGCACGTCCGCCCCGGTGATGTCGCGCAGCCGGTCGATGACGGTGCGCACGGACACGGCGTTCTCGGCGCCGCCGCCCATGTTGAACACCTGGCCCGAGACGGAGCCGATGCGGTCCATCGCCGCGCGCATGGCGCCCACCAGGTCGTCGATCCACAGGATGTCGCGCACCTGGCACCCGTCGCCGTAGATGGTGATGGGCTCGGAGCCGAAGAGCGCGCGGGCGAAGTGGGCCACCCACCCCTGGTCCTCGGTGCCGAACTGCCGCGTCCCGTAGATGCAGCTCATGCGGAACACCACCGTGGGCAGCCCGAAGATGCGGGCGTAGTCGTGCACGTACTGGTCGGCCGCGCCCTTGCTGCACCCGTAGGGCGAGTGGAAGTCCAGCGGCGCGTCCTCGCCCACGCCGCGGCGGCCGTCGGCGTAGCGGTAGGCGCCCTCCGCCAGATCCACCCGCACCTCCCCCATCCCGCCGTACACCTTGTTGGTGCTGGTGAACAGGATGGGCGGCGGGGTGCGCATGGCCCGCGCGGCCTCCAGCACGTTGAAGGTGCCGATCACGTTGGTCTGCAGGTCGGCCGCCGGGTCCTCCAGCGAGGTGGTGACCGCCACCTGCGCCGCGAAGTGGAACACCTGCCGCGACCCCGCCACCAGCAGCCGCACCTTCTCGGCGTCGCGCACGTCCACGTCCACGATGCGCACGCGGTCGCCGTGGGTGCGCTTCAGCCACTGCGCGTTCTGGCGCACCCCGGCGCGCGAGAAGTTGTCGGCCACCGTCACCCGTTCCCCGTCCCGCAGGAGCGAATGGGCCACGTTGGACCCGATGAACCCGGCGCCGCCGGTGATCAGCGTGTGCGTTCGCTCGCTCGTCACGTTCGTCCCCCTCCTCACAGCGTGAGACCGCGGGCCGCCAGCTCGGCCGCGTGCCGCTCGATCCCGCTCTCCGGCCGCTCCTGCGCGCGCAGCCACCCCACCAGCTCCTCCATCCCCGCCTCGAACGTCACCCGCGGCTCGTATCCCAGCGCCTCGCGCGCCGCCGAGATGTCCGAGAAGCAGTGCCGGATGTCGCCCACGCGGTACTTGCCGCTCACCTCGGGCTCCGCATCCACCCCCAGCACCCGCGCCAGGGTGTCCGCCACCTCGCGCACGCTCACCGCGCGGCCCGATCCCACGTTCAGCGCCCTGCCCACCGCGCCCGGCGCCTCGCCCGCCAGCAGCAGCGCGCGGACGACGTCGTGCACCGACACGAAGTCCCGCCGCTGGCCGCCGTCCTCGAAGATCAGCGGCGGCTCGCCGTTCAGCAGGCGGGCGCTGAAGATGGCCGCCACCCCCGTGTACGGGTTGGAGAGCGCCTGCCGCGGCCCGTAGATGTTGAAGAAGCGCAGCGCCACGCTGGGAATGCGGTACGCCTCGCCGATCTGCAGGACCATCCGCTCCTGGTCGGTCTTGGTGAGCGCGTAGATGGAGGTGGGGTCCAGCGCCTTCGCCTCGTCCGTCGGCGCCGGCGTGAGCGGCGTGCCGTCGGCGTCCGCGGGCTCCCACTGCCGCGCGCGCAGCCGGTCGGCCGTGCGCAGGACGGCCGCCGGCGCCGAGCCGTCCGGGCGCGTGTAGCGCCCCTCGCCGTAGATGGACATGCTGCTCGCCACCACCAGCCGCTCCAGCATCATCTCGCGGTCGATGAGCGTCTGCAGCAGGTGCGCGGTGCCCATCGTGTTCACGGCCGTGTAGTCGGCCACGCGGTACATCGACTGGCCCACGCCCACGGCGGCGGCCAGGTGGTAGACCACGTCCACGTCCTTCAGCACGGGGGCCCACGCGTCGGGGTCGCGCACGTCGCCCACCACCAGCTCGGCGCCCGGGTTCAGCCACGCCGGCGCGCGCCGCTCGGGGCCGTGCACCTGCGGGTCCAGGCTGTCCAGCACGCGCACCCGGTCGCCGCGCTCCACCAGCGCGTCCACCAGGTGGCTGCCCACGAACCCCGCCCCGCCCGTCACCAGGACTCTGCGTTCCGCCACGCCACACCTCCCTTGCCGTTTCGCCGCCGCCGGGCGCCTTGCCCGCCGCGGGTGCCGCTTTCCGAGTGGACCGCCCGCCCCGTTCGACGGAGCGGGCGGAGCGGTGGCCGCTACCCTTCCGCCCGTGCCGGGGCGCAGAAGTAGACCTCCTTGGCCGGGTGCGCCTCGATGCGCAGCCCGCACGAGCGGAGCATGGCCTCCATCCCCGCCTCGTTGGGCACCCACCAGTTGGTCCAGTCGCCCGCGTACTCGTGCTCGATGAAGTACATGGCGGGGAAGGTGGGGTCCTCGAACATCGCCGTCTCGCCGATGTCGTAGTCCTTCTGCACCGGGTACGCGCCCGTGGCGCCGCGCAGCATGCTCTGGAAGACCAGCCGCTCGCGGGGCAGCCGGGCCACGCGCTCCAGCGCCAGCAGCGGGTGGCGCAGGTGGTAGAAGACGCCCATGAACAGCACGTAGTCGAAGCGCCGCCCCAGCGTCTCCACGTCGTACACGTCCAGGTGGTGGAACTCGATGTCGGCGCCCAGCTCGCGCGCCGCGAAGCGCGCCTGCTCCAGGTAGCGCGCATCGTGGTCCATGGCCGTCACCCGGGCGCCGCGGGCATGCAGCTGCAGCGAGTAGAATCCCCCGTTGCAGCCGATGTCCAGCACCGTCCTGCCCGTCATGTCCGCGGGAAAGGCGGGCTCCACCTGCGTCCACAGGTCGCGCAGGAAGTTGCCGAGGGGGTGGTCGGGTGCGGTGCGCACCCCGTGGATCTCCAGATCGTGAAACCAGGGACCGAGCTCCCGGACCTTCCGCGCCAGCTCCGCCGTGTCCGTCATCGCCCCGTCGTGGGAAAGCGGGATTCGTAGTCCGCGGACCAGCGCTGCATCCGCCCGTTCACCTCGTCCGCCCACACCCCCGCCACCAGCCGCTGCGCCAGCCGCACCCCCAGCCGGCGCTCCTGCCGGGCGGCCGACTCGGGCTCGCGGCCGCCGTCCAGCAACTCCGCCGCCTCCCTCTCCAGCGCGAAGGCCAGGCGGTCCAGGTCGGTGAAGATCCGCCCCCGAAGGGCGGCGGCCTCGGGGTGCTCTTCGGGTGGGGGTGTGCTCAGCATCCGTCCATTCCGGAGGGTGGCGCCCGGCATCGCCCGCGCCGGGATTTTTCTGGATTCTCCCGCCGCCGTCCCGGCCGGTCGCGGCACGGCGGACGCAACCGACGTGCACCTTCGGGTAACACGTTTCGGTGTCTACGCCGCGCCTGTTACGCGTCCCTCACCACGCGCCCGGATGCCGATTTCCGTTACACAGCATGCGTTTCTGGCACGAGGTGATACGCGGCGCGTCGGCGGGTCGATGGACTGCTCGGCGCGAGGTGGAGGTCTATCCTTGATCGTGCGCGGGGGTTTCCGAAGGGGGCCCGAAACGCAGTGATAAACGTTTGTGTATGCCCGCACCAGCGCATCGCGCTCACTCGCAAGCGGGTACGTGGATCCGATGGGGAATCGGTGGGAGGCCGGCCGTAGTCAGCGCTGGGAGCCGGAGTGGCCGTCGGCCCAGGAGGGGTGCAGCTCGTAGGATGCGGGAGGGAAATGCGGCAGGGCGGAGCGAAGGAGCGGCTCGATCACATCGACTGGAGATTCAGGAGATCAGGAAGGCGATGGGAGCTCCGGACTGACGAACCGCTCGTCGGCCGATCTGCGGGTTCATCGATGGACGTCCCGCAGGTCGATCGAAAATCGAGAGAATGCCGGATGATCGGGTTCGACTCCTGGCCGGCCCGCGATGGAAGCTCCCGGACGCAGCCCGATACGCCGTTCCGCCGGGGCGGCTCGCTACGCGCCGGCGGATCGGCTCATCGGTCCATGATGGGGAGGAACGCGCGCCACGGGCCAACGGCGGCGCGGTACTGCTTCGCCATCACACGGGCGATCTGCGCCGTGTGCGCAAGGTCGTGCGCGACCCACGTGGCGAGCAGCTGGCGCAGCGTCACGGGCCCGAACTCGGGATGCTCCCCTTGCAGGGCGAGCTGGTCATCCGCCAGCCGCCAGCCGACAAGCGTCGCCAGGCTCTCGGCCCGCAGGCGCACGAGCTCGTCGAGCAGGTCGACGAGCGGCTTCCCCTCGCTCTCGCGGAGCTGGGCGAAGCGGTCGAAGGGGGTGAAGCGCCGCTGTTCGCCCTGCGCGAGGATGAGCTGCGCGCGCGGGATCCAGTTGACGCGCTCGCCGTGGACGAGGTGGCCGACGACGACGAAGGGGCTCCACGTCTCGGGCCCTTCGTTCGGCTCGGTCCACGCGGACGGCAGCCCGGCGAGCATCGCGCGGAGGGCGTGCGGCGTGCGTTCGAGGACCGCGATGCCGGTTGCGAGATCGAAATCCATCGTGCTTCCCTGGCTCGGAGTTCGGCGACGGCTGCGGAAGTACGCCATCGCGGATTTCTGTTCGCGCTCACAATCGTACGAAGCGCGCCGCCGCACCAGATCCACCGAGGTCCCGGAACGCACGAAGCGCCGATACCACTCCCCCGCGGCATCGGCCGAGCTTCACCGGAAATCGACCCGCCGCCGGTCAGTGCGTTCGCGCGGTCAGCACCGAGTGCCGGTACCGCCCGTCCGCCGCCTTCCAGACGGCGTTCAGGCGGCCGTCGGAGTCCACCGCCGTCTCCAGCTCGCTGTATCGCTCGCCCTCCACGGGCAGGATCTCGCTCGCGGCGGACCAGCGGGTGCCGGCGAGGCTGGCGTGGAAGTGGCGCGGGAACGAGACGCCGTCGCGGAAGCGGGCGAAGGTGAGGTGCAGCGTGCCCGCGCCGTCCACCGCCAGGCGCGGCGAGTAGAAGGCGCGGCCCGGCGCCTCGCCGCCGGCCTCCACCGGCGCGCTCCACCGCCGCCCGTCCACTGTCGAGGCGTACATCAGCCGCGTGGGCAGCATCTCGCCGGGGGTGCCCTCCAGCCACACGGCGTGCAGCACGCCGCGGCGGTCCCACGCGAGCTGCGGCGCGTGGGCCGCGCGCGCGGGGTCGGGGTGCAGCCCCAGCGGCTGCGTCCACGCGCCGTCCGCACCCGCGGTGCGCACCCAGGCGTTGCCGTACGCGCCGGCGCTCTGCGTGAGCGCGCCCAGCATCGGCATCACGTCCGCCAGCGCCAGGGCGCCGCGGGGGCCCGCGATCAGGCGCAGGTCCGCGCCCGCCGCACCCGGCGGCGCCATGTCGCGCCACCGCCCGGCGCTCCACGCCAGGTGCACCAGGCCCCGCGCGGGATGCGGCCACACCACGTGCACCGCGCCGGCTCCGTCCACCGCCGCGTCCAGCCCGCCGTCCGGCAGGTCCGCATCCGCCCCGCCCGCGTAGACCGCCTCCCGCGCGGACCACCGTCCAGCCGCGAGGACGCGGTGCGCCACCGCCGACAGGCGCTCGGGGTGCGCCGCGTCGGGGCCGCGAAGCCACAGCGCGTGCACCCGTCCGCCTCCATCCACCGCCAGGCGCGGCGAGGCGATGCGCCGGGCGTCCCCGTCCAGCGTCTCCGGCTCGGTCCAGCGGCCGGCGCGGAACGCGGCGTACAGCAGCCGGTCCGGCCGCCCGGGCTCCTCCGAGCCGCGCAGGAACAGCGCGTGCAGCGAGCCCCCCGTGCCGGCGGCGAAGGCCGCCACCCGCGCGTCGTGCAGCGTGGACGACGCATCGCCCGGAGGCAGCACGCGTGGCGGGGACCACGCATCCGGCGTCCGCACCGTGGAGTCGGCCGCCCCCTGGGACGGCCCGGCTTCATCCACCGCCGCACCGCCGGCCGGAGCCTCGTGCGCGCCCTCCTCGTGCGACGGAGCATCCTGCGTGCGAGCGCCGGCGGTCGCGTCCGTGCAGCCCGCGGCCGCCAGCGCCAGCGCCAGCGACGTCGCGAACGCGCGCGCCGCGGTGGGCGGCGGCGCCCGAAGGCTGCCGCCGCCCACCCCGTGTCCGCCGCGACCGCCGCGAATCAGTAGCATCCCTCCCAGTACGTCGAGTAGGTGCCGCCGCCCGTCGCGCCCGCCACGGGGGTGAAGGTGTGCGTCGCGCTGATCTTCCACTTGATCACGGTGCTGTTGTTCGGGTAGAGCTGCTGGAAGCCCGCGGCCGCGTAGAACGGGCTGCCGTAGCCGGACTTGATCTTGTGGACGGTGGAGGTGTTGACGTTGGTATAGCAGTTGGCGGCCGTGATGTATGCGTCCGCCAGCGTGTAGTTCACGTAGGCGTACGAGTCCGACTCGGCGCCCACCTCCGCCGTCTTCAGGCCCGACCCGCCCACGTAGAACAGGTGGATGAGCGAGTAGGCGTAGCTCGCCGCCGGCGGGGGCGGGGTGGTGGTGTCGGGCGGCGGGTCGCGGGGCGGGGGGCCGTTGCAGTCCGCGTGCGCCCGGTTCACCTGGCAGAACGAGTGCGGCGTCGCGGCCGACGGGTCCGCGGGGTTCCGGCCGTCGCAGGCGGCGAGCGCCGTGCACGCCAGCGCCAGCGCGGCCATCCCTTGTGCGATGCTTCTCATGGGTCCCTCCTTCGGTGGGGATCGTTCACGGCGCCCCGCCCGGTCCGGCGCCGCGGGGCCGGGGCGTGGTGCCCGGCTTCCGCAGGAACGATTGCCTCCATCCGCGAGGCGGGCCACGACGGGGGGATGGACGGGGAGGGCACGTGACGGACGCTACTCCGCGGGGGTGTATCGGGAGATGTCAGCGATCCATCAAGGTCCGGGTCGATCGGTCGGTCCGAGGATGGGTCGCGCGCGCCGGTCCGGCCGGGCGGGAGATGGGCGGAAGCGGGATGCGCCGATGGATGCGGGGATGCGGCAATCGGCGTGGAAGGCGCGGGTTGCCGTCGAATGGGAGATGCGTCCGGGATCGCGTTCGCGCATCGGCGATGGCGGAGCCGGCGATGGCGGGTTCGGATCGTCGGAAGCGACGTCGGATGGGCCAGGAACGGCCGGAGCTTGCCGGGAGGCTTCACGCGCCCCAGACTGCCCGCGCGGCGGGGACGCGGGGCATGCCGATTGCGCGCGCCGCCGCCGTGCCGTACACGCCGGCCGACCAGAACGAAGCGCCAACCGGAGACGCGGATGCCCGACGGGATCGACGCGCGCCACAGGATCGTCATCGAAGCCGTGCAGCCCGAGCTGGACTGCGGGCGCTACGCCGTGAAGCGCGAGGTGGGAGACACGCTGGAGGTGCAGGCCGACGTCTTCAAGGAGGGGCACGACGCCATCGCCGCCGCCGTGCGCTACCGGCCCGAGGACGAGGACGAGTGGATGGAGGCGCGCATGCGCTTCCTGGACAACGACCGCTGGGCGGGGTCGTTCCCGCTCACCCGCAACGTGCGCTACCTGTACACGGTGACGGCGTGGACCGACACCTTCGGCACGTGGGCCAGCGACCTGCGCAAGAAGTACGACGCGGGCCAGGACGTGGCCACGGAGCTGGCCGAGGGCGTGCTGCTGGTGCAGGGCGCCGCCGACCGCGCGGACGGCGCCGACCGCGACCGCTTCCGCCGGCTGCTCTCCGAGCTGCAGGACGCGCCCACCCTGGCCGAGCGCGTGGCCGCCGCGCTGGACCCCGAGCTGCTGCACTTGGTGGAGCGCTGGCCCGACCGCTGGGACCTGACCGAGTACGCGCGCACGCTGCCCGTGCAGGTGGACCGCCCGGCCGCCCGCTTCGCCGCCTGGTACGAGCTCTTCCCCCGCTCCGCCTCCGACGACCCCGCGCGCCACGGCACCTTCGAGGACGTCATCCGCAAGCTGCCGTACGTGCGCGACATGGGGTTCGACGTGCTGTACCTTCCCCCCATCCACCCCATCGGGCTGGCGCACCGCAAGGGAAAGAACAACACGCTGGGCGCGGGGCCCGACCAGCCCGGCTCGCCCTACGCCATCGGCGGACCGGCGGGAGGGCACCGCGACGTGCACCCCGAGCTGGGCACGCTGGAGGACTTCCGCCGGCTGGTGGAGGCCGCGCGCAAGCACGGGCTGGAGATCGCCATCGACTTCGCCATCCAGGTCTCGCCCGACCACCCGTACGCGCGCGACCACCAGGGCTGGTTCCACGTGCGGCCCGACGGCACCATCAAGCACGCCGAGAACCCGCCCAAGAAGTACCAGGACATCTACCCCCTCAACTTCTACGGCGGCGACTGGGAGGGGCAGTGGCGCGAGTGGCGCGACGTGGTGCTGTTCTGGATCGGGCAGGGCGTGAAGGCCTTCCGCGTGGACAACCCGCACACCAAGCCCGTGCAGTTCTGGGAGTGGATGATCCGCGAGGTGCAGCGCGGGCACCCCGACGTGCTCTTCCTGTCCGAGGCGTTCACGCGGCCCAAGATGATGCGGGCGCTGGCCAAGGCGGGCTTCTCGCAGAGCTACACCTACTTCACCTGGCGCAACTTCAAGGGCGAGATCACGGAGTACCTCACGGAGCTCACCCAGGGGCCCATGAAGGAGTACTTCCGCGGGAACCTGTGGCCCAACACGCCCGACATCCTGCCCGAGTTCCTGCAGCGCGGCGGCCGGCCGGCGTTCATGATCCGCGCGATCCTGGCCGCCACGCTGTCGTCCGTCTACGGCATCTACAGCGGCTTCGAGCTGTGCGAGAGCACGCCGCTGCCGGGAAAGGAGGAGTACCTGGACAGCGAGAAGTACGAGATCAAGGCGTGGGACTGGGAGCGTCCCGGCAACATCCGCCCCCTGGTCACCCGCCTGAACGCCGTGCGCCGCGCCAACCCCGCGCTGCACGAGTACGACAACCTGCGCTTCTTCCAGGCGGACGACGACCACGTCCTGTTCTACGGCAAGATGACGGCGGACCGCACCAGCCTGGTGTTCGTGGCCGTGAACCTGGACCCCTTCGAGGCGCACGAGGCCACCCTGCACTTTCCGCTGGACCAGATGGGCATCGGCTGGGACGACCCGTGGGAGGTGGAGGAGCTGCTCACCGGCGAGCGCCACTTCTGGCAGGGCGGCCGCCAGCACGTGCGCCTGGAGCCCGGCGCCCCCGGCCGCATCTTCCGCATCCGCGCCTGGCGCAGCAGCGAGCAGGGTTTCGACTACTTCATGGCCGCGACCATCGTGTAGCCGGCCCGCCCTCGCCCTTCTCATCCGGCGAGACGAAGCGCTCCACCCTCCGGCGGAAGGTGGAGCGCTTCGGGATGCGTTCACGGCGCTCGTCCGTGCGGCGGTCGCCCTGAACTCATCCAGCAAGAAGGCCAAGCCGAAGCGGGCAAAGTAGCCTGGGATTCGCGCCGTCGCTGGACCGCGCATCCCCTCCGCGCCCGTCCCACCGTTTCGCAGCGGGTAGATGATCACGCGCCTCGCCGGACGCAGCGCCGCCCGAACGCGCCCCACCCTCGGGTCGACGGAGATGCCCCCCAGGAAGCCGGATACGCCGAAGCCGAAGGGGAAGGCGACGACGAAGGCGCCCAGCCCGGCGAACGCGGGGAAAGCCCCGCCGCGGACGGCCCGCAGGCCCGCGATGCTGCCCAAGTCCGACGGGGATGCCGGAGTGCAGGCCTACATCGCCGGCATGGAGCCGTGGCAGGCCGCCGTCGCCAGCCGCGTCGACGCGCTCGTGGTGCAGCACGTGCCCGGCGTCCGCAAGGCCGTGCGCTGGCACTGCCCGTTCTACGGCGTGGAGGGGCAGGGATGGTTCCTGGCCTTCGCGGCCTTCCAGCACCACGTCAAGCTCAGCTTCTTCAAGGGTGCCTTGTTACAGCCCGCTCCGCCCGTCGGCAAGATCAAGGACGTGCGCTCCTTGGACGTGCGCGAGCTGGACGAGCTGGACGAGACGCAGCTCGCAAGCTGGATCGTGCAGGCGGCCGCCATTCCCGGTTGGGACGGCGGGTCTCCGCGCGCCGGCGGATCGCCGGGGTAGGGGGACGCCGATACCCCTGCCGTCGACGCGTGGACGCAGTGATCGCCGTGCATCGCGTCGAACGGAAGCAGAAAGAGATCGTCCTGAGCTTGTTATGTACGCTTCGCTTCCTCGCCCGCAGACGGATCGGGCGCCGGCTACAGCCAGCTCCCGACCGTCTCCAGCGACCGCCGCAGGTTGCCGTCGTTCACGGCCTGCGTCCACCACTTGTCGAAAGGGACCGCGTCCCACCCGCCCGCGCTCTCCAGCAGCCCGGCGTCGTTCAGCACCGAGGTCCCGCGGCGTCCGCCCACCTTCATCCATTTCCGGTCGCCCTGGCTCAGCCGCTTGGCCGCCTCGGGCAGCGCCTGCTCGTAGAGCTTGCGGTAGCCCTCCGCGTACTGGGCCGCGGATTCCTCCACCGCCTTCATCTTCTCCATGGAGCGGAGCTGCACCAGCTTCATCTCCTCCTCCGAAAGCTTGCGGGCCTCCGTTCCGTCGAACTTGAGCGGCGGATACACCAGCTCCGAGACGTATGCGTACTTCAGGTGCCGTACCCAGCTTCCCCCGCCCTTGTCCAGCACGTGCCCCGCGGATGCCTGCGAGGTGATGTCGTACAGGGCGGCGATCCCGTCCTCGGCGTCCATGGGGTCCAGCGTGAAGATGACGTCCGGGCGGGAGCCCTGCAGCTCGGGGGGTGTCACCTGGAACTCGGCGTCGTGCCTCAGCTCCGCGGTGACGTAGTCCTCGATCACGTAGCCGCCGGCGGCGGAGGGGTGCATGGCGCCCGTGCCTGCGATCATGTCGCCGAGCTTGTTGGCGAAATCCGGCGCGTGGGGCATTCCGTCCAGCGCGGCCACGATGCCGTCCAGCTTGACCTCGCCCGCGATCACCTTCTTGACCACGCCCTGCACGTGGTCGTGCGCCCGAAGGGTGGCCTCGTCGATCTGGTCGGCGACGTAGGCGGCCTTCTTCAGGTATCCTTGGACGATCTCCAGGTTCGCCTGGTCGCCCTTCTTGGTGAGCTTCTCCACGATGGGCGGGGTGTACTTCCCGGGCATCCAGTTCACCACGTCCCGCTGCACGGCGCCGCTCCCGGCGGCCATCCGCGAGACGGCCGGGGTCCCCTCGCCGGCGGGCTTTCCCGCGGCACGGACGGACTCGCGCCGGCTCTCGATCAGGCGCTGCACGGCGCGGTTGCCGATGGTGCGCTGGAGCCGCAGCACGTCCGCCGGGGTGAGGCGCAGGGCCGCGGCCTGCGGCGCCGCCGATGCCGGGGGCGTGCTCCCGTCCACCACCGCACGCGCCGCGGGGGAGGGGGACCGCAAAGGTTCCGGTCTGGAGGGCGGGTGGGCCGCTCGCCTGGGCATGACGGAAAGGGTTGGGGGAAGGCGGTGCCGGGAGCCACGCCCCGGCACCGCCCACGTCGCGGTCGGGGCCCTACCGCCTACGCAGGGGGAGCCGCAGGCGGCGTGCCGGGCGTTGGGCCACCGGTGCCCGCCGGCGGCTTCCTCCGCGTCCGGGAGCGGCGCTCCGCGGTCGGTGGAGCCGCCTTTCCGGCCGGCTTCCCCGCCGCCGCTTCCTTCGATGCGGTGGGCTCCCTGGATTCGCTCGACGGGGTCCCGCGGCCGGTGAGCCTGCGGACCACCTTGGGCGAGAGCGGGACGGTCGCGGCGGGGGGTGGATGCAGTGCGGTGCGTGCCTCCACGACCAGGGCGCGCGCCTCATCGCGGATCACGGCCAGCGCCGGGTCCTGCCAACCCGCCGCGCACTTGGCCCAGCCGATCACGCTTCGCAACAGGTCCTCCGCCTCGCGCACGTCGTCGGCCGCCGGCGCTTCCCTGGCGCGGACCGCCTGGAGGTGCTGCACGGCGTAGCGGACCACGCACGGCCAGCGCTCGTCGCGCCTGCGATCCTGCTTCAGCGAAAGGCGCAGGAACCTTGCAGCGCCCGAGTAGTCCCGGTCACGGGCCGCGAGAAGCACCGCGCGCCACGCCAGGGTGCGGGGGTTCGGATCCGCGAGGGCGAGCTCGGCGGCCGCGCGCTCCGGATCGCACTGCGCCCACGCCAGGCGTCCCCGGTAGTAGTGCGCGCGGCTGCTGCCCGGGCTGTGCCGGAGGGCGGTGTCCAGCGCGCGCCGGGTCTCCTCCGTCCACTCGTTGCAGCGCTCGCTCAGCTTGAACAGCGAGACCGCCCGGCCGACGTAGGGCCCCGGCATCTCGGGGTTCCGGCGCAGCGCCTCGTCGTACATGCCGACCGAGACCGCGAACTGGCCTCGCAGGTACGCCAGGTGCCCGACGGCCTGGTAGGCGGTGGAAAGCGCCGGCTCGAAGCACCGGCTGTCGCCCACCTGCGTGCCCGACTCCATGGCCCGCAGCTGGCCCAGGTATCTCACGCCGTCGCGCCAGAACGCGTCCAGGTGCGCGGCGCGCCGGGGATCATGCCACTTGAGCGCGCGGAGCTCCGCGTGTGCCTGGGCCGCCTCCCCCGCCGCGAGCCCGCACAGCACCAGTTGCATCAGGCGGACGATCTCCCGCGTCCCGGCGGCCGCGCGCTTCACCTCCGCCTCCAGGTCTGCCTGCGGAGCCCCGGCGGCCGAGGCGTCCATGGCACGCCTGGCGTCGGCCTCGCGGGCTTCCGCCGCCCGCTGTTCGACGGTAAGCCGCGTCAGCAGCGACCGGAAGTGCTGCCGCGCGATCGCCAGCGCCCGCGGCTTGCGGAACTTGGAGAGGGTAAGGGCACGGTGGTACCGCACCACCAGCAGAAAGCATGGTCCCAGCTTCGGGTCGGGCCGTTCGGACGGCGGAGTTCGGCCGTTGCACAGGCGCTGCTGCAGGCGATCCAGCACGCGGAGCGCCGCGTCGTTCATCCCCCGCTTCCGCAGGGTCTCCGCCAGCTTCAGCCAGGCCATGTAGTTGGTGTCGTCCAGCGCCACGGCCGCGCGAAGGCAGGAGGCGGCCTCCGAGAGCAGGCGCTCGCGCTCGCTGGTTTCGCGAACGGTCTCTTCCCGGGACAGCACGTCGAGGCCACGCAGGAGGCAGAGAAAGCCCTCGCGGCTCCGGGTGACGGTGTTCCAGAGGCCGCGGTCGTACAGGTGGCAGGCGGCCAGGCGCCGCACGAGCGCCCCGCGCGCGCCGGCCCCGCCCTCGCGAATGTGCCAGCTCCCGTGCAGGCGGCCGTCCGCGTGGTGCGTCTCCATCTGGATGATGCGGTCTTCCGCGTCGCGGCCCGCCAGGCTGCCGCGCACCGTGAACTCGGGCGGCGCCTCCAGCAGGCCGCGAAAGGCGCCGTAGAGCTGCTTCGGAGTGAAGGAGACGGGTCCGAAGCGGATGGGCGCCTCGTCCGCGAGCAGAGCCCGCAGCCCGGGCACGTCGTCCGCCGACAGCGGCCGCAGCATGGGCGAGGCGAGCGCCGCCCCGTCCATGTCCTCCTGCCGCAGGTGCTCCGATCCCAGTCCCCCCTGCGCCGCGTCCAGCACCGCGCAGCGAACCTCCTCGAACAGCGCGCTCCCGTCTCCCCCCAGCTCCTGGACGGTGAACAGGTACGCACCTTTCCGCGGCTTGCGTGACCGGTACGCCCAGCGCAGCACCAGCACGACCGCGGCCGCGGTCGCCAGGTACAGCGCGAGCAGCAGCGCCTTCTCCGGAAGCGTCGCCATCGACTTCACCCACGGGCGCACGGCCTCGGGGGCGAGCGCCGCGACGCCGTCCTCCGCCCGCGCCTTCACGGCCCGCGCCCGGCCGCGCAACGATTCCGCGCCCGCCTTCGCGGCCCACGCGTGCACCCGCGGAGGGCCGGCCAGCAGCGAGTCGTACAGCGCCAGCGCATCCGCGCCCCGCCCCTGGCCCAGAAGCTCGCCGGCCCGCGCCAGGCGCAGCGCCGTCTCCACGCTGTCGATCCGCAGCCCCTGCCGCCGCACGCGCAGCACCAGCGGCAGGTCGCGCACGGGGTTCAGCGGCGGCGCGGCCAGGCTGGCGCGGGCGAGGTCGGGAAGGCCGGCACCGAGGTAGGCGTCCGACGCGGCGATCGCGGCCGACACGCTGTCCGCCCGCGTCGGCGCATGGGCGGCCGGCGGCGGGCTCGCGGAGCGCCGCGCCTGCGCGTGGCAGGGGGCCGCGATGCACGCCGCGGACAGGGCCAGCACAAGGGGGGAGTATCGCATGGTACCGCGGGAGAGACGAGCGGGGCCGGGCGGAGAGCATCCTTTTTCGAACGATAATCGTACCGCGCTTCTCGCGCCAGTCGTGGGGCCTGGCTCACCTTCCGGGGACGGTCATCGGGCTCGACCGCCGCCGTTCTTCTCCCGTCCGGCCGATCGGGCCACACGTCGGACGATGCCCGGACGGGTCTGGAAAGGAGCCGACGTCGAACCGCCGCGGTGGATCGACCGTCCGCGTCTCCCCGTCCTTTCTAACGGGGGGCGGGCGGAGTCGGGGCCTGTTGAGGCGGAACCGGGCGGCCGGGGCCGGTGGTGCAGCCGCACAGGCGCACCTCGTCGCCCGGGGCGGGCAGGGTGTAGGCGGTGCTGTCGCCCAGGGTGCGCACCACGCGGCGCCGGTACTCGTCCACCTTCAGCAGGGGGATGGCGTGCCATGGCTTCTCCTGCCGCACGAAGAAGTCCTCCCAGTGGCCCAGGACGACGTGCCGCGGCCAGGTGTAGCGCAGGAACGAGCCGGGGATGTCCTGGCCCGGCACCTGGTCGAAGGTGCCCACGCAGGTGAGCGCCAGGTCGTACGTGCCCGCCCCGCCCACCCACCGCGGCGGGAAGCCCGCGCCCGGCCACGACGGCGCATCCGTGAAGTGCACGCGGAACAGCACGCGGCGGCTGGCGGGGTCCAGGAACTCCACCACGAACGCGAACACGCGCCCCTCGCGCCAGTCGAACGCCGTCTGCGGCGCCACGGTGCGCTTCTCCGACCCGCCGCCGAACGCGTGGATCCACTTGACGAGGTGCGCCGGGTGCACGGCGGCCACGGCCAGGAAGCGCACGCTGCTGTCGGCCGCGCTCACCGGGCGCGGGCCGCGGAACAGCGTGTCCGTCTTGGGATAGATCCAGCGCCCGCCCCCGTCCTGCGTGGCCGCAAAGTCCTCCACGATGAAGAAGCGGCGCTGCAGGTCCGCGTCCGGAAGCTGGTTCACCATGGCGCGGTTGCCGTACACGCGCGCCCTGGGTGTGAAGCGGCGGGCCACGTACGGCACGTCCAGCAGGTGGTCGTAGTGCGCGTGCCCCACCAGCACGGCCGAGATGCCGGACGTGTCCACGTGCATCTCGGTCATCCGCCTGCGCACGAACGCCGTGTCGCTCCGGAACGCACCCGCCAGCGCCACCCGCGGCAGGCCGGGCGTGGTGAAGAGCGGCCCGGTCAGCACCGCGTCCCCGCCGTGCCGGATCACGAATCCCGCCACGCCCAGGAACTGCACCGACACCGTGTCCCCGCACGCCCCGTCGCAGGGGATGGGCGCGCGCCGCGGCGGCGTGGTGCGCACCGTCTGGCAGGCGCCCGCCAACACGCACAATGCAAGCGCCTGCACGGCGACGCGCATCCGGTTGGGGATCATGGGTCGATGGACGCCATCGGGTCGGCGGAAGGAGCGGCGAAAGGCGAGCCGGACGATGGGAGAGCAGGCCAGGTCCGGCGAGGGCCGCGGAGGAGAAGATACGCCCCGGCGAGCCGATTCTCCAGCGGATCGTGCGCCGTCCCGGCGGGCGTGGAGCCCGGGGGAGCCGGCGCCGCGCCCGGCTACGGCGCGGGAGCGGCCGGTTGCGCGGCGGCGCGGATGCGGGCGAGCAGGGCGGAGAAGCGGGCGTCGGCGCGGAGCGGCGCCAGGTCGGGGTCGCGCTCCAGGAACGCCGGATCGACGGGGTGGGCCACCAGGCACTCCAGCGCGGTGAACGCATCGTCCGCGTGCGCCAGCTTCACCTGCGTGGTGGCGGTGGCGTAGCAGACCTCCGGGTCGTCAGAGGCGATCGCGCGCGCCGCGGAAAGGAGCAGCAGCGCGCGGGGCGCGTCGCCGTTGTCCAGGTATCCGCGCGGGCCGTAGAAGGTGGTGTACGCGAGCAGGCTCTGCAGCAGGCGCCGGGCGGAGAGCGCCGCGAGCGTGTCGTCCGTCCGCAGCGCGTCCCGCTTCAACGCCTCGATCCCTAGGTCGCGGACGAGCGCCGATGTCGACGGAGGACGGGCGGTGCCGGCCAGCGCCTCGAACACCGCGTGGTGGTGCGCGGCGAGGGCGCTGTCGCGGGTGGCCAGGTGCGCCGCCCGCGCCAGCTCGTCGCGCACGTCACGGTCGGCCGAGAGCGCCGCCACCTTCGCCTTCGCGGCCGATGCGTCGCGCAGGCCGTCGAAGTCGGCGACGATGCCGCGGTACCGCACCAGCGCCCCGGTGCGGTCTTCCGCCGCTTCCCTGGCGGCGGCGCGGGCGGTGGCCTCGGCCAGCATGGAGTCCTGCCAGGCGGCGGAGCGCTGGGCCAGGCCGCGCTTCACGGCCTGCACCTCCATCCACTCCATCGCCTCCGTCGCCACCGGCTCGGGCGCCCACGAGTGGGGTCCGGGATAGCCGGCTGTGCGGTGCGCGAGCGGCGTGCCGTCCAGGCGCAGGTCCAGCGCGCGCACCTCGTCGTGGTTGAAGTCCGCGTCGCCCGCCCCCCCGAAGAATGCGAAGCCCGGCTTCTCGCCGGCGCGCATGCGCAGGAACGGGCTCTCGTCCGGGGTGCCGGCGCCGAAGCCGATGATGCCCGCCACGTGGTCCGGCAGCCGCGCCGCGAAGAACCACGACTCGCGCGCCGTGCCCGAGAACCCCGCCAGGTACAGCCGCCGCCCGTCGATCGAAAGGCCCCGCTGCACGTCGTCCACCATCGCGCCCAGCGCCGCCGCGTTGGGGCTCACCTTCTCGTCGCTCGCCGAGTTGTACGAGCTCACGATGATCCACCCCAGCCGCTCCGCCGCCGGCCGGAACAGCCGCAGCGGCGCCATCGCCCGCCCGCGCGGGTCCATCGCGAACAGGATGGGCCACTCGCGTTCGCGCGAATATCCCGGCGGCAGGTACACGGCGTACCTCTGCGCCGTGTCCGAGGGCGACACGATGCGCTCCACGGTCTGCCCGGCCTGCACATCGGCGAGCGCCGCCTGCGCGTGGAGGCCGGCCGCGGTGCACGTCCCCATGCCCACCACGACGGCGGCGGCGATTCGTCGGATCGATGGATTCGCTCTCATGCCCGTCACAACGCTGCCTCGTCCCCGCGTATGACGTCCCTGACGCATCCCTGACGTTGCCTCGTCCGTCGGTCGATACGGATGCGGCGCGCTCGCGATGACTGGCTCTCCAGCGCCTGCGTCAGTCGACGTCGGAAGCGTGCGATCCGTGGGATTCGATCTTCACCGGTCGTCGACCCGGCGGACTCTCGTCATCGAGAACCAATGCGCGCGACGTCGGAGGTGCCGGAGGCGAAGCCGGCGATCGTCAGAACCGGTCGATGGCGAACGGCGCGAGGTCCACCGCCGCATCCTCACCCAGCAGAAGCGCGCCCACGATCTCGCCGGTGATGGGCGCGAGCAGGATGCCGTTGCGGAAGTGGCCGGTGGCGTACAGCAGGTTGGAGAGGTCGGGATCGCGGCCAAGGATCGGCAGCCCGTCCGGCGTTCCCGGCCGCAGCCCGGACCACGTCTCCGCCAGCGGCGCGTCGGCCAGCGACGGGGCGATCTCCAGCGCGCCGGCCAGCAGGCGCATCACCCCCGCCGGCGTCACGGCCCTGCGATACCCCACGCGCTCCGCCGTCGCCCCCACGATCAGCCGCCCGTCCGCGCGCGGGACCAGGTAGCAGCGCGGCGAATCGACCACGTGGCGGAAGGTGGGCGGCAGCGTCTCCACGGACACGAGCTGCCCCATCACCGGCTCCACCGGCAGCGGCCGCGGCAGGCCGCTCAGCCGTCCCGCCCAGCATCCCCCCGCCAGCACCACCGCCTCCGCCGCGATCCGCTCGCCGCCCGCCAGCTCCACGCCCGCGACGCGGTCGCCCTCGCGGAGCACGGACGCCACGTCGCATCCCAGGCGGAACTCCGCGCCGGCCCGCGCCGCGGCGGACCACAGCGCCAGCGCCAGGCGGCGGTTGTCCACCTGGTGGTCGCCCGCGAAACGCAGCGCCCAGCGCACGTGCGGCGACAGCGCGGGCTCCAACGCGCGCGCCTCGTCCGCCGTCAGCCGCTCCACCCCCAGCCCGGCGGCCGACTGCCAGTGCAGGCGCTCCTCCAGCTCCGCCTCGTCCTCCTCCCGAAGCGCCACGTACAGCGTGCCCGCGCCGCTGTAGGCCACGTCCGCGCCCGTCTCGCTGCGCAGCGCGTCGACGAAATCCGGATACTCCGCCCGTGCGCGCAGCAGCAGGTCCAGGAAGGCGCCCGGCTCGTTGGCCTCGGCCAGCGGCGACAGCATGCCGGCAGCGGCGGACGACGCCTCCGCGCCCGGCCGCCCACGCTCGACGACCACGACGGAAAGCCCGCCCAGCGCCGCCTTCCGCGCCACGGCGCAGCCGATCACGCCGCCGCCCACCACCACCACGTCCACCGCCGCCCCGCCCGTACGTCCGCCGAACGCCACCCGCTACGCCTCCGCGCCGCGCGTCAGGTAGGCGTCGAACAGGCGCACCGTGGACTCCACGTCGGCGGGGTCCACGGCCTCGAACGGCGAGTGCGAGTAGCGGATGGGCGGCGCGACGAGCAGCGTCTCCATCCCCTGGCGGATCAGGTGCGCCGCGTCGGACGTGTAGTGGTACAGCACCATGTCCTGCACGGGCACGCCGATCTCCGCCGCCGTGGCGCGCAGCTCCTGGATCAGGCGGCGGGAGTAGTGGGCGGACGAGTCGCGGTGCACCAGCGTGGGGCCGCCGCCCAGCCGCACGGGCACGTGGCCGTGCGAGACGGTGGGGATGTCGCCCGCCAGGCCGTTGTCCACCACGAAGCCGATGTCGAAGTCGCGCCCCTCGCGCACGATGCTCGCCACGCCCACCATCCCGATCTCCTCCTGCACCGTGAGCGCCAGCGTCACGTCGAAGCGCAGCTTCGCCACGTCCAGCCGGCGGGCCAGGGCCACCAGGACGGCCACGCCCAGGCGGTCGTCCATCGCCTTGCCCACCAGCAGGCGTCCCACGCGGCGCACGCCCGTGTCCCACACCATGCGCGTGCCCACGCGGATGCCGGCGGCCGCCACCTCGTCCGCCGTCATCCCCACGTCCACGAACACGTCGTCCCACGTCAGCTTCGTGCGCTCGCGCTGCTCGGGGGTGAGCGCGTGGCCCGTGGTGGTGGCGAACATGCCGCTCACCGCGCCACCCTCCGCCAGCACGCGCAGCGGCGAGCCGGGAAAGTAGGGCAGGGTGAAGGTGTCGCGCTCGCCGGGCAGCACGCGCAGAAAGCCGTCGGGCGTCACCGAGCGCACGATCAGCGACAGCTCGTCCGCGTGCGCCGCGATCAGCACGCGCGGGCCGGGGCCGGGCAGGTGCAGCAGCAGGTTGCCCACCCGCGTGCGCGACACCTCCCCGCGCCCCGCCCACTCGTTCTCCACCCAGTCCAGCACCGCGTCCTCCTGGCCCGTGGGCCCGGGAAGCTCGCAGAGCGTGCGCAGGATCTCTTCCGTCATCTCACCCCTTGGTAGGCCCTCGCGTCCCCTTGCCCGGCTGCCGCCCGCGTTCCCCGCCGCCAGGCCCCCGTCTCCGCCCGCCATCCGCGTCTCGCCGCAGATCACAGCAACCGCGTCATCGGTCCATGTTCGCAGCTTTCAACCCACGTTCGGCTGCCCCTCGGACTCTCGGGCCGCCTCGTCCTCGGGCCGCGCGCCGGACATCAAGATAAAGGACAGTCCCGGCAGATGTGGATTCTGACGGATTCGACAGCTTCACCCGCTTCTCGATGGACCTGCGACTCGCCCCGCGAACTACCGGCGCGTTCGCCCGGAGTCACGTCACGTCGCGCCCAGGCAGACCGGCTACGCTTCGGCCGAGGTGGATTCGTGGATGTCCTTGACATGCGCCGTTCCGTCCACTTCGTCCACCCGGCCGATGCCCGCGCGGAGGTACTCGCGCGACAGCCGGACGTAGTGCGCGCCGCCCTTGCCCACCCAGCCGGCGGACGATCCCTCCAGCTCCTTCTTCACCTTGGCCGGCACGCCCGCGGCCAGGTGCCGCGGCGGGATCTGCGCGCCCTCGGCCACCGTGGCGCCCGCCGCGATCAGCGCACCCTCGCCGATGGTGGCGCGCTGCAGGACCACGGCGTTCATGCCGATCAGGGCCCCGTCGCCCACCGTGCAGCTCTCCAGCACCGCGCCGTGGCCCACCGTGCAGTCGCTGCCGATGATCGTCGGCCCGCGGTCGCTCACGTGCAGCACCACGTTGTCCTGGATGCTGGTGCGCGCGCCCACCTGGATCACGTGGTCGGGCTCGTCGCCGCGGATCACGGCGCCGAACCAGATGCTCGCCTCCTCGCCCACCGTCACGTTGCCGATGATCGTGGCCGTCGGCGCCACGAAGGCCGTGGGGTGGATGCGGGGCCACAGCCCCGCGAACGGCAAGATCGTCGCCACTCAATCGCTCCCTTCGAGTACTCTTGCGAGCCGCGTGCCGTCGATGTTCGATCCGCTCACCACCACGGCCACGGGTCCGGAGAGACCGGCCATCGCGCCTTCCAGGATCGCCGCCACGCCCACGGCCGCCGAGCCCTCGGCGCGGATGCCGTGCTCCCGGTGCAGCAGGCGGATGGCGCGCGCCACGGACGCCTCGCTCACCAGCGCCACGCCGTCCACCACGCGCCGGGCCAGCGCCAGGCTGCGCGCGTCCGTCTCGCCCCACAGCCCGTCGCACAGCGTCTCCCCCATCGCCGGCGCCACCACTCGACCCGCCGCCAGCGACGCGTGCATCGCCGACGTCTGCACCGACTGCGCGCCCAGGACGGTCGCCCCCGGCACCAGCGCCCGCGCCGCCGTGCCGATACCCCCGATCAGCCCGCCGCCGCCCACGGGAACGACGAGGACGGCGACGTCCGGCAGGTCGGCGATGATCTCCAGCCCCACCGTTCCCGAGCCGGCCACCACGCGCGGGTCGCTGAACGCGTGCACGAAATAGCGGCCGGAGCGCTCCGCCTCCCGTTCCGCCTCCGCGTGCGCCTCGTCGTACGTCCCGTCCACCAGCCGCAGCTCCGCGCCCTCCGCCGCGATCCGCTCCCGCTTCACCGCCGGCGCGGAGGCGGGCACGTAGATCGCCGCCCGCGCGCCCAGCAGGCGCGACGCGATGGCGACCCCCAGCCCGTGGTTGCCGGCGGAGGCGGTGACCAGGCCGCGCTTCCGCTCCCCATCCGCCAGCAGCGCGACGGCGTTGTAGGCGCCGCGCAGCTTGAACGAGCCCGATCGCTGGCGCCCCTCGTCCTTGATCCACACCTCCACGCCCGCCGCCGCGGAGAGCGCGTCCGAGCGGAAGAACGGGGTGCGCTCCGCCACTCCGTGCAGGCGCTCGGCCGCGGCGCGGACGTCGTCGATCGTCGGGAACGCCGCCTCACTCATCGTCGGCCGCCCCCGCGGAAGCGCCCGTGTTCACGCCGCCGCCCGCGTGGGGGCGGGTGAGGCGGGCGCGGACCACCTGCGTGTCCGAGGCTTCGAGGACGTGGATGCGCACGCCCTCCCGCAGCAGCTCCTCGCCCGGGCGGGGAACGTGGCCCAGCTCGTCCAGCACCCAGCCGTTGAACGAGCGGTGCTCCAGCTGGGGAAAGGTGGTGTTGAAGCGGTGGTTGATCTCGCGCAGGTCGGCCCACCCCTCCACCAGCGCCTCGTTGCGGGACACGCGCACCACCGGCTGCTCGATCTCGTCCGTCTCGTCCACGATGTCGCCCACGAGCTCCTCCAGGATGTCCTCCAGCGTCACCAGCCCGTCCGTGCCCCCGTACTCGTCGATCACGACCCCCATGTGGATGCGGCGCGTCTGGAAGTCGCGCAAGAGGCGCGAGAGCGAGACGCTCCCGGGCACCAGCAGCGCCTCCCGCGCGATCTCGCCCAGTGTGACGTCGCGCTGTCCCGACACGAGCGCCTGGTACGCGTCGCGCACGTACAGCACGCCCACCACGTCGTCCACGGACGCGCCGTACACGGGCACGCGCGAGTAGCGCACGGAGTGCAGCTCCACGGCGATCTCGGCCAGCGCCAGGCGCGCCGGCCACGCGAAGACGTCCACCCGCGGCGTCATGATGTCCCAGACGCGCGCCTCGTCCAGCCGCAGCACGCCTTCGATGATGCGCCGCTGGTGCTCGTGCAGCGTCGCGGGATGCGGAAGGGCGGGCGAGCCGGAGGCGTCTTCCGGCAGGTGCAGGCGCCGCCGGAGCGAGGACGGGAGATGCGACAGCAGGCGGCCGATGCGCCCCCGGCGCGGAGCGTCCGCCCCGTCGTCGGCCTCCCTGGCGGGAACAGGAGACGCCGCGCCGCCCTTGCCGCCGGTGGTCATGGGCGGGAGGGCGGCGTGCGGCGCGGAGGGCGCGCCGGGGTGGTCAGGGCAGGGTGAAGCCGGCGGACTGCTCCGCCCGCACCCCCGCCGCCGTCAGCCACCCGCGCGCCGTGAGCGGGCCGTGCGTGCCGGCCGGCGGCGTCCAGGTCGCCTCGTAGCGCAGCGTCTGGCCCGGGGCGACGGAGGTCTCGCGCACCGCCTGCGTGAACATGCGGTCGGCGGACCAGCGCCACAGCTCGGTCCCGCCGCGCGCGACGGCGAAGTCGAAGCTCTGCCCGGTGCCGAAGGTGAGCGCCACCGGCGCGGAGCCGGCGTTGGTCACCTGCAGGACGAGGTGCACCCCGTCCGCCTGGGGCGCCACCTGCAGGGACGAGACGAGCGGCTCGGCGGAGCGGGGCGCGGGCATGGCGGCCGGGTGCGGCGGGGGGACGCAGGCGGCCAGGGCGGCGAGCACCACGAGGCCGAGGACGGAGCGGAGGGCTGGCTTGGGCATGCGGATCGCGTGGCCTCGCGCGTGGGGGCGGCCGGGCGCGGAGGCATCCGCCGCCCGGCGGGTCCGCCGGCCACGTGGCGGCGGCGGAAAAACATGCGAAAAAGCAAGATAAAGGCCGCAAAACCGGGCCGTCAAGCACGCCCGTCGCGGGGCCGCCCCGAATGCTTGCGAAAAATTTCACAAGCCGGTATATTGGCGCTCCGTCAATCCAGGGGCGAGCACGAGGAGGGTGTCCGAATGGCTCCAGACCCGGCAGGGCCGCACCGCAAGGACCAGGAGTCCGACGCGGGCCGGTACGCGGGGGTGGGGCTGGGCTTCGCGGCATCCATCCTCCTCTTCTTCTTCCTGGGCCAGTGGGCCGACCAGCGCCTGGGCACCGACCCGTGGCTGATGATCGCCGGGGTCACCGTGGGCCTCGTGGCCGGCTTCTGGTCGATGTACCGCCGCCTGGTCGTGGAGCCCCGCGACCGCGCCGGCAGCGGCGGGAAGGGGAAGCCGTGACGGCGCAGGGCATCCGCTACACCGTGTCCGTCACCCTGGTGGCCGCGCTCGTCGCCGCCATCGCCGCTCTCTCCAGCGGACCCGCCGGGCGCTGGGGCGTGCTGGTCGGCGTGGGCCTGGGGTGGATGGTGCAGGTGGCGTCGTTCTGGGTGTTCCTGGTGTGGCTGTATCCCGGGCGCGCGTGGATCGGGTACGGGCTGGGCCTGCTGGCCCGCTTCGCGATCTTCGCCCTGGTGGCGTTCCTGGTGGTGCCGCGCGCGGCGCTGCCGTTCGGCCCGACGCTCTTCTCGCTCGTCGCCGTCTTCTGGCTGACCACCATGCTGGAGCCGGCGTTCCTGAAGCCTCGTTCGCCGAGGACCGTACAAGGATGAAACTGAAGGCCGTACTGCTGACGCTGCTCCTCGCCGCCCCCTCGCTGGCGGCCCAGGCCACGCCCAACGCGGGGCCCCAGGCGCCCGCGTCGGTGTCCGCCGAGGAGTCGAAGGCGCTCTCGTCGTCGCAGGCGCACGCCGTGGAGCCCGCGAAGGGCGGCAGGGCCCCCGAGTTCGACCCCATGCACCACGTGCAGGACGGGCGCACCCTCGAGTTCCCGCCCTTCGGCGAGATCGAGCTGCCCGCCGAGCACTCGTGGCAGGTGGGGCCGGTGGACATGACGCCCACGCGCCACATCGTCTTCATCTGGCTCACCGGGCTGGTGCTGCTGCTGGTCTTCATCCCCGCCGGCATGGCCGCCAAGCGGCGCGAGGCGGGGCGCTCGCCGGGCAAGAAGCGGCACAACGCGGTGGAGGCCGCGGTGCTCTTCTTCCGCGACGAGGTGGTGATGCAGAACATCGGGCACGGCGGCGAAGGGTACGCCGGCTACCTGGTGACGCTGTTCTTCTTCATCCTGGTCGCCAACCTGTTCGGCCTGCTGCCCTGGGGCGCCAGCGCCACCGCCAACATCGCGGTGACCGCCGCCCTCGCCACCATCTCGTTCGTCGTGGTGGAGGTCTCGGGCATGCGGGCGCTGGGGCCGGTGGGCTACCTCAAGACCATCGTGTACATCCCGCACGGCCTGCCGCGGTGGCTGGTGCCCATCATGGCGGTCATCATGACCCCGGTGGAGCTGCTGGGCAAGCTGGCCAAGCCCTTCGCCCTGGCCGTGCGCCTCATGGCCAACATGATGGCCGGGCACATCGTGCTGCTGTCGCTGTTCGGCGTGGGCCTGGCGTTCGGCGGCGCGGCCTTCGTGGGCCCAGGCCTCATGGCGCTGATGCTCACGTTCCTGGAGCTGTTCGTGGCCTTCCTGCAGGCCTATGTGTTCGTGGTGCTGACCAGCGTCTTCATCGGCCTGATCCGCCACGCGCACTGACCGGGTCGGCGGGCCGGCTCGACGTCGAACGGGCTGGCAGTCGTCGGCGGGCTGGTCGGAAGGTCGTCGGATCGGTTGATGGATCCGGGTTCGCTCGATCGCGCGGGTGGTCGATCGACCGATGACGCAGTACAGGGCCGCGGCCTGCCCCGAAGGCCGCCGGCGCGGGGATGCTCGCCCCGCCGCCGTACAGTACCCGGGAGATGGGCGCCCGGGGAGGACGCGCGGCGCGATGCGCCGAGGGTGGGACGAGCGTCCACGGCCGCGAAAGGCCGCAGCGAGCGGTGCCCGAGACGAGGTTTCGCGAGACACCAACGGAGAACGACCATGCAGGCTGCAGCCACCAGCTACGAGTTCCTGACCAACGGCCTCCTGGGCGCCGGCATCGGCGCCGGCCTTGCCATCATCGGCGCGGGCCTGGGCATCGGCCTCATCGGCCGCGGCGCCACCGAGGGCATGGCGCGCCAGCCCGAGATCGCCGGCCAGATCCAGACGGCGGCGATCATCCTGGCGGCGCTCATCGAGGGCGCCACCTTCTTCGCGCTGATCGTGGCGCTGATGGTCCGCGGCACCGTGAACGGCGTCCTGGGCCACTGAGGCGCACGGGGCGGCGGGGGCCTTCCGGGGTCCCCGCCGCGCCCATCCCTGATCCAGACCAAGCCAAGGTTTCTTGAAGCCATGATCGCAAAGCTGCTTCGCATCGTCCCGGTGCTGCTCCTGACCGCCACGCCCCTCTACGCCGAGGAGGCCGGGCCGCTGGACGTGAACGTCGGGCTGATGATCTGGACGTTCATCATCTTCGTGGTCGTCCTGATCGTGCTCGGCAAGTACGCCTGGCCCCACATCATCGGCGCCGTCGAGGCCCGCGAGCAGCAGATCCGCGACCTCATCGCCGGCGCCGAGCGCGACCGCGCCGAGGCCGCCGCCCACGCGGACGAGCAGCGCCGCGTGCTGGAGGAGACCCGCGTGCGCGTGCAGGACGCGCTGGGCGAGGCCCGCACCACGGGCGAGCGCATTCGCGAGGAGATGGTCACCGCCGCGCGCCGCGAGCACGAGGAGCTGATGCAGCGCGCCCGCCGCGACATCGAAGCCGAGCGCCAGAGCGCGCTGGAGTCGGTGCGCCGCGAGGCCGTGGACATCGCCCTGGCCGCCGCCGAGAAGCTGGTGCAGCGCAGCCTGACGGGCGACGACGACCGGCGCATGGTGCTGGACTACCTGGCGCGCGTGGAGCTGGACCGCACCGCCGGCAGCGGCGCGGGGGCCTGACCCGTGCGCTCCTCCATCATCGCGCGCAACTACGCCGAGACGCTGCTCTCGCTGGCCGAGCGCAACGGGGGCCGCACCGCCGTGGACGAGTTCCTCGAGGCGGCCGCCGGGCTGGCCGAGCTGGTGCGCTCCGACGCCCGCATCCGCGGCTTCCTGGAGACGCCCCGCATCGCCCCCGCGGCCAAGCGCGAGGCGCTGCGCGGCGCGCTGGCGGGCCGCGCGCCCGAGCTCTTCGTCCGCTTCGTGGAGGTGGTGGTGGAGAAGCGCCGCCAGGCGCTGCTCCCCGAGATCGCCGACGCGTACTCGGACCTGGTGGACCGCATGGAGGGGCGCACCCGCGTGCAGGTGGCGCTCGCCGCCCCGGCCGACGAGGCGTTCCGCGAGGAGATCCGCCGCGCCCTGGAGCAGAAGCTCGGGACGGCCGTGGTGCCCACGTTCTCGGTGGACGAGAGCCTGATCGGCGGCATCGTGGTTCGCGTGGGCGACCAGATCCTGGACGGGTCGGTGCGCCGCCGGGCGCAGGAGCTGAAGCGCAGGCTGGTCGCGGTCGGGCTGCCGCACGGCGCCGCCGCGGTCTAGACGGGCAGGGCAGCACACTTGGTTCCATGAAAGGGCCGGCGCCCCGCGCCGTCCCGCGGTCGTAGGACCGGAAGCACCGGCATATCGAACACCAGCGCCCGCTGGACGGGAAAGGATAGAGAGATGGCGGCTGACAGCCAGCTTCGCGCGAGCGAGATCAAGAGCGTTCTGCTCGGCGAGATCGAGCGGTACCAGGATGACCTGCAGGGCGAGCAGATCGGCGAGGTGCTCGAGGTCAAGGACGGCATCGCCCGCATCTACGGGCTGATGGGCACCATGTCCAGCGAGATGCTCGAGATCACGGCGCGCGACAGCGGCGCCGTGGTCACGGCGCTGGCGCTGAACCTCGAGGAGGACAACATCGGCGCGGTGATCCTGGGCGACTGGACGGGGATCCAGGAGGGCGACCAGGTCCGCCGCACCACGCGCGTGCTCGACATTCCCGTGGGCCCCGAGTTCCTGGGCCGCGTGGTGAACCCGCTGGGCGAGCCCGTGGACGGCAAAGGCCCCATCACCCCGGCCGGCCGCCGCCAGGTGGACATCGTGGCCCCCGGCATCGTGCTGCGCCAGCCCGTGAAGGAGCCCATGCAGACGGGCATCAAGGCCATCGACGCCCTGATCCCCATCGGCCGCGGCCAGCGCGAGCTCATCATCGGCGACCGCGGTACGGGCAAGACGGCCATCGCCATCGACGCCATCATCAACCAGAAGGGCAACGGCGTCGTCTGCGTGTACGTCGCCATCGGCCAGAAGAACTCGACCATCGCGGGCGTGGTGCAGCGCCTCACCGACGCGGGCGCCATGGACTACACCATCGTGGTCGCCGCCTCGGCCTCGGACTCGGCCGCCGTGCAGTACATCGCGCCGTACTCGGGCACCGCGCTGGCCGAGTACTTCATGTACACGAAGGACGAGAACGGCAAGGGCAAGGCGACGCTCTGCGTGTACGACGACCTGTCCAAGCAGGCCGTGGCGTACCGCCAGATGTCGCTCGTGCTGCGCCGTCCCCCGGGCCGCGAGGCGTACCCGGGCGACGTGTTCTATCTGCACTCGCGCCTGCTGGAGCGCGCGGCCAAGCTGTCGGACGAGATGGGCGGCGGGTCGCTGACGGCGCTCCCCATCATCGAGACGCAGGCCGGCGACGTGTCGGCCTACATCCCGACCAACGTGATCTCCATCACGGACGGCCAGATCTTCCTCGAGTCGAACCTCTTCTACTCGGGCGTGCGGCCGGCCGTGAACGTGGGCATCTCGGTGTCGCGCGTGGGCGGCGCGGCGCAGGTGAAGGCCATGAAGAAGGTGGCCGGCAAGCTGAAGGGCGAGCTGGCGCAGTACCGCGAGATGGAGGCCTTCGCGGCCTTCGGCAGCGAGCTGGACGCGGTGACGCAGCGGCAGCTGGCCCGCGGCGCGCGCTCGGTGGAGGTGCTCAAGCAGCCGCAGTACTCGCCCATGCCCGTCGAGCACCAGGTCGCCATCATCTACGCCCTGACCAACGGCTACCTGGACGACGTGGACACGGGCCAGATCCGGGTGTGGGAGCGCGACTTCCACGTGTACCTGCGCGCGCAGCACCCGCAGGTCCTGGCGGGCATCCGCGACGCGAAGGACCTGAGCGCCGACGGCGAGAAGGCGCTGGTGGCGGCCATCAAGACGTACCACGACCTGTTCGCCGACCCGCACTCGCCCGTGGGCACGGACGCGTACGCGGCCTCGCCCATCCTGAACGAGACGGACGCGGACCGCCACATGTCCGAGGAGCAGCTGCGCCTGGCGCAGCGTCCCGAGGCGAACGCCGCCGGCGCGCGCCAGACCTACTGAGCGGCCCGACCCGACGCCGATCGCGAGGCAACCAACATGGCCAAGGCCAGAGAACTGAAGGGCCGGATCCGCTCGGTCCAGAACACGCGCAAGATCACGCGGACGATGGAGATGGTGGCCACGTCCAAGCTGAAGCGCGCGCAGGACCGCGTGGAGGCCGCGCGCCCCTACGCGGAGCGGCTGGCCGAGGTGATCGGCCGCCTGCTGAACCCCGAGCTGGCCAGCCGCTACCCGCTGCTGCGCCAGCCCGAGACGCCGCGCCGAGCGGCGGTGCTGCTGCTGACGGGCAACCGCGGCCTGGCGGGCGCGTTCAACACCAACCTGATCCGCCAGGCGCGCGAGCTCCTTCGCGACCTGCGCGCGCGTGGCGTCGAGACCGAGCTGCACGTGGCGGGCAAGAAGGGCCTGTCCTTCTTCCGCTATCAGGGCGAGACCATGCGCACGGGCGTCACCGACATCGGCGACCGCCCCACGGCGGCGGACGCCGAGCGCCTGGTGAACCTGCTGATGGACGAGTTCACCAGCGGGGCGCTGGACGCCGTGTACCTGGTGTACGCGCGCTTCAACTCGGCGCTCAGCACACCCCCCACCACGCTGCAGGTGCTGCCGGTGCAGACTCCGCCGGCCGCGGAGGGCGAGGGGCGCCAGCCGGACTACATCCTGGAGCCCGGCGCCGACGAGATCCTGGGGCAGATCCTGCCCCTGTACGTGCGCAACAGCGTGTACCGCGCGCTGGTGGAGACCGTCGCCGGGTTCTACGGCGCGCAGCGCACGGCGATGAAGAACGCCACCGACAACGCGGGCGACATGCTCGAGGCCCTCACTCGCACCTACAACCGGGTGCGCCAGGCCGCCATCACGCAGGAGATCGCCGAGATCGTCGGCGGCGCTGCGGCGCTGGAATAGAAGCCGGAACACCGACAAGGAGACCATAGATGGCAGCCACTGCCCCCGAGAGCGCCACCGTGCCGGCCCGCGCCGGCAACGTCGGCAAGGTCGTCCAGGTCATCGGACCCGTCATCGACGCCGAGTTCGAGGTCCTGCCCGACATCTACAACGCCGTGCGCATCGCCTACCCGGCCGCCGCGGGCCGCGATGCGATCGACGTCACGCTCGAGGTCCAGCAGCACATCGGCCGCAACCAGGTGCGCGCCGTGGCCATGTCGGCCACGGAAGGTATCGTGCGCGGCATGGACGTGGTGGACACCGGCAGCTCCATCACCGTGCCCGTGGGCGCCAACGCGCTGGGCCGCATCCTAAACGTGCTGGGCGAGCCCGTGGACGAGCGCGGCGCCATGCCCGAGGGCGCGCTCCGCTGGGCCATCCACCGCGAAGCCCCCAAGTTCGTCGACCTCGAGTCCAAGGCCGAGATCCTGGAGACGGGCATCAAGGTGGTGGACCTGCTCGCCCCGTACGTGAAGGGCGGCAAGATCGGCCTCTTCGGCGGCGCCGGCGTGGGCAAGACGGTCGTCATCCAGGAGCTCATCCACAACATCGCGATGGGCCACGGCGGACGCTCGGTGTTCGCCGGCGTGGGCGAGCGCACCCGCGAGGGCACGGACCTGTGGCTCGAGTTCATCGAGAGCGGGCTGATCAAGGAGGACAACCTCGCCGAGTCGTCCGTGGCGCTGGTGTACGGCCAGATGAACGAGCCGCCGGGCGCCCGTCTTCGCGTGGCGCTCACGGGCCTCACCGTGGCGGAGTACTTCCGCGACGTCGAGAACCAGGACGTGCTCTTCTTCGTGGACAACATCTTCCGCTTCACGCAGGCCGGCTCCGAGGTGTCCGCGCTCCTGGGCCGCATGCCCAGCGCCGTGGGCTACCAGCCCACGCTGGCGACGGAGATGGGCCAGCTCCAGGAGCGGATCACCTCCACGCGCAACGGCTCCATCACCTCGGTGCAGGCCATCTACGTCCCCGCCGACGACCTCACGGACCCGGCGCCGGCCACCGCCTTCGCGCACCTGGACGCCACGACGACGCTGTCGCGCGCCATCTCGGAGCTGGGCATCTACCCGGCCGTGGACCCGCTCGACTCCACCAGCCGCATCATGGACCCCCAGTACGTGGGGCAGCGCCACTACGACGTGGCCACCTCGGTGCAGCGCATCCTGCAGCGCTACAAGGAGCTGCAGGACATCATCGCGATCCTGGGCATGGACGAGCTCACCGAGGAGGACAAGGTGATCGTGGGCCGCGCCCGTCGTCTCCAGCGCTTCCTGTCGCAGCCCTTCTACGTGGCCGAGCAGTTCACGGGCACCCCGGGCGAGTACGTGAAGCTGGAGGACACCATCGCCTCGTTCGAGCGCGTGGTGGCCGGCGAGTTCGACCACCTGCCCGAGCAGGCGTTCTACATGGTGGGCGGGATCGAGGGCGCGATCGCCAAGGGCGCCAAGCTGGAGCAGGGCGGCTGATGGCCGCCCCCTCCGGCGCCGCGGCCGGCGCCCTGCGCGTCTCGGTCATCACCCCGGAGGCCACGGTCTTCGAGGGCGAGGCCGACCAGGTGGTCGCTCCCGCCTGGACGGGCCAGCTCGGCATCCTCCGCGGGCACGCCCCGCTCATGGCGCTGCTGGGCACGGGCACGCTCCGCATCAAGCAGGGCGCGTCCGAGTCCGTCTTCCACGTCAGCGGCGGCTTCCTGCAGGTGGTCGACGACGTGGTGACGGTGCTGGGAGAGCGGGCCGAGGCGGCGTAGGCCTCGTCCCACACCCGCCGACGCACGGGCCCCCGGCGCTTCTCGCAAGCGGCGGGGGCCCTCGTCGTTCCGGACCCCGCGCCGGTGCCTGGTCCGAAACTTGATCGCCGCGCGGGGTACGAGAGAACCGCCCCTCCACCCGCGGGGGGAGCGGCGGTCCGTCTTTTTCCCGATCGCAAGGCACGGAAGGTCATGACGCAGACGAACGTCCGCAGGCTCGGCAGCTCCCTCGCCCTCGCCGCCGCGCTGCTCGCGGGTCGCGCGGCGCACGCACAGGTGTTCACCCCCAGCTTCATGGGCCCGACCTCCTCGGGGGACGTGGGCCTGTACGTGAGCGACGGCGCCGGCACGGCGATCGAGGGCATCTGGCGGCAGCGCTCCCGCTCCGGGTACGACCTGGGGCTGCGCGGCGGCTTCATCGACGTGGGCAGCGGCGCGGCCACCGTAGGCGTCGAGCTGCGCAAGCCGCTCGCGGTGCAGGGCGCACCCGTCGCGCTGGCCCTCACCGGCAGCGCGCAGGGCGTCCTGGGCGACCAGAGCGCGCTCGGCTTCGCCGCCGGGCTCACCGTCGGGCACACCTTCGTGCCCGGCACCTTCACCGTCAGCCCCTACCTCCACCCGCGCATCGCGCTGTCCCGCAGCCTGGACCACTCGGACAAGCTGGGCGCCGACGCGCTCGTGGACCTGGGGCTGGACTTCGGGCTGCAGCCCAACCTGTCCGTGCGCCTGGGCCTGGGGCTCAGCAGCGCCAGCCCCGACTGGGGCATCGGCCTCGCCTGGCGCCGCTAGCTCGCGGATGCGTTCCACCCTCCGCCGGGACCATCCCGGCGGAGGGACTCCCGACCCGAGACTTCATGAGACGGATCGACCTGCACGTCCATACCCATGCGTCCGACGGCCAGTGGTCTCCCACCGCCGTCGTCCAGGGCGCCGTCCAGGGCGGCCTGCACGTGCTGGCCGTGGCTGACCACGACACGGCCGCCGGCGTCCGCGAGGCGCAGTCCGCGGCCGTGGGCACGGGGCTGCGCCTGATCCCCGCCATCGAGATCAGTACCCGCCACGGCGACGCGGAGGTGCACGTCCTCGGCTATCACGTGGACCCCGGCGCCGAATCCATCCGCCTGCACTGCGAGGCCTCCGTCGCGCGGCGCGAGGAGCGCATGCGGCGCATGGTGGCGCGCCTGCAGGAGCAGGGCGTGGGCATCGAGTTCGAGGACGTGGTGCGGGCCGCCGGGCCGGACGCCGCCTCCATCGGGCGGCCGCACCTCGCGCGCGCGCTGCTGGCCGCCGGCCACACGCGATACTACGGCGAGGCGTTCGACCGGTACCTGCGCGACGGCGGCACCGCCTTCGTGACCACCGAGTTCCCCTCCGTGCGCGAGGCGGTGGACACCATCCACGCCGCGGGCGGGCTGGCCGTCTGGGCGCATCCGCCGCTGGAGATGTTCGAGCACGAGATCCGCGCGTTCGTGGACCGCGGGCTGGACGGCGTGGAGTGCTTCCGCCCCAACACCGCGCCCGCCGACGCGCAGATGCTGGAGACCTCCGCCCGGGGCCTGGGCCTGTTCCCCACCGGCGGCTCCGACTGGCACGGCCCGCACCGCACGAAGCTGGGCGACTTCTCCGTCGCCGCCGAGCAGGTGCCCGAGATCCTGGCCGCCGGCGGCATCCACGCCGTCTGACGCGCGGCCGACCGATCTTCTCGCGTGCGGGTCAACGGATGGCCGCCGCGCCGTAATCGCGCCCCGGCCTCGGACGCGATCGTCGAGGGTGAAGCCTTCGATCGACCGGCGACGAGCGTTCGACGATCCTCGAAGCCCTCGAACGAAACCTGGAACCGATCGAGGCGTCGAGGCGAGCGAGGTCGGGGGAATCGAGAGATAGATAGGGATCGAAGAGAACCCGCGGACGGGGTTGACGATCTCCGAACGCAGGTTTATCATCGGGGCTCTTCGCGAAAGACTCCCGGTGGAACGGCCGCGTGGTTCGGCCCGGCGGCGGGTTGACTTTCACGCGAAACAGGCTAGTTTATAGGGCTCCGCGGCGAACGGCGTGCCGCGACAAGGCTGATTGACAATTCGGGTCAGGAGGAAGGAAGCGAAGTGAGAAACGCGAGCGAGCGCTTTCCAGGTGGAAGGCGGCTCGGAGCACCGCGTGTGTGTGGTAGAAAGGCTTGTTGTGGTGGGCTGGATGG
>JAQBQD010000024.1 GCA_028287185.1 Gemmatimonadota bacterium | reverse complement strand
GCTCACGGCGCTCGGCATCGGGCTGGAGGTCGCCGTGTTCGTCGCGATGCTGGCTCTGGCGAATGGCTTCGTGGCCGCGCTCGTCACCACCGGGTCCGCCGACAACGTGTTGCTGCTGCGCCGCGGCGCCGACAGCGAGCTGTCGAGCGGCATCCCGCGCGACGCCGTGAGCATCATCAGCGCCTCGCCGCACATCGCTACCGCCGCGGACGGCCGGCCCCTCATCAGCCCGGAGACGTACATCGTGATGAACATCCGCCGAGCCGGCGGCGGCGAGTTCGACGTCGCCAATGTCGTGGCGCGCGGCGTGTCGGACAAGGCGTTCGAGGTGCGTCGCAACATCACCATTCTCGAGGGGCGCCGCTTCGCGTCGGGGCAGAGCGAGATCTGTGTCGGCTCCAAGCTCGCCGGACGGTTCGAGCACGTGAAGGTCGGTGACGTGCTGCGCTTCTCCAATCGCGACTGGAAGGTGGTGTGCCGCTTCGCCGCCGGCGGATCGAGCTTCGAGTCGGAGATCTGGGGGGAGAACGAGCAGTTCCAGAGCGTCTTTCGCGGGCAGGGCTTCCAGGCGGTGATCTTTCGCCTCAAGGATCCAGGGGGATTCGCCGAGGCGAAGCGCGCCTTCCTCGCCGACCAGCGCATCCAGGTCGATGCGCACCGCGAGTCGGAGTTCTATGCCAGCCAGTCGGAGCTGCTCGGCAACATCCTGCGCTTCCTGGCGATCATGATCACGGGCATCATGGCGGTGGGTGCCGTGTTCGGAGCGGTGAACACCATGTATGCCGCCGTGAGCTCGCGGACACCGGAGATCGCCGTGCTGCTGACGCTCGGCTTCCATCCGCGCAGCGTGCTGGCGAGTTTCCTCGCCGAGTCGGCGCTCATCGCCCTGGCCGGCGGCGTGATCGGTTGCCTGTTGGCGCTGCCGATCAACGGCGTCATCACGAGCACCACCAACTGGGCGAGCTTCAGCGAGATCGCCTTCGCCTTCCGCGTCACGCCGCTGCTGCTGCTGTCGGGAATCGTGTTCGCGGTCGTGATGGGGCTCGTGGGCGGATTCTTCCCGGCGCGGCGGGCGTCGCGGATGCCCGTCATTCAGGCGCTGCGGTAGGCGAGAGAACGGCGGTACACGGGTACCTCGGTACCAGGTACCCGGACCTGTATTCCGGCGCCGCCAATTCCCCGATGCCGATCTGCGGCGGCTGGTGCTGAACTACGCTCGCATGGCACGCGTCCGTGCCAGGACGGCCACTGAAGCACACGTCTCTTTCGCGTGCTCCAATGGCCGTCTTCGCATGCCTTGAAGTACTCAGGTGCCGCTCAACGATTCTTCCAGCAGCGGCCCTGAATTCGTGTGGCCGATATGCCAGTCCGGGTACCTGGTACTGAAGTACCCGTGTACCGCAGTAACCCCGTCAGCGGCTCTGCCCTGCCAGCTCCCGCACCGCGCCCGCCAGCATCCGCACCTTCGCGCCGTCGCCGGCGCCGCTCGCGTCGGCATCGAGTTGCGATGCCAGCGTCGCCAGCGCGTCGCGCCGCTGCGAACCGGACAGGCTCTCGGCGCTCGACAGCGCGCCGCGCACGGCCGCCAGTCGTCCCGACGCCAACCCGTTCGACCGCTCGAGCTGGTCGGCGTACGCACGCGCAACGGCAAAGCTCGCCGGCCAGACGAACTTCGGCTGCCCCTGCGCATTGAGGTAGTCGAGGTGCACCGTCTTCGCCGCGTCGATCTCGTTCTGCGTGACGAAGGCGCTGGGCGCCAGCTCGAAGACGTCCAGGCCGCGCGCCATCTCGGAGCTGACGATCACCCCGTTGTACCAGTACGCCGACCAGGTGCCGCCCGTGGCGATGCGGGTGGAGTCCACCGGGCCGCGGTCGAAGAAGCCGATCTCGCGCGGGTGCGAGGCGTCCGTCCAGTCGAAGATGGAGATGCCGCCCTGGTACCACGACTGCACCATCACGTCGCGTCCGGGGATGGGGATCAGCGAGCCGTTGTGGGCCACGCAGTTCTCCTGCGCGGTCTGCGCCGCCGGCAGCTTGTAGTAGCTGCGGAACTGGAGCTGGCGGTCGGCGATGGTGAAGATCGCGTCGGAGCCCCACTCGCGGCGGTCCGTGGCGCGGCACTTGGCCTGGCCGCCGCCGCCCCACTCGTCGCTGAACAGCACCTTGGTGCCGTCGTTGTTGAAGGTCGCCGAGTGCCAGTACGAGAAGTTGGAGTCCGCCACCGCCGTCAGCCGCACCGGGTGCGCCGGGTCGCGGATGTCCAGCAGCAGGCCGTAGCCCTCGCAGGCGCCGCCGGCCAGGCCCACGGCCGGGTAGACGGTGATGTCATGGCACTGCGTGGGGCCGGGGCGCGGTCCCGGGCGCACGGCCTCGGGCGGGAACATCGCCGCCAGGATGCCGGGAAGCGCCGCGCGCAGGGCCGCGCTGTCCGCCGCCGTGGCGGGGCCGGTACCGCTGCGGGCCTTCACGATGCTGTCCAGCATGGGGTTGATGTAGCGCCCCTCGATCACCCGCTCGCGGCCCGACGTCGTGCCGATGAAGGCGCCGCGGGCGCGGGCCTCCTCCAGCCGGCGCGCGGCGGCGACCACGTCCTCGGGCGCGTCGCCGTGCTTGGCGGGAGCCACCAGGTCGTTGAAGATGCGCGGCGAGCTGACGATGGCCGCCTGCTCGGGGTGCGCCACGGGCACCTTGATCACCTCGATGCGGAAGAGCGCCGAGTTCGGGTCCGCCGACGGCGCCGCGCGCACGCAGCCCGGCAGCTCGTGCTCGGAGCGCACGCTGGACGAGCCCGAGATGTAGACGTAGACGTTCTCGGGATCCCTGGGATCCGCCAGCACCGTGTGCGTGTGCGAGCCGCGACAGGTCTGCACGTTGCCGACGTTGCGCGGGTGCTCGATGTCGGTGATGTCGAAGATGCGCAGGCCGCGCAAGCGCTCCGTGCTCACCGTGTCGCGCACGCCCTGGGTGCCGCAGTCCAGGCGCCCCGTCAGGCCCTCGCCCGAGACGAAGAGGAGGTTGCGGTAGACGGACACGTCGCTCTGCGATGCGGGGCAGACGTACGCCGTCTTCATCACCGGGTGGCTGGGGTTGGAGATGTCCCAGATCTGCCAGCCGTTGTAGTTGCCCTGGATGGCGTACCGGCCCGTGAAGGCCAGGTCCGAGTTGGTCTTGCCCAGGAAGCTCTCGGTGGGCGGCGTCTTGGACACCACGCGCAGGTTCCACACGGCCTCGCCCGCGTCCATCAGCCCCGCGCGCAGGCCCACGCGCGGATCGGGGCTGGGCGCGCCGGGGGACAGGTTGGCGGCGGGCGAGACGGCGTTGCTCTGCGCAAGCGCCGGCGCGGAGAGCGCGGCGGCCGCGAGGACGGCGGCCGCCAGCGCGCGCAGGCGGCGGGACGGGGACGTGCTTCGGACGGACAACGGGTTCATGGCTGGTCCTGAGTCGGGGCTGGGTGGGAAAGGCGCACTACGGCACGACGGCTTTCTCGACGGACGGTCCATCACGGCTCGTCGGTCCCGAAGACGAGCGCGGCGAGCATCCTCTGCATCCGGGCGATCTCGGTGGTCTGGTCCACGTTCACGTCCGAGGCGAACTTGAACACGGTCTCGTCCTGGGCCGCGCCGTAGGTGTCGAACAGCTCCTTCACCATCGACACGGCGCCGCGGTGGTGCTGCATCATGAAGGTCAGGAACAGGCGGTCGAACTCCGAGCCGCGGGCGGCGTCCAGGCGCGCCATCTGGGGCTCGGTGAGCATGCCGGGCATCAGCATGTCGTGCTCCATCCCGTCCATCACCATCGTCATGGGGCCCGGGCGCGCCTCGGGCACGGGCTGGCCGCGGTCGCGCAGCCACTGCCGCATGGTGGCGATCTCGTCCTGCTGCGCGTTGATGATGCGCGCCGCCAGGGTCTCGACGGAGGGGCTGGCCCCGTGCGTGGGCGCCCAGCGGGCCATGACGATGGCCTGCGCGTGGTGCCCGATCATGGCCGACATGAAGTGCACGTCCGCCGCGGTGTACGGGTAGCGCGCGCTGTCGGCGCGAGCGCGAATCGCGGCCGCCGCGTCGCCCTGGACGCCCAGCCCGGGCATGGACGACGGCGTGGAACCCTGCGCCGCGGCCCGCCCGGCGCCGGCGGAGGCGAGGGCGAGGACGGCCGCGAGGGCGGTGACGACAGATGGGGTGCGTGGCGACGGCATTCCGGGTGACGACTCCTGGAGCCAGGTGGAGCTTGGGGCTCGATCCGATTCGACTCGACTCGATCGATTCGAGCGGCCGTTCGATAGTATCACGCCGCCGCGGGATCGCAACCCTGCTCTCCTTATCCGCCGCCGCGTGCGGACGAGGCCCGCGCGGAGCTCCGCCTCGCGCCTGCCGGGGATGGGCGGGTGAGCACATCGGCGACGGATGCAGATCGCGTCCCTCCCGATGCGCGAACCGTCTCGCCCGCGCGTCGATGCGACGGGGAAGCCCGAGCGCCGCGCATCGCCGGCGCGCTTCCCGGTGCGGGTGATGACGTGAGAGACAGGCGAGGCTCGCGGATGGTTGGCCGCGCCCGCCGCCTCGCATCGATCGAGCCCGGATGGCACGCATCTGGCCCGTCCGCCGCGCGTCCCGGCACGACCGTCTCCGTATCGAAGTCCCTGACGTCCACTCCGCCTCCGTCCGCCGCCGGCACCGCCGACCGAATGCCGAACGAAGGGAAGCCCCGCTCCGCCGCGCCCGAGGACGAGCGCTTCACCGGCTTCGTGCGGGTGCGTGGCGCGCGCGAGCACAACCTGAAGAACGTGGACGTACGGATCCCCCGCGACGCGCTGGTGGTGTTCACGGGCGTCTCGGGATCGGGCAAGTCGTCGCTCGCCTTCGGCACCCTCTACGCCGAGGCGCAGCGGCGCTACCTGGAGTCCGTGGCGCCGTACGCGCGCCGGCTCTTCCACCAGATGGGCGTGCCCGAGGTGGACGAGATCGACGGCCTGCCGCCCGCGGTGGCGCTCCAGCAGCAGCGCGGCTCGCCCACCATGCGCTCGTCCGTGGGCAGCGTGACCACGCTGTCGAACCTAGTGCGGATGCTGTACTCGCGCGCCGGCACGTATCCGCCGGGCCAGCCCATCGTCCACGCCGAGGGGTTCTCGCCCAACACGCCGGAGGGCGCCTGCCCGGAGTGCCACGGCCTGGGCCGCATCTACACGGTGACGGAGCGGTCGATGGTGCCCGACAACTCGCTCACCATCCGCGAGCGCGCGATCGCCGCGTGGCCGCAGGCGTGGGGAGGGCAGAACCAGCGCGACATCCTCACCACGCTGGGGCACGACGTGGACCGGCCGTGGCGCGAGCTTCCGCGGGAGGAGCGCGACTGGATCCTGTTCACGGACGAGCAGCCCGTGGTGCCCGTCTACCCGGGCCGCACGCCGGAGCAGACGCGGGCGGCCGTGAAGCGACGCGAGCCGCCGGACTACATGGGCACCTTCTCCAGCGCCCGCCGGCACGTGCTGCACACCTTCGCCCACACGCAGAGCCCGCTGATGAAGAGGCGGGTGATGCAGCACATGCTGAGCACCGAGTGCCCGCTCTGCCACGGCAAGCATCTGCGCCCGGAGTCGCTGGCCGTGACCTTCGCCGGCCTGGACATCGCGGACCTTTCGCGCCTGCCGCTTGCCCGCCTGCACGCCCTGCTGCGCCCCTACGCGGAGGGGACGGCGGACGAGGCGAGAAGGGCCGCCGAGCACCCCGAGAAGGCGCTCGTCGCGTTGCGCATCGCCGAGGACCTGTGCGGCCGGGTGGAGGTGCTGCTGGACCTGGGCTTGGGATACCTGTCGCTGGAGCGCAGCACGCCCACGCTGTCGCCGGGCGAGCTGCAGCGCCTGCGGCTGGCGACGCAGATCCGGTCGAACCTGTTCGGCGTCGTCTACGTGCTGGACGAGCCCTCCGCCGGCCTGCACCCGGCGGACACGGAGGCGCTGCTCGCCGCGCTGGACCGGCTGAAGGCGGCTGGCAACTCGCTCTTCGTCGTCGAGCACGACCTGGACGTCGTGCGCCACGCGGACTGGATCGTGGACGTGGGCCCCGTCGCGGGCGAGCAGGGCGGCCAGGTGCTCTACAGCGGCCCGCCCGCCGGGCTGGCGGACGTCGAGGCATCGCAGACGCGCCGCCACCTGTTCGCGGAGCATGCAGCGGAGCCCCGCACGCCGCGCGAGCCCCAGGGCTGGCTGCGGCTGGCCGGCGTCACGCGCAATAACTTGCACGAGCTGAACGCCGCCTTTCCGCTCGGGGTTCTCACGACCGTGACGGGGGTGTCCGGATCGGGCAAGTCCAGCCTGGTGAGCCAGGCGCTGGTGGAGCTGGTGGCCGAGGCGCTGGGCCACGACGCGCCGGCGGACGAGGACGAGGCGGAGGGACTGGAGGCGGGTAGCGCCGCCACGCCGGGCGGTCGCATCGCGGGAGGGATGGAGGGCATCCGGCGGCTGGTGCGCGTGGACCAGAAGCCCATCGGGCGCACGCCGCGGTCGAACCTGGCGACGTACACGGGCCTCTTCGACCACGTGCGCAGGCTGTTCGCCGCCACGCCGGCGGCGAGGAAGCGGCGCTACGACGCCGGGCGCTTCTCGTTCAACGTGGCCAAGGGGCGCTGCGAGACGTGCGAGGGCGAGGGCTTCGTCTCGGTGGAGCTTCTTTTCCTCGCCAGCGTCTACGCGCCCTGCCCCGCCTGCCACGGTGCCCGCTACAACGCGGCGACGCTGGAGATCACCTACCGCGAGAAGAGCATCGCGGAGGTGCTGGGGATGACGGTGGAGGCGGCGCGCGGCTTCTTCGCCGACGATCCGCAGGTGGCGCGCTCGCTGGACGTGCTGCTGCAGGTGGGGCTCGGCTACCTGCGCCTGGGCCAGCCGGCGACCGAGCTTTCCGGCGGCGAGGCGCAGCGCATCAAACTGGCGACCGAGCTGCAGCGCATGCAGCGCGGAAGCACGCTCTACGTGCTGGACGAGCCCACCACCGGGCTCCATCCATCCGACGTGGAGCGCCTGGTGGAGCAGCTCGACGGCCTGGTCGCCGCCGGCAGCACCGTGATCGTCGTGGAGCACGACATGCGCGTGATCGCCGCGAGCGACTGGGTGATCGACGTCGGCCCCGGCGCCGGCGAGGAGGGCGGCCGCCTGGTCGCCTGCGGCCCGCCCGCGGAGGTGGCGATGGCGAAGGCGAGCCGCACGGCGCCGTATCTCGCCCGGTTCATGGCCTGATGGCGGACGGGGACGAAGCACGGCAGCCGCGGGCCTTCCGCGGCTGCCGTGCCTCGTTGGGTCGGATGTGCCGAGACGCCAGTCGCGGGATTCGGACGATCCGCCGAGCGTTGCCCGAATTCACGGCATCCGACTCAGTCGACGTCGTCGGATCGAATCTCGACGGCCGGTCTGATGGCCGATGGCCCGAGAGGCGAAACCGTCGATGCACCGCGGGTATCGAGCACCGGGCGCATCGCCCCAGTCGGCGGCGTGAAGAGCGAGAGCTGCTCGGGATCGGCGAAGACGGCGGCGAAGTCGGCGGGCGCAAGCGCGCGCGCCAGGCGGACGGCGAAGTTGGTGCGCAGCACGCGAGCGTAGTGCTCCACGTCATAGTCCCGCGCGTCGACGGTCCGTCCCACGGCATCCTCATCCGACGATGGAACGACGGCCGCGCGACCGGATCGGGTCCGGTACACGCGAACGCGTTCGCCGACGCGCCACGTGGTGCGCCCGCCGGCGAGCAGGGCCTCGTACGCGTGCTCGCGCCGCGTCTCCCTCGTCTCCGCGTAGCGCGCGGGCGTCTTGGTGAGACGCACGCGGGACGAGACGTCGAACGTGGGCAGCTCGCGGCGGCGCAGCGCGTCGAGCGTGGCGAGGTATACGTCGCGCACGCCGCCCACGTCGCCGGCGAAGAGCGGGACGAGCGCGCGCCGCAGGAACGCCTCGCCGAACGGCTCCGCGCGGCTGGAGCGGAAGGCGACGCCGCGCAGGGTGAGGGTGCCGTCGTATCCGAGAAGGGCGTAGTTCTTGGGCTCGTGCGACAGCATCGCCGCGAAGCGCCCGTCGAACTCGAGCTGCACCAGCGGCGGAAGCAGCGCCGCGACCTCCGCGACGACGCTCCGCTCGTCCACCTCGCTCCACCCCTCCGGCACGGCGAAGTAGACGCCGTCCGTGTCCGCCTCCAGCAGCGTCACGCCGCGCGCGGCCAGCTCGCGGCACATGAACGCCAGCGTATCGCGGCCGCGGCGGGTGACCTCGTTGGCGGCGTGCACGTCCGCGAAGCGCGTCAGCTCGCCGCCGGCCGCCAGGTACCCGTACGCGGAGTTGACGACGAGCTTCATGGCCGCCGACATCGCCTCGTGCGTGTGGCGCTCCGGTGATCCGGGGGGCGCCGCGCGAGCGCTGGCCTTGGCCGCCAGCCGCCGTTCCACCAGCCGGTCCACCAGCGCCAGCAGCGCGCCCAGGGGGTCGCGCGCGGGCCCGATGCGGTGGGCCCGCATGAGCGAGGGATACAGGCTCGCCACGTCCGCCTTCACCACGCGCTGCGCGACGCCGGTCGCGAACAGGTGCAGCGCCGCGCCGCTGTGCGGAGTGCCGTCGCCCGCCTGGTGCTCCGGAAGCGCGGCGCCGGCGCGGAGGTAGGCGCGCACCAGCAGCGGGTCGATGACGCCCGTGGCCGCGCCCGCGTCCGCCAGCCGCTCGTAACGCCGCGGGGCCATGCGCGCCAGCGCGAACGCCGCGCCGCCCATCACCCGGGCGAGCGCGGCGACCTCTTCCACGTCGTCCGTCGCGTACCGCCGCACGCGCTCGGGGTCGGTGCGGTAGACGGTGTGGATCTGGCTTCCCGGCACGTACTCGCGGTCCGGCGCCGCGATGCCCAGGTGCCGCGCGACCGCCTTCAGCCCGTGCCCCGGCAGCTCGCGCGCGGAGAAGTCGTAGCGCATCACGGCATCGAGCGTGTCGATCAGCTCCCGCCCGGGGGCCACGAAGCGCACCCGGCGACCGTCGTCGCCGCGGGCGGTGCCGCGCCGGGCCGCTCGCTCGCGCAGGCCCAGGCCGCCGAGCCGCCCGAGCGGCAGCGGAACGCCAAGGCGCCGCGCG
This sequence comes from Gemmatimonadota bacterium, assembly GCA_028287185.1. Classification (GTDB taxonomy): domain Bacteria; phylum Gemmatimonadota; class Gemmatimonadetes; order Longimicrobiales; family Longimicrobiaceae; genus JAQBQD01. The sequence continues at coordinate 23,297 of JAQBQD010000024.1, read as the reverse complement.
CGCTCGGCCAGGAACGGCAGGTCGAAGCCGTGCAGGTTGTGGTTCTCGATCACATCCGGGTCCGCTGCCCGCACGGTCTCCACCAGCCGGCGGATGAGGCCCGCTTCGCCCGCGTTCCCCGCCCCGTCGGCCTCCAGCACCTCCGCTCTACCGTCCGGATGCCGCACGGCGACCATGAAGATGCGGTCACGCGTCGCGTCCAGCCCCGTCGTCTCCAGGTCGAACTGCAGGCGGTGGAGCTGATCGAAGGTGAGGCCGCGGAAGTAGTTTCGACCCGTCGCGACGAGGTACTGCTCCTCGGGCGGCAGCGCGAGCACGCCGCCCGTGCCCAGCTCGCGCAGGTGCCCGACGCGGCGGCCCAGGCGAAGCGACGCGCCACGCAGCACCGCCGACGCCAGCGCCCGCCCGTCCGACGCGGACACCACGAACCGCAGCGCGCCGGGGCCGTCCAGCTCGCGATGCCGGATGTCCGCATCCGGATCACCCTCCGCGCCGAACCGTGGCCCCAGGTGGCGGAGGTCGTCCAAGCGGTCGAGCAGGATCCACGGGCGGAATCGCTCCTCCTCCTGGACGAGCCCGCCGGTCTCCGCGATCCTGCGCCACACGGTCGCGCGGCCGTCCGGCTCGGCCCAGACGGAGACGATGCCCGGTGTGGGGTCCCATCCCCAGAGCCATTCGTCTTCGAGCGCGGTTGCAGCTGACGCGGGTAGGCGAGCGTGCATCACCACGAGCGCTGGCAGCGAAGGCAATCGGTCATCCCCGACCGATGAAGGGACACCAGAGACACACTCCATCCATGGCAGACACGTGAAGACCGTGGCACCGCCTGCACGTTGCGCAGCTTCCTGGGGTCGCCGTCGGGCTTGGCCGGGTTGGCGGGATGGTCGAAGGCGTTCTCGATCGTCAGGCCCTCCGCGGAAGTCCGGCGCCGCGATGCGGAGCGTGTAGGTGCCGCGCGTGCCGTACGGCTCCCCGCTCGGCCCGCGCGTATCCGACGCGGCGTCGTAGGTGAGCAGCGTCACGTTCGGCCTATCCACCGTACCCTTCTCGCGATTGCGGCCTGCGCGGACCAGGACGGGGTACGCCCGCACGTTCGCCGACGGCGCGCCGGCGAGCGCATCGGCCACCGTGCGATACATGCGCGCGCCGTGGAGGGCCGCGCATTCCGCGCCGGCATACCGCGCATCCACGATCGCGGACGGGTGGGCGACGACGGGCACGGGGGGCGGGCGACGCCGGGGCCGGCCAGGCGGTATCTCCACCGCTCCAGGCGGGGACGAGCAGCGCCGCTGCAACAAGGGATCTGCGCACGAGGAGCCAGGCAGGATGCGGATCACCGTTCGGAGGAGCAACGTCTCCGACGCGGGGGACGACAACCACCAGTCGCAATGCATCGGTGTCACATTGCAGCTTTCCCACTGCCGGGCAGCGGTCCTCAGCGCTGGAAGATAGTGCCTCGGCGCGATGGGCGCCGAGCACTCGACTCGCTACAAGGTCACCTCGGCCTCCACCTCGCCGAATCCGAACGCGGTGTGCTGCGCCACCCGCAGCAGCCGGCGAACGCGAGCGGAGCGAGGGTGCGCAGGCGGGCGCGGTGAATCTGCATGACGCAACCTGCGTAGGGAAGTGAAAGTCCCCCGTCCTCGCGCCCTCCGGATCACAAGCTGCGTCGGGGAAGGCTCCTGTACAGCAAACGCCAAACCACTACGTTTCTCGAAGCTGGAGAGCTTCCTCCGTTCGGACACAAGGAGCGAACCTCGTGTGTTCCGGTCGCTTGGGCTCGACCCGAACGCCATCCTCCGGTCCTGGAATGCATCCATCCCTCCGTCACCGATCTTCGTCCACGTGAATCCGGTGCCTCACCTCGTTACTCCCGGATCGGCTTCGGGTCCAACACACGGCGCCGCGATCAACCCGGCCGTGGAAGCGATCCTGCGCCGCGACCCGGCCGGTGCATACGATCGCTCGGACCCGCGGACGCAATGGCAGTATCGTGCGGCGCTCGCCCAGTGGGAGCGCCGCACAGGCCTCGGTCGCCGGGTGCTCGCACGCGGCGCACTTCTCCGAGCCGAAGCCACGAAGGAAACGGACGGAGCCGACGCTCCCGGTGCCCACATCGGCTACCATCTTCTCGGGGCCGGAGCGCGAGGACTTGCACCCGAGCTGCTATTTCCTCTCGCCATCACCCTCGCGTCGGTCCTCGCCGTCACGTGCACGATCTACGTCCACCGGAGCGCAGCGCCGGTCTGGGCACAGGTCCTGGTCGCGATCTCCGCGGTGCCGCTGGCGTCGGTGTACGCATCCAGCCTTGCACGGTCGCTGCCGTGGCGGCGCCGGCCCAACCTCCCGCTTCCGAGGCTGCGTCCGGGGCGAAGGCCTGGCGAGCGATGAAGCCGCGCTGATCGTCATCCGGGCATCGTATGCCTCGCCCGCGCGAGAAGGCACTCGTCCAGCGCCGCCGCCCTGCCGCACGCCGGCTCCGCCATCCGGAAGCCGTCTCGACGCGAGGCGCTCGCGGAGCGCGTCCCCCACAAGAATGGAAGGCTGTGGAAGGGCAGCATTCCTGGGACGCGCGTCCACTTTCCCGCTTCGCGATTCCACGAGTAGCCGGGGGCGGGCCGTGCGCGCTTCCGATGGCGCCGCCGAGGAGTCCCGGGCTTCGCATGGCGCGGCGGGACGAGCCCCGCGACACATCACAGTGGCCCGGCTCCATTGTAAGGCTGGAAAAGCATGGACGAGAGATGCGAATCGCCATACGTTGACCAGATACGTTCACCCGGCACGTTCGGATGAGTGCCGATCCATCGACCTCGCTGCTCTCGCGCACGGCTTTGAACCGCCGGGCCCATCAGCGGGGGCCCCCGGCTGGTACGACCTGCACCCATCCGGAACTCGCGGCGGAGTACGACCCCCCACCATCCCCGATCACCTCCAGACTCCCAGGAACCCATGGAAACCCAGCGCCTGGAGGGCACCGTGCAGTCCGGCGCCGAGCGCGGCGCCGAGCCGCTCGCCGGCGTGCGCGTGACCCTGTACGAGGCCACCTCGAACGAGCCACGCGTCGTCTGTGTCGCCGACACCGGCGCCGATGGCGGGTTCTCGTTCCACGAGCCCGTGCCCACAACCGACAGCATCTACTGCGCGACCGCCCAAGTGAGCGAGGGGGTGACGCTGGCCACCATCGTCGGGCCGCAGGTCCACGGCGCGATCACGATCAACGAGCTGACGACGGTGGCGGCGGGCTTCTCGATGGCGCAGTTCATCCGCGACGGCCGGATCGCGGGGAACGCGTTCGGGCTGCGCATCGCGGCGGGAATGTGCGACAACCTGGTCTCGGCGCGCACGGGCGGGCCGTCGGAGGTGATGCTGGCCTCGCCCAACGCGGACGAGACCAGCTCGCTGCGCTCCATGCGCGCGCTGTCCAACCTGCTGGCGGGGTGCGTTCGCCAGCTGCCCGGCGCCATGGGCGCCCTTCGGCACCTCGCGGCGTCGCCGGAAGGGCAGCCGCCGGTGGACACGCTCCAGGCCGTCGCCAACATCGCGCTGAGCCCCGCGGGGAACGTGGCCGGGATCTACCGGCAGACGAAGGCGCTGGAGATCTACTTTCCCTCGCTGGAGCGCCAGCCCGACGCCTGGACGCTGGCGGTGAAGGTGAACGACTCGGGGGATGACGACTACCTGTTCGGCGGGCCGGCCAACATCGCGTTCGACCGGAACGGCTACGCCTGGGTGGCCAACAACGTAGTGCAGGGCACGCCCGGCTCGGCGAAGTGCATCATGGTCCTCCAACCCAACGGGAAGCCGGCCGACGGGCGGAACGGAACGCCTCGCTCGCCCGTGAGCGGGGGCGGCATCCTGGGCGTGGGCTTCGGCGTCACCATCGCGCCGGACGGCAACGTGTGGGTGGGCAACTTCGGCTGGGGCGACCCCGATACCGACTATCCGGTCGGCGGTACCGTGTCCAGGATCGACCCGGCGGGCCGGCCCACCTCGCCGCCCGAAGGGTTCGGCGGCGGTACCGACCGCGTGCAGGCGACGGTGGCGGACCGGGAGGGCAACATCTGGCTGGCCAGCTTCGGGAACAACCGTGTGGTGGTGTTCCCCCGCGGCGAGCCCGATCGTGCCTTCGGCTACCCGGCCGACGGCTCCACCGAACCGGCCCCGGGCATCGGCCCGTTCGGGGTCGCCATCGCCGACGACGGGAGCGCGTGGGTCAGCTACAGCGGCGGCCTGGGCTGGCCCGCGAAGGACCAGGCCCCCGCGCTCGTGTGCCGGTACCGCATCGAGAACGGCGCGCTGGAGCTCACGCACACCCTGCAGCTGGGTGCCGTGACGAAGGGGATGGGGATCGATTCGCAGGGCAACGCATGGGTCGCCTCGGGCGGCGACGACACGGTGTACAGGGTGAGCCCCGACGGCGGGACGTGCACCGGGTTCACCGGCGGCGGCATCCGCGGCCCCTGGAGCGTGGCGGTGGACGGCGACGACAACGTGTGGGTGGCCAACTTCGGGCCCATGGGCCCCGCCCACGACTACACCACCGCCGCGCTCTCCAAGCTGGCGGGGATCCATCCGCCGCCGGGCTTCGAAACCGGAGACCCGATCTCGCCCGATACGGGCTACACCCTGCACACGGCCGGGAGCCCGGTGCTGCTCCACAACGGCGATCCGTTGAACGGCCGTGGCGGCGAACCGTGCTTCACGCCGCTGATGCGCATGACGAGCTGCACCATCGACCAGGCCGGCAACGTGTGGGCGGTCAACAACTGGAAGCCCGACTTCGCCACCGACTTCTTGCCGGCCAGGGGGAACCCGGGCGGGGACGGCATCGTGATCTTCGTGGGCCTCGCCAGGCCACCGGCGCAGCGATACTGAACGGCGGATACGAAAGCGCTGGCCGCCGCGGGAGATGCTCCTCGCGGCGGCCGGGCCCCTCCGGCCCGGGGAGTGGAACGGGGCAGATCACCAGCCCTCTCGCTCTCCGCCAGCGCGCGCCCCGGCCGACACATCGCCCGAAATCCGAAGTCGGAACCGCATCCGGCAGCGTCCGCTCAACCGCGAGAAGACGATTCGCGCTGGGCGGACCCCTCCGTCGTCCCTGTCCGCCCCGTGCCCCGACGCGCCTCTGCAGGCGGGCACGACACGTCGCCCGCCCGCAGCCGCGCAACGAGGGATTCGTCCGGCTGCGGACGGAGAGCACGGCGGCGGGGTGGTCGCCGTCGACGTCGTTCGCCCGAGAGCACGCGATGCTCAGGAGTCGTCGGCGTCCATCTCGCGCGTCATCTCGATCATCGTTCGCCGGAACCCGGCGCAAGCGAACAGGCGCTGCGCGGGCTCGTTCCGCGCTGCTGTCGAGAGCACGACCCGTGGCACGTCCCGGGCGTTGAGCGCCGCCAGCGTGGCATCGAGCAGCATCCGCCCGACGCCGTGCCCGCGGTGTACGGGACCCACCACGATGTCGTGCAGCACGCCCGCCGGCCCCCGCAGCGACATGTAGTCGCGCCCCTCCACGCCTGCGTAGGCGTAGCCGAGCACCTCGCCGTCCCGCTCCGCGACGAGGACGACGGCGTTCGGCGCTTCGATCTGCCTCCCGAGGAACGCGGCGTACGCGTGCTCCGTCTGCGGCGCCGCCGCGATGAAGCGCGCCGGATCGAACTCGTGGTGCATCCGCACGAGGAGCGCGCCGAGCCGGCCGATGGCGGGGAGGTCCACGGGCGCTGCGGGACGGATGGCGGTTGCCGGAGCGTCGGATCGCTGCATGCGCGGGTTGCTGTTGGCAGGAGGCGAATTGCGCCGCCGGCGATTCGTCGGCGCCTCGCCTTGGGAGTGGGAGCGGGACGGGTGGATGCCTCCGCCGATCACCGCCGGCGGCGGCGGCGCTTTTCGGAGCCGCGTTGCGGTGGGGGCGCGGGCTCGCCCCCGGGCTCGACCCTTCGCAGCGCGTTGACGGTGAGGTAGGTGACCGTGTCCCACGCGTTGTGGATCCCGACACAGAGCAGAAGCAGCGTCGCCGCGGCGACCACGAAATCCGGCCCCCCGGCACCGCGCCCGAGGAGCAGGGTGGCCAGCAGGACGGCGGCGTACGCGGCGGCCGGCAGCAGGATGTGGAAGATCCAGTCTTCGGCGACCGGCACGTAGCTTCGCTGCCGGCGCGCCCGCCGCAGCACCACGCCGGAGTACACGAGCGCGCCCGCGCCGACCGCGCCCAGCGTCGCGCGCAGGCTCCCGTACCCGGGCCACGGCACGGACATGACGGCCGATACGACCAGCGCCACCGTGAAGTGCACCACGGTCGGCGTACCGAACGCCTCGATGCCGCCCGCCGGGTCATCCTGGCCGATCGCGCGATGCGCGTTGGAGGCGAGGAGGCTCTGGACGACGAACTGCAGCCCCGTCAGGGCGGCCGCCGCCGTGCCGGTGAGCAGGTAGAAGTTGGCCCAGCCGGCGAATGCGGCGTGGATCGCATCGTCCATAGAGTCTCGCGTTCGGGTTGTGGCGCGGCGCTCAGGGGGTCGCTCCCTCCACTCGGTAGCGCAGCCAGACGACGTCGTCCGCGCGCCGCTCGACCGACTGGAGCGCGAGCCGGCGCGGTGCCGCGCCGCCTCCGTCGCCGTCGACGTCGAAGAGCGCCGGCGTCCCGGTGCGTCCGTCCGCCACGGGCGCGAGCAGCAGGCTGACCTCGTCGATCAGCCCGTCGCGCAGCATCCCGCCGTTGATCCGCCCGCCCCCTCCAGCATGAGCGTGCGCACGCCGAAGCGCGCGCCGATCTTCTCCAGGGCGAGCGGGAGGTCGACGTCGCGCGCGCCGGCCAGGAGGTACGACACGCCGCGCTCCCGCAGGAAGGCAAGGTAGTCGTCCGACACGCGCTCCGAGAAGATCACGACGACGTGGTCGCCTTCGATGTCGTTCGACTCCCAGGCGAGCCGGCCGCTCGCGTCGACCGCGAAGGCGAAGGAGTCGTGCCCGCCGGCCGCGCGGAAGTCCTCGCGCGGCGCGCCCCCCGCGTGCTCGCGCGCGACCTCGGCGTGCTCGCGCGCGACCTCGGCGTCGCCGCGGACCGCCCCGGCGAACGGCTCCATGGTCACGCGTCCGCAGATCCACCCGTCGGGCTCGTAGCTCGCGTGCACCAGGTCGTACTGCCTCCGCCCCTCGGGGGAGATCGGCCAGCGGTCGACGACGATGCGCCCGTCCACCGACGCCATCATGTGGCAGATCACGCGCGCCAGGGCGCCGGGAGCGTGGCCGCCGTCACCGGTCCACCATCGCCTGCTGCCGCTCGTTGTAGCGCGGCCCGGACACGTTCTCGGGCGCCAGCGCCGCGTCCAGCCCGGCCATTTCCTCGCCCATCAGCCGCACGTCGGCCGCCGCGACGTTCTCCTCCAGGTATCTGCGCCGCTTGGTCCCCGGGATCGGCGCGATGTCCGGTCCCTTGTGCAGCAGCCACGCGAGCGCGATCTGCCCCGGGGCCGCGCCCTTCCGCGCCGCCATCTCGCGCACCGCCGCGGCGGCCCGCACGTTGGCGTCGAAGTTCTCGCCCTGGTAGCGCGGGTCGCCGCGGCGGAAGTCGCCCTCCGGGTACTCCTCGGCGCGCTTCACGGCACCCGTCAGGAAGCCGCGGCCCAGCGGCGCGAAGGGGACGAGGCCGATGCCCAGCTCGCGCAGCAGCGGGATGATGCTCGCCTCCAGGTTTCGCTCCCACAGCGAATACTCGCTCTGGAGCGCCGAGATCGGGTGCACGGCGTGCGCGCGGCGGATCGTCTGCTCGCCCGCTTCGGAAAGGCCGAGGAAGCGCACCTTCCCCTCGCGCACCAGGTCGGCCATCGCGCCGACGACGTCCTCGATCGGCACGGCGGGGTCCACTCGGTGCTGGTAAAGGAGGTCGATGCGGTCCGTCGCAAGCCGGCGCAGCGAGCCCTCGACGGCCTCGCGGACGTGCTCCGGCCGGCTGTCGACGCCCGCGATGCCGCCGTTCTCGAACTTGAAACCGAACTTGGTCGCGATCACGACGCGGTCGCGCCCGCCCTTCAGCTCCTTGAGTGCGCGGGCCAGCAGCTCCTCGTTCTCGTAGGGCCCGTACGCCTCCGCCGTGTCCAGGAAGGTGCATCCCAGCTCGACGGCCCGGTGGATGGTGGCGATCGACTCGCGCTCGTCGCGCTCGTCCGCGGTGCCGTACGCCTGGCTCATCCCCATCAGGCCGAGGCCGAGGGCGGAGACCGTGAGGCCCTGCGTGCCCAGCGTGCGGGTGGTCAGCATGTCCGATGTCCGAGTTGGAGGTGGTTTCCGGTGCGTCAGCGTGCGCTCGATCCGGCCTGGTACCGATCGTCGGCGACCTTCTCCATCCAGTCCACGGCCTTGCCGTCGAGCGCTTCCTGGATGGCGACGTGGGTCATCGCAGTGGTGGCCGTGGCGCCATGCCAGTGCTTCTCGCCGGGTTCGAACCAGACCACGTCGCCAGGCCGGATCACCTCGACCGGCCCGCCCTCGCGCTGCACCCAGCCGCAGCCGGCCGTGACGATCAGCGTCTGGCCCAGCGGATGGGTGTGCCACGCGGTGCGAGCGCCGGGCTCGAACGTGACGGCGTTGCCGGCCGCGCGGGCCGGAGCGTTCGCTGCGAACAAGGGGTCGATGCGCACCGTGCCGGTGAACCAGTCCGCCGGTCCCTTCCCGGATGGCTGCGACCCGCTTCTCGTGATCTCCATCGTCCTTCTCCTTGATCGTGTTTCCTCACTGATCCTGGCGCGTGGGCCGGAACGGGATCCGGTCGATGTCCACGTCGTCGGCCGGCTCATCCCGGCGCCGACAGCCGCGCAAACGGGTCGGCGGGGATTGCGAACGCCTCGTGGAAGCCGTGGATGTTCGAGATGTCCGTCTCCGTGATGGAATCCGGCGGTTCCGTGGCGACCGCGCCCGGCGAGATCACCGACGCGCGGATGTCGTACGGCTTCACTTCCCGGTGCAGCCCTTCGTAGAGGGCCCGCGCGGCGTGCTTGGCCGCCCGCATAGACCGCGCCCGCCGTATTAGCCCGTAGACACAAGGCGGCCCCGGCGATCGCTCGCCGGGGCCGCACGTACGGGATGTGGGTGGGTGAACCGCTACGCCCGCAGCGCCTCCAGCGAGCGCAGGGCGAAGGCCGCGTGCAGGGCCGCTCCGATGGGCAGCGCAGCCTCGTCGGCGATGAACTGCGGGTGGTGCAGGCCCTTGTCGGCGCCGATCTCGGGCTTGCCCACGCCCAGCATCACGAAGCAGCCGGGGACGCGCTCCAGCACGTACGAGAAGTCCTCGCCTCCCATGATCGGCGTCATCTCCCTGACCGCGTCGGCGCCCAGCAGCCCGGCGCCCACCTGGCGGGCCAGGGCCCACGATTCCGCGTCGTTCACGGTGGGCGGGTAGTCCTCGCCCGGAAAGGTCACTTCCGCCGTGCAGCGGTGCGCGGCCGCGGTGCCCTCGGCGATGGCGCGCACGCGATCCTGCAGGAAGGCGAGGCCGGCCGTGGTCAGCGAGCGGATGGTGCCCTGCATCCGCACCTCCGGCGGGATGACGTTGAAGGCGTCTACCCGGGCGCGACGCGTATTCCACGCGTTTCCCCGGGCGCGCGTCGCTGGATTGTGGGTCAGTCCGACGTGCCAATCGTCGTCGAGCCGGCTGAGGGCGTGCGGCGCGTTGACGAGAAGCCCGCCATGGTCCCGCTCCGAAGGCACCGGCGGCGCCGCACTGCGTCAGGTCGGCCGTCAGCTCCCGAGCGACGACATGATCTCCGAGGTGGCCCACTCGCCCTCCTCCACTGCCAACCGGGTACGCAACGCGTCCAGCGCACCCGCGATCCCGATCCGCCCCAGGGCCCACGCCGCATGCCCCCGCACAAGCGGATCGTCGTCGTTCAGGGCGACGGTGAGCGCGGGGACGGCCTTGGGCGAGCCCCAGTTGCCCAGCGCGACTGCCACATTCCGCGGCAGTCTGCGGCGCTTAGTCCGATTGATTGGCGAGCACTTGAACCGGCGGCTGAACTCCTCCTGCGTCATCCCCATTCACTCGGTCAGCGTCGCCCCGTCACGTCGGAACTGGGAAGCAATGCTGCCGAAACCGTAGGCTCCGCGAACGAGTTCCAGGGACACACCTCTTGGGGATGTGTCGACTTTCCCGTTTCTCGATCCCACTCTCGACCGGACGACGTACCGTGCGAGTGAAGCCTGAGGACTGAACGCTTCGGTAGCCAAAGCCTGGCTAGGCGAAGGTGCTTCCACACAGGATTTCCGGCGGGCGGTGCCGGAGTGGCGCTGGTCTGCAGCTACCGAGCGCCACTCCGCATCTGACACCAAAACTGCGCGCCAACGGGACGACTGATGGGCTTAGTGTCAATCACCAGGCAATCAAATCCGCGAACGCGAGATTCGCACGGCCGAGCTGTCGGTTCAGCGAGATGCAGGATGCCGCAGGCACAACCGCCGGCGCGCATCCTGCTGCGACGCGGGGATCAGACTCCCTCCGCCGATGCTCCGGCGCTCTGCGTGGACGAGTGCGAAGGACGGGGGGAAAGGCAGTTAGGGACGAGGGTAGGCAGTTCCTCGTGAGCGTCGCACGAAGCCCGGCGCGATCGCAACCGCGCCGGGCTTCGTCTCACGCGGCGGCCGAGTCACCCCGTCCGCCGGCCGTCCCCCTCAGATCACGCAGATGGCAGTCTCCGGGCAACCCGCGCATGGAGTATAGGCGTGGGGCGCGGAGGCGCAGCCGTCGTTTGCGGAGCAGACTCCCACCCCGTACCACGTTTCGCACTCCGGCCCGCATCCCGTGACGCCCCCGCAGGTCGTGTCGGTTTTCTCGTAGCCGAAGACGGTGCCCTGGTCCTGCCCGGCGCCCGAGGTGGTGAACGATTCGACGCGCAGGTCGTCAAAGCTCAGCTTGATCTTGCTCATCGCAGCATCTCCGGAGTTTGAAGAGAAGTGGAAGCGGGACGGGTCAGCACAGTTCAGTGCCATGGCCCAACAAAGATCCATGGGCGACATCAATTGATAACACGCCGACATTCGTGAGAGAAGAAGACCGGAGCGATCCACAACCGAAATTTTTCCGTGGAGACATCTCACCGCCGACGTTCCGGGGGCGGAATTTCCGTCCTGCAGGTGGGCCTGGAGGAGCGGCGGGTGTTGCTGGATTGGTGGGTGCTCGACGTGCTGATCGTCCTAGAGCTGATCGAGGGGATGCGGCGCGCCAACCATACGACCGCTGTGGTCACGCTTCAGACGGCACCGACGGCGCCGCGGTACTTCCGGTCGGCCGTCAGCTCTCGAGCGACGACGTGATCTCCGAGACGACCCACGCATCGTCCTCGACAGCCAAGCGAGCACGCAACGCCTCCCGCGCCGCGTCTGACCCGATCCGCCCCAGGGCCCACGCCGCATGTCCGCGCACCAGCGGCTCGGCGTCGTTCAGCCCGCCGACGAGCGCCGGCACCGCCTCCGCAGAGCCCCAGTTGCCGAGCGCGATGGCCACGTTCCGCAGCAGGCCCCGGCGCTTGGTCCGCTTGATCGGCGAATTCTTGAACCGGCGCGAAAACTCCTCCTGCGTCATGCCCATCCACTCGATCAGCGCCGGCCCGTCCAGCCCCGCGCGCGGGATGAACGCCGCCTCCCCCGTCGTCTCCGCAAACGAGTTCCAGGGACACACTTCCTGGCAGATGTGTCGACTTTCCCGTTTCTGTATCCCACTGGCAACCGGCTCACGTTCGACTCAGCGCCGATAGGGATAGCGCTCACAAACTAACAGTGCCATCACAAGCTTGAATCTCTTCTTGTGCCACTGATCTCGCCTCTTCCAGCGGCGCGTAGCGCGCCGCCGCCGTGCGCCGCCGGAGGGGAGGAGGTACGCACGTGATGAACTTCACGGAATCTTCTGTCAACTCGTGAATCCCACCCGCAGCTGCCTCGGCATTTAGGGCGTCGGCGGTCGCCCTTGCCTGTTCTGCGGCATCTGGCACAATCCGTGGGGAACGGATGGAGAAATCGTCGAACGTAGATGTGGGCGGGCCGAGCAGCTTCGCGGCGGCGGCGTTGTACCTGCCTCCCGCAAAGGTCCACCATTCCGAGTCCCCTCGATCATGCGACCGGATAACCGTGGTCACGCCTTCGCGGACCCACGGGAACTCGTCCCGGACCGCCTGAAGGCGCGTCGTGGCCCTACGGGAGAGCACCACGCCAGGATCGCCCCCCGCGAGCACGCGCTTGATTGCCTGGCAAAGCTCCAGGCCCATCGGTCGCCCTTCGCCGCTCCAGCGCGAGCGGCCGGTGCCCTCGTGGGGCTCCACGAAGGCCTGCCGGCCCCCCCAGTCGACGTGTCGCACCTTCCACCCCCGGCCGCCGAGCGAGAGGAGGACAGGGCCTTCGGCGTCGCGGCGGAACGAGTCCTCGTGAACCTCGCCCAACTCGGCGCGGCCGTACAAGACGCGGAACAGCGGGGGCGAGAGGAAGACGGAGAAGATCTCTAGGAAGTGCTTGGCCCCGTACCGTTTCTCACCCTCCGAGCCGATCGATAGGATGCCCCCGTCACCGTGAAGTAGCCCCGTATCGCACATCCAGGCCAGGAGCTGCGCTAGGTGGCGTTCGGAGACGCCCGCCGTCCGGCAGAAGCCCCCCAGCCACGCAGGGACGTCGGCCGCGACGAGGGAGCCTTCCTGGAGGACGAGGGCGAGGACCTGCTGGGCCACCACGTGGAACGGCAGCGGCGGCGGCAGGACGGGCTCCACAAACCCCGCGCGCCAGAGGCTGAGCAGCGCGACGGCGCGCAGCAGCGAGCCGTCCGCGGTGGTCAGGAAAAGGCAATTCCGAACGCTTCCCGCACGGCGCCCCGAGCGTCCCAGGCGCTGGAGAAACGAGGAGACGGCGAACGGGGCGTCTACCTGGATTACGCGGTCCAGGTCGCCGACGTCGATACCCAGTTCCAGCGTGCTGGTCGCCACGATCACGCAGTCCGTGCCGGCCGCGAAGGCCGCCTCGGCGCGAAGGCGCTCGTCGCGACTGAGCGAGCTGTGCGAGACGTAGGTGTCCACCCGGTGTGCACGGAGTTCCGCCGCCAGCTCCTCCACCCGTGCCCGGCTGTCGCAGAACACCAGCCGCTTCTCGCCGAGGTGCAGCCGAGCGATAACGGTGGCGGCGTTGGCGACGCTGCCCACGTAGTCTACCTGCACGTCCGCATTGGCCGGCGGAGGGGGATCGCCGCGGACCACCATGGCCGGCGCGTCGACACCGGCCGTGAGCCACGCCAGCAGCGCGTCCGGGTTGGCCAGCGTCGCGGAGAGCGCGACGCGCTGGACGGGCCGCGCGGCGAGCCGGTCCACTCGTTCCAGCAGCGCGAGAAGGTGCCAGCCCCGGTCGTCCCCAGCGAAAGCATGCACCTCGTCCACCACGACCGCGCGGAGCGAGGCGAAGAAGCGCCGGTGCTCCACCAAGCGCGACACCAGCATCACCTCAATGGACTCGGGCGTGGCGAGCAGGATGTCGGGTGGGTCGCGCTGGATGCGCCCGCGGGCGGAAGCGCCGACGTCGCCGTGCCACACCTCCACCGTGCGGCCGAAGAGCGACGCCAGGCGCTCGATGCGGACCTGGAGGTCGTTGAGCAGCGCCTTGATGGGGCAGAGATAGACGACGGAAAGCCCACTCCATCCTTCCTGGAGCATCCGCGAAAGAAGCGGCAGGAGCGCAGCTTCAGTCTTGCCGCCGGCGGTGGGCGCCTGGACGAGCACGTGGTCGCCGCGCAGGAGCGGCTCCACCGCCTGCTCCTGGTGGGGGCGCAGCGACGACCAGCCCAGGGTGTTGACGATGTGGTGGCGGACGGAGGGATGCAGCCGGTCGAAGGGCGTCACGGTTCGAGCTCGACGTCGTCCACCCCCAGCGCGGGGCGGGTGGCGCGTTCCGCCTGGGTCAGCTCGGCTTCGCCCAGGGTGAGCGCGTAGTCGCGGCGCGGGTCGAATTCCGGGAACTGGTCGATGCGGTCCAGCACGTCGGCCACGAGCTTCTTGAGGAAGATGCGAGGGGCCACGCCGACCCTTCCGCCCAGGCCGCCGGTGACCGCCCGCGCGAGAGTGGCCACGTACTCGTCGTCGGCCAGGCGGCGGACGCGCTCGCCCGCGCCGGTGTGGGCGGCGTACAGGTCGCGCACGCGGCGGCCGACCTCCTCCAGGCGGACCAGGTCGAAGCTGGCGAGCCGGATCTGCACGGCGCGCGGATTGTCGAAGCGCACGTCCGTTCCGAAGTCGGTGTGGAGGCGCTGGGCGAGCGGGGCAAGGCGCTGCGCTCCCTGGGGACCGTCGAAGAAGGCCGGCGTGCCGGTGACCAGCAGGTAGAGGCCGGGAAAGCGCCCCGCATCCAGCTCGTCCATCCATTGCCGCAGCGCGTTCAGCGCCCGCTCGCGCACGTCGCCGCGAACGCGCTGCAACGTCTCCACCTCGTCGAGCACCAGCACCATCCCCGGGTGCCCGGAGTCGCGCAAGACGACTAGGAGCCCCTGAAGGAAGCCGAGCGCGCCGTAATGGTCGATCTCGCCGCGGATGCCGGCGAACCGGCGTGCCGCGGCGGATACGTTGGGCTGGCCGCCGATCCACGCGAGCAGCGCGTCGGCGGTGGCGGTATCGCCGGCGGCCAGGGCGCGGCGGTAGGCGCGGAGGCAGAGCGCGAAGGTAGGCGCAAGCTGCCCCACGGCGGCCAGCCGGCGCTCCATCCGCTCGTCCGTTCGCTCCAGCAGCGTGGCGGCGTCTTCCGGGTCCACGCCGCCGCCCGCGAGCACCTCCTCCTCCAGCGCGTAGAACCACCCGTCGATCACCGAGCGGAGTGCGCCCTGCCGGCAGTCCGCGGTGGAAAGGCGCTCCACCAGCCTTCGGTAGACCGTCTCCAGGCGGTGCAGCGGCGTGTCGCTCTCGGAGACCTGCACCTCGGCGGTAGCGAACCCCCGGCGGAGCGCCTGGTCCTGTAGCCAGCGGGCGAAGAAGGTCTTCCCCGCCCCGTACTCGCCGCGTACGGCCTTGAGCATCCCCCGCCCCGCGCGCACCGCGTCCAGCTCTTCGGCGATGGCGCCGGTGAAGCGGTCGAGGCCCACGGCGAACAGCTCCAGGCTGCCCGACGGCACGGTGCCGCGGCGGAGCGCGTCCAGCACCTCCGCCCGCCGATGCGGGCTGACGTGGGCGATGGTCATGCGCCGTCCGCCGGGGCGAGCTGGAACTGACGGCGCAGCAGGTCGTGCTCCACCGTCACCAGCTCCGAAGCGTCGTCCGCCGCGACCACGGGGTAGCCGTCCACGTTGAGCAGGCGCTGGAGAACCGCGACCACGCCGCGGATGCGGATCTCCGGCTGCCTGAGCGCACGGACTAGCGCGCCGCGCGGAATGCGGCCGTAGTGCCGGCCGGAAAGCTCCAGGAAGGTGCGAACCGTCTCGTCCGGAGGCGCGAGGCGGCCGGCCAGGGCGCGCTGCGCCGCGTACACGTCCGAAACCAGCAGCGATGTGATCCAGTCGGCGGCCGCAGACGCCTGCTCCGCGCCCGGGGCTTCCCCGAAGAGGCTGGGCTGCGCTTCGGACGCCACCCGGACGCGGGGGCGCCGCGCGGTTTCCGCGAGAAGTGCGGGCGTGGCGAGGGGAGCGGCGGGTGCTTCGGCGCTCCACCAGCGCGGGGGCTCTTCGCGGACCACGTGCCACCCCGCGAGCTGGCGGTCCCACGGCGCCCAGATGGAGACGGGTACCAGCATCTCCTGGGGCGTGGCGCCGCCGTGGTAGCCGGCCTTGGGCCGGGTGTAGCGCACCTGCTCGCTCCACGGCACCACGACCGAGGCGACACCGGCCGCGGCCTGGACGCGCGGCCCCGAGATCGCTGTCTCCTCCTGGGCGAGCGGCTCCGCGAAGACGCGCCACCGCTCGTGCTCGCCCCCCGGCAACTCGCGCGAGTCGGCATCCAGAACGTGGCCGTGGTCGCTGGCCAGGACCACGAGCCTCCCGGCGACCTGAGCCTCGTACAGGAGCGAATCCAGCAGGCGGATGCGGTCCAGTGTCCAGCGCGCGGATGCCTGGTCGGAGCGGGCCAGCCAGTCGTCCAGCACGTTGAGGACCACGCCCACCACCTTCTGCCGAACGTCGCACAGCGCGGAGCGCACCGCCTCGGACAGCGTCGCCGACGGACCTTCCGCCAAGTCGCCCTTGTGGAAGAGGACGGGTGCCTTTTGGGAAAGGGCGGCGAGTGCCGCGTGCCGCGCGAAGCCGCGCGCCTCGTCGCCTCCGCCGCCCGTGGTGACGCGGCCCGCGAAGAGGGAGGCGCGGGAAACCTGGGTAACGCACGGCACCGTGGCAAGCACCACGGAGGGAGACGCGTCCCGGCTCCACTGCTCCCATCCCCGGGTGCGCAGGTCGGCCGCGATCTGGCGGAAGGCGGCGTAGCTCATCCCGTCCAGCACCAGCACGAGCGTCGGTCCCTCCGCGGCCGCGGGGGCGACCACGTCGGCCAGGACGCGCTCGATGGGGAGCACGCCCGCGTCCCCCCCGGGCGAGCGCGTCCACCCGGCGAGGAGCGTGGCGAACGCGCGGTTGTCGGCTTCGCGGGCCGCGCGCGCACGGTGGCTCAGCGCGTCGAGCGAGGCCGCAAGCGCAGGGTTGGACTCGCCTCCCAGCAGCAGCGAGCGGGCCCAGTCCACGTACCCCCCGTCGCACGCATAGGCGCGGGCCGCTTCGGAGAGCGAGCGCGGGGCGGCCCCCGCCGCGAGGGCGAGGCGGCGGGCGAGGCGCAACGCCATCTCCAGGCGCTCCACGCGCTCCGTTTCGGCGGGGCGGCCCGCGTCGCGGTGGGCCAGCACGGCGGCGAACGCGCGCTCCAGCCCGCGGATGGCGGAGGGATCCTCCGCGGCGGCGTCCAGCGCGCCGGCAAAGCGCGCCAGGCGCCGCTGCCACCCGCCGGGAAGCACGGTGCTCAGCCCCACGAAATCCGCGGCACCCACCTCCTGCAGCAGCTCCCCGGCCGGGGCGAGGACGGCGGCGGCCTGCGGCTCGGTCACGCGATCCAGCGCGCGCAGTGCGGCTTCGGCCCAGCGCGCGGCGAGCCCCGGCTCCAGCGGGGTGTCGCCCAGGTAGCGCTCGATACGATAGCCCGCGCCGCTCAGCTCGCCCGCGCCGCGCGCGCCGTCCGGGAATAGGACCTCGCAGGCCAGGCCCAGGGGGAGCAGCCATGCGCCGCGGCCTGCCTCCAGGGCCGCGGCGAGCGGCTGGGCGAGGGTGCCCGCGGTCTCCTCCAGGCGTGCGCGCACGTCGCCTCGCGCCTCGGCGGGCACGCGCTCGTAGCGGGCGGCGGCGCCCGGCTCCGCGCTCCAGCGCAGCAGGGCCTCGGCCGTAGGCCGGCCGGAGGAAAGGCCCAGCAGGTGGCGCAGCGCGTACGCCCACGCCGTGTCCAGGTCCAGGACGCCGCCGGGGACGCGCTGGTCGGGGTCGGAGGGGACTTGGAGAAGCGTGTCGGCCATCCAGGAGAGCCCGTGGAGGCGGCCATCGATGGTACGGGCGCGGAAGAGGTCGCGCACCACGTCCCACGGCTCCATCTCTCGCAGCCGGCGCTTGGGAAGGCGGACGAGCACGTCCCACCCCAGCTCGTCTTCGGGGACGCCGGTCAGGATCACCAGCGCGGACCCGTGCGCGTCCCTCTCGTGACGGTCCAGCGCCTCACGCACCGCGAGCGCGGACTCGCACCACGCGAGCGGATGGACGACGCCGGCCACCTCCACCGCTTCGTCGCCGGTCCACCGGCCCGAGGCGTGGATGCCGATCACGCGCGCGTCGGGCGCGCCGCGAAGCAGGGTTTCCACATGCGCTGCCACGTGCTCCGGCCTGAGCGGAAAGGCGCGTCCCCCGGGTTCCGTTCGGACGCCGCTCATTCCTCGCCGGCCGCGGAGGAGGAGCCCGCCTCGCCTTCCACGATCCTCCACTCCAACTCCACCCATCCGTCCCGGACCAGGCGGGCTTCGTTGCGGATCGTGATCAGCGCAGATTCCACGTCGGACGCGCGCACGCGGGCGGCGCTGGTGGTGACGGCCTTCGCACGCGGGCCGACGACGGGTGGGCGAACGGGATCCGCGTCGGGCGGAAGCGGCGCTGCGGCACGGGCGGCTTCCTGGAGCAGCGCGATCGCGGCCTGCTGCGCCCCCGCCAGCGCGGGCGCGAGCGGGGTGACGTGCTCGTCCCGCTCCAGCGCGTCGCGCAGCTCGGCGAGGATGGCGGCGCCGCGGGCACCGAAGGGCCCGGGCAGACCCCGCACCGCGGAGATCGCATCCCAGGTGGTGCGCTCCAGCGCGCCGCACAGCGCATCGGCGCGGGTGATCGCAGTGGCCATCGCGGTCGCGGAGGTGGCGACCTGCGCCTGCGCGACGGCCGCCACCACGCCCTCGCGGCGCGCGCCGCGGATGGCAGCCAGGAAAGCCTGGGCGGCCTCGGCGGTGCGCAGGCGCGCGGATGCGGCCGCGTCGATCCCGAGCGCGGCGGTGCGCTCGGCCAGGCGCTGGCGGTAGCCGTCCACGCCCTTCTGCCTCCCGTCCGGCGCGGCGGCGCCGGCGGCTCGCTGGACGTCCTCCACCAGGCGGGCCACGTTGCCCGCGCTGCGAAGCTCCGGCGTGGGGAGGTGCAGGATGGAAGCGACGCGGTCCACGGCGGCGGTCCACGCGTCCGCGGGCGGAAGCGTTTCTTCGCGCAGCTCCATGTCGGGCTGCAGGCCGTCGAGGGAAGGCGCCACGAGCCCGCCGTGCAGGTAGAAGCTGCGGTCCGTCTGCAGCGCGAAGGCGAAGACGACCAGGTTCGCCGCCTCGGGGGGCAGGCCGCGCGCTACCGGCTGGTCGATCCACTGGCGGGTCTGCCGCACCGTGATCTGCGCCTGGCCGTCGCGCGCCTGCTTCTGGTGGATCTCGCGGACCCAGTCGTCGCTGAGCACGAAGTGCGCGTCGCCCGTGGCGCCCAGGCGCAGCGGGCCGGCGATGCGGCGCACGTCCTCGCGGTCGGGCCGGTCCACGTCCACCCGGCCGTCAGCGGAGGCGGCCGCACGGCGCAGCACCTCCAGCATGCGGCGCCAGCCCGCCGTCTTCACCTCGCCCTCGAACTCCGGGTGCCCGGGAAACTGGTGCTGCAGCGCCTGGGCGAACAGGTCCTCCAGGGCGCCCCGGAAGCCGGACGCCACGGGCGGCTTGAGGGCGAGCCCGGGGTCGAGCGCGTGGAAGTGGCTTTCCAGCTCCAGCGAGGTGTCCACCGCGTCCATGCTCACGGTGCTGATGCCGTACGCCGAGAGCAGAGCGTTCTTGACCCGCTGGCGCACCTGGTCGCGCTGGTTGGACAGGATCACGCGCGCCTGCTCGCGCTCCACCTGCGAAAGGTGCGACCCGTACTCGTCCAGCCGCGCGCCCTGCAGCACGTGCTCCAGCACCACCAACCGGCCCAGCTCGTCCTGCGCCTGCGGGGTCAGGAAGGCGGGGATCCACACCAGCGCGCGCGCGGGCTTCCCCAGCGCCTTGAAATCCTGCACCTTGGCCTCGTCGTCGCGCGGGCCGTGCGGGGGCACGTCGAACGGGTAGTCCACGACCATGCGCCAGGGCGCGTCCTGCGGGTGGAAGTTGTCCAGCGGCAGCTCGCGCACGTTGCGGAACAGGACCTCGCACTCGCGACAGGTGCCCTTCCACAGCATGCGGTGCTTGGGCGGAAGCATGCTGGCGTCGTCGCGCTGGATGCCCAGCAGCTCGTCCAGCATGCCGCGGACCTTGCCGACGCGGTTGCCGTGGTTGTCGAAGGCCTTTGCGTTCTCCAGCACGCCCTCGGTGTCCACGCCCACTAGGTGCAGCGAGATCACGGGGTTGCGCGCTTCGTCGCTCACCTTGATCTCGCCCACCCGCGCCGCCCAGCCGCGCAGCCGGGTAAGCACCATCTGGCTTTCCATCCCCGCGATGGGAGCGCGCACGGTGCCGTGGTTGAGCGCCGCCAGCCGCGCGGGAGTGAGCCCCTTGAGCGCCTCCACGCCGTCGGCCAGGGCGGAAAGGATCAGCGTCTTGAGCAGCCGCGCGTCATTGCGCCAGGCCAGTGCCTTGTCCGCCGGGGCGCGGCCGGCCTCCACGTCCTCGGCCAGCACGCCGTGCTCGGCTTCCAGCAGGGGCACCAGCTTCTGGCGGTACAGCTTGCGGGCCTGGTCGAAGCGGACCTTCATGGCCTGCGTGAACGGCTCGTCCCCCTGCTCGATCACGTCGTACAGGTCGCCCACCGGCACCAGGTCGCCCAGCTCCAGCGTGTCGCGCTGGTCCACCAGCAGCTGCAGCAGCAGCTTGAGGGCGGTGCGCTCGCGCTGCAGCAGCGACGACACGGCCACCAGCGTCTGGATCAGCACGGGGCTGAACGGATAGACCAGGCGGAACATGGCCCGGTCGCCCTCGCTGGTGAGCAGCGTGCTCATCACCTCGTCGCGGACGCGGGCGGTGGTCTCGAAGGCGCGCGCCAGCTCCTGGGCGGCCTGCGCCGAGCGGGGGCGCAGCAGCCGCCGCTCCACGATGAGGGGCAGGTTGCGGTCTTCCAGCACGATCTCGTCGAAGCGCGCCTGCCACCAGTTGAGCACGTCGGCAAAGCCAAGCTGCTCGGCGCCGGGCAGGTGCTCGCCCACCAGCTCGCGCAGGTCGCGCTGCCGGGCGATGAAGCTCAAGATGGGAAGCGCGCGGTCCATGCGCACCGCTTCCACCAGCTTGGCGACCTTCTGGCCCTCGCGGGCCACGAAGGCGGTGTCGGCGGCGTGGCTGGCCAGCCACAGGATCAGTTCGTCCAGGAAGAGCACCACGGCGTCGTAGCCAAGGTCGCGCGCATGGCGCGACAGGATCACCAGCCCCTCGTCCAGCGACACGAACTTCTCGTCCCGCTCGGCGGCCAGGTCGCGCTGTGCGGTGAAGAAGCTGTCCACCAGGTCGCCCACCAGGCGCGCACGCTCGTCGGTGCCGGGCTGCGCGGCCAGGGCCGCCTCGAACGAGGGCGCGTCCCAGGCGGTTTCCAGCGCGCCCCACCCGTCCGCCGCCCCGGCGCCCCTGCCGCCCAGCTTGCGGAAGAAGAGGTCGTCGCCCATGGAGGCCCGCAGCGTCTGCGCGTCGGCGAACAGCTTCTCGGCGCGGTAGAAGCCAGGCGTGGGCGCCTGCGGGTGCAGCCGGCGCACGTACTCGGCATACTGCCCCAGCACGGCCGATTCCAGGCTCACGGCCCCGATCAGGTGGTACGGCACCACCAGGAAGCGGCGGCCGTGCGTCCACCCGTTGTGGCGCTCCACCACGGGCGCCAGCTCGGGGATGGCACGCGCGTCGGCGTTGCCCTGGAGCAGCAGCGAGAGCACAGCCATGAAGTGGCTCTTGCCGCTGCCGAAGCTGCCGTGCAGGTAGGCACCCTTGCTGGCGTGCGTGTCCACCGCGGAGCGGATCAGCGACAGCGCCTGGTCGAAGCATGCCACGAGCTGCGGGGTGACCACGTAGCTGCTCAGGGTGGCCTCGGCGCGGCTCACCCCTTCGGTGAGCTTCAGCACGAAGTCACCCTGGTGGACGCGCTCGGGGATGTCGACGAGCTCGGCGATCTTGGTCATCGGTACCGGTGCAAGGGAGTGCGATTCGTGTCCCGCGGGTGCGCGAGGGTGGTGCGCTAAGCCGCGCCCGCGCGGCGGCGGCCTCGCGGCGCGGCCGGAGGCGTCCACTCGCGCAGGTCGCGCGGGGTCAGGTCGTGCTCGTGGAGCTTCGTGTCCAGGAAGGTCTCGAAGAACTGGTCCATGCGCCCGTAGCCAGGCACGGGCTCGGCGTGCCACTGCTTGAGCCAGGGGATCAGCTCGGCCATGCCGGCCAGCAGCGGGGTGAGCCGCGGGGGGCCCCAGCCTTCCTGCTGCTGCACTTCGTTGATCCACTCCCCCAGCGCCTGGGCCTGCTCCAGGTGGTTCCACCCCGCCCACCCCACCAGCGGCGACGGGTCGTTCTCGCGCGAGCAGAACGGGTAGCCGATGAAGCGCTCTTTGGGCACGTCCAGCGCGCCGCGGTGCCGCCAGAAGACGGGGGAGGCGAAGTCGGCCGAGGTGTACTTGGGCGGCCGGGCGATGTCGCCCACCTCTTCCTGCTTGCGGCGCTTCTGCTCGGCGGCCACGCGGGTGGCGTGCTGGGCCTCGCTCTCGCCGGCTTCACGGCGGAGCTGGGCGGCGACCTGGGCGTCGATGGCATCTTCCTGGCGCTGCAGCTCCCAGGTGCGCTCCCACACCTCGCGCTTGCGCAGGCCGGCGAGCTTGTAGCGCAGCACGGGCAGGAACGGCACGGTTTCGGCTTCCACCAGCTCGCGCACCAGGGCGTGCACGTCGAAGCCGGCGTGGCCGCGGTGCAGCTCGGCCACGGCCATGAAGTCCGGGTCGCGCTGGGCGCGGTCGGCGAGGGTGCGTGTGGTCTGCAGACGGGGCTGGGGCCAGTAGGCGGGGTCTTCCAGGCGCGTCTTCAGCCACTCCTGCAGCGCGCGGGTGGCCTGCGCTTCCCACGGCTCGGTGTTCCAGCGGCGCTTGTACTCGGGGCGCTCCACCAGGCCCACGTAGCGGTCCTGCTGGATGCGCTCCATGCGGCGCTCCACCAGCGCGCGGTAGTCGGCGGGCCAGTGGGCGGGAAGCTCGGTGATGGGAGTGGAGCCGTGGCGCTGGAACCAGGTGGTCTCTTCCTCGCCCGCCGCCATCCGCCGCGCCAGCACGATCTCGAAGGCGCGCTCGCCCAGCCGCAGCTCCGGCGGGGTGGCCGGCTCGCCCGCCGCGTCGCGGTAGGTCAGCTCATCCTCCGTGATGTTGTACAGCCGATAACACTGCCAATCCAGCTCCTCCTGCAACGCGATCATCTCGCGGAGCAGGCGGTCCACTTCCACCCGCTCAATGTCCAATTCGAGAACTGTGACAGGGAAACGCGAAGTAAGGGAGACCGGCGCATGCAGGAGCCGTGCGGACGCGAGCCCATCCAGCCGTGCTGCGAGATACACGGGCTGCTCGTCCGGCACGGGGAATTTCTCCATCCCCGTGGCGGTATACTCATAGAAATTTTCAAAAGCAGCCGTGGTTTGTCGAGCACCATGCTGATCAACGGTGCTTCCCTTGTTGTGAAACACCTGCTTCATCCAGAAGCACGCCGTCGAGCTATTCAGCAAGCCTATGAGTCCTAGTAGTCAATCACAGATGATTTGACCCGTGGCACTCTCCGCTGTAGAGTAAGTGCTTTCCCCATGAGGAGAGCCGATGAAGAAACTCTATACGGTGAGCTTGGAAGAAGCGGAACGGGTGCGT
>JAQBQD010000202.1 GCA_028287185.1 Gemmatimonadota bacterium | reverse complement strand
CGCCGCCCCCGGGCACGCTCGCGGCGCTGGAGTGCCGTGCCGACGTGGCCGCGCGGCGGGTGGAGTGCGGCGGCGCCGGACTGCCCGCGGGCGTGCACGCCGACCAGGTGTTCGGCGGGCAGGGCGTGAACGTGCTGCTCACCTCCACCAACGTGGGCTACAACGCGGGAACGCAGATCTTCTCGGCCGACGTGACCGTGAAGAACCTGCTGGTTCAGCGCCTGGGCACGTCCACCGGGACGGACACGGCGGGGATCAAGGTCTTCTTCGCCGCGGACCCGGCGGTGACGGCGGGCAGCGGCACCGTGTCGGTGGAGAACGCGGACGGGTACGGCCTGTTCACGAGCGTGAACCAGGGGTACTTCTGGTACCACCAGGTCCTCCCCTGGAAGGCGGTCTCGGCCGTGAAGCACTGGCGCTGGAGCGTGTCGCCCGGGGTGACGGGCTTCACCTTCAAGGTGTACGTCTCCACCCCGGTGCTGCCGGTCGTGGTGTTCGACCGCCTGGTGGCCGGCAACCTGGACGTGTACCGCGTGGCCCTGGACGGCGGCGACACCGTGCGCCTGAGCACCACCCTCACGGACGAGTTCGACCCCACGGCCTCGCACGGCAAGGTGGTGTTCGTGGGATACCAGGACGGCGACGCAGAGCTGTACTCCATGCCGCTCACGGGAGGTGCCCCGACGCGCCTGACCAACAGCTTCAAGATCACCGAGAGCGACCCCGCCCTGTCGCCGGACGGCTCGAAGCTGGCCTACATCACGGACGTGAGCGGCGTGGGCAAGGTCTGGACGATGAACGTCGACGGCACCGGTGCCGCGCGCAGCACCGCTGGATTCAGCTTCTCGGGGAGCATCGAGGTCACCCCGTCGTGGTTCTCCAACGACCGGCTGGCCTTCGTGTCCACCGACCTGGGCTCGGGGGACATCTACGGCATGACGCTGGGAAGCCTGCCCTCGCTGCTGGTGGGCGGCAGCAGCGCCGACCTGCAGCCGGCGGTGAGCCCGGACGGCGGCCGGGTGGCCTTCATCTCCAACCGCGACGGCGACACGGAGATCTACCTGTACACGGTGTCGACGCACGCCATCACGCGCCTCACCAACCGGGTGGGCACGGACGCGCAGCCCGCGTGGCTCAGCGACAAGGTGCTGGTATACACCGTGTTCGTGGGCTCCACGCCGCACCTGGAGTGGATGGAGCCGGCGACGCCGGGGGTGAGCCACGTGATCCCCACGGGCCCGGGCAACGCCCAGCGGCCGTCGGCCGTGCTCTTCTAGCGGCGGACCGGCGCCCGCTGTCCCACGGGGCGGCGGGCGCTTATCTTTCCGGGCGGGTCGCGCGGTACGCGCGTCCCGCCGCACGCACACCACTCCCGCGGGACCGAACTCCATGCGCAGCATCTTCCCACGCGCCCTGACGCTCCTGGCCTGCGCGGCCGCGCTCGCGGCGTGCAACGGATCCACCGGCTCGGGCACCCACGCGCTGGCCGTCACCGCGACGGGGCGCGTGGAGCGCGGCGGCGACGTGGCGCTGGCCGTGACGGACGGCGGCGCCGCGGTGCCGCTGGCCCAGGTGACGTGGGCGGTGAGCCCCGCGGGCGCGGCGGCCGTGGACGCGGCGGGGCACGCGCACCTGTCGCAGGCGGTGCCCATCACCTTCGTGGCCAGCGCCGGCGGCCACACGGGCCAGGTGCGGCTGGACGTGCCGCTTCCCCCCACGGTGGTGTTCGACCGGCTGGCCAACGGCAGCTACGACGTGTGGCAGGTGTCGCTGGACGGCGGCGAGCTGAAGCAGCTCACCACCAGCACCTTCGACGACATCATGCCCGCGGCGGCGCACGGCACGGTGGCGTTCGTGAGCTACCGCACGGGCAACGCCGAGCTGTACACCCTGCCCGTGGGCGGCGGCGCCGAGACGCGCATCACCACCACGGCGGCCAACGAGGCGGCCCCGGCGCTCTCGCGCGACGGCACCCGCATCGCCTTCACCAACGACGCCAGCGGCGTGGACAAGCTGTGGACGGCGGCCGTGAACGGAAGCGGCGCGGCGCCGGCCGCGCCTGCGTTCGGCTTCGGCGGCAGCATCGACGCGAGCCCCTCGTGGGCGCCTTCGGGCCGCCTGGCCTTCGTGTCCACCGCCAACGGCTCGCCCGACATCTTCGGCTTCACGCCGCCGGGCACGCCCACGCTCGTGGTGGGCGGTACCTTCGCCGACATCCAGCCGTCGTACGGCCCGGACGGCTCGAAGCTGGCCTTCGTGAGCAACCGTGACGGCGACACCGAGCTGTACATGCTGGACGTGGCCACCTCCGTCGTGACGCGCCTCACCACGCGCGTGGGCACGGACGCCGAGCCTGGGTGGCTGCCGGACGGACGCCTGGTGTTCACCTCGTTCACGGGCGGCGTGGCCACGCTCCACTGGCTGGACCCGGCGGCCCCCGCCGTGATCCACGACATCCCCTCCGGGGGCTCCGGCCGGCACCCCACGGGCGTGCTGTAGGACCCCGGCTTCCGACAGAGAGAGACCGACCGATGACGCCCATGCAGTACACCGTGCCGGAAGACGTGCTGGCCGCCCACCTGGCGGGCGAGGCCGTGCTCCTGGACGTGGAGACCAAGCAGTACTACCGCCTGAACGCCACCGCCGCGCACGTGTGGAAGGGGCTTGAGCGGGGCCTGGGGCGCGACGCGCTGCTGGCCGACCTGCTGGCGAGCTTCGAGGTGGAGCCGTCCGTGGCCGAGGCCGAGCTGGAACGGCTGCTGGCGGACCTTTCCGAGCGCCGCCTGGTGCGCACCGCCGGCCCCGACGCCGCCCCGTGAGGGTGACGCCGGCGGGCGTGGCGACGGGAGTCCGCGCCGCGCTCCTGGCGCCGCGCTGGCTGAGCGGCGCCCGCCTGACGGAGCTGATGGAGGCGCCTCCGTCCACCTCGGCCAGCGCGGCTCCCCCGCGGGGCTCGACGGGCTCGGCGTTCCTGCTCATCCGCCTGCTGGCGCGCCTTCCCCGCTCGCCCTGGCGGGACACCTGCCTGTACCGCAGCGTGGCCGAGTGCCTGGCGCTGCGGCGCCACGGCGTGCCCGCGGTGCTGCGCATCGGCGTGCGGAACGAGGACGGCGCCATCCGGGCCCACGCCTGGGTGGTGCGCGCTCCCGCGGACGGCTCGCCCGCGCCGCCCACGCCCAACGACCTGCTCCACTCCCTGCTGGCCCGCGGTTGATCCCCCTCCCCACCCCGCCCGCCGGCGATTCCGGCGTGCGCCTGCCGCTGCTGCGGGACGGCTCGCTACGCATCGAGGCCGCGCCCGGGCTGGCGCACCTGGTCACGCGCTGGCTCCCGGACCTGCCCCCCTCCGTCGAGGCCCCGTGCGGGCCGGGAGGCGCCGCCATCCGCCTCCTCCCCGCCTTCGCCGACGCGCCCGGCTCCGCCGTTCATCCCCCGGGGCGCCGCACGCTGCGCCTGGGGCCGGTGTCGTGCCATGTGGCCGACGACGAGGCCCGCGCCACGCTCGTCTCCGCCAGCGGCGCCGTGTCGGGCGCGGTGGACCTCGCCGGGCTGGACGCGGTGCTGCGCGTCGGCGATGCGGAGCGCGACGGGGTGGAGCCGGAGGTGTTCACGATGGCGACCATCTCGGCCGCCCTGCTGCTGGGCCGGCTGGGCCGCGCGCTCGTCCACGCCGCGGCGATCGTGGCGCCCGACGGACGCGCGTGGCTGCTTTCGGGCGACACGCACGCGGGCAAGACGACGACGACGGTGAACCTGATCGAGGCGGGCTGGCGATACGTCTCGGACGACCACGTGGTCCTCTCGGCCGACGCGGAGTCGGGGGCGCTGATCGTGGAAGGCTGGCCCCGGCGCTTTCACCTGGACGACGGCTGGGACGGCGGCGCCCCCGTGGGCCGGCGCGGCTCCGTGGACCCGCGCGGGCGCTGGCCGGGACGGTGGATGCGCTCCGCGCCGCTGGCCGGCCTCCTCTTTCCGCGCGTGCGCGCCGCGAAGCCCACGCTCGCCGAGCCGGTTCCACCCGCCGCCGCGCTGGCCGCCCTGCTGCGCCAATCTCCCTGGCTGATGGCCGACCGCCCCCGGGCCGCCTCGCTCCTCGCCCTGCTCCAATCCGCCGCCGCGCTGCCGTCCTACGGGCTGCGCGTGGGCCTCGACACCTACCGGTCCCCCCCGACGCTCGTCGAGCGCCTGGCGCCCGTCACCGGCTGACGATCGACTCGGCTGCATCGACCGTCGCCACGCCCAACCGACGGTCCAGCATCCCTGGAATCAGACACTCTCCCGTCCATCGTCCAACTCGGAGACCAGCCAGGCGCCCACGACGCCGGGCTGACGGCGAATGGCTGCCACGCTCCAACGAATCCGCGTGGGACGCGGCGACTCTCCCGCCTGCTACGTCCATCCGAAGCACCTCCGGTCCGCCGTAACGTGGATGCGCGATGGGGGTTGGACGCGGGCCGGACACGCATTATCCTACCACCACGGAACTCCCGTTTCGCACCGTGGACCCTTCCTCCCACGGCCCGCGGTGCCGCACGTGAACCCCGCCGGAGGTCCCATGACGCTGCCCCTGCTCCGACGCACGTTCGTGGCCGCCGCGGCCGCGCTTCTCACCGCCGGTATGGCGCCGGACGCGCACGCGCAGATCGGCGGCCTCGGCGGTGCTTTGGGCCGCGCCGCCCATCACGTGAACCTGGGATCGCTGACGAGCGGGCCGCAACCCATCAGCACCAGCCTGGGCGATGCGCGCTGGGCCGTGGACTCGCTGGACAGCTTCACCCCGCGCGAAGCCAAGCGCTCGCTGATGACGCTGCGGCGCACGCCGAACGGCGGCTTCGTGCTCCAGCCGGGGTACTACGAGCTGCACGACCAGAGCTACTGCCTGCACGCGGGCACCCACGGCCCCGGCGGCGGCGACGGATACATCTTCGCGCCGCCCAAGGGCACGGCCGAGGACGCCGTCATGTCGGTGGTGCGCAACTCGGTGCAGCATCCCAACATCGACCAGCACGACGTGCAGCTGCTGCTGTGGGCCATCGTGGCGCGCGCCAAATTCGAGGACCTGGACACGCGCCTCCAGCAGGTGGCGTCGCAGCTCCTGACGCCGCGCCAGCTCGCCACGCTCAACCGCTCGGCGCTGGACCTGGTGCCTGGCGCGGCGCTGAACAGCGCGATGGACCGCGTGCCGCCGCTGGTGCGCCAGGTGCTACAGTCCGAGGCGCAGCTCCGGCAGATGCTGACCACGCCAGGCACCCCGTACGAGCAGATGGAGCGCGTGGCGGTGCTGGCCGGCGTTCCCGCGCTGGGCGCCGGCAGCCGCGCGGTGCCGTCGGGACGCTGGTCGCTGCACCCGGACGGCTACTACATCCGTTACCTGCCGTACAGCTACACCAACACGGTCGTGCAGGTGTGGGTGCCGCAGGGCAGCCCCGCAGTGGGCAGAGAGTACGACCCCGCCACCCACATCGCCGTCCCCGGCAACACCGCCCGTCAGCGCCTGATCCAGTCCGGGCGGCCGTACAACCAGAGCTGACGGCGAGCGGTCCGTCGCGTCGGACGGTCTCCGCGGTCATGGCTGAGGCTGCGGAGACAGCAGTCGCGGCGGCGGAGCACAGACGTCAGCAGATCGAGGGGCCGGCTCCGCGGTGCGGGGCCGGCCCCTTCGTTGCGGGCGGTTGAAACCGCGGCAACAACCGCGCGAAGCCTCCCTGCGGAGGCTGGCTCCGAGCCGCTCCTGCCGCCGCGCCGCACGCACGTGGCATCGGCGCGGCGCGGACCTCCGCGAGGAGGTCGTCGCCGCCTCCGGTGTTGCACGCGTCGGCCGACTGCGTGGACCGTCGGCGTTGATGGAGCGAGCGCGTGAAGGAGGGCGGATGCGTGGTTGCAGTCCCGGGTTTCAACCCGTGGGCGGTGCCGGGGCTCTCCGCGGACGCGTCACCATCCGCCCGGTGATCTCACGAACCTCTACCCTCGCGGCGAAGGCATCGGCGCGATGACCGGCGGGCGGGGGATGAATCGGTCCTCGTAGCGGCTGGCGCGGAGGATGGCCTCGGGGTCGTCCAGGCGCAGCAGGTCGGCGATGGCCTTCTGCTTGTCCGCGGCGCGGTCGTAGTACGCCTTCGTGATCTGGTATCCCACGAAGTATCCCAGGTCGCCCGGCCAGCCGCCCCACTCCGCGATCCGCTGGCCCGCGCTGCCGATCCACAGGCCGTCCGTGGGGTTGTGCATCTCCTCGCGGAAGCGGTTCCACACCTCGCGCTCGTGCGCCCTGCCCCAGGTGCGGTACTCGGGCTCGGCGCCGCCGGGAAGCAGCAGCTCGGCGATGAAGTCGGCGCCCCCCTCCACCAGCACGCCCTTCAGCAGCGTGTGGCTGCCGCCCGTGTTCTGCTCGAAGTGCACCAGCTCGTGCGCCACCGTGTGCGGCAGCGCGTCGATGGGCGCCACGATGCGCTTGGCGTAGTCGGGCAGGCCCGTGGTGTCGGTGCCGGGCGCCACGGCGTACATCTCGGTGCCGATCAGCAGCCCGCGCTGCGACACGGTGCCGCCGGAGGTCAGGCGGCCGATGCCGAAGTAGACGTCGGGAAAGAAGGCCGCGGGATACAGCTCCTTCATGCGCCGGAACGCCTGCCGCATCCGCGGCGCCATGGCCGCCACACCGGCCGTGCTGCCGCGGATGCCGTCGTAGTACGCCTCGTTGCGGCTCACGAACCGGCTGAACGACTCCACCGTGTGGACCTTGCCCAGGAAGTAGTCCAGGTAGCCGTCGCTGGCGCGCTGCACGTACTCGTCGCGCCAGATCGCCACGCGCGCGGCGGAGTCGGCCGTGGCGCGGGCGTGGTCGTACGCGCGCCAGAACAGGTCGATGTCCGAGGTCACCAGCCGCGCCCGCTCGGGATCGGAGTGCTCGCGCCCGTACGCCGCGTCCGCCGCGCGCGTGTCCGCCAGCAGCGCGGCCCAGCGCGAGTCCGCGCGAAGCGCCTGCAGGTCCGTGTCCGAGGCCAGCAGCGCCGAATCGTGCCACCCGGACGCCAGCGCCGCCCGCAGGTGCTCGAACGCGGGGTCCACCTCGCCGCCCAGGGCGTAGGCGCACGCCGCGTTGTAGTGCGCCGTGCCCGCGAACGGCACCTTGGGGGTCGCCGCCGCGGCGCTCCACCCGGCGGCCGCCTCGCCCCAGCGCTTGTCCCGGTACGCGGCCGTCGCCGCACCGTTCACGCTGTCCGCCGCCACCAGCGCGGCGAGCGAGACGCGAGGCTCGACGGGCAGCGCGGCGGGAACCACCTGCGCCGCAAGTCGACCGGCGGCGAGGACGGCGAACGAGAGCGCGGCAAGGCGTGCGAGTCGGATCGTCGGCATGGAATTTCGGTGAGGAGGCGGGCGAGGACGGCACGGTGGATGGGATGCGCGATCCCGTCACACAGTTTATTCGCCATCCGTTCCCTGCGAAAGATTCCTCTGATGGGGGCCGGTACGTGCCCTCACCGCGGTCGATCCACGATGCGGGCGAGCGCCATGGCGGTCCATCGCCACCACTCGATGGCCGTCGAGAGATTCAGCTACCGGCCGGGGACTCCGCAGGTCACGGCGTATCCGCGGACTGCGCATGCGGCTTCATGCTGATGCGAGGTGCAGCCGATCCTACGGCCAGCAGGACGAAGCGGGTCCGATTGTCCGCGCTGTCTTCCAGCCTCCCGCACAGGACGACGCCGCCGTGCACGTGCGCAGCGCGGAGTGAGCCGATGGCCGACCGCGACGGATCACCTGAGTTCACCACGCGCCGGACGCATCCACCCGTGTCCCCGCCGGGGATCCGGCGTAGCGTGGGATGCGCGGCGAGGAAGCGCCCGCACTGTGCGAGCGCGACCGGGTGCGACTCCACGCTCCGCAGGCTATCCAGCGTCGCGCCCGGGCAGACGATCAGGTGGTGCCGGATGGCGATCGTCACCTCGTCCATGACGGCGAGCCCGCTCGCCCCCACGAGATCCGCCGCCGCCCGCACGGCGCCGACGATCGAGTTCTCCACGGGGATGACGGCATGGTCCGCCGCGCCCGCCTGCACGGCCGCGAGCGCCTCCGCGAACGACGCGCGGGAGACGAGCACGATCGCATCGCCCAACAGCCGGATCGCCGCGTCCTCCGCGTACGATCCGCGCTCCCCGGCGATGGAGACGCGCGGTGGGCTCACCCCGCCCTCCGCACCGCCTCGGCGGCCTCGGCCTCGGCGGCTTCCGCTACGCTCACCAGCTCGGATTCCAGGCTGCGCGACTCGCGGATGATGCCGGTGAACAGGCGCACCACCGCGTCGCCGCTCAGTGGGCCCGGGTTGGCGTCGCGGATGCGCGCCAGGATCTCGGCCTCGCGGCGCGGATCGTGGACGGGGCGGCCGCTGCCGTGCTTCAACGCGCCCACCTCGGCCACCATCTCGGCGCGCCGCGACAGCAGGTGAAGTATCTCGCGATCCACTTCGTCGATCTGGGCTCGCCAGCCTGCCAGGTCGGTGCACATCTGCGTCTCCAGTGCGGGTGGGTGGGCGTCGGGCGGGAACGAAGACGAGCCGGCCGCAATCCTCGTGTGGAGGTTCGCGGCCGGCTCAGGATGCTGCGCTGGATCGTCTCGGTTGCCCTAGGATCCGTTCACGCGCGCAGGCTCCGCCATGCCACGACCTCGACCGAGGTAGTAGCGGTAGGAATACGCGTAGCCGAAAAATCGACGCGTGATCACGTGCAGACGACCGGGAGTGCGGGTGCGGATCGTGACGGGCTCTTCTCAGGAATAACCCCGCGCGAGCGGGGTGTCAACGGGAACAGCCGTCCACATGCGTCCGGAGCGTCGGCAGCCGACGGATGCGCAACACGGGTTCGTCCGTCGGACGATCACGAAGGACCTGGGGCGTTCCTTGGGAGGGAGCCGTCCTCGACTCTGGCTGTCGAAAGGCCGGCTCCGCGTTTCCGGAGCCGGCCCGTTCGACAGTCGAACGTGTCTGACGAACGCCTACGCCCGCGCCGTCCCGTACAGGATCGCCTTCTTCACCTCGCCGATGGCCTTGGTGATCTTGATCTCGCGCGGGCACGCCTCGGTGCAGTTGAAGATCGTGCGGCAGCGCCACACCCCCTCGCGGTCGTTCAGGATCTCCAGCCGCTCCGCCGCCGCCGCGTCGCGCGTGTCGAAGATGAAGCGGTGCGCGTTCACGATCGCCGCCGGGCCCACGAAGTCCTCGTTGGCCCAGAACGATGGGCAGCTCGTGGTGCAGGCCGCGCACAGGATGCACTTGGTGGTGTCGTCGAAGCGCTCGCGGTCCTCCACCGACTGCAGCCGCTCGCGCTCGGGGGGGCGCGCGTCGTTGATGAAGAACGGCAGCACCGAGCGGAACTGGGCGAAGAACGGCTCCATGTCCACCACCAGATCCTTGATCACGCGGAAGCCCATCAGGGGCTCCACCGTGACCTGGGCGCCCACGTCCCGCATCAGCACCTTGCACGCAAGGCGGTTCACGCCGTTGATACGCATGGCGTCCGATCCGCAGACGCCGTGCGCGCACGAGCGCCGGTAGGTGAGCGTGCCGTCCTGGTACCACTTCACGGCGTTCAGCGTGTCCAGCACGCGGTCCGTGGGGTCCACCTCCACCGTGTACTCGCGGTAGACGGGCGCCGCGTCCGCCTCGGGGTTGAAGCGCTGGATCCTCAGCGTCACCATGCTCATCAGTACACCCTCTCCTTGGGCTGGAAGCGGGTGATGGAGACCGGCTTGTAGTCGATGCGGATGGGGCCGCCGTCCTCCACGTGCGCCAGCGAGTGCTTCAGCCACTCCACGTCGTTGCGCTTGTCGAAGTCGTCGCGCATGTGGGCGCCGCGGCTTTCCGTGCGGTTCAGCGCGCACACGGTGGTGACCTCGGCCAGGTCCAGCAGGTTGCCCAGCTCCCAGGCCTCCAGCAGGTCGGTGTTGAAGCGCTTGCCCCGGTCCATCACCTGCACCTTCGCGAAGCGCGCCTTCAGCTCGCGCACCTTGTCCAGCGCGTGCTGCATCCCCGCCGCCGTGCGGAAGATGCCCACGTTGTCCTGCATCACGTCCTGCATCTCCTCGCGCAGCCTGGCGGCGGGCTCGCCCCCGCTCTCCGTCGCCAGCAGCGCACCGAAGCGCGCCTCGGTGCGGGCGGTGGGATCGGCGGGAATGCCGGGCATCTCGGCCGTGCGGCAGAACCTCTCCATCGCCAGGCCCGCGCGCCGGCCGAACACCACCAGGTCCAGCAGCGAGTTGGTGCCCAGGCGGTTGGCGCCGTGCACGGACACGCACGCCACCTCGCCGGCGGCGTACATCCCCGTCAGCACCGTGCCGTGGGCGTCCAGGATCACCTGCGTGTCGATGTCGGTGGGGATGCCGCCCATGGCGTAGTGCGCCGTGGGCTGGATGGGCATCGGCTCCTTCACCGGGTCGATGCCCAAGTACGTGCGGCAGAAGTCCGCGATGTCGGGGAGCTTGTTCTCGATGACGTCGGCCCCCAGGTGCGTCGCGTCCAGGTACACGTACTTCTTGCCGTTGATGCCCCGCCCCTCCTTGATCTCCTGGCTGATGGCGCGCGCCACCACGTCGCGGCTGGCCAGGTCCTTCATGGTGGGCGCGTAGCGCTCCATGAAGCGCTCGCCGTGGTCGTTGCGCAGGATGCCGCCCTCGCCCCGCACGCCCTCGGTGATCAGGATGCCCAGCCGGTAGATGCCGGTGGGGTGGAACTGGTAGAACTCCATGTCCTCCAGCGGGATCCCCGCCCGCAGCGCGATCGCGGGGCCGTCGCCGGTGTTGGCGTGCGCGTTGCTGGTGATGCTCCACACCCGCCCGAAGCCGCCCGTGGCGAAGAGCGTGGCCTTGGCGTGGAAGACGTGCAGGTCGCCCGTGTGGACGTGCCACGCCACCACCCCGCGGCAGACCCCGCCCTCCACCATCACGTCCACCACCTGGAACTCGTCGTAGAAGTCGACGCCGTTCTTGATGCAGTTCTGGTAGAGCGTCTGCAGGATCATGTGCCCGGTGCGGTCCGCCGCGTAGCACGAGCGGCGCACGGGGCCCTCGCCGAAGTGGTGCGTGTGCCCGCCGAAGGGGCGCTGGGCGATCTTGCCGTCGGGCGTGCGCGAGAAGGGCAGGCCCATGTGCTCCAGCTCCACGATCACGTCCACGGCCTCGGTGCACATCGTCTCGATGGCGTCCTGGTCGCCCAGGTAGTCCGAGCCCTTCACCGTGTCGAAGGCGTGCCACTCCGGGTGGTCCTCCTCCAGGTTGGCCAGCGCCGCCCCGATGCCGCCCTGTGCCGCGCCCGTGTGCGAGCGCGTGGGGTACAGCTTGGAGATGCAGGCCGTCTTCAGGTCCGGGTTCCGCGACAGGTAGATGGCGGCCATCATCCCCGCGCCGCCGGCCCCGACCACCAGCGCGTCGTAGTGGTGCGTGTGGATCATCGGATGCGCGGGATGTCGGGATTGAAGGTCAGCAGGGCGTAGACGCCGATGGCCAGCGACGCCAGCACCAGGGTGTAGACGACCGTCTTCACCGCCGTGCGGGCACCGGGGCTGCGCACGTAGTCCTCGATGGAGTAGCGCGCCCCGTTCAGCCCGTGCAGCATGGCGAACGAGATGAGCGCCACGTTGAACAGGCGCCAGAACGGGTTCGTCCAGCGCTCGCGCACCATGTCGGCGCTCAGGTGGTGCACGCCCACGATCAGGTTCCACCACAGCAGGTGGTAGAGCGCCAGGAACATCAGCAGCACGCCCGAGATGCGCATGAAGAACCACGACCACAACTCGAAGTTGCCCCGCGGCGACGGGCGGTCGTAGCCCCCGCCGCGGCGCGCCGCCCCCCGCGCGCTCACAGGCGCACTCCCGCGGCCGCGTGCGCCGGAGCCTGCACCGTGGTCTCCGTGCCGGCGGACGCGGCCTCGAAGCGGGCGGCGCCGGGCTCCGGCCCCAGCCCGAACACGGGGCGCAGCATCAGCCAGGCGACGGGCAGGATGGTGAGCACCACCAGCACCGCCACCGCCCACACCAGTTGGCGCTGGCGCAGCATGGCCCCCGGCCAGAAGTCCTGCACCACGATGCGCAGCCCGTTCAGCGCGTGGTACAGCACCGAGAACACGATGGCCAGCTCGGCGAAGCGGAAGAAGGCGGACTTGTAGATGTTGAGCGCGTGCTCGTACAGCCCCGGCCAGTAGATGACCAGCGCCGTGTCGACCACGTGGATCAGCAGGAAGAGCAGGATCCCCAGCCCGGTCACCCGGTGCAGGATCCACGTCCACATCCCCTCACGCCCGCGGTAGCGCAGCGCGGTGCCCAGGGAGGTGGAGCGGTGCGTGTTCGCCATGGGTGTCTCCGTACAGAGCGGAACGTGGCCCGCCGCAGCAAGAAAATGGGGGCGCCGCGCGGGATTGCCCCGGGCGGCGCCCCCCGTGTCGCGTCAGACCAGCTTCATCGGCTCGCGGACCGCGTCGGCCGACTTCTCCAGCGCGGCGCGCTCCTCGGCCGTCAGCGTGACCTCGATGATCTTCTCCAGGCCATTGCGGCCCAGCTTGCAGGGCACGCCCAGGAACAGGCCGCTCATCCCGTACTCGCCCTGCAGCCAGGCCGAGCAGGGCAGGATGCGCTTCTTGTCCTTCACGATGGCCTCGGCCATCTGCACGGCGCCGGCGGACGGGGCGTAGTAGGCCGAGCCCGTCTTGAGGAACGCCACGATCTCGGCGCCGCCGTTGCGGGCGCGGTCCACGATGGCGTCCAGCCGGTCCTGCGCCATGAGCTGCGTGATGGGGATGCCCGAGACGGTGGTGTAGCTGATGAGCGGCACCATGGTGTCGCCGTGGCCGCCCAGCACCATGGCCTGGATGTCCTCCACCGACACGTCCAGCTCCAGCGCCAGGAACGAGCGGAAGCGCGCCGTGTCCAGCACGCCCGCCATCCCGATCACGCGCTCGCGGGGAAAGCCGCTGGCCTTCATGGCCACGTGGCACATCACGTCCAGCGGGTTGCTGACCACGATGATGATGGCCTGCGGCGACACGCGGGCGATGTTCTCGGCCACCTGCTGCACGATGCCGGCGTTGGTGCGGAGCAGGTCGTCGCGGCTCATGCCCGGCTTGCGGGCGATGCCGGCCGTGACGATGTAGATGCCCGACCCCGCCGACTCCTCGTACCCGTTGCTGCCGACGATGCGCGAGTCGAAGCCCTCGATGGGCGCCGACTCCCACTGGTCCAGCCCCTTGCCCTGGGGGATGCCCTCCACCACGTCGATGAGCACCACCTGGCGGGCCAGCTCCTTCTCCGCTACGCGCTGGGCCGCCGTCGCGCCGACGTTGCCCGCGCCAACCACCGTGATCTTGTCCATGGTTATCTGAAAGCTGGTTCCTGGTAGCGTTGGGTCCCGCCCCGGGGCCTCCCGGTCGGCGGGGAACTTAGACCCCCGCGTGGGCAGTGTCAACGGAACACGGCGCCACGAAACCCGTTGCTGCTACACGCCTCGCGCGCCCTCGCCACCCCTCCGGAGTGAGCGCCGCTCACCGGGAATGCGGCACACGCTTCGGCTCCCATGCATCCAGACCATCACCCGTCGTGCGACTCCTGCCCGCATCCTCCGGAATCCCTCGGCCGAAGCTTCAGCGCACGCCGGAGCCGCCCGTCTGCCGCAGCGCCTCGTACAGCGCGATGGCGACGGAGTTGCCCAGGTTCAGGCTCCGGGCGCCCTCCACCATGGGGATGCGGACGGCGTGGGTGGGGTCGGCCCCGATCACGTCCTCCGGCAGCCCGCGAGACTCCGGGCCCGCCAGCAGCACGTCGCCCGGCGAGAACTTCACGTCCCACAGCGACGCCTGTGCCTTCGTGGTCAGCATCCACACCGTGCGCCCCGCCACCGCCGCCCGGAAGTCCTCATAGGCCACGTGGCGCTTCCAGTCCACGGCATCCCAGTAGTCCATCACCGCGCGCTTGGCCTTGGGATGCAGGAACGAGAAGCCCAGCCGCCCGATGAGGTGCAGCGGCGAGCCCGTGGCCCCGCACAGCCGCGCGACGTTGCCGGCGTTGCCCGGGATCTCGGGCTCGTAGAGTGCGACGTGGATGGGATTAACCCGACTGCTCGGCACGTTCATCATTGGGCAGAAAGCAGTTCGTCGGGTTTCGTTAGTTCGCGTCGAAAACGGAATCGTGCGATCAGTCGGACCATAATGTTGAGCAACACGCATGGGCAACGCAACCCTAAGCCATTGCCCTTCCTACCTTAGAAGGCGATATTAATTTGTCAAACCCCGACCAAATGGTCCCATGGGCTATCCAATCCAAGACAAGCTGGTTATCGCCGTCTCGTCCAGTGCTCTCTTCGATCTGCATGAATCGGATGCAGTTTTCAGAGAGCAGGGCGAAGACGAATACCGTGCCTATCAACGTCGCAATGAGGATGCACCGCTTCGGCCTGGCGTAGCGTACCCTTTCATCCGACGAATGCTTCAATTGAATGCGATTGACAGGAAGGGACAACCCGTCGAGGTTGTACTTCTGTCGCGCAATGATCCCGACACGGGTTTGCGCGTTTTCAAAGCCATCGAGAAGCACAAACTCAACATCACTCGAGCGGCTTTCGTTGCCGGCCGTAGTCCGTTCGAGTACATGGATGCCTTTAATGCATCGCTGTTTTTGTCAACGAACCCAGCGGATGTGAACGCAGCCGTGGAGCGGGGCCTTCCGGCCGGCCTCGTCTTCAATACGCGCTTCGTTGACGACGAGCAGGAGGAGCTTCGCATAGCATTCGACTTCGACGGCGTCTTGGCCGATGATTCCGCTGAGCAAGTGTTTCAGCAGGACAAAGAACTGCTGTTGTTTCATCAGCATGAGAAGCAACGCTCTCAGGAGGTACTGGGAGGCGGGCCTCTAAAAAAGCTGTTGGAGGAGATCGCGAAACTTCAGCAACTCGAAAATCACAAACGAAAGTCTGACCCGAACTACAAACCAAAAATCCGAACGGCCGTTGTAACGGCTCGAAACGCGCCTGCACATGAGAGGGTTATAACGACGCTGCGCGGCTGGGGAATTCGGATAGATGAGGCCTTCTTCCTGGGTGGTGTGGACAAATCACGAATCCTAAAAAGTTTTAAGCCTCATATTTTCTTCGACGACCAGCTTTCACATATCCACGGAACCGCGGATGAAACTCCATCCGTTCACATCCCGTTCGGAATCACCAACAAGCCTCGCATCAACGAGCCCGATCGGGCGGAGCGCGCTGGACCAGCACTCGATGCTACCGGTTAGCGCGCGGGGAAGACCTACCTACGGAACTAAACGTGAGGGTTTAGAGTTGTAAGGCAGAACGCGGCGGAGAGCCAGGCTCCCCGTCGCGTTCTGCGCTACGGCTCCGTGGATGGCGCCGACGCCACCATCCGCCAGTGCGTCGCCGTGTCCCCGACGACCGTGAATCCCAGCCGTTCGTAGAAGCGCCGCGCCGGGTTGACCTTCAGCACCTGCAGTTCCACCGTCTGCCCCTCCCTGCCGGCCCGATCCACCACGTCGGAGACGACCGCAGCGCCGACGCCGCGGGACTGGAACGCGGGGAGGATCTGGATGTTGGCGAGGTAGACGACGCTCGCGCGGACCTCCGCCTCCAGCACCCCCGCATCGCACCCGTCGACGACGATGACGGAGAGCGCGGCGGGATCGAACGTGCGGTCGAAGTGCTCGCGCTGCCACGCATCGTCCCAGCCCCACGTGCGGTCCACGTACTCGCGCATGGTGTCGCGCCGCACGCGGAACAGCAGTTCGCGGTCCGCCTCCGCAGCCGGGCGCAGCCGCCAGCGGGGGACCATGGAGCCTAGCCGCCTACCTGCGACAGCGCGGCCAGGCCGCCGGAGCCGGCGTCGCTGCCCTGCACCAGCCAGTGCCGCTCGGGCTTGATGCGCAGCGTCTGCCGGATCAGCGGCTCGATGGCCTCGCCGCGGCGCAAAGGGCCGCGCAGGTCGGTCTGCAGGTCGCCGAACAGGCAGGGGCGGAGCTGGCCGTCCGCGGTGAGGCGCATGCGGTTGCAGGTGCCGCAGTAGTTGTGGCTCATGGGCGTGATGACCCCCACCGTGCCCGGCGCCCCGTCGAACGCGAAGTACCGCGCCGGCCCGTTGCCCGGCGGCCCCGCCACCGGCCGCAGCTCGCCGATGGCGCCGACCGCGGCCAGGATCTCGTCCGACGACACGAACTCGTCGCGCGACACGCCCAGGTTCTCGCCCGTGGGCATCACCTCGATGAAGCGCACGTGCCAGGGCCGCTCGCGGGTGATGCGGGCGAAGTCGGCCACCTCGTCGTCGTTGCGGCCGCGCATGACCACGCAGTTCACCTTGATGGGCGTAAACCCCGCGCGCTCCGCCGCCTCCAGCCCACGGAACACGGCGTCCGCAGATCCCGGCCGGCGCGAGATGGCATCCACCCGGTCCGCGCGCAGCGAGTCGAGCGACACGTTCAGCCGGTCCACGCCCGCGTCGCGCAGCTCGCTCGCCAGCTCCGGCAGCAGCACGGCGTTGGTGGAGAGCGCCACGTCGTCGATGCCCGGCACGCGGCGGATCATGCGGACGAGGGACGGCAGGTCGCGGCGCACCAGCGGCTCGCCGCCGGTGATGCGGATGCGACTCAGGCCCATGCCCGCCATCACGCCCACCAGGTGCGCGATCTCCTCGTAGCTCAGGATCTCCTCGCGCCGCAGCCACGGCAGCCCCTCCTCGGGCATGCAGTACACGCAGCGCAGGTTGCACTTGTCGGTGACGGAGATGCGCAGGTACTCGATGCGCCGCCCGAACCCGTCGTGCATGTCCCCGCTCTCCGGCACCGGCCGCTCGGGCACCACGGGAGAGATGCCGCCGATCTGCACCAGCCGCCCGCTCAAAGCCGCACCTCCGCGGGGGCGTGGCATCGACCGATTCCGTCGGCCGTACAGTCGGCTGTACGGCGGACGCGCGCGTCGACGGAGAGACGGCTTCGGACGGCGACGGACGTCGGGTTGACGCTGTCGATGGATCGACGGAATGCGATCCGTGAATCAGAGGATGTGCGGCGGACAACCATCAATCCCCCTTCTCGACGGTGGGTGTGTAGCCGGGGACCCAATGGCGCTCGCCGTCCACGTAGCCTTCGCGCTTCCACACGGGCACGCGGCGCTTCAGCTCCTCGATGACGTAGCGCGACGCCTCGTACGCCTCGCCCCGGTGCGGCGCCGCCACCGCGATGCCCACGCTCGCCTCCCCGACGGCAAGGAGTCCGACGCGGTGCACGATGCGGATGGCGCCCGTGCCGAAGCGCTCGCGGGCCTCGTCGGCGATCTGCTGCATCTTCCGCTCGGCCATCTCGGCGTACGCCTCGTACTCCAGCGACTGCACCGCCCGCCCGCCGTGCTCGTTGCGCACCACGCCCCAGAACAGCAGCGCCGCGCCGTCCGACGGCGTGACCGACGACTCCAGCAGCTCGCGGGGATCGATGGCGTCGGGCGTGACGCGGCAGGCGCGCGCGGGGGGGCTCATCCGCCGGCCACGGGGGGGATGAACGCCACCACGTCCCCGTCGGCGAGCGCCGTGCCGAGCGGGGCGTACTCCAGGTTGACCGCCACGGCGGGGCGCTCGGGGATGGAGGCCAGCGGCGATCCCGGCCGGCGCAGATGCGCCACCAGGTCGGCGACGCGGGCGCCGGCGGGAAGCTCGACGGCCAGCTCGCCGGTGCCGGCCAGGTCGCGGAACGAGGCGAAGAAGAGGGAGCGGACGACCATAGGGGAGCCGGGGGGTGCGCGGAAAAGCGAGCTTCCGATGCTACCCCCCGGTTCCCGGCGGGTTCAGGAGCGCTCAGCCGGCGCCCGACACACCCGGCCCGGGCACGTTCTGGCGCACCTCTTCCGGGGGACCCAGGGTGGTGAGGAACTGGCTCAGCTCATGGTGCATGCGCGAGGTGGAGCCGCGCACCAGGTTCAGCTCGCCCTGCCGGCCGACGCCGATGGTGAGGTCGCCCGCCTCGGTGGCGAAGCGGATGTGGTGGTCGCTCGCGTCCTCGGTGAACCCGGCGTAGGGCGAGAATCGCTCGTTGAAGAACGCCCGGGCGCGCTCCACAACCTCTTCGGCGGGAACGTCGGTCAGCACTTCCTGGATCAGCATGGGGCCTCCGCGTGTGGGTCCGGGCCCCGCAAAGGCAGGCCGCGTGCCAGGCGCGCCGTTCGGAGGCTACCCCCTGTCGCGCGCGCGCCCGCCGAACCACGCCGCGGGCTCCGGCGCCTCGGCTGGCCGGGGCGCCGCCTCGTAGCCGCGCATGACGTCGTAGCCCGCCTCGTACGGGCTGACGCGTGCGTCGTAGGCGCGGGAAAGGCGGCGGGCGGTCGGCTCGCGGGCTTCGCCGGGGTGGAGGCGTAGCGGCATGGGGCGTCTCCACGGAGGGGGGGGTGAGGTGGAGACGAGGTAGGACGCAAAAAAGGCGCCCGATCCGGCGAAGGATCGGGCGCCTTGGGCGCGCGCACGGCGCCGTGCGGACGGGG
The DNA here is from genome assembly GCA_028287185.1 of Gemmatimonadota bacterium. Taxonomy (GTDB): domain Bacteria; phylum Gemmatimonadota; class Gemmatimonadetes; order Longimicrobiales; family Longimicrobiaceae; genus JAQBQD01. Next base: position 33,980 of record JAQBQD010000202.1, on the reverse strand, counting down.
CTCAGGCCACCGTCTGCTGCTCCTCTTCCACCAGGGCGCGAAGCTCCTTGGACGGCTTGAAGACCGGAACGTAGCGCGGCGGCACCTCCACCGGGTCGCCGGTGCGCGGGTTGCGCGCCAGGCGGCTGCGGCGCTCGCGCACCTTGAAGGTGCCGAAGCCGCGGATCTCGATGTTCTGGTGCTCGCCCATCGCGTCCTTGATGGAGTTCAGGAAGGCGTCGACGACCACGGCGCAGTCGCGCTTGGTCACGCCGGGCCCGATCGCATCCGCGACCTTCTGAACGAGGTCCGCCTTTGTCATGAAACTCTCCTGGGGGGGTTGGAAGCCGGGGCGGGGGCCCCACATCTTGAACGGTGCACGGCCGCGCACGCGGGCCGCCGGGCGGACGCCGCGAATCCGGTCACACGCCGGCACCGCGGCGATCACACGATTTCGCCGTGCGCGCCTGCTCGCGATGTACGTTCGGGCCGGGCGTGGAGCCCGGTCGTGTCGTGTCGGGAGCGGACGGCGGGAGGGCGGGAACGTGCGGGTGCGCGCGAGGAGGCGTAAGGGGGTGATGGACGGCCACTTATATCGTCCGAAAGGATAATTCCGGCCGGGGGTCCCGTCAAGCGCCTCGTTCGCCGCCCGCGCCCCGGCGCGCCATCTCATCCACAAAGCGGTCAAAGAGATAGCGCGAGTCGTGGGGCCCGGGCGCCGACTCGGGGTGGTACTGCACCGAGAACACGGCCCGCTCGCGGTGCTCCAGCCCCTCCACCGTGCCGTCGTTCAGGTTCATGTGCGTCGCCCGCAATGCCGGCGCGCCCGGGATGCCGTTCTCGTCGCCGCGCACCGCGAAGCCGTGGTTCTGCGCCGTGATCTCCACCGCGCCGTCGCTCAGCCGGCGCACGGGATGGTTCCCGCCGCGGTGCCCGTACAGCAGCTTGTAGGTGGATGCCCCGAACGCGCGGCCGATGAGCTGGTGCCCCAGGCAGATGCCGAACACCGGCACGTCCTCGTCCGCAAGCCCGCGGATCGTCTCCAGCGCGTGGCCCACCGCCTCGGGGTCGCCCGGGCCGTTGGACACGAACAGCCCGTCGGGACGCGCCGCCACGATCTCCTCGGCCGGCGTGGCGGCGGGGATCACCGTGACCTCGCACCCGCGCTGCGCCAGGAGCTGCAGCGAGTGCGACTTGACCCCGAAGTCGTACGCCGTCACCCGCCAGCGCCGGTCCCCCTCGGCCGGCACCACGTAGCGCTCGGGCGTGGAGACGCCCGTCGCCAGGTCCAGCCCCTCCATCTGCGCCTGCGCGCGGATGCGCTCCAGCAGCGCGTCGGGGTCCGTGTGCCCGGGGGCGAGGGCGCCGCGCATGGCGCCCAGCGAGCGGATGTGGCGGGTGAGCGCCCGCGTGTCCACGCCCGTGATGGCCACCACGCCGGTGCGCGCCAGGTAGTCGTGCAGGGACTCCTCCGCGCGCCAGTTGCTGTAGATGGGGGAGGCTTCATGCACGATGAAGCCCGCGGCGCAGGGGCCGGCGGACTCCTGGTCCTGCGCGTTGACGCCGTAGTTGCCGATGAGCGGGTACGTCATGGCCACGAGCTGGCCCGTGTACGAGGGGTCGGTGAGGACCTCCTGGTAGCCCGTCATGGAGGTGTTGAACACCACCTCGCCGAACGCCTCGCCCGCGGCCCCGTAGCTCTCGCCGCGGAACACCCGCCCGTCCTCCAGCATCAGCAGCGCGCTCTGGGCCAACTCCGTCATCCTCCCCGCGCGCGGCGCGGGCTACAAGTGCAAGGGGCGAGGGGGGTTGCAGCCGCGGGAATCTATCACCCGACACCCGGGTGTCAAGCGCGCGCCCGCCGCCGGTTGGCACGCTGCCGGGGCGCGGATAGATTGCGCGTCCCGAATCTCCCCTTTCGATCCCGGAGTCCATGAGCGAGCCGCTGGTCTTCGTCTATGCCGACGAGTCGTGCCTTGGCAACCAGTACAAGGACCGCGCGCGCCCGGGCGGCGCCGCGGGGCTGGTGGAGCTCTTCCATCCGCAGAAGGGCTGGGTGCGGCGCGACTTCTGGACGTCGGAGCCCGACACCACCAACAACCGCATGGCCATCCGCAGCGCCCTGATCGTGCTCTCGGCTTTGAAGTCCCCCAGCCGCGTGGTGTTCACCACCGACAGCCGCTACCTGGTGGACGCCATGACGCAGTGGGTGCACGGCTGGGCGGCGCGGGGATGGGTGCGCCAGGGCGGGGCGATCGAGAACCTGGAGGCGTGGAAGGAGCTGCTGGAAGTCGCCCGCCGCCACACGCTGCAATGGCGGTGGGTGAAGGGCCACGCCGGCCATCCGCAGAACGAGTACGCCAACTTCCTCGCCACGCAGGCGGCCGCCAAGCAGACGGAGAGCGGCGGCTTGGTGGAATCCGGCTTCGAGCAGTGGATCCGCGAGGAGCAGCTCAAGGAGCGCTATCGCAGCTTCTTCCCCATCCCCCCCATCGACTTCGACTTCAAGCCCGCCCGCCCGCTTCCGACGCGCTGACACCGCATTCCGTTCGGCCAGCGTTCCATCGTGACGTTCAGATGCGCCGCTCGACCGCGGATGGATCGACGGTGGGGCTTCCGACCCCCGATCATGCGCCCGCGGTCGATCGACCCCGGTCCGGAGCGTCGGCGGCCGAGGGAAGTCTACCGGATGCCGCCGAGCATCATCTCGGGCTCGCCGGCGGTGGCGGCGTACGACTCCAGCGACGTGGCGGTGGACGGGAAAGCGGCCAGCATCTTCCTGTCCGCGGTGACCAGGGGGATCTCGAAGCGCTGGGCGAGGGCCACGTACTCGCAGTCGTACGTGGTGCAGCCGGACGTCGTGGACAGCCCCAGCACCTGCGCGGGGTCCGAGCGCGCGTCGCCGGACGAGACGATGGCCTCGGCCGCCGAGACCAGGTCAACGGCGTGGCGGAGCGGGAAGGCGCCGCGCTTCACGTACCCGTTCAGCACGTTCATGAGCTCGCTGCGCCACAGCGGGGGAGCGATCCACGTGGGCGCCTTCCGCAGCACCGTGCGCGCGGCCTCGCTCCGCTCTCCCTCCACCAGCAGGTACACGATCAGGTTCGCGTCGGAGACGATCACCGCCGGCCCTCGTTGATGGCGTCCTCGATGTCCTGGTCCGTGACCCACACGTTCGGCGCGCGGCGGCGAAGCTCGTCGGCGCGGGCGAGCAGCGCCTGCACGCCGCCGGCGCGCTCGCGCACGGCCTGGCCGAGCAGGAAGATGGCCTCGCCGTTCAGGCTGCGATGGTCTTCGGCGGCCTTGCGCTTGAGCTGGTCGTACAGGTCGTCAGGCATGTTCTTGATCGTGAGGGTTGCCATGGGGACCTCCTTCCCGCGGTAGCAGAACGGATGCGATATGGAATCTATCGCGGGAGGGGCGACTGTCAAGGAGGGCGGGAAGGGAGCGCGTCGATTCCGAGAGAAGGGGCGCGGCCGATGGCGGGACCGGCGGCGCTTCTCGTCCATTCGCCCGCGTGCGGCGGCACCTGCGAACGAGATCCTGCCGGCTACTTCTCGACTGCAGAGCGGCCGAAGACGGCGGCCATCCGGTCGATGACGATGCTCTCGACCTCGCCCATCGGGACGTGGCGGCCCAGCTCCTGGGCGATGGAGCCCACGCCGTGGTCACGGATGCCGCAGGGGACGATGGTGCCGAAGAGGGAGAGGTCGGTGGTGACGTTCAGCGCGAAGCCGTGGCTGGTGATCCACCCCGACGACACGCGCACGCCGATGGCGGCCAGCTTCCGGTCGCCCACCCAAACGCCGGTGAGCCCGTCCTTCCGGTCCGCCGCCAGGCCGAAGCGCGCAAGAACCTGGATGAGCGCTTCCTCCAGGTCGCGCAGGTAGCGGTGCAGGTCGGTGCGGTCCGGCTTGAGGTCCAGGATGGGATAGCCGACGAGCTGGCCGGGGCCGTGGTAGGTGACATCCCCGCCCCGCCCCGTGGCGAACAGCTCGATGCCCCGCTCCGCGCGCTCCTCGGGCGAGACGAGCACGTTCTCGTCGTGCGCGCCGCTGCCCAGGGTAATGACGTGCGGGTGCTCCAGCAGCAGCAGCGTGTCCGGGATCTCGCCCGCGCGGCGCTGCTTTACGAGGTCGGCCTGCAGTTCCAGCGCGTTCGAGTAGGAGAGGGTGCCCAGGCGGCGGACGTGGAGGCCTCTATCCAGCACCGTATCGTGACTCACGCTACAATTCCCTCGCGCCTCAATACGCGCCCCAATTCATAAAAGGTCTGCTGAATTCCGTCACCGGTAAAACGGATCTGCTGGAGACCATCAATATTGGAGAACTCTTCAATCCCTTCCTCCACAAGAAGCACCGCACGGTTAAAGCCTAGGCGGCCCTGAAATAGGCCGGCCTCGTGCACAACGTTCTGCCGTGCCCGACTTGTACCTGCTGCCGTGACATCTTCCCCTGTAAGCACGAGCACTGCGAATGACGCGGAATCAAGAAAGTCCTCCAATACTTTAACAATATGCTCACCGGTTCGCGACGCTGATTCGAAGCTAACCACGGTCAATTTATGATCATGTTCAAGAAATATCTGAACCCGAGACCATAGTGAGCTGCGGCCATGACCGATAAATACGGCTTTCGTTGACAAAGGCCGAAGTACACTCGGCCGTACTTTCGACCCAGGTCCAGCAAGGTAGTGCCCCGGGTCGCCTTCGAGTTCTTCCCGAAGCACTAAGAGCAACGAGCCGAACGCGTTGGTGTTGCGGAGGAGATTCTCCAGCGGATTCCGAGCAAACACACCACCTGCTTCACTAAAGCGGCGGGCCTCCGTCGGTGAAACCGCTGTCGCCAACCAAGCGGCGCAACGTCCTTTCCACCGCTCCAATCTCTCGAACGCGATGACATGATCCTCCGACCGTTCAGCCGCGGCCTGAATTTCCCCCAGCTCAGCCACAAATTGATCAAGCCGTTCGAACAGCGGCTCCAGGCTCCCGTCCATGTCATTCCTCGTGCGATGGCTACCGGCTCCCGAACCAGCTTGGCAATGTAGAGAGGGAGCGCGTCGGAAATCAACGCGCTCCCTCTTATGTCGCCTCCCCAAGGGCTACGCCTGCTCGGGGAAGGTCTCCATGAGCTGCTTGACGCGGGCCAGGAACTGGTCTCCGTCGGCGCCGTTCACCAGGCGGTGGTCGTAGCCGAGCGAGATGTAGCCGCGCTTGCGGGGCACGATGGCGTGGTTGCCGTACTCGTCCGTCACCACCGCGGGCCGCATCTCCACGCCGCCGACGCCCATGATGGCCACCTGCGGCTGGTTGATGATGGGGAAGCCGATGGTGGTGCCGAAGACGCCGGGGTTGGTGATGGTGAAGGTGCCGCCCTGGATCTCGTCCGGCGACAGCTTCTTGGTGCGCGCGCGGGTGGCGATGTCGTTCACGCGGCGCGCCAGACCTACCAGCGACAGCTCGTCCGCCTTCTTGACGACAGGCACGATGAGGCCGTTGTCCAGCGCCACGGCGATGCCCAGGTTCACGTCCGCGTGGTAGATGACCTGGTCGCCGCCGAAGCTGGCGTTCACCACGGGGTGTTCGCGCAGCGCCCGCGCCACCGCCCAGGCGATGAAGTGCGTGTAGGTGACCTTGACGTCCTGCTCGGCCCACAGGCGCTTGCTCCGGGCGCGGACCTGGTCGATGCGCGAGTAGTCCACCTCGAAGTACGAGTGCACGTGCGGCGAGATGCGCCGCGACTGCACCATGTTCTGCGCGATGATCTGCGTCATGCGGCTGGCCGGCTCCACGCGGTCGTTGGGACCGGCGGCCACCGCGGGATGACGCACGCTGCCGTAGTACTCGTCCCACGGGAACCCGCCCTCGTAGCCCGGCGCGGGCTGCCCCGCCGGCTTCTTCGCCGGCGCGGACGGGGCGGAGGCCGGCGCCGCGGCGGGGGCGGAGGCCTGCTCCTCGACGAAGCGCAGGATGTCCTCCTTGGTCACCCGCCCGTTGCGGCCGCTGCCCGGCACGTCGCCCACCTGGACGTTGTGCTCGGCCGCGATCTTCCGCACCAGCGGCGTGGAGCGCGTGCGCAGCCGGTCCTCCAGCGAGTTGGGCTCGGCGGCCGGCGCCGCGGGGGCGGACGACTTCTGCGCCGCGGCGGCCGGTGCGGACGACGGAGCGGGGGCGCTCGCGGTCGATGCGGCCTCCGGCTGGCCGACGGCGGCCTCGGGCAGCGCCGTCTCCGTCTCGCCGGCGGGCGCGCTGGGCGCGGCGGCGGGGGCGGACGCGGCGGCCCCGGCCTCGGTTTCGATGTAGGCGATGATGGTGCCCACCTCGACGGTCTGGCCCTGGGCGACCACGATCTCGGCCAGGGTGCCGGCCACGGGCGAGGGGATCTCGGCGTCCACCTTGTCGGTGGAGATCTCCAGGATGGGCTCGTCGCGCTGGACGGTGTCGCCCACCTTCTTCAGCCAGGTGGCGACGGTGCCCTCGGCGATGGACTCGCCCATCTGGGGCATGGGGACTTCGACACGGGCCATGGTCGGGCGGGGTGCGGGTGAATCGCGCGTTCTATGGGATCGCCGGCCGGCCGCGTCAGTACGCGGCCAGGTACCGGGCTGCCTTCACGACGTCCTCGGGCTGCGGAAGGAGGTAGTCCTCCAGCGGCGGCGAGTAGGGGATGGGGGCGTCGGCGGCGGTCACCCGCAGCACGGGCGCGTCCAGCCACTCCCAGGCCTTCTCGTTCACGCGCATGGCGATCTCGCCGGCCAGGCCGCCCGTGCGCGTGTCCTCGTGCACGACGAGAAGCCGGTTCGTGCGCTTCACGCTCCGCACGATGGCCTCCTCGTCCAGCGGCAGCAGCGTGCGCAGGTCCAGGATCTCGACGGAAAGGCCGTCCTCCTTCTCCAGCACCTGCGCCGCTTCCTCGCTCTTGTGCACCATGGCGCCCCAGGTGACGATCGTGAGGTCCCTGCCCTCGCGGTGCGTGCGGGCCTTGCCCAGCGGCACGACGTCGTCGTCCAGCGACAGCACCTCGCGTAGCTGCGGGCGGCGGTACAGCCACTTGTGCTCGAAGAAGATGACCGGGTCGTCGTCGCGGATGGAGGCCTTGATCAGCCCCTTGGCGTCGCGCGCCGTGCTCGGGTACACCAGCTTGAGGCCGGGCGTGTGGAAGAACGCCGCCTCGGGGTTCTGCGAGTGGAAGGGCCCGCCGCGCACGTACCCGCCGCAGGGGCCGCGGATCACCATGGGCTGCGGGCCGCTGCCGCGGTAGCGGCTGTTGGCCACGTAGTTGGTGATCATGTCGTAGGCGCAGGCGATGAAGTCGATGAACTGCATCTCGATCACCGGCCGCATGCCCATGTGGCACGCACCCGCCGCCGCCCCCGTGAAGCCGGTCTCGGCGATGGGCGTCTCGACGACACGGCTTGGGCCGAAGTGCGCCTGCATTCCCTCGGTGACCTTGAAGGCTCCGCCGTAGGCGCCGATGTCCTCGCCCATCAGGAACACGTCGGGGTCGCGCTCCATCTCCTCCCAGATCCCTTCCCGCAGCGCCTCCAGGAAGGTGACGGGCTTTCCCTGCTCGGTCAGGCGCGGCTGCCCCGGCGTGTCCGCGCCCGAGCTCGGCATCACGGCGGTCATGCGCGCACCGGGTCGGCGGGCTCGTGGCGCGTCCAGGGGCGGTTCACCGGCCCCTCCGCGTACACGTCGGTCAGCGCCTCCTCGGGCTCGGGCAGGGACGAGCGCTCCGCCTCCTGCACCGCGGCCTCGATCTCGGCGTCCACGCCGGCGTCGATCGCGTTCAGCTCCTCGACCGTGGCCCAGCCGCTCCCGGTGAGGGTGGCGACGTATCGGTCGATGGGGTCGTTGGTCGAGGCCCAGCGCTCGATCTCCTCGGGCGGCACGTAGCTCTGGTTGTCGTGCTGCGCGTGGCCGCGGCGGCGGAAGGTCTCCACCTCGATCAGCGTCACCCCGCCGCCCCCGCGGGCACGATCGACGGCGCGCCGCGCGGCTCCGTACACGGCCAGCACGTCGTTGCCGTCCACCTTCTCGCCCGCCACGCCGTAGCCCACGGCCTTGTCCACGAACGACCGGGCGGCCGTCTGCAGGCGCGTGGGGGTGGAGTAGGCGAACTGGTTGGCCTCCACGATCACCACCAGGGGGCAGCGCTGCACGGCGGCCAGGTTGATGCCCTCGTGGAAGGCGCCCGTGCTGGTGGCGCCGTCGCCAATGTACACCATGCCCACGCGGTCCTGCCCGCGCAGGTTGAAGGTGAGCGTCACCCCCGCCATCACCGGCACCAGGTCGCCCAGCGGGCTGATCTGCCCGATGAAGCCGCGCCGGTAGTCGGTGAAGTGGATGTTCAGCTCCTTGCCGCGCGCGGGCGAGTCGCCCTTGGCCATGTACTGGCGGATGACCTCCACCGGCTTCGCGCCGATGGTGAGCATGCTGCCCAGGTTGCGGATGAGCGGCGAGAGCACGTCCCCCGTGCCGTCGTCGCGGCGGCGCAGGGCGTAGGCCGTGGCCACAGACTCGCCCTCCTGACCCAGCGACCGGAAGAGGCCGCCCACGACCTTGCTCTGGCGGAACAGCGTCTCCAGCCGCTCCTCGAGCGAGCGCGTGAGCCGCAGGTAGCGATACATCTCCAGGAGCTGCTCGCGCGCGAGGCCGTGCGGGATCGCCGGTCCCTTCGCCTTGGTCTTGGTCGCCATCGTCCCGTGTATGGGCGGCTGGGCGGGCCGAGGGGGCCCGCGCCGGAAGCCGACAACTTGCCACCCCGCCCCCTGCCCCGTCAAGCCGATGCGGGCGGCGGAAACACGAAGCGGCACCCCTTGCCGGGCGCCGCTCCGCACGCTTCCGCCGGGGTCCGCGGACCTCCCGCCTCAGTGGCGGGCCAGCACCTGGCGGGGCACCAGGCGGCGCCCCTGCGGGTCATACACGCCGGAGGACTTGGTGCCCGCGCGCCAGCGCTCGCCCAGCGTGGGCCGGGGATCGAACGGGTGGTGGTGGATGCGGTCCAGGTAGAAGTTGGCCACCTTCGACGCCAGCGGCGCGGTGGCGTCGCCGTGCAGGCCGTGCTCCACGATGGCGGCCACCACCACCTCGGGCGGGCCGCCGGGGGTGCCGGCGAAGCCCACGAACCAGCCGTGGTCCAGCCCCGCGTTCTGGGCCGTGCCCGTCTTGCCCATCAGCTTGTAGCGCTCCAGGCTCGATTGAAGCGCGGTGCCCTGCTGGTCGGTCACGCGCGCCAGGCCCTCCCACAGCCAGGAGAGCTGCTCGGGGGCGAGCTGCAGGTCCATGCTGCGCTTGCCGTCGTCGGGCGAGGCCACCAGGTGCGGGGCGCGGGTGGTTCCGTCGCCGGCCAGCGCGGAGTAGAACTCGGCCATCTTGATGACGGTCTGCGCGTTGGGGCCCTGGCCGATGGCCAGCGGCATCACCTCGGAGGGCTGCGGCGGGTTGCCGAAGCGGCGCTTCCACCACGCGACGGCCGAGCCCGACGGGTACTGCGGCCGCCGCTCGCTGGGCAGGTCCACCCCCGTCTTGCGGTTGAAGCCCATGCGCGTGCCGGCGTCCACCATCGACTGGATCCCCAAGCGGATGCCGATCTGGTAGAACCACACGTCGCACGACTTCTCGATGGCGCCGGCGATGTCCAGCAGGCCGTGTCCCTTGTGGTCCCAGCAGCGGGCGTAGCGCCCGGCGTACGCCATTCCGCCCGTGCAGGGGATGGGCATCTTCGTCTTCTGGCCGACGATGCCGCGGCGGATGGCCTCGGCGGCCGTCGCCAGCTTGAAGGTGGAGCCCGGCGGGTACAGGGCGTTCACCGTGCGGTCCAGCAGGGGCTTGCCCGAGTCGGCGTTCAGCGCGCGCCACAGCGGCGCGGGGATGTGTCCCACGAAGTCGTTGGGGTCGTACGTGGGGTGCGTGTACAGCGCCAGCACCTCGCCCGTGGAGGGCACCATCGCCACCACGGCGCCCGACATGGTGTCGGGGAAGATCTGGTGGATGTACTTCTGGAGCTCCAGGTCCAGCGTGAGCTTCAGGTTCGTGCCCGGCGTGGGCGACACGGCTCCGACGGACGAGCGGGGATCGATCACCCGCCCCATGGCGTCCACCTCCACGAAGCGCGCGCCGTCCTTGCCGCCCAGCTGCAGCTCGTACTGCTTCTCGATGCCCGCCTTGCCGATCATCCGCCCCTGCTGGTAGCCGGCTTCCCTGAACTCCGGCTTCTCCAGCTCTTCGGGGCTGATCTCGGTGACGTAGCCCACCAGGTGCCCGATCGCGGCGCCGGCCGGGTAGTACCGCCGGGGCCGCTCGACGACGAGGATGTTGGGGAACGAGGTGCGGCGCTCCTCCAGCGCGGCAGCCTGCGCGAAGGTGGCGTTGGTGGTCACCTCCAGCAGCCCGTGCGGCTTCTGGCTGCGGATCAGGCGCGCCACCTCGTCGGGGGCCAGGCCCAGGAAGGGCGCCAGGTCGCGCACGGTGCTGGCGACGAGCGCGGAGTCGCCGGGCAGCACCGCGACGGAGTAGCCCGTGACGCTGGTGGCCACCACCTGGCCGAAGCGGTCGGTGATGGTGCCGCGCGGCGCGGGGATGTCCACCGGGCGCAGGCGGTTCTCCTCGGAGCGGACGAGGAACTGCTTGCCCGTGACGACCTGCGTCTGGAAGAACGCGGTGACCAGCACGCTGATGGAGAAGGCGATCGCGAAGACCGCCCCCAGCATGCGGCGCTCGCGGAGGTCCGGCTGGAAGAGCTTCATTTCAGGCTCGTGCGTGGACGGGTTTCCGGAGAGGTCCGGAACCGGGATGTTCCCTGCGCCACCAGCAAGTCCGGTGCCCCGCGCCGGACCCCGCGAACCGCCGTTCTCAGACCCACCGCCGGCGGTCCAGCTCAACCGCCCCGCGACGCACCCTCCGCCAGAGCCGGTCGATCAGGTCCGCCGCCGCCGGCAATCCCCCCGGCGGCGGCCGCACCGGGCGTTCCACGTCCTTCCCGTCCGCCCCGTACGACCGCGCCGCCCACCGCAGAACTGCGTCATCGAGCGAGTCCATCCGCCGGACTCCGGCGCCCCGGTGAAATCGCAAAGATCGTCGGCGTGGAGAGATCCGCATCGTTCCATCGAATCGCGCGTCGCATCGACGCGGGTCGATCCCGTAGATGCCGTCGAATCGGCCGATCCTGTCGATTCCGCCGAAGCGCTCCATGAAGCGGGCAATGCACTCCGCGCCGCGCGGGCGGGTCTCGCCGGCGAGCAGGAGCGCGGCGGTGCACATGCGGACGAGGTCGTCGCGCGCGCGCTTCGCGGCATCCGGGGCGCGTCCATCCGCGAGAAGACGTTCGACCCGGGCGCTGCCCTCGGCGATGCGATCCAGCAGGGAGTGGGTGCAGGTGACGGCGTCCGCGGCGGTGAAGGGCAGGCGCGGAACGCGAAGCCCGCGCGGCCACAGGGGCACGCCGTCCTCCAGCGCGTCCACCAGCATCGGCGTGCGCCGGCCGCGCCGCAGGTCGGCGAGCGAGACAGTCCACGTGGCGACGGGAACGCCCGTCTCCTCCGCGACGCGCTCGGCGATCCGCTCCGCCATGCCCGCCTGCGGCTCGCGGTCCCACGCCAGGCGGCGGAAGACGAGCAGCACGTCCACGTCCGAGTCCGCCCGCGCCTCGCCCCGCGCCCTGGATCCGAAGAGCAGTGCCATCTCCAGCGCCGCCGGCACCCGCTGCCGCACCCGGCGCACGGCTTCGTCCGCCGCCGCAAGCGCGCGCGGCGACAGGCAGTCGCGCACGTCCGGAACCGAATCGGCGAGTTCGGGGCGGGGGGGTGCCTGCATCGTCGCGGGGCGGAGCGGGTCCGGAGCGATGGGGAGCGTGCCGATCACGGGCAGCGGACGCGGTCCGCAAGGCGTGGGCCGGCTGCGAAGAGCTCCACATCCCGATCGGCCACCCGTGCTTTTTGTGTTCCTAAAGGTGTGTTACCTTGAGATCGGAAGCCGCGGCGTTCCATTCGGGCGCCTGCGCGCGTTCCATCCACCGTGGAGCAGGAGGAAACGATGACCCGTTTCTGGAAGCTGGCCGCCACCCTCGCGACGGCCGCCCTCGCCGCCTGCGATGCGGGGCCCACCGCGGCAAGGCCGCCCGCCAGCCCGCACCGCGACCTCACCAACCAGCCGCCCGTGGCGGTGGTCACCTGGACGCGGCACGTGACCAGCACCGGCATGCGGTACACGCTCAGCAGCTCCGGCTCTTACGACCCAGACGGAACGATCACCAGCCGCTTCTGGGCGAACAACTGCTACCCGCAGCCGGAGTCGACGCAGGTGACGACCACCATCGACACCACGCCGAGCGAGCCCTGCGACGTCACCCTGGAGGTGTGGGACGACGCAGACGGGTTCGGATCCCAGGAAGTCCATCTGAACTGACCACCCGATACGCGGAAGGGCGGCGCCGTCGACCGGCGCCGCCCTGCTCGAGTCACACGAGACCCGGTGGGCTACCGCGTGGCGGCGGCCTGTGCGGCGGGGGCCGGCGGAAGCTCGCCGAACGCCTCGCGCACGGGCACCGCGAAGGTGCCGCGGGCCCGCCGCGAACGGTCCAGCAGGTCGCGCACGGTGTCGCGCGGCACGGCGCCGGGGTCGTATCCCGCGGCCAGCAGCGCCTGGTACACCATCTCGGGGTTCAGCGCGTACCGCTTGTAGATGTCGGGATAGATCTTGAGCACACCGGCCTCGACGACCACGGGCTGGTAGCGGATGGTGAGCGGCACCTGGCTGCGGAAGTCCACCCAGCGTGTGTTGTGGTAGTTGCGCAGCACGGCCGGGATGGACGACGCGGGCATGGTGGGGCTGGCCCGACGGTGCAGGATGGTCGCCAGCTCGATCACGTCCGTGTTGCGCATGCGCACGCAGCCGTGCGAGGCCGGCGTGCCCAGCTCCTTCTCGTGGGGCGTGCCGTGGAGGTAGTAGTAGGGCGCGAAGAAGAGCTTGACGCGGCCCATGGGGTTCTCGGGCCCCGGCGGCGTCACCTTGTCGTCCTTGGCCCAGGCGCGCCCCTCGGGCGGCCGCCACCACGGGTTCCACTCGGCGCGCTGGATGGTGAAGCTGCCGTCCGGCGTGTCGTGGCCGGGCTGGCCCACGGACACGGTGTAGCGGCGCACCGCGCTGTCGCCGTCGAACAGCACCAGCCGCTGCGCAGGGATGTTCAGCTCCAGCCGAAGCCCCGTGGCATCGCCCTGCGCCGACGCGGCGCGCACGCCCAGCAGCAGCCCCAGCACGGCCTGCATTGCGATTGTACGGATTCTCAAGCGTCCAATCCCGTGAGAGGTGCTCTGCGCAGAAGCGACGGCGCAGCCTCTGCCCATAAGCCGCAGCCCCGCCCGCCCGTTGAAGTTACCAAAATGCACGCCGGGTGCCAACCCGTGCACGCGGCACGGGGGCCCGTGATGGACCTGCCGCCATCCGCCCCTCCGTTCAGCACGCCACCGCACTGGACGAAAGTCGTTTCTCCGGGCTCCCACCCGTCGATGAATCGACGCGCCATCACCCGCCCGCGATCATTTCGGAGCCTGGCACGCTCGCCGGGCGAGCAGCGCGCGCCATCCTTGCTCGACCCGCCCCCGGGCCCCCTGGCATTCCCAGCCGGTATACCCTATCTGTTCCGGACGTATTATTCTTGTTTCTCTCAAGATTGAACCCATTCCAGGTCTGCAGCGCCGAAGGGGTGGGCGGCGCGATCGCTCCCCCTGACTCGACTGTCCTTCGACGGTTTACGCCGCGAACGCGCGAAGCAGAGACCGGCCGCCAGAATCCCCATCCACCGACCACCCGCCGGGAGGACCCATGCTGGAAAGCTGGATCATGGACGTACGCTACGCCGCGCGCCGCCTGTGGTCGCGGCCCACGTACTCCCTGCTGGCGGTGCTCACGCTCGCGCTGGGGATCGGCGGGACGGCGGCCATCTACAGCCTGGTGAAGGGCCTGCTGCTGGACCCGCTCCCCTTCCGCGAGGAGGGGAAGGTGGCCGTGTTCTGGTCGCCGTTCGACTGGTCCGAGACGGAGTTCCTGTACCTGCGCGGACATATCCCCGGCTTCAGCTCCGTGGCCGCGTACCACCTGCAGGACGTGACGCTGGAGACGAGCGACGGGCCGGCGCGGCCCCTTCCGGGCGTGTCGTCGTCCGCCGAGCTGTTCCAGGTGCTGGGCACGGCGCCCTTCCTGGGCCGCGGCTTCCAGCCGGGCGACGACCGCATCGGCGCCGAGCCGGTGGTGATCCTGAGCTACCCCATGTGGAAGGAGTTGGGGGGCCGCGCGAACCTGGTGGGCCAGCGGCTGCAGATCGGAGGCACGGACCGCACGGTGGTGGGCGTGATGCCGGAGGGCTTCTGGTTCCCCAACCCCACCGTCCGCGTCTGGACCGCGCGCCAGCTGGACCCGGCGGAGGGCTCGGGCAACTACGCGCTGGTGGGCCGCCTGGCGCCCGGCATGCGCATGGACGCCATGCGGCCGCAGCTCGCCGAGTTGACCCGGCTGATCGGCGCGCGCTTCACCTATCCCGCGCAGTGGGACAAGACGCGGAAGCCCTTCGTGACCCCCGTGCGCGAGTACCTGCTGGGCTCGCTGCGGCCCTCGCTGTTCGCCACGCTGGGCGCCATGGCGCTGCTGCTGCTGATCGCCTGCGCGAACGTGGCGGCGCTCATGCTGGGGCAGATGGACGGCCGGGCGACGGAGATGGCGGTGCGCGCCGCCCTGGGCGCCGGCCGCGCCCGGCTGATGCAGCAGGTGGCCGTCGAGGCGCTGCTGATTGGGCTGGCGGGCGGCGCCGTCGGTGCCGCGCTCGCCGTCGTCGGGTTTCGCGGGCTGGCCGCGGCACTGCCGCTGGGCACCTGGACGGAGCGCGCCACGTTGAGCTGGAGCCTGTTCGGCGCGGCGATGGTGGCGGCGCTGGCGGCGGCGGCCGTGGTGGCGCTGGTGCCCGCGTGGACGCTGCTGCGCGCCGACCTGCGCGAGATGCTGAGCCGCGGGCGCACCTCGGGCGTTCGCGCCGGGGGGAACGTGATGGAGAGCGCGCTGGTCGTCGCCGAGGTGTCGCTGGCGGTGCTGATGGCGGCGGGCGCGGGGCTCCTCATCCGCAGCGTGGTGAACCTGTACGCCATCCAGCCCGGCATCCAGCCCGCCGGCGTGGCGGTGGTGGACGTCACCCTGCCCTCGCGCATCTCCAACCCGCAGCGCCTGCAGATGCTGAACGGCCTGGTGCGCGAGCTGGCGGCGGAGCCGGGCGTGCAGTACGCCGCCGCCTCGCACAAGCTCCCGCTCCGCGGCTCCGGCTCCAGCTTCGACATCGTCGTCCCCGGGCGCCCGGACCTGGCGGGCACCACGACCTACTTCCGCATCGTCTCGCGCGACTACCTGCGCGCGCTGGGCGTCAAGCTCCGCAGCGGGCGCACCTTCGACGGATCGGACCGCGCGGACGGGCACGTGCTGGTGGTGAACCAGGCGCTGGCGGACAAGTACTTCGCCGGCCAGGACGCCGTGGGGCGCAGCATCCAGGGGGGATACGGCGGCGGCACGGTGGTGGGGGTGGTGGACAACGTGGCCGAGGCGGAGCTGACGGACCCGCGCACGCCGGTGCAGTACCTGCTGGCCGACCAGATCCCCGAGACGTCCGAGGGACAGTCGCTGGTGGTCCGCATGCAGGGCGGCCGCGACCCGGCGGCGGCGCTGGAGGGGCTGCGGCGCACGGTGCAGCGGGTGGCGCCGGGCGCGGCGGTGCAGCAGGTCACGACCATGGACCGCGTGGTGACCCAGGCGGTGGGCCCGGTGCGGCAGATCATGTCGCTGCTGTCCGTGATCGCCGCGCTGGCGCTGGTGCTGGGCGCGGTGGGCGTGTACGGCACCATCAGCCACTTCGTGAACCGGCGAAAGCGCGAGTTCAGCATCCGCATCGCCCTGGGCCTGGCGCCGTATCGCGTGGTGTGGCAGGTGGTGCGCCGGGGCACGGTCCCCGTGGCGGGCGGCATCGTGGTCGGCATCGTGGGCATGCTGGCGGCCGCGCGCCTGCTGGCGGCCTTCCTGTACGGCGTCGGCGCGTCCGATCCGCTGTCCCTGGCCGCGGCCAGCGCCGCGCTGCTGGTGGCGGGGATCGTGGCCGCGTTCGTGCCCGCCTACCGCGCCAGCCGCAACGATCCCGCGGCGGCCCTGCGCGAGCAGTAGCCGGGGGAGGTCGATCGAAGGACGGGGCGCGGGGTCCACCGGACCTCGCGCCCCGCCGCGTCTCCTCGTCTCGCCGTACCATGAATCCCGGACCGCCGCCGCGGCTCGAAGGCCGGATCATCGCCGTCGCGGCATCCGACCGGAGGTGCGCGACGTGTTCCACGTCTCCTTCGATCAACACCTTCGGATGCCGTAGCTGGACAGGATCGGCCTCCAGCGCGGAACGCCCGAGCGCCACGACCGATCCACCGATCCTCCGGCCCGGTTCATCCTCGCCCGCGATCGCCCCGTGACGGCGGATTCGCAACGCGCCATCGGCTTTCATGGAGGCCGATGGCGCGTCTGCGTTTGTCCCCGGTATCGAAATCAGACGCAAAGAGGGATGCCGCGGGTCGGCGACGAGTCCCGCGGGCCCACCGTGCCGCTCAGCCTCCGGCGACGCCGGCCGCGGCCCTGACGCGGGTGGCCGGGGCGGGGTGGGCGGGGTGCACGCCCTGGATGGGGATGCCCTTGGCGGCCACGAGCGCCGTCTGCACGCCGCGGATGAGCTGGGGATACGCGTCGAACACGCGGCGCGCGGCGGCCAGGTCCAGGCGCTCGCGGTTGGTGTGGGCCAGCGCCTCCAGCCCCGGCGCGTAGCCGATGGTGGGGACGCCGTGCGTGCCGCAGCTGTGGCCGCCGTCGGTGCCGAACTTCCACTGGCGGACGGCGGGAACGCTGCCGGTGGCGGCGGCCACCGCCTCGGCGGCGGCCTGCACCACGGGGTGCTCGTCGGGCACCAGGAAGCCGGGGGTGAAGTTGCTGCTCTCGTCCACCCACCCCGTCCACCCGCGGAAGACGGCGCGGCCGGGCGTCACCTCCACCCGGATGCCCTCCACCTGCGGAACCCGCTCCGCCAGGCGGGCGCGGATCTGCTCCAGCGCCACCTCCTCGCTCCACCCCGGCAGCACCCGCGTGTCCAGCGTGATGCGGATGCGGTCGGGGATCACGTTGCCGCTCTTGGGCCAGCACTCGATCACCGTCGGCGTGAGCGTGGCGCGTCCCAGGATGGGGTCCACGGGCTGCGCCTCGGACAGCTCGCGCAGCGCCAGCAGCACGTAGGGAAGCACGAGGTTGGGGTTCCGCCCCCGCTCGGGCGCGCTGGCGTGCGCGGCGACGCCGTAGATCTCCAGCCCCAGCTCGGCGTGCCCACGGTGGCCCGTGCACAGGTCACAGTTGGTGGCCTCGCTGAGGATCACGGCGCCGGGAAGGGAGGGGACGCCCTCCATGATCTTCATCATCCCCCACCCGCCCTTCTCCTCGTGCACGGAGAAGACGGCCAGCAGGTCGCCCTCGGGCCGGTCGTCCACGAAGCGCGCGGCGGCGTAGACCTGGATGGCGAGGGGGCCCTTCACGTCCATCGCCCCCCGCCCGTGCAGGAAGCCGTCGGCCACGGCGCCGCCGTAGGGATCGTACTCCCAGGCCGCCACGTCGCCCACGTCCACCACGTCCATGTGCGAGGACAGCATCACCGCCGGCGCACCGCCCGTGCCGGCGATGCGGCCGATGACGTTGCCGGCGCGGTCGGTGCGCGCCTCGTCGAAGCCCAGCGCGCGCAGCTCGTCCACGATGCGCATGGCGACCCCCTCCTCCTCGCCGGGAAGGCTGGGGATGCGGATGAGGTCCGCGGCGAACTGGATGGCCCGCTCGAATGAAAGGTCACGTCGCATGTCCGCGCCCCGGTTCAGTGGTAGGAACGTGCCTGCATCGAGTAGAGCTCGGCATAGAGCCCCTCGCGCAGCAGCAGCTCGTGGTGTCCGCCCAGCTCCGTGACGCCGCCGCCGTCGATCACCAGGATCAGGTCGGCGGAGCGCACGGTGGAGAAGCGGTGCGAGACCAGCACGGTGATGGCGCCGCGGGGCGAGCCGGCGCGGGCTTCACAGGCGTAGCGCTCGAAGAGGGCGTGCTCGGCCAGTGCGTCCAGGCTGGCGGTCGGCTCGTCGAAGAAGACGACCAGCGGGTCGTCGCGCATGAGCGCGCGGCCCAGGGCCAGCTTCTGCCACTGGCCGGTGGACAGGTCCACCCCGCCCTCCCATCCCGCGCCGAGCTGGGTGTCCACCCCCGCCGGCAGCGCCTCCAGCACGTCCGCGCCCCCGGCTCGCTCCAGGGCGGCGTGCACGGCGGCGCGGTCCTCCATGCGCGACAGGTCGCCCGCGCCCACGGCGTGCTGCGCGGCCAGCTCGAAGCGCGCGAAGTCCTGGAACGCGGCCGAAAGGCGCAGCCGCCAGGCGGCCACGTCGATGTCGGCCAGGTCGACGCCGTCCACCAGGATGCGCCCCTCGGTGGGCTCGTACATGCGGCACAGGAGCTTGACCAGCGTGGTCTTGCCCGCCCCGTTCTCGCCCACCAGGGCGATCACCGTCCCGGCCGGGATGCGGAACGAGACGTCGCGCAGGGCCCACACGTCCGTGCCGGGATAGCGGAACGAGACGCCCTCGAAGACGATGCCGTCCGTCAGCCGCTGCGGCGCGGGGCGGGCGCCGGGACGCGGGCGCAGGCGTTCGCGCGCGTAGTCCTGCAGCCAGAGCATCCGCCCCGCCGTGCGCAGCACCTCGCCCACGTGCACGCTGATCTGGATGGGCTCCACGATGCTGCTGCGCATCTGCTGCGCGAGGTAGATGGTCATCACCACCTCGCCCGCCGTGGCCTGCCCGTGGAGGGCGCGCGACAGCATGAGGGCGACGGCCCCCGCGAAGCCGCCCAGGAAGAGCAGGTCGCCCGCGGAGTTGAGCACCGCGCCCCGGAGCGTGGCGGCCAGCATGGGGCCCCGCGCCTCCACCCATGCCTGCCGGAAGCGGCGGACGACCTCGTCCTCCAGCCCGAAGACGCGCAGCTCCATGCCGGCGTTGCGGTTGACCGCCAGGTCCTGGAGGTGCCGCGCGCGGCGGGACGGGGGGCCGGAGCGCTGCTCGGCGTCGCTGATCCACCGCTGCTCCAGCGCGGCGATGGGGATGGCGGGAAGCGCGAAGGGCACCAGCAGGAGCAGCCAGGGGCTCACCAGCGCGAGGCCGACGAGCGTGCTGACGGCGCCGACGATGGTGTTGGCGACGTAGATGAGGATGCTGAGCGAGTTGCCCAGGATGCCCTGCTGCTGCCGGAGCAGCTCCAGGCGGTCCTGGTAGTCGGGGCGCTCGTGGTGCTCCAGGCCGGGAAGCTGCGCGGAAAGCGAGGCGAGCTCGCGGTCCAGCTCGAAGCCCACCTCCTCGATCAGGCGGTTGCGGATCCAGCTCCCGGACCACATCCCCACGAACGCCATCACCCGCGTGGCGGTGATGCCCGCGGCGCCGATGGCGAGCAGGCGCAGGTCGCGGTGCAGGGCGCCGTCCGCCATCAGCTTCAGCGACCAGGCGAAGAGCGGGAATCGGATGAAGCTGAGGGGCTCCAGCAGCAGGCCCAGCGAGCGGAGGCGGTCCGTCCTCCACGCCGTTCCCACCAGCAGGCCCAGGGCACGTTTGGACTCACGCATGGGCTTCGGCCTCCTCGTCCGCCACGCTCTCGTCGGCCATTCCCTCGGATGCGAAGCGCTCGGCCTGCAGCGAGTACATCCGCGCGTACAGGCCACCGGCGCGCATCAGCGACTCGTGGGTGCCGTCCTCGGCCACGCGGCCGCCGTCGATCACCACGATGCGATCGGCGTGGCGCACGCTGGACAGCCGGTGCGAGACCAGGATCGTCGTCACGTCGCGGGTCAGCTCCAGGAAGCGTTCGAACAGCTCGGTCTCGGCCCGCACGTCCAGCGCGGCCGTGGGCTCGTCCAGCACCAGCAGGCCGGCGCCGCCGCGGACGGCGGCCAGGGCACGGGCCAGGGCGACCCGCTGCCACTGCCCGCCGGACAGCTCCGTGCCGCCCTCGAACTCACGCGACAGGACGGTGTCCCAGCCGTGCTCCAGCCGGGTGAGCAGCGCGCCGCCGCCCGCGTCCCGCAGGGCGCCTTCCAGCGCGGCGTCGTCGTCCATCAGGGCCAGGCGCCCGAAGCCGACGTTCTCGCGCAGGGGCAGCGGATAGCGCACGAAGTCCTGGAAGATGGCCGCGATGCGCCCCCGCGCCTGGCGGGGAGACAGGCCGCCGTCCACGGCGATCCGCCCCGCGTCGGGCTCGTACAGGCCGCACAGCAGCTTGATGAGCGTGCTCTTGCCGGCGCCGTTCTCGCCCACGATGGCGAGCGACTGTCCGGCGGGGATCTCCAGCGAGAGGCCGTCCAGCGTGGGCCGCTCCCTGCCGCGGTAGGTGAAGCGCACCCCGTCCAGGCGCACTGCGACCTTCCCGCTCCTCGCCTCCGCGGGCGTCGACCGGGTTTCCGGCTTCTCCGGCACCGGCACCCGCGCGCGCAGCCCGGCGACGCGTCCCGCCAGCGCCAGCGCCTGCGCCAGGTGCCACTGCGGGTCGCCCAGCAGGCCCAGGTCCGCCGTGGCGATGGCGGCCTGCGCGAAGACGAGCAGCGCGGCGACGCCCACCTCGCCGCGGCTGGCGGCCACGCCCAGGGCGCCAAGCACGAGCCCGTGCGACACCGCCAGCGCCAGCGCGGCGGCGGCGGTGATCGCCCGGTTCGCCTTGCGGCTGGTCCACAGCAGTTCCAGCGCGTCCAGCCAGGCGTCGCCGTAGCGGGGCACCAGCCAGCCGCCGAGCCCGAAGACGCGCACCTCCTTGGCCGCGGGCGCGCCGACGGCGAGCGTGCGCAGGTACTCGGCGCGCCGCAGCCGCACGGCGCCGTCCGTCATCTGCACCGTCACGCCGTTGGCCGTGGCGTGAAGGTACACGCGGTTGGTCAGGTGCCACGCCAGGCCCAGCACCAGCGGCGCCCACCAGCGGAAGCCGAGGAGGACGACGAAGGCGCCGGCGCCGCGCAGCCGCGTGGTGGCGACGCCCGAGAGGGCGTCCATGGCGTTGCGGAACACGTTGCGCCGCTCGGCGTCCTGCACCGCCTGCAGCTCGTCGGCGACGGCGGGGTCCTCCAGCGGCGCCACGTCGGGCGTGCCCAGCGTGACCCGGGCTACGGCCTGGTGCAGCGCCAGCGCGAAGGCGTCGCTCAGCACGCGGCCCAGCTGGCCCAGCGTGTTGCTGGCGAGGGCCAGCGCCACGAGGCAGCCGATGAGCGCGGCGAGAGCCACCATCACCGGCTGCCGCGCCGCGGGACCGCTCGCCACGGCGGCGGGGATGGCCGCGGCCAGACGGCCGGTGACCAGGATCACGGCCGTGGGCAGCAGGCCCACCAGGAGGATGAGCGCGGCGAAGGCGCCCAGGCGCGCGCGCCCCGCCTGCCGAAGGAGGCCGAAGAGCGCGCGCCAGCGTGCCGGGTCGCCTATCCGTGCGGTTGCCATGAAGGTCCGTTCACGAGGGTTCGGGGGTGTGCCGCGCGGCGGCCAGCGCGCGGCGCATGTGGTCGGCGAGCGTGCGGGCGTGGGGCTCGGAGCCCAGCGTGGCGTGGGTTCCGGGGACGGGATGGACCTCCACCGCCCCGGCGACGTACCGCGACCAGGCCAGGGTGCGCCGCTCCTCGGCGGTGTACGGCGCGAGGAACTCGGTGATGCGGCCGGGCACGTCGGTCGCCCGGAACAGGGTGAGGGTGGCGCGGAGCCGGCCGGGCACGTGCCCCTCGCGGCTGCGGTTGCGGGCGCGGTTCTCCCGGCACTGCTCGGCCAGCGCATCCCCGTCGAAGCCCGGAGGCGCGGCGTCCTGCGCCAGCAGCGCCTCGGCCACGCGGCGCACCTGCTCGACCGGGTCCAGCCCTTCCAGGGCCAGGCCGGCCAGCGAGAAGGGGCGGCGCATGCGGTCCGCGACCTCCTGCGCAAGCACGGTCACGGTGTCCAGGTCGCCGCTCCACGGCCACGCGTCCACCAGGACGGGCGACAGGGTGTCGAGCATCCCCAGGAACGCCACCGTCTCTCCCTCGGCCTCCAGCAGCGTCGCCATCTCGTACGCGACGGTGCCGCCGAACGACCAGCCGACGAACGCGTACGGCCCGCGCGGCTGCACCGACCGCACGGCCGCCACGTGGTCCGCCGCGATCCGCGCGACGGGCCGGTCCAGCTCGCCGACGTCCCGGAGGCCGTAGACCGGCTGATCCGGCCCGAGATGGCGGACGAGGTTCACGTATCCCATCACCCCGCGGTCCACCGCGTGGACCACGAAGAGCGGGGGCAGCGAGCCGCCGGGCTGGAGCGCCACGACGGAGGACGGCAGGGTCTCCGCCGACGCCTGCTGCTCGAGGATGGCGTCCGCCATGTGGCGCACGGTGCCTCCCGCGAAGAGCGTCGCGACGGGCAGGTCGCACCCGAACGCCCGGTTCACCCGCGCGAACAGGTGCAGGGCCAGGAACGAGTCGCCGCCCAGGTCGAAGAAGCCCTGCGTGGGCGTGATCCCCGCGACGCCCAGCAGCCCTTCCCAGAGCTGGATGAGCTGCACCTCGGCGTAGTTGCGCGGCTCGTCCAGCTCCGCCCCGCCGCCGTCGCCGCGGGGCTCCGGCAGCGCGCCGCGGTCCAGCTTGCCGTTGGGCAGCAGCGGCAGGGCCGGCAGGACGGTGAAGGAGGACGGCACCATGTGCTCGGGCAGCGTTCCGCGCAGATGCGCGCGAAGCTCCGCCGCCGTCGGATCCTCCCCGGTGACGTACGCCGCCAGCCGCCGGTCCCCCGGCCGGTCCTCGCGCGCCACGACCACGCACTCGCGCACGGCGGGATGTCCGCGCAGCGCCGCCTCGATCTCGCCAGGCTCGATGCGGTATCCCCGGATCTTCACCTGCTGGTCCACGCGCCCCAGGCACTCCAGCACGCCGTCGTGCCGCCACCGGGCCCGGTCTCCCGTTCGATACAGGCGCCCGCCCGGTCCCGAATCGAACGGGTCGGGCAGATATCGCTCGGCCGTGAGGGCCGGCCGGCCCAGGTAGCCGCGGGTGACGCCCGGCCCGCCGAGGAACAGCTCGCCGGGGATGCCGGCCGGCTGCGGCCGCAGCGCCGCGTCCAGCACGTACGCGCGCGTGCCGGCGATGGGCCGCCCGATGGGCACCCTCGCCTCGCCCGCGCCGACGGCGTGCGTGGTGGACCAGACGGTGGTCTCCGTCGGCCCGTACATGTTGATGAGACCGCCGGGGAGGATGGCCGCGACCTTCGACGCCAGGTCCGCCGGGAGCGGCTCGCCGCCCAGCAGCACGCGGTCGAGGCCGGCGAGCGACTCCACCCCCGATTCGGCGATCAGCAGCGAGGCGAGGGAGGGCGTGCACTGGAGGTGCGTGACGGCGTGGCGGCGGATGGCGTCCGCGAGCGCGCCCGCGCCTTCGTTTGCGATGTCGGGATGGACGATCACGCGGAAGCCGCGGAGCAGCGTCCACAGCAGCTCCAGCACGTGGATGTCGAAGCCGATGCGCGTGACGGCGAGCCACGTACCGGGAACCGTGCCCCCCACGCGCCCGTCCATCCCCGCGAAGAAGCTGGCCGCGTTGGCGTGCGTGACCACGACGCCCTTCGGCCGCCCGGTGGAGCCGGAGGTGTAGATGACGTACGCCGCGTTCCCGCCGTGCACCGATCCCCGGACCGGTCCCGTGTTCGCCGTGTCGATCGCCGCCGCGTCGCCGTCCACCGCCACGGTGCGGACGTCCGCGCTCGGCAGCAGCCCCCGGAGCGCATCCCGCGTCACCAGCACCGCGGCGCCGGAGTCCTCCAGCATGTACGCCAGGCGATCGACCGGATATGCCGGATCGAGGGGCAGGTAGGCGGCGCCCGCCTTCAGCACGGCCAGCATCGCGACGACCATCTCGGCCGACCGCTCCAGGCAGATCGCCACCCGCGCCTCGGGACCGGCGCCGAGCAAGACGAGGTGGTGCGCGAGACGATTCGACCGCTCGTCCAGCTCGCGATACGTCAGCTCCGCATCCCCGAACACCAGTGCCACCGCATCCGGCGTCGCCGCGACCTGCGCCGCGAAGAGCGCGGGGAGGGTCGCGCCGGCGGAATCCGTATCCGTATCCTCCGTGCGGTTCCAATCCTCCAGCACCCGGCGCCGCTCCGCTCCGTCCATCAGCTCGATGCTCGAGAGCGGGACGTCGGGACCCGCCGCCGCCTGCTCCAGCGCGCGCACGAGGTGGTGCGCCATCCGCTGTGCCGTCGCCCGGTCGAAGAGGTCGGTGGCGTACTCCAGCGTTCCATCGATGCCGTCCGCGTGGGCGTCCAGCGCCAGGGTGAGGTCGAACTTGGCCGTGCCCGGATCCGCCTCGACCGGCCGCACCGCCAGGCCTGCGACGGGCGATGCCGCGGCGCCGCCTTCGTCGAGCTGGAAGACGACCTGGAAGAGCGGCGAGTGGTTCAGGCTGCGCTGCGGCTGCACCTCGGCCACGACGCGCTCGAACGGCACCTCCTGGTGCTCGTACGCGCCCAGCACCGTCTCGCGCACGCGGCCCAGCGCCTGGCGGAAGGTGGGATCGCCCGACACGTCCGTGCGCAGCGCCAGGGTGTTCATGAAGAGGCCGATCAGCCCCTCCACCTCCTGCCGCGTGCGCCCGGCGACGGGGGTGCCGACGACCACGTCCTCCGCGCCGGCGTAGCGCGCGAGCAGCACCTGGAAGGCGGCGAGCACGGCCATGTACAGGGTCGCGCCCTCGCCGCGCGCCAGGTCGCGGAGGCGCTCCGCCACCGCCGCGGGCACCTCCACCGGGACGCGGGCGCCGCGCAGGGAGGGACGCGCGGGGCGGGGACGGTCGGCGGGCAGCTCCAGCAGCTCGGGGGCGCCGGCCAGCCGCGCCTTCCAGTACGCCACCTGCCGCGCCTCGCGCTCGCTCCCGGCCTGCGCCCGCTGCCACACTGCGTAGTCGGCGTACTGCACCGGCAGGTCGGGCAGCGCCGCGCCCTCGCCGGAGACGTCCGCGCCGTACAGCGTCCACATCTCGCGGAACAGCACGTCCATGCTCCACCCGTCGCAAACGATGTGGTGCATGCACAGGAGAAGGACGTGTTCGTCCACGCCCAGCCGCAGCAGACGCGCGCGGAAGAGCGGGCCGGCCACGAGGTCGAACTCCCACGCGCCGTCCTCGTCGCACCGCCGCCGCACCGCGGCCTCGCGCTCCGCCTCGACGAGCGCGGACAGGTCCTCGACGGGGAGTGTGAAGCCGGCGAACGGGACGATGCGCTGCACCGGCGCGCCGTCCACCTCGCGGAACGTCGTGCGCAGCGCTTCGTGGCGGCGGACGACCTCGCCGAGCGCGCGCTCCAGCGCCGCGGCGTCCAGGGCGCCGGAGAGCCGCGCCGCCGCGGGGCTGGCGTAGGCCGTGCCCCCCTGCTGCAAACGGTGAAGGAACCAGAGCCGCTCCTGCGCGAACGACAGCGGAACGTCCGCGCCGTGCCGCCCGCGCACGATCTCCGGCGCGCGCGTCCGCCCCGCCAGGATCGCAGCGAGGAGGGCGCGCTTGGCCGGTGAAAGGTCCGGCCGCACGAGATCGGTCGTCGACGGTGACGACATCAGGCCTCCGCGCCCGCGTGCAGGGCGAGCGTCGCTTCGGCCTGGTCGTCCGGCATCGCCAGCACCATCTCCAACACGAGCTGCTCGATCTCGGCCGCCACCGCCTCCAGCGTGCGGCTGCTGAACACGCTGCGGATGGACAGCTCCACGCCGAACACGGAGCGGATGCGCGCCAGCAGGCGCATGGCGAGCAGCGAGTGGCCGCCCAGGGTGAAGAAGTCGTCCGTCAGGCCCGCCCGGTCGACGTTCAGCATCTCTTCCCAAATCTCCGCGAGCGTCTCCTCCACCGGCGTCTGCGGCGCCACGTACCGAGCATCCGCCGCGCGATACTCCGGCGCGGGCAGCGTACGCGGGTCGATCTTGCCCGTCGCGGTCTGCGGCAGCGCGGCCATCACCACGAACGCCGCCGGCATCATGTACTCCGGCAGGCTCGCCCGCACGTGCTCCCGCAGCGCGTTCGAGTCCGCCGAATCCGCCGAGTCCACGTCTCCGTCGACCGCGACGTACGCGACGAGCCGCTTGTCCCCAGGCACGTCCTCGCGCACCACGACCAGGCAGCCGGTGACGGAGGGGTGACGCCGGAGCACGGCCTCGATCTCCCCCAGCTCCACGCGGTAGCCCCGGATCTTCACCTGGTTGTCCGTCCGCCCCAGGATCAGCAGCTCGCCGTCCGCCTGCCACCGGGCGCGGTCGCCCGTGCGGTACATCCGCGCGCCCGGCTCGCCGAACGGCTCCGGCACGAACTTCTCCGCCGTCAGCCCCGGTCTTCCGAGATAGCCGCGCGCCACGCCCGCCCCGCCGATGTACAGCTCGCCCGGAAGTCCGGCCGGCACCGGCTGCCCGTGCGCATCCAGCACGTAGAAGCGCAGGTTCTGGATCGGTCCGCCGACGGGCACGGGTCCGTGGCGATGGACTCCGTTCGGGAGCGCGTACGCCGAGCAGCCGACCACCGTCTCCGTCGGCCCATACTCGTTCATCAGCCGAACGCCCGGCGCATTCTCCTGCCAGAACACCGTCGGCTCGGCCGAGAGGAAGTCGGCGCCGATGACCAGCGTGTGCGCGGCGCCCCAGGCCTCTTCCGCCGTGAGCAGCGGCGTGAGCAGCGACAGGTGGACGGGCGTGATCTTGATCAGCCCGAAGCCCGGCTTCTCGCGAAGCGCGGCCGCGAGCGCCTCCACCGCGTTCTCCTCCGGCAGCAGGTGCACGGTGCGGCCGGCGAACAGCGGCAGCAGGTTGGTGACGGTGAGGTCCACCGCCATCGACGAGAAGACGGGCGAGCCGTTCCCGAGGTTCGCGCCGTACGCCCGCACGCCCCAGTGGATGTAGTTCGCCACGCCGCGGTGGTGCATCGCGACGCCCTTCGGACGCCCGGTGCTCCCCGACGTGTAGATCACGTACGCGAGGTTCTCCGACGTGACCGCGCTCCGTGGAGATTCGATGCTCTCGGCGGAGATCGTATCCCGCGCGGTATCGACGGAGATCACCGTCACCGATGCATCGACCGGCACGGACGCGGCGAGATGGGACTGCGTGAGGAGGACGGGGACAGCGGAGTCGGAAAGGACGTAGCCGATGCGCTCCGCCGGGTGCGCGGGATCGACGGGGACGTAGGCGCCGCCGGCCTTCATGACGCCGAGGATGCAGGGCAGCAGTTCCAGGCTGCGCTCCAGGCAGATGCCGACGCGCACCTCCGGCCCGACGCCGAGGCGCTGGAGGTGGTGCGCGACCTGATTCGCCCGCGCATCCAGCTCGCGATACGTCAGCGACTCGCCGCCGAATGTGACCGCGACGGCGTCCGGCGTCCGCGATGCCTGCTTCTCGAACAGGGCGTGGATCGTGGAGTCCGCGGGATAGACGGCGGCGGTCTGGTTCCAGCGCTCGACGAGCTGGGCGCGCTCGGCAGCATCGACCAGCGTCAGCTCGGAGAGGCGGATCGCCGCGTCGTCCGCCACCTGCTCCAGCACGCGGGCGAGATGATCGACCAGGCGGCGAGCCGTGGAAGGATCGAACAGGTCCGTGCTGTAGTTCATCCCGCCGACCAGCCCTTCCGGCGTGGCCCGCAGCGCGACGTTCAGGTCCAGCTTGGAGGTGGTGGCCTCCATCTCCACGCCGCGCACGCTCAGGCCGGGCAGGCCGGTGCCGGCGGACTCGGTGTTGTGCAGCTCCAGCAGCACCTGGAAGAGCGGCGAGTGGCCCAGGTTCCGCTCCGGGCGAAGCTCCGAGACCAGGCGCTCGAAGGGAATCTCCTGGTGCTCGTAGGCACCCAGTGTCACCTCGCGCACCCGGCGCAGCACCTCGCGGAAGTCGCCGGCGCCGGACAGGTCGGTGCGCAGGACCAGGGTGTTCATGAAGAGGCCGATCAGCGGTTCCACCTCCGCCCGCGTCCTCCCGGCGATGGTGGTGCCGACGACGATGTCCTCGCTGCCGCTGTATCGCGACAGCAGCACGTCGAACGCGGCCAGCAGGACCATGAACAGCGTGGTTCCCTCGCGGCGGGCCAGCGCTTCCAGCCGGTCGTGCAGGGCACGCGGCAGGTCGATGGGCTCGAAGGCGCCGCGGTACGACTGCATGGCGGGACGGGGACGGTCCGTCGGCAGGTCCAGCAGCTCGGGCGCGCCGGCAAGCTGGCCGCGCCACCACGACAGCGACCGATCCAGCGCCTCTCCCTGCACCTGCGCGCGCTGCCACACGGCGTGGTCGGCGTACTGGACGGGGAGGTCCGGGAGCGGCGATTCCCCGCCCTGGCGATACGCCTCGTACAGCGCCGCCATCTCGCGGAACAGCACGTCCACGCTCCACTCGTCGTTCACCACGTGGTGCATGCCCAGCAGCAGCGCGTGGTCCTCCGCGCCCAGCCGCAGCAGCTGCGCGCGGAACAGCGGGCCGGCGGCCAGGTCGAAGGTCGCCGCCGCCTCGGCCGCGGCGCGCCGCTTCAGCTCGGCCTCGCGGTCGTCCGCATCGAGCGCGGACAGGTCCTCGATCGGCAGATGGAATCCGTCGAACGGCGCGATGACCTGCACGGGCGATCCATCGACCTCCCGCAGCGTGGTCCTCAGCACCTCGTGCCGGCGGACGATCTCGCCCAGCGCGCGTTCCAGCGCCCCCGTGTCCAGCGCGCCTTCCAGCCGCAGCGGGACGGGGACGTTGTAGAAGGTGCCGCCGGGCTGGAGCCGATCGAGGAACCACAACCGTTCCTGGGCGAACGACAGCGGCAGCGGCCCGGACCGGTCGAGCGCCAGGACGGGCGGAAGCGGCGGCACGTCCGTGCGTCGCAGCGACTCCACCCGCGCGGCGAGCCCGGCCACCGTGGGCGCCTCGAACAGCGCGCGCAGCGAAAGCTCCACGCCGAACACCTGGCGCACGTGCGACACGACGCGCGTCGCCAGCAGCGAGTGCCCGCCCAGCGCGAAGAAGTCGTCGCGCACGCCCACCCGCTCCACGCGCAGCAGCGCGGCCCAGATCCCCGCCAGCGTCTCCTCCACTGGCGTCCGCGGGGCGGCGTATCCATCGTCCGGGCCGGACTTCTCCGGCGCGGGAAGCGCCTTGCGGTCCACCTTGCCCGTGGATCCCGTCGGGAAGTCGTCCATGAAGACGAACGCGGACGGCACCATGTGCTCCGGCAGCCGCTCGCGCAGGGCGCTCCGGAGCTCGTCCGCCGACGCGGCAGCGGGGCCGTCGGGCACCACGTAGGCGACCAGGCGCAGGTCGCCGGGCTCGTCCTCGCGAGGGATCACGAGCGCGCTGCGGACGCCGGGATGCGCGGAAAGCACGCTCTCCACCTCGCCCGGCTCCACGCGGTAGCCACGGATCTTCACCTGGAAGTCCACGCGGCCCAGGAACTCCAGGTTGCCGTCCGCCAGGAAGCGGGCGCGGTCGCCGGTGCGGTACAGGCGCGCGCCGGGCGCGGAGGCGAACGGGTCGGGCACGAACTTCTCCGCGGTGAGCCCCGGCCGACCGAGGTACCCGCGCGCCACGCCCACGCCGCCGATGTACAGCTCGCCGGGAATGGCCGGGGGCACGGGGTGCAGGGCGCCGTCCAGCACGTACATGGTGAGGTTCCAGATGGGCCGCCCGATGGGCACCCGGCCGTCCACGTGCTTCCCCGCCGGCAGCGCATAGAGCGAGCAGCCCACCACCGTCTCCGTGGGCCCGTACTCGTTCAGCAGGCGCACCTCCGGCGCATGGCGCTGCCAGAAGACGGTGGGCTCGGCGAACAGGTTGTCGGCGCCGACGACGAGGGTGGCCGTGCTGGCCGCCGCCTGCGCGGGCGTCAGCGCGTGGTTCAGCAGCGCCAGGTGCGTGGGGGTGATCTTGATCATCCCGAAGCCGCCCCCGGCGCGCAGCGCGTCCGCCAGCGGCTCCACGCCGGGACCCTCGGGCAGCAGCTCCACCGCCGCGCCCGTGAAGAGCGGGAGGAAGTTCGCCAGCGTCAGGTCCACGGCCATGGACGAGAACACCGGCGCACCGCGTCCCACCCCCGCCCCGTACGCCTCGCGCCCCCAGGCGAAGTAGTTGGCGGGACCGTAGTGGTGCATCGCCACGCCCTTCGGACGGCCGGTGGAGCCGGAGGTGTAGTAGACGTAGGCCAGGTTCTCCGGCCCCACGCCGCTCTCCACGCGCTCGGCAGGCTCCGCGGCGATCTCCGCCGCCTGCGCGTCCACCAGCACGGCGTCCGGCCGCTCGGCGGGAAGCCGCGACAGGAGCGTCTGCTGCGTGACGAGCAGGCGCGCGCCGCTGTCGCGGAGCATGTACGCCAGGCGGTCGGCGGGATGGGTGGCGTCCAGCGGCACGTACGCGGCGCCGGCCTTCAGGATGCCCAAGAACGCCACCATCATCTCCGGCCCGCGCTCCAGGCAGAGCGCCACGCGGTCCTCCGCGCCGACGCCGAGGCGGCGGAGGTGCCGGGCCAGCCGGTTGGCGCGGGCGTCCAGCTCCGCGTACGTCACCCGCTCGGCGCCGCACACGACGGCGACGGCGTTTGGGGTGAGGTCGGCCTGCGCCTCGAACAGCGCGTGGATGCAGGCGTGCGGGTACGGGTGCTCCGTGCGGTTCCACTCCACCACCTGGCGGCGCTCCTCGGGCCCGGTGAGCGCCAGGTCCGACACGCGCTGCTCGGGATCGGCGGCGATGGCCTCCAGCATCCGCTGGAACGACGCCAGCCAGCGCGCCGCCGTGTCGTCGTCGAAGAGCGCCGTGGCGTAGATCAGCCGCAGGCTCAGGCCGTCTGGCGTCTCGTTGAGATCGAAGGTGAGGTCCACCTTCGATCCGCCGCCGAAGTTGACCGTTTGCTGCGCGGGCAGGCCGCCCAGCGACGACGACCCGTCCGCGCGGTCCAAGTGCATGAGGACGGAGAACAGGGGCGGGCGGCTGGCCACGCGCGTACGCAGCAGCGTCTCCACCAGGTGCGGGATGGAAACCTGCTGGTGCTCGATGGCGCCCATCACCTCGCGACGGATGCGGCGCGCCTGCTCGGCGAAGGAGGACGCCGGGTCCACCCGCGCCCGGATGGGAAGCACGTTGATGTCGAAGCCCACCATCTCCGCCGCGCCCGGCCGCGTCGCCTGCCCGGCGGCGGGCGTGCCGACCACGAGGTCGTCCTGCCCCGTCACCCGCTCCAGCCACACGAAGACGGCGGCCAGCAGCGTGTTGAACATGGTGAGCCCGTGCCGCCGGCCCGCGGCCGACAGCCGGGCCAGCAGGTCCATCTCCGCCATCCGCTCCACCCGCCCGCCCACGTAGCTGCGGACTGCCGGCCTCGGCCGGTCCGTCGGCAGCTCCAGCACGGGCACGCCGCCGGCGAACCGGGCGCGCCAGTATTCCTCCGCGGGCGATCCGTCGCGGAAGGCGGAGACCTGCGTCCGCACCAGCTCGCCGTGATCCGGGCGCGGCGCGAGGCGCGGGGGGCGACCCTGCACCGCCGCGGCGTACAGCTCGCTCAGGTCCGCCGTCACCACCCCGGCCGACCATCCGTCCAGCGCCGCGTGGTGGAAGGTGAAGGTCAGCACGTGCTCGTCGCCCGCCAGCGCCGCCAGCCCGAAGCGGATGAGCGGGCCGTTCACCAGGTCGAACGGGCGCTGCACCGTCGTCCGCACCCACTCCGCCAGCGCTTCCTCACGCTCGGCCGGCGGCACCGCGCGCAGGTCCTCCACCGGCACGTCCACCGGCATCGTGGGATGGATGCGCTGCGTCTCGCCGTCCACGTCGAAGGTCATGCGCAGCGTGTCGTGCCGCGCGACGAGCGCCTGGAGTGCGCCGCGCATCGCTTCCACGTCCAGCCCGCGCAGGCGGAGGGACGACGACTCGATGTAGGCGCAGTTGGCGTCGTCGCCCATCTGCGACTCGATCCAGAGCTGCCGCTGCCCCTCGCTGATGGGCAGCGTCCGCACGCCCGCGTCATCGGCCGCGCCCGCCTCGACGGGCCCCTTCCCGTTCGGAGAGGTCGGCGGAGCGATGGCGACCGACGGGCCCGTCCCTACGCGGGAGGGGGCGGGCTCAGGCTCCGGGTCGGGCTCCCCGCCGCCGTCCGGTCCCTCGGGGATGAAGCCGCCGCGGCGCAGGGCCCGCGCGGAGGCGACGACGGCGCGGTAGTACCGCTCCAGGTCCTCGTCCGTGTGCGCGGTGGACAGGAAGTGCGTTCCCGTCTCGGGGATCATGTAGATCCCCTCGTGGACGAGGTGGTGGTTGAAGAGGTCGGGGAACTGCACCTCGGGCCCGAAGAAGAACCGGAACGACGAGGCGAAGCGCACCACCGTGGCGGGATAGCGCTCCGCCTCGAAGAAGGCGTTGATCCGGTCCACCAGGCGCTCGGTGCGCCCGTTCAGCGCGTCGTACATCGGCACGCCCTGCCGGCGGATCTCCTCCAGGATGGAGACGGCCACGGCCATCGACAGCGGGTGCTTGAAGAAGGCGCCGGCGAAGACGGTGCGCTGCGAGGTGGGATACGAGTCGTCGCCGTAGCTCCACATCCCGCCGTCGAACACCGCCATCACCTCCTCCCGCCCGGACACCACGCCCATCGGCAGGCCGCCGGCCACGATCTTCCCGTACGTGACGAGGTCGGCCTTCACGCCGAAGTAGGCCTGCGCGCCGCCGGGCAGCACCCGGAAGCCCGTGATCAGCTCGTCGAAGAGCAGCAGGGCGCCCGCCTCGCTGGTGATGCGCCGCACCTCCTGGATGAAGGCGCGCGGCTGGATGTCCAGGCGCCGGCTCTGCACGGGCTCCACCATCACCAGGGCCAGCTCGTCGATGTGCCTGGCCAGCAGCTCCAGCGACGACGGCTCGTCCCAGTCCAGCATCATCACGTCGCCCAGGGGCAGGTCCGGGATTCCCGGCGCCGCGGGCTTCACCAGGCGCTTCTCGCCGGGCAGCAGGCGGCCCAGCATCACGTCCGCCCAGCCGTGGTAGCTGCCCGAGAAGTAGGCGATCTTGCTGCGGCCGGTGAAGGTGCGGGCGGCGCGGATGGCGCCCATCACCGCCTCCGTGCCCGAGTTGCAGAACACCGCCCGGTCGTTTCCGCCCAGCTCGCAGATCAGCTCCGCGGCGCGCCCGGCGTGCGGCGACTGCGGGCCCACGCCGTAGCCGCGCTCCACCTGGTCGCGGATGGCCTTCGAGACGAAGTCGGGCGCGTGGCCGAAGAGGTTGCAGCCGAACGCCATCCCCGTGTCCACGTACTCGTTGCCGTCCACGTCCCAGATCTTCGATCCCAGGGCGCGGCTGCTCACGATGGGGTACAGCATCTCCTTCCACGCGCGGCGGAAGCGGGCCGTCACGCGGGTATCGGCCAGCGCGCGGTGGTAGTGCGCCTGGTGCGCCTTCGACCCCTTCGTCCGCTCCGTGTACCGCGCGACGAAGTCGTCCAGGAACTCGCGCTGCCGGGGCGTGAAGCCGCCGGCCCCCTCGGCGTTCACCGGCTGGAAGGCGACGAACGTCGGAGGCTCGATCTTCGCCCGCGGCGACTGGGGCACGACTCGCGGAGCCACCTCGTGCGTGCCGCCGCCGTTGCGGCTCGGCGCGTCGACCGGACGATCCGCCCCGCCCGCCGACCGGGTGTCCGCCGAGACGGCGGCCGGTGCGGAGAGGACGGGAGGCACGTGGGACGCCGGCGCGGACGCGGTTTCGGCGGGCGCGGCGAGGAGGGACGGCGCTTCGCCGCGGATGGCGGAGAGCTGCTGGCCCATGAGCTGGAGCTGCTGGGCGATGACGCGCTCCAGCACGCTCTCCGACGCGCCGCCGTCCCCGGCGCCCGCGTGGTTCGGCGGAGCCGGGTAGAAGGCGGGCGGCGCAGGCACCATGCGCGGCAGCGGGGGCGCGACGGGGGCGACCTCCGCCACAG
>JAQBQD010000197.1 GCA_028287185.1 Gemmatimonadota bacterium | reverse complement strand
CGCCGCCCCGGCCGGGCCGCCGCCGGCGACCACGACCGGAAGGTCCGTCACCGCCCCGACTTCCCGGGGTGCCGCACGGGCAGCGGCGCGTTC
This sequence comes from Gemmatimonadota bacterium, assembly GCA_028287185.1. Classification (GTDB taxonomy): domain Bacteria; phylum Gemmatimonadota; class Gemmatimonadetes; order Longimicrobiales; family Longimicrobiaceae; genus JAQBQD01. Next base: position 8,446 of record JAQBQD010000197.1, on the reverse strand, counting down.
CGGCGCTCCTCGTCCGAGTCCCACCCCGCCTCGGCCACGGCGCGCCGGCGCAGCAGCTCGGCCGGGTCCATGCCCGGCTCGGGCACCGCGGCCTCCAGCAGGGTCGCGCGCTCGGCGGCCGGCGCGGCGGGCTGGGGAACCTCGGGCCCGAACGCCGCCACCATCATCACCGGGGGCAGGCCGGGCAGGTCGGTGGAGCCCGGGCGCACCTCCAGCAGCCCCATGCTGCCGAAGACGCGCACCATCTGCTCCATCTGCTGGGCCGTGGTGCCGTGCAGCGGCTTCACCCACGAGTAGCGCTGCGTGAAGGCGGCGAGGCGCTCCTCCACGGGCCTCTCCGGGTCGACGGCGACGCGGTACGCCGGCTCCGTGAGCACCTGGTTGGGCACCCGCGCCGGCCAGAAGGTGGGCACGTACGGGTCGTAGGCCGTGTCGTAGCCCGAGCGGCAGTACGCCGTGTCGGCCTGCCAGGGCAGCCCCATCCACATGGTCAGGTTCCCCGGGCCCTGCGCGTTCAGGGGGCCGGTGGGGGACAGCGCCTGCTGCTGGTCCAGGGTCGGCCCGTACTCCGGGTCGGGCTCGCCGGGCGGGCGGTGGTGCAGGCGGAAGGGCGACGCGTACATGCCCAGGTGCCGCATGGGCCACGTCGCCTCGCACCCGGGGTGGAAGGCATCGGCCAGGCAGTGGTCCAGCGCGGCGCGGTCCAGCATGGCGGGCCGCCCCGGCAAGGGCACCTCCGCCAGGGAGTGGGGAACCTTCTGCCCCTCGCCCCAGTCCGCGACGAACTTCCCCGCGGCCCAGAGCTGCAGCACGGCGTACTGCGTGCCGGAGACCGAAGCGTTCTGGAGCGGCGTGTTCGCGGGCGGCACGTCCATGGCGTCGCCGTAGATCCAGGGCCACGGAAGCTGGTTGCCGTCGGTGGGCACCGGGGGGCGGTACGAGTTCAGCACCTGGCGCCGCAGCTCGCCGTACAGGTCCACGCCGCCCTCCGTCGCGCCGCGGGCCAGCTTCGCCACGTACGCGGGGTCCTCGAAGGCGTTGGGCCCGCCGGGGCCGAACTGCACCGCGAACCCCTGGTTCACCCACTGCAGGCCGCTCAGGCGCTGCAGGATGGGATACACGTCGTCGCGGAACGAGGGCACCGTGGGAGCGGGCAGCCACCCGGCCTGCACGTAGACGTCCTCCAGCAGGTCGTACAGGGTGCGCACGCCCAGGACGCCGGGCCCGTAGTTGGGCGGCGTGGTCACGACCCAGGCCGGATCGACGGGGATCGACGTCCCTTCCAGCGTCACCTCCGCCAGCACCGGCCCGTCCGAGGTGTCGTCGTACCACCCGTCGGCGTTGATGAAGCTGTCGCCGTCGGTGGGGATGAAGATGGGGGTGCCGGCGGGGCTGGCCGAGACGCCGTGGCCGCCCAGGAAGAGCAGGCGGCCGTCGGCGTCGGTGCGCAGCTCGCCCAGGTACACCCCCGTGCCCATGAACTCCCCGCGGAACTCGTACGCGGCGCCCTGCTGGTCTGGACCGCCGATCGTCCTCTCCCCGCCGTCGATCACCAGCGCTTCGCGCGCATCGCTGGCCACGTTCGCGTTGCGCAGGGGAAGCTGCACCGTGGCGGCCTCGGGGATGTCCATGGCGATCTGCCACTGGTACCACCACGCCTTGCGGTTGGCCACGTGCGCGCGCCAGCGGATGTCGGCCCCGGCCGAGGTGATCTCGCGCACCACCTCGCCCGCCGCGTTGTAGCCATAGATGCGGAAGAGCGCCGCCTGCCGCTTGAGCGCGCCCGACGCGTCGCGGTAGAAGCCGGGCTCCTCGGGCGCCGGGTACACCACCTCGGGCCCCACGAACCACTCGTCGGGGCTGTTGCCCACGCGCGCCACGCCGATGGCGGGGTGGATGGCGGCGCGGACGATGGTGGTGTCCCCCGCGGCCGAGGGGGCTGCGTCGAGGGTGGACGGAAGCGACTGCGGGTCGGTGAGCATGGGGATGCTGTCCGGGGATGGAGGTGTGGAAGGAGGCGGTGCCGGCGCGGAGGGATTTCGCTTCACCCTTGAACCCCGCGAACGCACATGATAGGCGGCGGGCGCTTCCACTGCAACTTTAGTCGCGAAAGATATGCAGTAGGCGTCCTTCCGAAGCGGGCTTCCGACCCCTCCGACGGCGGACCGCGGCCGTTGTCTCCGGATCGTCAGCGCTCTCCCTCACCGCCTACTCCCAGCTCGGCGGCGATGCACGCCGGCCGCTGCTGACCCTGGAGCGCATCGTCCACGCGATCGCGTCCCCGTGACGCCGGGCGGGCTGCGGCGCGGACGCGCGCTCCGGATCGACGAACAGCCGCCCCCGCCGGCGAAAGGCGAGAGCGGCCGCAGAGCCCCCACGCACCCGGGCGCTATGTCACGGACACAACGCGTGCGTCTCCTCGCACCCGCCGCACCGGGTGGGGTCGCTGATGCAGCCGATGTCGATGGACTGCACGGGGCACCCCGTGGCCGCTCAGTAGCTGGCGCAGCTGTACTGCTGCGTGCACGCGAACCGCGAGGGCGTGCCCTGTCCATGCACCGTCCCCACCGCCGTCAAGGCCGCGCCCGTCGGGAACGACTCCACCGAAAGGCTCTCGATGTCCAGCCGGAGCTTGCGCATTCGTGCCTCCTCCACTCGGGGGTTGAACTCCGCCACCGGCGCGCTCGGCCCTTTCGAGGCGCCACGCATGATCTACGCGATCGCGCGCGGGCACGCAACCGTAACGGCAGATTAGGAGTTGTCCGCCGTCGAACGTCCGGCACGTCTCCTTCGGATGGACGGCCGTCCCGCAAGTCCTCCCGGACCGCCGATCTCCTTCCAAGGGGCGAGCGTTTCTCTGTCACAGAACACCGAGACGGCCCCGCGGCGCGCACCGTTCTGCGACGCTTCCATCACTGAGCTCCCGCTGCCGTTGCGTTGTGCTTTCGGATCGCCGGAAATCTCGAAGCGTCGTGATAAGGGAGTCGATGGGCAGCGCGCGGTAGGCTCACGGCGAGCCGGGGCCCGGCGTACCCTGTGGAATAGGCACCGGCGCTGGGCCCCGGAACCGGCTCACGTTCGGACGTGACGATCGACGGCTGTCCGCACCTCGCCGGCAGTGTTCTCGCACTCACGCATCGCTGCCACAAGCTGTCCCGGGCGCGGGCGCATATCCAGCACCGGCCTCAGCCGCCGGTCATCGACTGGCCTAGGAAACCTGACCGGGCGGCGCGCGCCTCGGCCTTCACGGAGCCGCGGCTCGGACGGCGGGCAGGCCGCGCACGCCGTCCGCCGTGCTGCGCGGCGGACGGGGGCGTACGACCACCTCGTGGCGGGCTCCGTCGTCCACCAGCGAGATCTCCGGCCCGTCCACGATCCGGCCGTCCAGGCGGACCTCGGCATCGCCGCCGCGGATCTCGCCGGGGGCGTGGACGGTGATGGCGTAGACCGCGCGGCCGAAGCGGTAGTCGATGGAGAGCTGGGGCCACGCCGCCGGCACGCAGGGCGCGATGCGCAGCGTGTCGCCGCGCTTGGTGAAGCCCAGGATGGCCTCCAGCCCCACGCGGTACATCCAGCTCGCCGAGCCCGTGTACCACGTCCACCCGCCGCGGCCCACCTGGCCGGGCGCCGTGTACACGTCGGCGGCCACCACGTACGGCTCCACCTTGTAGCGCTCCGCGTCGGCCGGCGTGCCGGCGTGGGTGAGCGGGTTCAGCATCTGGTAGAGCTGGAAGGCGCGGTCTCCCTCGCCGCGGAGCGCCGTCGCCAGCACGGCCCAGAGGGCGGCGTGGGTGTACTGCGCGCCGTTCTCCCGCACGCCCGGCAGGTAGCCCTTGATGTAGCCGGGGTCGTGCGGCGTCTTGTCGAACGGCGGCGTGAGGAGCATGACCAGGCGCGCGTCCTCCCGAACCAGGTGCTCCTGCAGCGACCGCATCGCCCGCGCCTGCCGCTCGGGGGCGCCAGCGCCGGAGATGACGCTCCAGCTCTGCGCGATCGAGTCGATGCGGCACTCGTCGCCGGCCCGGGTACCGAGCGGCGTGCCGTCGTCGAAGTAGGCGCGGCGGTACCACTCGCCGTCCCACCCGTGCGCCTCCACGGCCGCCACGTACGCGTCCGCCTTCGCGCGGAGCTCCGCCGCCGCGGCTCCATCTTCCCGCCGCTCGCAACGGATCGCGAACGCGCGGAGCGTCGCCGTGAGGAACCAGGCGAGCCAGACGCTCTCGCCGCGGCCCTCCACGCCCACCCGGTTCATCCCGTCGTTCCAGTCGCCGATGCCCATGAGCGGCAGGCCGTGCGCGCCCGCGGTGCACGCCTTCCGCAGCGCGCGCAGGCAGTGCTCGTAGACGCTGGCGTGCTCGTCGGAGACGGCCGGCAGGTCGTACACTTCGTGCTCGTGCGGCTCCAGCGCGCGCATGGCCAGGAAGGGCACGGACTCGTCCAGCACCCCCGCATCCCCCGTCACCTCCACGTAGCGGTCGACGACGTAGGGCAGCCAGGCGAGGTCGTCGGAGAAGCGCGTGCGGACGCCGCGGCCGCTCTGCGGGTGCCACCAGTGCTGCACGTCGCCTTCCACGAACTGGCGGGCCGCCGCGCGGAGAAGGTGCTCGCGCGCCAGGCCGGGCTCCGCGTAGACGAACGCGAGCACGTCCTGGAGCTGGTCGCGGAAGCCGTACGCGCCGCTGCTCTGGTACAGCGCGGAGCGGCCCCACATGCGGCAGGCGAGCGCCTGGTACAGCGACCAGCGGTTGAGCATGGCGTCGAACGCGGGGTCGGGCGTGCGCACCGCCACCACCGACAGCCGCTCCGCCCATGCCTGGACGCCGGACGCGGCGGAGGCCGTGGCCGCGTCGACCCCCCGAAGCCTCGCCACGGTCCGCCGCGCCTCCTCCTCTCCCTCCGCGGCGCCGAGGACCACGACCAGCTCGCGCGTCTCGCCGGGCGCCATCTCCAGAACGCACTGCAGCGCGGCGCAGGGGTCCAGGCCTGCGCCCGTGGTGCCGGCCAGGACTCCGTCCCGCAGCGCGGCGGGGTCGTCCATGCCGCCGTTGCGGCCCAGGAACCCGCGGCGGTCTCCGGTGTGGCCGGTGGCCGGCTCGCTCAGGGCGCAGAACGCCACCCGCCCGGCGAACTGGGGATCGAACGAGTTCCGCGCCAGGATCGCGCCCAGCTCGGCCTCGAACGTCGTGCGCACCTGGTGCTGCGTGTGCTCGCGAAGCACGCCCAGCGTCCACTCCACGTACGCCGTCACCTCGATGCGGCGGGGGAGCCCGCCGCGGTTGGTGACGCGCAGGGTGGAGAGCTTTACGGCCTCGCCGTCCGCCATGGCCATCGTGAGCCGGGTGGCGATGCCGCCGTGCTCGCACTCGAACACGGACGAGCCGGCGCCGTGCCGGACGGTGTACGCCGTCTCGGTGCGGACGGGCGCGGGCGTGGCGCTCCACAGCTCGCCCGTCTCGCCGTCGCGCAGGTAGACGGCCTCGCCGGCGGGGTCGCTCACCGGGTCGTTGTGCCAGGGCGTGAGCCGGTAGAAGTAGCTGTTGCCGGCCCAGGTGAAGCCGCCGCCGCGCTCGCTGGCCACGAAGCCGCCGTGCGGGTTGGAGACCACGTTGCACCACGGCGCGGGGGGCACGAGGCCGCCCCGGACGCGCACCGAGTAATCGCCCTCCGCCGTCAGCCCGCCGAAGCCGTTGTCGAAGCGCAGCGGCCCGGGATCGGTGGAGGGGGGGGACACGCGGCCGTCCGAGGTGCGGCGCCCGGGGCGCGACTCCGCGGCGGCGGCGTCGACCGCGCCGGACGTGTGATGGGTGCGGACGCGGCGCGCGGCGAGCGAGGCGGGCGGGGGGTGCTGTTCCAGGCGGCGGGGCTGGGACTCGAGCAGGGCGGGATCGGCCGACTCCGCCTGCTCGGGGGCCGTGCCCACCTCCAGCACGTCGGCCAGGTCGCGCCCGTCGCATGCGAGGGTGATGCGGGCGGTGGCCCGCAGCATGAGCAGGGCCTCCGCGCCGAGCTGGTCGGTCCGGCGCACGAACACGCCGCCGGGGCGGTCCATCTCGGTGTCGTTGGACGCGAACATCGCCTCCAGGATTCGGTCGTGCAGGTCCTGGAGGTACGAGGAGGAGGGCTGCGTGTTGAGGACCACGAGGTCGACCGTCATCCCGCGCCGGCGCCAGTAGTGGTGCGCGGCCAGGAGCTGGCGCAGCGTCGGAAGCCCGTCGGCCGAGCCGATGGCGGCCACCACGATGGGCCAGTCGCCCGAGATGCCGTTCTCCCACAGCAGCGGCTGCGAACCGTGGTTGCGGACCAGCTCCTCCTGCGCCGCGCGAAGCTCGGGACGGGGATACAGGAAGTACGCCGCCAGCTCCTGGAAGACAGCCGCGTCGGTGGGCGTCAGCCCCAATTCGCGAAGCTCCACCTGCTGCGACGTCCACGCCAGGTCCAGCGCGCGCTGGGCGGCGTGGCTGTCGTGGTAGCGGCTGGCGAGCTGGAAGGCGCGCTCGCGGGTGGGGGCCACCAGCGTGGTGAACGCTACCGACGCCGACTGCCCGGGCGCCAGCAGCACGCGGGTGCGCAGGGCGAAGACGGGGTCCAGCACGGCGCCCGTTCCGCCGGAGAGGGGCCCGTCCACCGTGAGCGCCACCGGCGCGCGCACCGTGCAGCCCCGGCCCAGGAAGCGGGCGCGGTCGGTCTCGCAGCTCACCGGCCCCACGCGGTCGGCGCCGGCGTCCACCACGTGCACGCACCACAGCGACGGCTCGGCCGCCGAGCGGGGGCGCCGGGTGGCGGTGACGGCCGAACACCACTCGTGCCACTCCGTCTCGACGAAGAGGTTGGCGAAGGCGGGGTGGGCCCGATCCGCGTCGGGCGGCCCCAGCACGATCTCGCCGTAGCTGGTCAGCTCGATCTCGCGCGGCTCGTGCGTGTGGTTGGTGAGGGTCACGAAGCGCACCTCGGCGCTGTCCTCGGGCACCACGGCGATCTCGGTGCGCGTCTCGACGCCGCCGTCCGAGCGGTGGAAGGTGACCCGGTCGGTCGCCAGCAGCGCGCGGTACCAGTCCGCCGGCGCGCACACCGGCTGGTGCGCGGCCGACCAGGTGCGGCCCCGGGTGACGTCCTTCACGTAGCAGAACTGGCCCGTGGAGTCGGCCGTCCCATCCGCCCGCCAGCGCGTGACGGCCAGCTCTCCGTAGCGGCTGTAGCCCCCGCCGCAGTGGCTCACCATCAGCGTGTACGGCATCCGCCCCAGCAGGGCCACGTGCGGGCGGGGGGTGTCCGCGCGGTCGAACTCGCGCACGGCGGGACTCTGCAGCTCGGGGTCGGGCAGCGCCTCGTCGGCCCGCGTCTCCTGCGCGTCCTGCAGCACCAGGCGGCGCGGGATGCGCTCGTGCAGCAGCAGCTCGGCCGAGCGGACCAGGGGGTGGGCGTGGAAGCGCTCCTGCCACCGGTCGCCCGTCAGGGCGTTGGCGAGGGCGGCGAGGCCCATCCCCACGTGGTGCGCCATGTAGTTGCCCACCACCGCGAAGCGGCCGCCGGGACCGGGACGCGTGTAGTCCAGCGCGTCGCGGAAGCCGTACGGGCCCAGCGCGCCCCTCCGCTCCAGGGCGGCCAGGTTGGCGAGGGCGCGCGCGGGGTCCACCATCACCGCCAGGGCGGACGCGTACGGGGCGATCACCAGGTCGCGCCCCAGGCCGCGCTTGAGCGCCAGGTCGGGCACGCCGAAGGCGCGGTACTGGTAGGTCTGGTGCCGGTCGCGCAGGTTGTACGCGCTTTCGCTCACGCCCCACGGCACCGCCCGCTCCACGCCGTAGGCCACCTGGCGCCGCACGGCGCCGCGGTACGTCTGGTCCAGCAGGGTGAAGGGGAAGGCGCGCATCACCAGCGCCGGCATGAGGTACTCGAACATGCTGCCGCTCCAGGACACCAGCGCCGTCTCGCCTTCGGCCTGGGTCAGCGAGCGGCCCAGGCGGAACCAGTGGTCCACCGGCACGTCGTTCTTGGCGATGGCGACGAAGCTGGCCAGCCGCGACTCGCTGGCCAGCAGGTCGTAGTACGACACGTCCAGCGCTCGGCTGCCCTCGTGCCACCCGATGGAGAACAGCTCCCGCTCCGCGTCGAAGAGGAAGCCGAACTCCATCTCCGCCACGTACCGGTCCGCGCGTTCGGCCAGCGCGTCCAGGCGGCGGCCCAGCCCGGGCCGGTCCGCGGCCGCGGCGGCCGCGTGCTCCTCGATGCGCCGCAGGCTCCAGGCGATCCACTCCTCCGCCGGCGCGGCCGCCTCCCGCGGAAGGGCGGCGCTCCCCAGCGCGGCGAGCGCGGCCCGGAGCGAGGCGGACAGCCCGGCCAGCGCGTCGCCGGACGGGCCCGAGCCGCCGGCGGGGGAGGCCAGCCGCGTCCGCGCGACGCGGAGACAGAACGGACGAGCGGCGTGGAGGGAAAGAGTGGTGAGGTG
>JAQBQD010000183.1 GCA_028287185.1 Gemmatimonadota bacterium | reverse complement strand
TCGCACGCAAGCTCGCCGTGCTCATGCACCATCTGTGGGTCAGCGGACAGGACTACGAGCCCGTGCATGACGCCACCCGGGTTGCTCGGGAGACCCAAGCAACCCGCGCGGCGTGATCTGAGACGGATCGAAACAGAGGAAGAACGGGGGCAGACGCCCACGCCCCGTCCGAGTGACTGCGATGAAGCCGCGGGCCTTCGAGGCCGAATTGCAGATGGCAGCGCTCTGGCGGAGGGACCCCAGCTTGCACCCGGCGCACACCCGCCGATCCAAGTGCGAATATGAAGCGTGGCGACGGCGTCCCCCCACTCCTCTCCGCTTCCCGCGCTGCCGCGCGGGAGTGGGCACCACGTTGCCCTTGACAGACTTGGCCTTCTCATAGACGCGGCTTCAGCCGCCGGTGCCGAGCGAATCCCCCGAATCCTCCGAATTCCCCGCCCGTTCCCGCGGCAGCCGCAGCGTGAACGTGCTGCCCTCGCCCGGCGTGCTGCGCACCGTCAGCTCGCCGCCCAGCAGGTGGGCGAACTCGCGGCTCAGCGCCAGGCCCAGCCCCGTGCCCTCCTGCCGCCGCGTGGTGGAGCCGTCGGCCTGGAAGAAGGGCTCGAAGATGCGCTCCTGCAGCTCGGGGGCGATGCCCTGGCCCGTGTCGCGCACCTCCACCACGGCGTCCGCGCCGTCCAGGCGGCAGCCCACGCGAACCTCGCCCTCGCGCGTGAACTTCACCGCGTTGCCCACCAGGTTGGTCAGGATCTGGCGCACCAGCATGGGGTCGGTGCTCAGCGTGCCCGTGGGCTCGGCCTCCACCAGCAGCGCCAGGCCCTTCGCGTCGGCCACCCCGCGCAGCGCCTCCGCCGTCTCGCGCACCAGCGCGTCCAGGGCCACGGCGGCCGACTCGGGCTCGCGGCGGCCCGCCTCCAGGCGCGCCATCTCCAGCACCTGCTCGATCAGGTCCATGAGCTGTGCCCGGGCGCCCCGCATGCGGGCCAGGGCGCCGCGCTGCGCCTCGTTGACGGGGCCGTAGATGCCCTCCTCCAGCAGGCTGCCGTAGCCCGCCAGCGCGTTGATGGGCGTGCGCAGCTCGTGGCTCATGATGGCCAGGAACTCGCTCTTGGCGCGGCTGGCGGCGCGGGCGGACTCATGCATGCGCGCGTTGCGCACGGCCAGCGCCGCCTGGTCGCCCAGCAGCCGCAGCACGCGCAGGTCCTCGTCCGTCAGCGGCGGCCGCCCGCGGCGGTTGGCGACGCCCAGCATCCCGAACGCCTCCTCGCCCACGCGCAGGGGGATGACGGCGAACTCGGCCAGCCCGATGCGGTGGAAGAGGTCCATCCCCGGCAGGCCCACGTCCTCGCCCGCGCGCAGGATGCGCGGCCGCCCCTCGCGCACCACCGCGTCCGAGAGCGAGCCCTCGCGGGTGGTGTCGCTGCCGCGGAAGGCGGCCAGCACGCCCACGGCCACGTCCAGGCGCAGGCGCTCGCCGCCGGGGCCGGTGAACACGGTGAGCCCCGCCCCGTCCGCGTCCACCAGCTCGCGGGCGATGTGGACGATGCGCTCCATCACCTCGGCGGGCTCCAGCGTGCTCGCCAGCGCCTCGGCCGCGCCCACCAGCGCGCGGTTCTCCTCGGCCCGCCGCCGCTCGCCGGCGTACAGCCGCGCGTTGTGCACGGCCAGCGCGGCCGAGTCGGCCAGCGCCTCCAGCAGGCGCACGTCGTCGGGGCCGAATCCACCGGCGCGGTCCACCACGCCCAGCACGCCCAGCGGCTCGCCGAACGCCGCCATGGGCACCACCACCACGTTGCGCAGCCGCAGCCGCCGCATCATGGGCAGGCCCGACGACGTCGACGGCACCTCGTCGGGCGTGTTGAACACCCGCGGCCGGCCCTCGCGGATCACGGCCTCGGCCACGGAGCCCGCCAGCGGCAGCACGTCGCCGTCGTGGCCGGCGAGCTGCCCCAGCGCGGGGGACAGCACCTGCGTCCCGTCCGGCCGCGGGGTGGACACGAAGCTGCCGCGCGCGCCCAGCAGCTCCATGGCGTGGCTCGCCGCCCGCCGGAGCACGCGGTCCGGCTCCAGCACCGAGACCAGGGTGCGTCCCATCTCGCGCAGCGCCCGGCTCTCCTCGGCCCGCAGCGCCGCCTCGCCGGCGGCGGCCTCGGCCTCGGCCGTGCGCGCCACCAGCGCCTGCTCCAGCGCCAGGCGGTCCGTCACGTCGTAGAACGACACCACGGCGCGCTCCACCCGGCCCGCGTCGTCGCGCAGGGGGATGCCGCTCACCAGCACCGTGCGCTCGGGGCCGCCCGCCGGGCGCAGCACCGTCTCCACGTCGCGCGTGGCCTCGCCCCGCAAGGCGCGGCCCATCGCCAGGTCGTCGGGGGTGTAGGGCTCGCCCGTGGCGCGGAAGGCGCTCCAGCGGGCGGGGTACTCGTCCGCGGAGCCGGCGGCCAGCTCGTCGGGGGGGCGCCCGCCCAGGGCCGCGGCGGCGGGGTTGATGTACAGCGTGCGGCCCCCCGGCGCCTCCGCCACGATCACGCCCACGGGCAGCGAGTCCATCACCTCGTAGAGCGCGCGGCGCTCGGCCTCCAGCGCGCGGCGGGCCAGCGCCTGCTCCGTGACCTCCACCATCACCAGCAGCAGGTAGCGGGGCGCGTCCGACCCCTCCGCCCCCACCGGCTGCAGCGTCCAGCGGAAGAAGCGCGGCCGCCCGAAGCCCGTGAACTCGCGCTCGTCCTCGGACAGGGGCTGCCCCGTGTCGCGCACGCGGCGCATCAGCTCCTCCACCCCGCTCTCGCCCCACCCCGGGATGAAGTCGCCGAAGGGGTGGCCCACCGTGCTCCCCGCCGTCTTCCAGCGTCCCTCCAGCATCCCGTGGGCGGCGCGGTTGGCCTCCACCACCGTCAGGCTGGCCGCGTCCACCAGCACGATGCCCACGGGCGAGCCCGCCAGCACCGCGTCCAGGCGCGTCTCGCGCTCGGCCAGCGACAGCGTGGCCTCGCGCCAGCGCCGCTCCAGCTCCTCGATGCGGGCGTCGGCCGTCACGTTGCGGCAGCGCACCCGCAGCTCGCCCCCCGGCAGCGGCTCTGCGTCGAACTGCAGCACGTGGCTTCCGCCCGGCTCGGGCACGCGGAACGAGCCCGCCACCCGGTCGCGCATGGCGCGGCGCAGCACCTCGGCGCGCTCGTCCGCTTCCGGCAGCACGTCCCACACGCGCTCCACGGGGCGGTCGCGGCCGATCAGGTGCAGCACCTCCAGCAGCGACGCGTTGGCGTAGCGGATGCGCCAGTCGGGCGCGACGATGCAGATGCCGTCGCGAAGGTGGCCGAAGGCGGAGTGCGGATCGGGCGGGTGGGGCTGCGTGGGCAAGGGTCGCGAGGGGGTGCAGAGGGGGGGACCGCGCCGGTACCGGCGCGCGCCGCGCGGCCGGGCCGCAGACGGCGCGCAAGATCGCGGCCACGGCCGGGTTGCGACACAGGGCGGGACGGCCGGGAGCACGCGGCCCCTTCGCCGCGTCCGTCCGGCCGAAACCTGGACGGCGACACCGGCGTACAAGGGGTCGTGCCCGCCCGCCCTCCACCGCCCGTCCCGCGCTCCGGTCCCATGCTGCTGACCTTCGCCGCCCTGCTCGCGCTGCACGGCGCCGCGCCCGCCGACACCATTCCCCGCGACAGCGCCCGAAGGCAGCGCTCCGTCACCGTCGGCGTGGGCCCCGCGCGCCGCAACCGGCCGCTCACGCCCGAGCTGCTGGCAAGCGCCTACCGCGACCCCGCCGCCCGCGAGACCATCGCCCGCGCCCGCGCCGCCCGGCTGGCGCAGGACTCCTCCATCCGCAGCTACGACGCCCGGGGCGTGCAGCGCATCTCCGTGGGCATGGGGCTGCGCGAGGGCGCCCGCGGACGGCTGCTGTACCGGGGCGAGAACGCGTGGCGGGTGCGCTGGCAGCGCGGCGTGGGCGCGCACGTGGACGTGCTGGGCTCGCGCGCCGCCATCCCCATGGTGGGCCGCGCCCCGCGCCTGGGCGAGAACGACGGCGAGGCCGGCATCCCCTACTTTCCCGGCCGCGAGGGTCTTCTCTTCTTCGCCGGCATGCAGCGCGTGGGCGACACCACGGGCGTCATGCTCGTGCATCCGCTGGACGCCGGCTCCGAGTCCGCCTACCGCTTCAGCAGCGGCGACTCTGCCGGCATCCGCCTTCCCGACGGCACCCGCGTGCGCCTGGTCGAGGTGCGGGTGGAGGCGCGCCGGCCCGAGCCCGACCTGCTGGTGGGCTCGCTCTGGTTCGACGCCTCGTCCGGGCAGCTCGTGCGCGCCGGCTTCCGCCCCGCCGCCCCCTTCGACCTGGCCACCACCATCCGCGACGACGGCGACAAGGAGGGCGGCGGGGGCACGCCGCTCCTGCTGCGGGCGGTGATGAACCCCCTGCGCTTCACCTCGGACGGCTTCTTCGTGGAGTACGGGCTGCACGGGGGGCGCTGGTGGATGCCGCACAGCCAGGGGATGGAGGGCCTGGTGCGCGCCGGGCCCATGCGCATGCCCATCCGCGTGGAGGAGCGCTTCGACTACGCGGACGTGAACGGCACCATGGCGCTCGCCCCCATCGTGCTTCCCGCCAAGGACTCCGCGGCCGTCCCCCCCGGCACCACCCATTCCGACAGCATGCGCCTCGCCTCCGGCGCCAAGCGCCGGGCGCGCACGGAAGGGTGCAAGGGCGGCCAGGCGTCGCGCACCTTCACCACCAAGCGCTACGGGAGCGTACCGGTGGAGGTCACCGTGCCGTGCGACACCCTGGCCCTCATCAACTCCCCCGAGCTGCCGGGCTCCATCTACCAGCCCGACGAGGAGCTGTTCGGCAGCGGCCAGCGGCAGGAGCTGGAGAAGGCGCTGGGCTTCGGGCTGCAGGCGGGCTGGAGCCCGGGCACGCCCGTGCTCACCTACGGCGTGGGCGGCGGGCTGCTGCGCTACAACCGCGTGGAGGGCCTGGCCCCCGCCGTCCGCGCGGACGAGGCGCTGGGCCGCGGGTACGCCGCCCACGCGCTGCTCCGCGTGGGCCTCGCCAGCCCCACGCCCACGGGCGAGCTGGGCATCGAGCGCTCCGCCGGCACCCGCAGCTTCGGGGTGAACGTCTACCGGCGCTTGGACACGGCCAACGACTGGGGCGATCCGCTGGGCCTGGGCGCCTCGCTCTCCGCCCTGCTCTTCGGGCGCGACGAGGGATTCTACTACCGGGCGATGGGCGCCGAGCTTACCGGGCGGCGCGGCGAAAGCTTCCGCTGGCGCCTGTTCGGCGAGCGGCAGACGGAGGCCGAGAAGGAGACGGACTTCTCCGTCGCCAACCTGCTGGGCGGCGACGGCTTCACGCCCAACATCCGGGCGCGCCGGGGCACCATCGGCGGCATCGGCCTGGACGGCGAGCGCTCGTGGGGGCTGCGCCCCGGCGGCTTCCACCTCGCGAGCGCCACGCACGCCGAGGCCGCCGCCGGCGACTTCCGCTACGCCCGCGGCATGGCGGACGCCACGGTGACGCGCGGCCTGGGGAAGCGGCTGGACGGCGCGCTCACCCTGGGCGCCGGCACCTCCGCGGGCGACCTGCCCCCGCAGCGGCTGTGGTACCTGGGCGGCGCCTACTCCGTGCGCGGCCAGCCCGCCGGAGCCAGCATCGGCAACGCGTTCTGGCTCGCGCGGGCCGAGCTGGGCGGCAGCTTCGCGGCGGCGCGGCCGGTGGTGTTCTACGACATCGGCTGGGCCGGCGCGCGTTCGGATTTCGTGGCTCCCGTCCACGCCATCCAGGGCGCCGGCGTCGGCGCGTCCTTGTTCGACGGCATGGTGCGCTTCGACCTGTCGCGCGGAATCGACCCCCGCCGCGGCTTCCGCCTGGACGCGTACCTGGAGGCACGCTTCTGACCCTCGAATCGGCTGATTGGATCAAAAGAGGATCAGCGGGCGCGTCGGGGACCGCCTCCCTCCCGGCACGCGGGTTCATCGATCGATGCTGGGGGAATCGACCGCGTGGTCCGCGGCTGCTCGCCGGCTTGGCCTCCGGACGCACACGACACCGTTCACTCTGCCGACGCCAGGCGTGTGCACGGACGGCCGTGCCGCTAGGAGTCCTCGTAGGCGGACTTCTCCCCCAAGGCAGCCCCGGGTTTGCAATCCGAGGGCGGTGCCCGGCGTCCGCACGGCCGACTGCTCGGCGTTTCCGAAGGCCCGTTGCGCGATCGATACGACGCCGTGGACACAGATGTATCGCCACTTTCGCCGGAAGCCGTTCACATCCCATCGTTTACAACGTTCAGTGTTGACTGAACGACGTGAACGCGGTAGCCTTGCGTCCCGCGAGGTGCGAGCGGCAACGACGGAAGGAGCTTCATGCAGGAGTGCGTCCAGAAGTTCGTGGAGCAGATGGGGCTGGTTTGCGAGAAGGAGGGCATGCCGCGCAGCGCGGGCCGCATCCTGGGGCTGCTGCTGGCCGAGGAGGGGCCGTTCTCGCTGGACGAGCTCGCCGAGCAGCTGCAGGCCAGCAAGGCCAGCATCAGCACCAACGCGCGCATGCTGGAGCAGCACGGGATGATCCGCCGCGTGGGCGCCCTGGGCGACCGGCGCGACTTCTACCAGGTGGAGGGCGACCCCTGGGAGCGCATGCTCCAGGTGGCGCAGGACCGCTGGCGCGACATGGTGCGCGTGTTCAGCGCCGCCAGCGCCGGCTTTCCGGCGGAGAACGCCACGGGGCGCCGGCGCCTGGCCGACGCCGGGCGCTTCCACCAGCTCCTGCTGGAAGAGTCGCGGAAGCTCGTGGACACATGGCGCGAGCGGCGCGGCGCGGAGGCTCCGGACGGACCGGGGGCAGGCGCGGCGGAGGGCGGAGAAAATGCAAGCAAGTGAGCACTTGCTTTCTGCGGCGGGTCGCGCTAGACTCGCCGCATGGACGTCAGAGAGAAGCTTCTGAACGCGGCGCTGGAGGTCTTCCAGGAAGCCGGCTCCCGCGGGGCCACCACGCGGCGCATCGCCCAGGCGGCAGGGGTGAACGAGATCACCCTGTTCCGCCACTTCGGCTCCAAGTCGGCCCTCATCCACGAGGCGCTGCGGGCGGCGATGGGGCGCATGGAGGCGGCGCGGCTGCCGGACGAGCCGCGGGACCCGGCGGGCGAGCTGACGGTGTGGTGCCGGGCGCACCACGCGCACCTGATGGGCGCGCGCGCCATGATCCGCACCGCCATGGGCGAGTTCGACCAGGAGCCGGTGATGGGCACCTGCGCGGCCGATGCCCCGGCGCGCTTCGCGGTGGAGCTGGCGGGCTACCTGGGCCGGCTGCGCGAGCGGGGCATGGCCGACGCCGCGGTGGAGCCCTCGGTGGCGGCCACCATGCTGATGGGGGCCCTGTTCAGCGACGCCATGGGGCGCGACGTGATGCCCCAGCTCTACACCTACGCGCCCGAGGAGGCGCCGGAGCGCTACGTCGCGCTCTTCCTGCGGGCCATCGGCGCGCGGCCGGCGCACGAGGCGCATACACCAGACATCAACGACGGGGCGGGAACGGATACATGAGCGGATCGCGAGGAACGTGGAGGGCGCTGGCGGCGGGGGCCATGCTGCTGGGCGCCGCGGCGGGGGCAGGCGCGCAGACGGCGCCGCCGCAGCAGACGGCCCCCGCGGCGGGGGCCCGGGCGCTGTCGCTGGACGAGGCGCTGGGCATGGCGGGCGGCGCCAGCGAGCAGGTGGGCATCGCGCGGGCGGGCATCACCCGTGCGCGGGGGCAGCAGGCCCAGTCGCGCAGCGCGGGGCTGCCGCAGCTCAACGCGAACCTGACCTACACGCGCACGCTGAAAAGCCAGTTCTCGAGCGCCGGCCTGGGCGGGCCCGTGGACACCAGCAGCGCGCCGCTGCCCACGAACTGCCCCGCGGGCCGGTTCACGCCCAACCCGTCGCGCCCGCTGGGCGAGCGGGTGGACTCGCTGGAGCACCTGCTGGAGTGCCAGTCCTCGGCCAGCTCGCTGGCGGGATTCAGCAACCTGGGCTTCGGCGCGGCCAACGCCTACAACCTGGGGCTCAACCTGCAGCAGTCGGTCTTCTCCGGCGGGCGCGTCACGGCCAACAACCGCATCGCCGCCGCGGGCCGCGAGAACGCGGAGATCGCGCTGACCTCGGCCCAGGCGCAGGTGGTGCTGGACGTCACCCAGGCCTACTACGACGCCGCGCTCAGCGACCGGCTGGTGAGCATCGCCGAGGCGGGGCTGGCGCAGAGCGAGGAGACGCTGCGGCAGACGGAGCTGGGGCGCCGGGTGGGCAACCTGCCCGAGTTCGACCTGCTGCGCGCCCAGGTGGCGCGCGACAACCAGCGCCCCGTGGTCATCCAGCGCCGCTCCGACCGCGAGCTGGCGTACCTCCGGCTCAAGCAGCTGCTGAACGTGCCGCTGGACCAGCCGCTCACGCTCACCTCCACGCTGGGCGAGGCCGACTCGACGGTGGCGGCGACGGCGGCGGCGCGCGCGGCGGACTCCATCCCCGGCCCCGACACGCTGACGGACGCCCGCGCCGTGGTGCGCCAGGCGGCCACGGCGGTGACGGTGGGCGAGCAGCAGCTGCGGGTGGCGCGCTCGCAGCGGCTGCCCCAGCTCACGGTGAACTCGCAGTACGGCCGCGTCGCTTATCCCGACGCCGTCGTGCCGTCGTGGAGCGACTTCCGCACCAACTGGACGGTGGGCGCCGCCGTGTCGCTGCCCCTCTTCACGGGCGGGCGCATCCACGGCGACGAGCTGGTGGCGCAGGCGGGATTGCAGGAGGCCCGCGCGCGGCTGCAGCAGACGCGCGAGCTGGCGCAGCTGGACACGCGCACGGCGCTCACCCGGCTGACCGCGGCGCGCTCCACCTACGAGGCCAGCGCGGGCACCGCCCGCCAGGCGCTCCGCGCGTACCAGATCGCCGAGGTCCGCTACCGCGAGGGCGTGTCCACGCAGCTCGAGCTGGCCGACTCGCGCCTGTCGCTGCAGCAGGCGCAGGCCAACCAGGCGCAGGCCGCGCGCGACCTCCAGATCGCGCGGGCTCGGGTCCGGCTTCTCCGGGACCTCCCGCTCTCCACGACGGGCGCGGCGGGGGCCAGCACGGCGCAGCAGCAGACGCAGGCCCAGACGCAGTCCACGCAGGGCACCCAGTCCACCGGCGCGCAGCAGCAGGGCACGGCCGGCGCGACGCAGCAGACGACGACCATCCCGGGAGCGGGTCAATGACGGTGAAGAGAGGCGGGCGCGGGCTGGCCCTGGCGATGGCGGTGGCGGCGGCCGGGTCGGCGTGCAGCAAGAAGGGGGAGGAGCAGAAGGTGGCCGAGGCAGCCGCCGCTCCCACGGTGGTGACGGTGGGTCCCGAGGGGATCGCCGTGGTGCAGAGCGGCCCCATCACCAGCGGCCCCACCATCTCGGGCAACCTGAAGGCCGAGAACGAGGCCACGGTGCGCGCCCAGATCGGGGGCTCGGTGGTGCAGACCTATGCCGAGAAGGGACAGTCGGTGGGCGCCGGCGCCATGCTCGCCCGGCTGGACGCCGCCGCGCTCAGCGACCAGCTCTCGTCGGCGCAGTCCGGCGTGCGGGCGGCGCAGAGCGCGTACGAGGTGGCGCGGCGCAACGCCGAGCGCCTGCAGCAGCTCAACACGGCGGGCGCCATCTCGCAGCGCGACCTGGAGAACGCCCGGTCGCAGGCCAGCACCGCGCAGGCGCAGCTGGCCGATGCGCGGTCGCGGGTGGCCACGGCCCAGAAGCAGGTGTCGTACACCATCGTCCGCTCGCCCATCTCGGGCGTGGTGAGCGACCGGCCCGTGAACGCGGGCGACGTGGTGCAGCCGGGCGCCGCGCTGTACACGGTGGTGGACCCGCGCAGCATGCGGCTGGAGGCGTCCGTGCCGGCCGAGCAGGTGGGCCAGGTGCACCCCGGCGCCGCGGTGCAGTTCCGGGTGACGGGCTACGGCGGCCGCACCTTCACGGGGCGGGTGCAGCGGGTGAACCCCACGGCAGACCCCGTGACGCGCCAGGTGCAGGTGTACGTGGCCATCCCCAACGGCGAGGGGCGCCTGGTGGGCGGCCTGTTCGCCGAGGGCCGCGTGCTGGCCGAGGCGCGCACCGGCATCTCGGTGCCGTTCACGGCGGTGGACCAGAAGGGCGTGGAGCCCACGGTTGCGCACCTGCGCGGCGGCAGGGTGGAGATCACGGCGGTGAAGCTGGGCGTGCGCGACGAGCAGGGCGAGCGCGTGGAGATCACGCAGGGGCTCGCGGCCGGCGACACCATCCTGGTGGGCGCGGCAACGGGGATCACGCCGGGCACCCCGGTGCGCGTGGGCTCGGCCCCCGCGGCCAGGTAGGAGACCGATACCATGCTCATCTCCGATTTCGCCATCAAGAAGCCGCTGATCACCGTGGTGACCATGCTTTCGCTGGTGGTGTTCGGCCTGTTCGCCGTGTACAAGCTGCAGACCGACGAGTTTCCCGACATCGCCGCGCCCATCGTGGTGGTGCAGATCCCGTATCCCGGCGCGTCTCCCAACCAGGTGGAGACGGAGCTGCTGAACCCCATCGAGGAGGGGATCCAGGGCATCGCCGGCGTGAGCGAGATCCAGGGCCAGGCGTTCGACGGCTTTGCCCAGATCGTGGTGCAGTACCAGTTCGGCAAGCCGCAGCAGGAGCAGACGCAGGACATCCGCGACGCCATCTCGCTCATCCGGCAGAACCTGCCGACGGAGATGAAGGAGCCGATCCTGCAGCGCTTCGACCCCAACTCGCTGCCCATCGTGTCGCTGGCGCTGGTGTCGCCCAGCCTCACGCCGGGCGAGCTGCGGCAGCTGGCGGACCCGGGCATCACGCGTGAGATGCGCGCCATCGCGGGCGTGGCCAACGTGACCGTGTCCGGCGGGCGCGAGCGGGAGATGACGGTGCAGCTGCGCCCCGACGCGCTGCAGGCCAGCGAGACAAGCGTGGCCGAGGTGGTGGCGGCGCTGGGGTCGCAGAACCTGGCGGCGCCGGTGGGCAACCTGCAGGGCGCCCTCCAGGAGCGCACCATCCGCCTGGCGGGCCGCCTGGAGACGCCGGACGAGTTCAAACAGCTCGTGGTGAAGCAGCGCGGGGGCGTGGCCGTGCGCCTTGGCGACGTGGCCGACGTGTTCGACGGATACGCCGAGCAGCGCACCCTGGCCGAGTACAACGGCAAGGAGGCGGTCGGCATCGACATCGTGAAGAGCAAGGGATACAGCACCACGGCGGTGTCCAACCAGGTGATCGGCCGCATCGACGCGCTGCGCAAGAAGCTGCCCAAGGGGGTGGACCTCACCGTTATCCAGAACGCCGGCGTTCGCGTGGACGCCAGCGTGCGCGGCGTGGTGGAGGCGCTCTTCGAGGGGGCGCTGCTCACCGTGCTGGTGGTCTTCCTGTTCCTGAACTCGTGGCGCTCCACCGTCATCACCGGCCTGGCGCTGCCGGTGTCGGTGATGGCCAGCTTCGTGGCGGTGTGGATCGCGGGCTTCACCCTCAACAGCATGTCGCTGCTGGGCCTTTCGCTCGCCATCGGCATCCTGATCGACGACGCCATCGTGGTGCGCGAGAACATCGTGCGGCACGTGGAGATGGGGAAGGACCACTTCACGGCGGCGCGCGACGGCACCGACGAGATTGGCCTGGCCGTGGCGGCCACCACCTTCTCCATCGTGGCGGTGTTCGTTCCCGTGGCCTTCATGAGCGGCCTGGCGGGGCAGTGGTTCAAGCCCTTCGCCCTCACCATCGCCTGCTCGGTGCTGGTGTCGCTCTTCGTTTCCTTCTCGCTGGACCCCATGCTTTCGGCCTACTGGCCCGATCCGCACCAGGAGGAGCACGAGAAGTGGCGGGTCACGCGGGTGCTGGACCGCTTCAACAACTGGTTCAACCGTCAATCCGACCGCTACCGAGAGATCATCGCGTGGGCGCTGGACCACCGCGCGGCCATGGTGGTGCTGGCCATCGGCGTCTTCTTCGCCTCGTTCTCGCTGCTCAGCTCGGGCATCATCGGGCTGCTCGCGGCGTTCGTGGGATTGGCCGTGCTGGTGTTCGGCATGACGAGCAAGCGCCTCGCCTTCGCCATGCGGTTTCCCTTCGCGGTGGCAGGGCTCGCCGCCTTCTTCCTGCTGCCCAAGGTCGTGCCCGTGTACGGCAAGGTGGGCACGGAGTTCTTCGGCGAGGACGACCGCTCCGAGTTCAACATCAACGTGGACACGCCCCCGGGCTCCAGCCTGGAGTACACGCGCCTGAAGGCGGAGGAGGCCGCGCGCCTGGCCAAGCGCCATCCGGAGGTGCTGTACACGTACACCAAGCTGGGCGGCGCCACGGGCGCGGTGGACAACGCGCAGATCTACGTGAAGCTGGTGCCCAAGAAGACTCGCACCATCGGCCAGAACGCCCTGGGCGAGGTGGTTCGCCGCGAGACGGCGGGCATCGGCGGGGCTTCCGTGGGGATCTTCGCCAGCAGCTTCGGCGGCAACCAGAAGCAGGTCCAGCTGCAGATGCACGGCCCCGACGCGGCCTCGCTGGCGCGCGCGGCCGACGACGTGCTGGCGGTGGTCAAGACGGTGCCGGGCGCGGTGGACGCCGACCTTTCCAGCAAGGGCCAGAAGCCCGAGCTGGAGGTGGTGCTCAACCGCGGGCTGGCCGGGCAGCTGGGCATCAGCGCCGGCCAGGTGGCCCAGTCGCTGCGCCCCGCCTTTGCCGGGCTGGACGCGGGCGACTGGCAGGACCCCACGGGCGAGACGCGCGACGTGACGGTGCGCTTTGCGCCGGAGTACCGGCAGAAGGTGACCGACCTGCAGCAGCTTCCCCTGCTGATGACGGGGCCCGCGGGCCCCACCACCATTCCCCTGGGCCAGATCGCCACCGTGCGGCAGGCGCTGGGGCCGGCCATCATCGAGCACCTGGATCGTGACCGGGTGGTGACGGTGCAGGCCAACGTGAACGGCCGCCCGCTGGGCGACGTGATGGCCGACATCAACGCCCGCATCAAGCAGCGGGTGCGGCTGCCGGCGGGGGTGGAGATCAGCCAGGGCGGGCAGAGCAAGGACCAGGCGGAGGTGTTCGGCAACATCTTCCTGGCCCTGGGCGTGGCCGTGCTGCTGATGTACCTGATCCTGGTGATCCAGTTCGGATCCTTCCTGGACCCGCTGGCCATCCTGGTGTCGCTTCCCCTATCGCTCATCGGCGTTCTGCTGGCGCTGGCGGCCACGGGCAACACCATCAACCTGATGAGCCTGATCGGGGTGATCCTGCTCTCCGGCATCGTGGCCAAGAACGCCATCCTGCTCATCGACTTCGCCAAGTGGAGCCGCGAGCAGGGCATGGAGCTGCGCGAGGCGCTGATCCACGCGGGCGCCATCCGGCTGCGGCCCATCCTGATGACGACGTTCGCCCTGGTGGCCGGCATGCTGCCGGTGGCGCTGGGGCGGGCGGAGGGATCGGGGTGGCGTGCGCCGCTGGGCATCGCGGTGATCGGCGGGGTGCTGACCTCCACCTTCCTGACGCTGCTCGTGATCCCCACGGTCTACGAGATCATGGACGACTTCCGCGAGTGGTCGTTCGGCATCTTCCGCCGCGGCTCGCACAGCGAGGCGCGCGAGCGCAGCCACGGCCACGGGCACGGTCCCGTGGGCACCCACCCGGTTCCCGAGCCGGGCGACTGATCTGAAATCGAACGGCCGCGCCTCTCCCCAATCGGAGAGGCGCGGCCGTTCGGCCGATCGCCGGTGGATTCGGCAGGCGCCCTGTCGATCAAAGTCGTCGATCGGCTGCTGAGGTCGATGGACCGACCGGCCTCGAAGGAACCGGTGGATCAGGTGTCCATTGCTCGGAGCTCCGAGCGGTCGGCGGCGGGCTTCGGACGGAGGGGTCGAGGATGCGGTCGTCGAGTTCATCGCGCGGAATCTCGGACGACGATGAATTCAACCCGACGTTGCCGATCCGCACCTCAACGGTGGATGCGGATGCTGGGACGGGGCGACGGGACGGGCTGCCCGACGGTTCATGATGACCG
Organism: Gemmatimonadota bacterium; assembly: GCA_028287185.1. GTDB lineage: Bacteria > Gemmatimonadota > Gemmatimonadetes > Longimicrobiales > Longimicrobiaceae > JAQBQD01. The sequence continues at coordinate 17,252 of JAQBQD010000183.1, read as the reverse complement.
TCCGTGGAAGCCGACGCGGGGCGGGTGACCGGAGGCCCGAGTGCTGGCCGGCTTTCTGCGGTGCGCCGGGGCGCATGACGGAACGGTAAGTCTTGCCCCGCACGCCGCCTACGCACCGGGCGCCGGAGCCCGCGCCGGGGGCGGGGAACGCCAGGCGCGGGGCGGGGGTTGTGGCGAGCGGGGCGGCGTGGCATCTTCGCCGGGCCGGGGGCGATGCCGGGCCCGGCACTTTTCCTTGTGGAACGGAGCGGAATGGCGAGCACGCAAAGCGTGGTGGACGAGGGAGGGGGCGAGCCGGGACCCGTGGGGCGCTGGCTGGCCCGCGTGGGCCGCGGCTCCGAGACCTTCTCGCGGCACGCCTATGGAGTCGCGCTGATCGCGTGGCGCACCGTCGTCTACCTCTTCACGGGGCGCATCGCGCTGCGCGACGTGGTGACGCAGGTCTACTGGATGGGCGCGCAGAGCATGGGCATCGTGCTGGTGACGGCCACGCTGTCGGGGATCGTGACCTCGCAGCAGGGCGGCTACCAGTTCTCGGGCTCGGTGCCGCTGTACGTGCTGGGCAGCGTGGTGTCGCAGAGCGTGATCCTGGAGCTGGGGCCCGTGCTCACCGCCGTGGTGCTCATCGGCCGCGTGGGCGCCCGCATCACGGCCGAGCTGGGCACCATGCAGGTGTCGGAGCAGATCGACGCGCTGTACTCGCTGGGCCGCGACCCGGTGCGCACCCTGGTGTCGCCCCGCATCATCGCCGGGCTCATCTCGGTGCCGCTGCTGGTGGCGTTCGCGGACTGCATCGGCATGCTGTCGGGGATGGTCGCGGCGCAGGCCACGCTGGGGCTGGGCAACCAGGCCTTCCTGTACGGGGCGCGGCTGTTCTGGCACAACTGGGACTTCCTGTACTCGCTCACCAAGGGCCTGGTCTTTGGCGGCGTGATCCCCCTGGTGGCCGCCCACATGGGCCTGTCCACCCGCGGCGGCGCCGAGGGCGTGGGCCGCTCCACGACGTCCGCCGTGGTGGCGATGACGCTGGCGGTGCTGGTGGTGGACGCGATGTTCCCGCCGCTCATGCTGCAGTAGCCATGGCCGATCCCAACGTGATGCTCGACAACACGGCGCAGGGCGGGCCGGCGGTGGAGTACGTCGACCTGTTCAAGACCTTCGACTACCCCGTGCTGGCCGGCGTGAACCTGACCGTGGCGCGCGGCGAGATCCTGGCGGTGGTGGGCCACTCCGGCACGGGCAAGAGCGTGTTGCTGAAGACCACCATCGGCCTGATCACGCCCGACGACGGGGACGTGCGCATCGACGGCCAGTCGGTGTTCGACAGCACCCCGCGCGTGCTGCGCGAGCTGCGCCGCAAGGTGGGCTACGTGTTCCAGAACGCGGCCCTGTTCGACTCCATGACCGTGTACGAGAACGTCTCGCAGGGCCTGTCCGACCGCGAGCTGCGCGAGATGGGGCGCGAGAAGGTGACGGACAAGGTGGTGGAGTCGCTGGACCTGGTGAACATGGACGCGCGCGCGGTGATGGGAAAGCTGCCCTCCGAGCTGTCCGGCGGCATGCGCAAGCGCGTGGGCATCGCGCGCGCCATCATCGGCCGCCCCGAGATCCTGCTGTACGACGAGCCGGTGACGGGGCTGGACCCCGTGAACGCCACTGTTGTGCACCGGCTGATCGCCAAGCTGCGCCAGGAGCTGGGCATCACCAGCATCATCGTGACGCACGACATCGAGGGCACGCTGCCCATCGCGGACCGCGTGGCCATGCTGGACCGGGGCCGCATCCGCTTCGTGGGCACCCCCGACGAGTTCCGGGCCAGCGCCGACGTGCTGGTGCGCGCCTTCCTGGAGCGCGACGTGCCCATCGAGCTCGAGCAGGTCTGACGCCGAAGCCCAGTCCCGCGGCCGGGCGCACGCCGCCCCGCCGCTCGTTGCCTACCGATCAGGAGAACGTGCTGCCGTGAGCCCCAGAAGAAACGCCGGCCGCGAGGTGCAGACGGGCCTCTTCGTCATCATCGGCGTGTTGGCCGTGGTGGTGGCGCTCTTCCTTCTCACCGACCCCGGCACCCTGCGGGGCCGGTTCCACGCCTACATGCGCGTGTCCGACGCCGGCGGCATCCGCAAGGGCGACCCGGTGCTCATGCGCGGCGTCAACATCGGCCGCATCCGCGGCTTCGAGCTGACGCACTCGGGCGTGGTGGTGAAGCTGGAGCTGGAGCAGGAGTACCCGGTGCCCCGCGACTCGAAGGGCGTGCTGCGCTCCAACGGCCTGCTGGGCGGCGTGGTGGCCGACATCGATCCCGGCAACAGTGCCCAGCGCCTGGCGGAGGGCGACACCATCCGCACGGACGCGTCGTCTTCGGCCGCCAGCAGCAGCAACCCGCTGGACGCCATCGGCCCGCTGGCCACGCGGGCGGACACGGTGCTGGACCGCGCGGCCAACCTGCTCTCGCCGCAGACCTCGGCGGCCGTGGGCGCCAGCGCCGTGCAGCTCCAGGCCACGCTCACGCAGCTCAACGGCCTGGCCACCGAGCAGCGCCGCCAGCTACTGGCGCTCACCGCGTCGCTGCGCCGCTCGGCCGCCGGCTTCGAGGGCGCCGCCACGCGCCCCGAGCTGGCGCGCTCCATCGCCCGCACCGACTCCATCACCCGCAAGCTGGACCTGGCCGCGGCGTCGCTGCAGGAGACGGCCACGGCGCTGCGCCAGACGAGTGCGTCGCTGAACAACGTGATCGGCCGCATCGACCGCGGCGAGGGCACGCTGGGCAAGCTGAGCAGGGACGAGTCGCTCTACCGCAACCTGGACGCGGCCGCCGCCAGCGCCCACCAGCTCACCGACGACATCCGCAACAACCCGCGGAAGTACATCAACGTGCGGGTGTTCTAGCGCGGGGGACTCACCCCAGGGGTGCCCTCACCCAGCCGCTTTTGCGCGGCCACCCTCTTCCGCGAGCGGGCGAGGGTAAGCACGGCAGGGGGTCCCGCCAGATCGCCGCACCGCACGCGTGCCTGGGCTCCGCGTGGGGGTGATCGTCGTTCCGACGGGGCGTTCATCCCCCCTGGATCGCCCGATGGCAACGAGAAACGCGGGGATCGCCGAGGATGGCGGTCCCCGCGTGCTGGTTCAACGGAGGCCGGGGCCGCGCTCGCGACTGTCGGCCATGATCCATCCACCTCGCCAGGACGTGGTCTTTGTGACTTCTTAACGTCCATCCTTCCGTTCTTTGTGCCTCCTTTACGCCTCCGGCGCCATCTTCGGCGCGTCGGGGGCGGATTCGTTGCTGGGCGCGGGCTCGTCTCGCCGCGCCCCGCGTCCAGTCCTCCCCTCCGAGCGACATCTCCGCGCCGCCCGCCACGACGGCGGCGGGAACGACGAACCCAGGCATCGGACCTTCATGCCCACCCGGCTCAAGCATGCGATCTTCGGCAGGCCGCGCGACGTGCAGGACCCGAAGACCTATCACAGCATCGCGCTGGTGGCCCTGCTCGCGTGGGTGGGGCTGGGGGCGGACGGGCTGTCATCGTCGGCGTACGGACCCGACGAGTCGTTCCGGGCGCTGGGGGAGCACACCTACCTGGCGGTGGCGCTGGCGGGGGCCACGGCGCTCACGGTGCTGGTGATCTCGGTGGCCTACTCGCAGATCATCCGGCGCTTTCCCTTTGGCGGCGGCGGGTACGTGGTGGCGAGCGAGCTGCTGGGGCCGCGCTTCGGCGTGGTATCCGGCTGCGCGCTGCTGGTGGACTACGTGCTCACCATCTCGGTGTCCATCGCCAGCGGCGCGGACCAGGTGTTCAGCGTGCTTCCCGCGGCATGGCACCCCTTCAAGCTGGCCGTCACCTCGGGCGTCATCGTGCTGCTCGTGGTGATGAACCTGCGCGGGGTGAAGGAGTCGGTATCCATCCTGGCCCCCATCTTCGGGCTCTTCCTGCTGAGCCACGTGGTGCTGATCGGCGGCGGACTGCTGACGCACGCGGCCGCGGTGCCGCGCGTGGCGCACGAGGTGTCGCACGGCTTCTCGCAGGGGCTGGGCACGCTGGGCGCGCTGGGGCTGTTCGCCGTCTTCGTGCGCGCGTACTCCATGGGCGCGGGCACCTACACCGGTATCGAGGCGGTGAGCAACGGGCTGCAGATCATGCGCGAGCCCAAGGTGCGCACCGCCACGCGCACCATGCTGCTGATGGCGGTGTCCCTGGCCGTGACGGCGGGCGGCATCCTGCTGCTGTACCTGCTCTTCCACGTGCGGCCCGAGCCCGGCAAGACCATGAACGCGGTGCTGCTGGAGCGCTTCACCGCGGGCTGGGGCGCGCTGGGGCACCCGTTCGTGGCGTTCACGCTGGCGATGGAGGCGGCGCTGCTGTTCGTGGCGGCGCAGGCGGGGTTCATCGACGGGCCGCGGGTGATGGGCAACATGGCCGTGGACAGCTGGCTGCCGCACCGCTTCGCCCAGCTCAGCGACCGGCTGACGGCGCAGGACGGGGTGCTGCTGATGGGCGGGGCGGCGCTGGCGACGCTGTTCTACACGCGCGGCGACATCACCACGCTGGTGACGATGTACTCCATCAACGTGTTCGTCACGTTCAGCCTCTCCCAGGCGGGGATGATCCGCTACTGGATCCGCGAGCGCGGCCGCGAAGGGCGCAGGCGCGGGCTCGCCATCCACCTGCCGGCGTTCGGCCTCTGCGCCGGCATCCTGGGCGGGGTGCTGTACGAGAAGCTGGAGCTGGGGGGATGGGTGACGGTGGCGGTGACGGGTGCGCTGGTGGCGCTCTGCCTGGCCGTGCGCCGCCATTACGACCGCGTGCGCGACGGCTTCCGCCGGCTCGACGACGTGATGGCCAGCCTTCCCGACGCGGATGCCGTGGACCCCGCGCCCATGGACCCGCGGCAGCCCACCGCCGTCCTTCTCGTGGGCGGATACGGAGGCCTGGGCATCCACGCCATGCTCTCGGTGCAGCGGCTCTTTCCCGACCACTTCAAGAGCTTCGTGTTCGTCAGCATCGGGGTGATCGACGCGGCGGCCATGAAGGGCGTGGACGAGGTGGACCGCGTGCGCGAGCGGACGGAGGAGTCGCTGCGGCGCTATGTGCAGCTCGCGCACAAGCTGGGGCTGAAGGCCGGGTGGCGGATGGAGATGGGCACCGAGGCCGTCTCCACGGCCGAGACGCTGTGCCGCGCGATCGCGAAGGAGTACCCGCGCTCGCTGTTCTTCATGGGCAAGCTGATCTTCCTGAAGGAAGGCTGGTTCTTCCGCATGCTGCACAACAACACCGCGGAGCAGCTCCAGCGCCGCCTCCAGTTCGAGGGCCTGAACACCATGCTGCTCCCCATCCGCGCCCTGAACGCAGGCCCCGCGACGTGAGGTTTCGCCGGACGCGGACGGCCGGTCGCGGGCGCGTCGGACAGGCGCGGGAACCGAAGGAAACAGCTGGGGTCGACGGTCGATGCGCGGCTCCCTTGTCCGGGTGGATCGGGCGGGCAGAGTATGCCCCGCGGATCGACAGGTCTCCATCGCGACGGATCGCGGCATGCGCTGGAGGGGTCCGCACGATCCCGCCGAACGCCCAGCCTCCGCGGACCCCGCAGCATCCAGGGCTCCGCGGACTTCCCGTGCGAGGGTCGAAGCCGGACCGCGCCCGGCAGAGCGGTGTAACAGGCGACTTCGTTCCGGGGTCCGGCCGACACCGCCCCGCGCCTCGTCCACCGATGCCCGACGCCATGCCCCGCACCGCCGCGCCCCACCTGCGCGCCCTCACCGGGCTGCGCTTCGTGGCCGCCACGCAGGTCGTGCTGTACCACGTGTACGCGCCGGGCGCGGGGCGCGCGCCGCAGTGGGTTCGCGCGCTGGCGGGCAGCGGGTACGTGGGCGTCGGCCTGTTCTTCGTGCTGTCCGGCTTCGTGCTGGCGTACAACTACCTCGGGCCGGTGGAGGAAGGGCGGGTGACGCGGCGCGAGTTCTGGACGGCGCGGCTGGCGCGCGTGTATCCCGTGTACCTGCTGGGCCTGGTCGCGGGCATGCCCGTGTTCGCGCGCTGGATGCTGCACGTGAACCCCCTGCCGGCGGCGCTGGGGTGGATCGCGGGCGTCACGGGCGCGTCGCTGGCGCTGGTGCAGGGCTGGGCGCCGCAGACGGCGTGCGCCCTCAACTGTCCCGGCTGGTCGCTCTCGGCGGAGGCGTTCTTCTACCTCTGCTTCCCTTTCCTCGTCGCGCCCGTTCTCCGGCTCTCCGCGCGCCAGGCGCTGGCCGCCGCGGCCGTGCTGTGGCTGGTGGCGCTGGCGTTTCCCGCAGCATACCTGGCCCTGCGGCCGGACGGGCTCGGCGCGCTCACCACCGCCTCGCACGGCGTGTGGCTGATGGCCCTCAAGTTCAACCCACTGGCGCGCCTGCCCGAGTTCGCCATCGGCGTCCTGGCCGGGCGGCTCTTCCTGGACGGCGCCCTGCCGCGGCTGCGGGGCGCCTGGATGGAAGGGGCGGCCATGGCGGCGATCGTCGCGGTGCTGCTCGCCAGCCCCGCGCTGCCGTATCCGCTGGTGCACAACGGCCTGCTGGCGCCCCTGTTCGCCACGCTCGTCCTGCTCCTGGCGCGCGGTGAGGGCGTCGTGTCCAAGCTGCTGTCGGGTCGATGGATGGAGATGCTGGGCGGCGCCAGCTACGCGCTGTACATCCTGCACCTGCCGCTGAACGACTGGACGGGCCGCGCGATGGACGCGCTCGACCTCGACGTCACCTCGCCCGCGGGATACGCGCTCGTCTTCCTGGCCGGCGCCACCCTCGTTTCCATCGCCGTCTTCCGGTGGGTGGAGGAGCCCGCCCGCCGCGCCCTTCGCCGCCGCCTCTCCGCCCCGCGGCCTGCGCGCGTGGAAGCGCCCGCGCCGGCGTTCGGCGGCGGCGCGCTCGCGGAGGCAGGGGACTGACGGAGTGCGGTGATCCGGTCGATGAAGCTCGACGCGGAGCATTTTTCGCATCCGCTCGATCGAGTCGCGGCGGTGCCTCCGATCAGCGGCGACGGATGAATCGGCGTGCGGCTTCGCGGAATCACCCTCCATCAACCGAAAAAATCCCGCCCCGGTCAGCTTTCCGGAGCGGGATTCGTGTGTCGGGAAGGTTGGGACGGCCTGCTGCGAGTAATGATCGATGCGAGCCGGCGCGGTGGAATCGTCGCAGTCGGTGGATGAGATGATCGCCGGGCATCGACGCACCTTCCGAGGACTCTCAGCCGATCGTCAGCGAACGACCGGTACCGGGAGCCGCTTGGAAAGCGGCGCGAGGCTCGACTTCCGGAGCGTGGCCGCGACGCCGACGTTCCGGCCGGCCAGCGTCACCACGCGGTATTCGACGGAGCTGCCGAGGACGAGCGAGATCTCCGACAGGTCCAGCCCGTAGTCCTGCTCCAGCCACTGGGTGAGGCCCGCCGTCGCCGACCGCACCGCGTCGTCCAGCGAGCCGGCCTGGCCGATCGCCGAGATCTGCGTGTCCGATTCCACCCGCGGCGTCGAGAGCGGGCGCGCGGGGATCACGTCCACGGTGAGCTCCACGTCCAGCGAGGTTTCCAGCGCCCACTGCGTGGTCTCGCCGTCGCCCTGTGCCGCGTGGCCGTCGCCGACGTAGAGCAGGGCGCCGGGCTGGAAGACGGGCAGGTACACCGTGGTGCCCTCCACGATCTCGTTGTCGTCCATGTTGCCCCCAAACCGCCCGCTGTCGCCCGCCGACGCGGGCGCGAACCCGAAGTCCGGAGCCACGGCGATGCCGCCCAGGATGGGACGTACGGGCACCGTGAAGCCCTTCAGCCGCTCCGGCGCGTCGTCCAGGCTCGCCAGGCCGCGCTCGCGGTCCAGCCTCCAGCGCACGCGCCTGCCCAGGCCGCCGGCGCGCGCGGCCAGCGAGGGGCCCATCGCGCGGCCCACGATGCCGTCCAGGCTGTCGGCATAGTCGCGGTTCAGGCGCAGGCGCCGGACGTGGACCGCCAGCACGTCCCCCGGCATGGCCGTCGCGACGAAGAACGGACCCGTCTGCGGGTTGCCGTACAGCGCCCGCGTCACGCCGTGCTCGTCCACGCCGCCGGAGTCGATGGTCCGCGTGGCGACCGTGTCGCCGGGCCAGATCACCAGGACGGGCGCGCGCGCGGCGGTGAACTCGTTGGAGAACGTGGTGGGCTCGAAGACGTGCCGCCGGGGAGGACCCGCCGGGCGATCCGGAAGCCGGCGCCCGGTGACGAGGTGGACCGCGCGCCGGTTCGGATCGTTGTCGTCCGGACCGTCCACGCTTCCCTCGAATGCGCCATCGACCACGATTCCCCCATAATGGTACGCCGTCCCGCCGCCGTCCGTCGCGACGAACGTCAGGCTGTCGCCGGATCGCCGCCCCGTCATCGGCCACCGCCCCAGCCGCCCCTCGATCGTGGAGCCGCGGCGCTCCAGCGTGAGCATCTGGTGCTCCGCGCTGCCCCACCGGTCCACCATCAGGAGCCACGTTTCGCGGGAGGCATCCTGGGCGATGCACGTAGCGGGGATGACCGACAGGAGCGCGGCCAGCAGAAGTCGCATTCGGTTTTCCGGCAGCAGGGACGGCCGGCCTGCGGATGCGGGCACGGCGGGGTGAGTCGGTGGATGTCCGAAGGGCCGGAGCGCGTGGAACTTGCGCGACCCGTGACATCTCTGGGTTCGGCGGGGAGGGGAAAGGGTTGCATCGCGGTGGAATCCATCGACCTTCCGTGCCGCTGTCGGGCAGATTCCGATGCGGGGACGGACCGGACGACGGAGGCTCTCCGGCTTGAGAATCGCTCGCTGGGATGCGGTCAACCGGCCGGCGCATTGGATGGCTGCGCATCGGCCGATGTGCCGGGTCGCCGCGCCTGTCGCGGCTCGATGCCCTTTCAGCCGGCGCCCGCCAAGGGTTAGGTTGCCGGGAGCTCGCTGACGATTCCGAGCGCGACTCCCATCCGCCGTGCGCCGTCTTCCGGACCGCCGGCGCGCCGCACTCCCCGCCCCCCGTCCCGCCGATGGACGCAGCCCTCCGCACCACCGACGACTCCGCCACCCGCCGCGGCTGGGTGCTGATGGTGTTCGGGTGGTGGACGCTGTACGCGCTGGTGTACGCAAGCCAGGCGTACTTCGGCAACCAGGCGTCCAACACGCCCATCACCTGGAGCCGCGCCTTCTCGGGCGCGTTCCTGGGGTCGTACCTGCGGGTGGGGGTCAGCTTCCTCATCTTCTGGCTGGCGTGGAGCTTTCCGCTGGAGGGGCGGCGGTGGAAGGCGCACCTGGCGCTGCACGCGGCCGCCTGCCCCGCGGTGGCCATGCTGGAGGTGGCCGCCGGGTGGTGGTTCGGGCAGATGGGGTGGTACCGGCCGCAGACCTTCTCGCAACGCTTCTACGGCACCTTTCACCAGAACGTGCTGGAGTACGCGCTGCTGCTGTGCGTGGCGCACGGCATCACCTTCTACCGGCGGGCGAGGCAGCGCGAGCTGGCGGCGTCGCGGCTGGAGGCGGGGATGGTGCGCGCGCAGCTGCAGGCGCTCAAGATGCAGCTGCATCCCCACTTCCTGTTCAACGCCCTCAACGCCGTGTCCACCCTCATGCACCGCGACGTGGAGGCCGCCGACCGCGTGGTGGCGCGCCTTTCGGAGCTGCTGCGCGCCACGCTGGAAAGCGGCGACGAGCAGGAGGTGCCGCTGGCGGCGGAGGTGAGCTTCCTGCGCGCGTACCTGGAGATCGAGCAGGTGCGCTTCGGCGAGCGCCTGCGCGTGGAGGTGCGCGTGGATCCCGAGGCGCTGCAGGCCCGCGTGCCGCACCTGGTGCTGCAGCCCCTGGTGGAGAACGCCATCCGCCACGGCATCGCGCCGCGCGTGGGGCCGGGGTCCGTGCAGGTGCGCGCCGACCGCGTGGGCGGGCGCCTGGTGATGCGCGTGGCGGACGACGGGCTGGGATTGGACGCCGGAGCGGGCGCGGACAGCGCCGGGGTCGGCGTGGGGCTGGCGAACACCCGCGCCCGCCTGGAGCACCTGTACGGCCGCGACTTCCGCCTGGAGCTGGCGGACCGCGCGGGTGGTGGGACGGAGGTGACGGTGGAGATCCCCTTCCGCCCCGCCGGGGGCGGCGAGGCCCCGTGACGCCGGAGGCCGCCATCCGCGCGCTCATCGTGGACGACGAGCCGCTGGCCCGAGAGCGCATCCGCCTGATGCTGGCCGAGCACCCCGACGTGCAGGTGGTGGGCGAGTGCGAGCACGGGGCCGAGGCCGTGGAGCGCATTCTGGAGACCTCGCCCGACCTCGTCTTCCTGGACGTGCAGATGCCGGGGATGGACGGCTTCGGCGTGCTGGAGGCCGTGGGGCCGGCCGCCGTGCCCGCGGTGATCTTCGTCACCGCGTACGACCGCTACGCGCTGCGCGCCTTCGAGGCGCACGCCCTGGACTACCTGCTCAAGCCCTTCGAGCGCGACCGCTTTCGCCTGGCGCTGGAGCGGGCGCGCGCGCACCTGGGCTCGCACGGCGAGCGCGAGCTGGAGCGGCGCCTGCAGCGGCTGCTGGACGAGATGCACGCCCGGCCCCGGTTTCCCGCGCGCCTCACCGTGCGCAGCGGCACGCGCATCTCGTTCGTGGGCACGCACGAGGTCGACTGGATCGAGGCCGAGGCCAACTACGCGCGCCTGCACGTGGCCGAGCGCTCGTACCTGGTGCGCGATACCATGGGCGGAATGGAGGCGCGCCTGGACCCCGCGCAGTTCGTGCGCATCCACCGCTCCACCATCGTGCGCATCGACAAGATCCGCGAGGTCGAGGCCAGCGTGCAGGGCGAGTACATCGTGGTGCTGCAGGACGGCACCCGCCTCACCAGCAGCCGCAGCTACCGCCGCAAGCTGGTGGAGCTGATGGGCCTGGCGCCCTGAGCGACGGGCGGTCCTGTCCCCTCATTCGGCCGGACCGAACCTCCCGGAGCACGGGATGGATGCGCCCGGCGGGGCCGGAGAAGTGCATCGCACGCCGGACGCTCGGAGGGCGTCGCGCCCCGGAGGTTGGCGGGCGGGGCGCGGATGCATATCTTTCGGGTTCCACAGAACCCACGTCGCCGGTCCGCGGACGCACGCGGAGCGGGAATGAGGAGCCGCATGGCCAGCAGCACGCGATCCCAGAAGCTCGTCGCCCTTCCCTCGGACCCCCAGCACGGCGGGCACGACGAGGAGCGCAACCCGGGCACCCCCCTGGACCTGGACTGGGTCTCGGGCGTGCGCGTGAACCGCAGCGCCGTGGAGCGCCGCGCGGCCACCATGGGCACCCGCCGCACGGTGAAGAAGGAGTGGCAGGCGGCCTGGCTGCTGCGCGCCATCACCCTGATGGACCTGACCACCCTGTCCGGCGACGACACGCCCGGCAACGTGCGCCGGCTCTGCGCCAAGGCGCGCAACCCCGTGCGGCAGGACATCCTGGAAGGCCTGGGCGTGGCGCACCTGCCCATCCGCACCGCCGCCGTCTGCGTCTACCACGCGCTGGTGGAGACGGCCGTGGAGGCGCTGCGGGGCTCGGACATTCCCGTCGCCGCCGTGTCCACCGGCTTCCCCGCCGGCCTGTCTCCCTTCGAGCAGCGCGTGGAGGAGATCCGCGCCTCCGTGGCGGCGGGCGCGGGCGAGATCGACATCGTCATCACCCGCGCGCACGTGCTGACGGGCAACTGGCAGGCGCTGTACGACGAGGTGCGCGCCTTCCGCGAGGCGTGCGGCCCGGCGCACATGAAGACGATCCTGGCCACCGGCGAGCTGGCGACGCTGCGCAACATCGGCCGCGCCTCCATGGTCTGCATGATGGCGGGGGCCGACTTCATCAAGACCAGTACGGGCAAGGAGGGCGTGAACGCCGTGATGCCCGTGGGGCTGGTGATGACGCGCTGCATCCGCGACTACAACGAGCGTACGGGCCAGAAGGTGGGCTTCAAGCCGGCGGGCGGCATCCGCACGGCCAAGCAGGCCATCGAGTGGCTGATCCTGATGAAGGAGGAGCTGGGTGACGAGTACCTGCGGCCGCACCTGTTCCGCTTCGGCGCCAGCAGCCTGCTCACCGACATCGAGCGCCAGCTGGAGCACCACCTCACCGGCCGCTACTCCGCCGACTACCGCCACCCCATGGCGTAGCCGCGGTCCACGCGCCGGTGAGCGAAGGGCCCCGCCGCACCCGGCGGGGCCCTTTCCATTCCGTCGATCCCGCTGCATCCTCCCCCGCCGCATCGGCACGCGACCGCACCTTTCGATCGCACTGGACCCCCGCCACCTCTCGTTCCGATGAACCACGTCCTGCGCGGCCTCGTCTCGGCCGCCCCGAAGCGTGCTGGGACGCGCGCCGCGGCATGGGCGGCGGCCGTCTTCACCGTCCTCCTGGCCGTCACGCTGCCGCTTCCCGCGTATCGCGGACCTTCCGGTTGGGTGTTCAACCCGCGGACGATCGTGACGGTCCTCGCCTTCGCGGTGCTGGCGTGGGCCGCGTTCCGCCGGGCGTGGCTCGCGATCGGGTTGCTCGGACTTTTCGGCGTGTGGCGGCTCGTCATCGTCGGCGCCGTCGTCGTGCGGCTGGCGATGGGCAGGTGGGCGCCGGAGGACGTGCCGTCGTTCATCGGCGTCGCCCTGGCGAGCCCCCTCGCGGTCCTCTGGATCTGGGGCCTCGCGTCCGCCCTCCGCGCCCGGCGCCGCACCGGATCGGACCCGTCGTCCGCCGGCGGCAAAGCCGTCTGACCATCGTCCGTCCGATCCGTTCCATCGATCCCAGCGCCGGCGCGGATCGCGGACCATCCGCATCCTGACGCACCCGCCGATCGTTGTCGCTTGGACGCGGCCGCGCTGGCGATGGAACGTCGATCCCACCCGCCCACCTGCACGCGGCGCCGGCCTCCGCACGGCTGCCACGTGCGTGCCGCATGGAAGCTCGATCCGCCGCGGAGCCATCCTCCTGCCTTCGGGTCGATTTCGGGTACCGAAATGGTCAACCTGTTGCTGGCACACGAGTTGCTTTTCCGGGCGCCGCACCCCTTTCGGAGGGACGGGCGATGGCGCTTCGGACGGTGAACGACGCGGAAGGCACTCTCTGGCGCGTTTGGGACGTGATCCCGGCCACGCGCCAGGTCACCGGCCTGGAGGACGGCTGGCTCTGCTTCGAATGCGACCACGCCAAGCGCCGGCTTACGCCCATCCCGCAGCGCTGGGAAGAGCGCACGGACGAGGAGCTGCAGATGTACCTTCGCGCCGCGCAGGTGGTGACGCGTCCGCAGAGGGTTTCCCATCCGCCGCAGACAGTGTAGCTTCTCCGCGGGTGGTGAGGGGATGGGTGGGCGGGGGTTGCGCTTCGGCGTGGCCCCCGCGTCTTTTTGTCCCCAATCCACCTCGCCCGCCGTCCTTCCTCCTTCCCCACGTCCCAGCCGCAGATGCCAGGCTCCGTGCTCTCCCAGCAGTACGCGCTGCACCTGCGCGCCGCCGAGGCCCGGGTGCGCGGCCTGCTGCGCGAGCACGGCCTGGAGCCGCTGTTCGGCGGCATCCACCCCTGCCCCATCGAGCGCGGATACCGCACGCAGGCCAGCTTCCGCGCCGGCCGCGACGGTTCCGGCCCGCCGTACGTGGGCGTGGACCCGCGCACCGGCCGCGTGCCGCTGGACGATGCGCTGTGGGTGATGCCCGAGCCCGCGCGCCCCGCCGCCGTGGCCGTGCGCGACATGATCGTCGATGCGAATCTCGCGGACGTCGTCTCGGGCTTCGACCTGCGCCTGGAGCACGGTACCCTGCGCGCGCACGTGGGCCTGGCCGCCCCGCGCGAGGGCAGCCCCCGGCTGGACGACGTGTGCGCGCGGCTGATGGACGAGGTGCCCGGCCTGCACGGCGTGAGCGTGGCGTCCCAGGGAATCGAGCTGGGCGAGACGCACCTGCGAAACATCGTCTGCGACAGGACGGTGCTGGCCCACTACCTCGCCTTCTTCCAGACCAACGCCCACGTCACCCCCGCGCTCGCCGCGGAAGCCCAGGCGCACGCCACCGGCGCGCGCACGGTGGTGGACCTGTACTGCGGCGTGGGCATGCACTCCATCCTCGCGGCCGGTCCGAAGACGGAGGTGCACGGCGCCGACAACAACCGCTGGGCCATCGAAAGCGCCGAGCGGAACGTCGCGCTGCACGGCCTCCGCACCGCCGCCTACCACCGCGAGACGGCCGAGCGCTTCGCCGCGACGCACGCCTTCGACGCGCCCGACGTGGTGTTCGTGAACCCCTCGCGCTTCGGCTGCGGCGCCGGCGTGCCCGCTGCCGTCGCGCGCTGGCGCCCCGCGGCCGTCTGCCTCGTCTCGTGCTCCGTCCCCTCGCACGTCCGCGACACCCTCGCCTTCATCGCCGCCGGCTACCGCCCCCAGGCCGTGCGCTGCTTCGACATGTTTCCGTTCAGCGAATACCTGGAAAGCGTGACGCACTTCGCGGCGGGGTAGGGAACGAGCGGGGGATGGGCTCGGGATGGAGGATGAATCCGCGGCCGCGGCAACGACGACGCGAACCCTCCATGCGGAGGCTGGCTCAGCGCGAGATTCGGCCTCCTCGCGGCACGCGTATAGTGGTGGGGTGGTGAGACCGTCCTACGCCATGCGCGGTGATCGGACCTGACGCCGGAGCCGCGCGCAGCTGTCGGACTGTATCTCGTGCGCCCGGCCCATTCGCGCCGACGGTTGATACCGCGGCTCGAACGGCACATAGCCTTCCTGCGGAGGCTGCTTCGCGTGGGATCTGCCGTCCGCCCGCAACGCCAGCGCCACGCCTGACCCGCGCTCCATGAGGAGGCGTTCACGACGTCCGCGCCGCGCTCGACCGCGCCGGTGCCGGCCTCCAGGGATGCGCGGGCGGCGCCGCGGCGGTGGGCGCGGCAACGGTGTCGGAGAGGAGGTGGAGCAGGGCGTCGCGCAGGGCGGGTACGTCCGCCTCCGCGGTAGCGGCGCCAGCGGCCAGCAGCGAGGGTCCGTCGACAACTGGCCCGAGGGGAAGACCTACTGCCATCCCCAATCCCGCCCGGCGCCCGGCATCTTCCGGGCGAGCGCATAGGGAAGCTCCACGGCGCCGAAACCGCCGGCCAGGTCGCGCCGGTGCAGCGCGCGCACCTTCTCCACGTGCGCCAGCAGCGGCTCGCGCGGCCGGTCGGGGAGCATGGTGGCGCGGTCCTCGTCGCCCTTTCCCTGCCGCACCACCACCGCGCGCTGCTCGAAATCCACATCCTTTACCCGTAGCCGCAGCGCTTCCAGCAGCCTGAGGCCGCCGCCGTAGAGCAGGCCGCCAGCGCGTGGACGCCGGCGAGGTGCGCGATCACGGCGCGCACTTCGTCGCGGGTGAGCACCGTGCGCATACGGCGCGAGCACCGGGCGCGCACCGCCTCCTTGCTGCGCGGAAGGCCGACGCGCAGCACTTCGCGATACACGAGCGCGCAGAGCGCCTGGTTCTGCGTGGACGCGGCGACGTTCCGCTCGACGGCCAGCCAGGTGAGAACGACTGGATCTATCGGGCACCCACAGGTCGCGCGGGTGCCGCTTGCCGTTGTGCACCACGAAGCGGTACACCCACTGCGCGTACGCGCGCTCGGTGCGCAGGCTGAAGTGCTTCAGACGGGCGGTCCGCCTCACCTGGTCAGGAGCTTCAGCTCGTTCATCAGGGTGCGGTCGGTCGGCGTAGGGAGTTGGAACCGGGTACACATTGTTTCCAGATATCGCGCCCATCAAGAGCGTTATCCCACCACCGCGCTACATGGCCGCGTGGCGCTGCGGGAGCACGGAACGGATTGAGTTGCAGGTGCGCGAGTTACCGGTGCTTGACGCTGGGTCCTGCGAGTACTATCTGGATATGAGCGGAATCGGCCATGCGCGCGCAGCGGCGGCGTTAGCCGGAATTCGGTCCAGTGAACAACCAGTTAGGCCGCTGGGCATGCCCCCCCGCGGCAGCCGGAGGTGGGCCTTTCCCAATTGACAGGCAGGTTCTCAGTTCAGTTGGAGGCGTTCGTGCTCCCCTACATCGTCTTTGGTGGCCTACTCCTGTATGCCGGGTGGAAGGTTCTCGCGGCTTCCATGGTTCTCCGCGTCCACGCGGATGATCCTGAAGACAAGATGCTGCTCATTCCCGCTGGCCCAGATCCGCTCAACCCTCTTGTCGGTACGGCTGGCGCTCTCCGACAGACCGTACGAGCGACTCGGCGCCGCTGGCTGCTGGTAGTCGTTTACGTCATTGTCGCATTCAGTGGCGCATTCCATTCCTGGGGCAGTGCTATTCTCGGATTCATCGTAACATGGATTCTCGCTGCGCTGGTGAATGCAGCATTCGCGCGCAAACGATAGATCATCTGGTCCAGCACTTGACGGGCGGAGTTCCATCGTGGGTCGCGGCCTAACAATCGGCTGCAGGGGATGCTGGGCCTTGCATGCTTTGGGGCGAGGGCAGGCTTGCGCGGCGGCCCCGCACCCCTGACCCTTGTGTCGTTAGGCCGCGCACAGGCTAAAGTTGCGCGTCAGCCAATGATCAACGCTCTGTCTCCAGAAGAAGTCCAGGCTTTGTTGCTCTCCGGGAACGAACCCGTGCGAGAGCAGTTTCTTGCTTCCTTCGGCCCCGGACTGCACAACTTCTCGATGTTGATGTCGCGTGCGTTCCGGCAGCTTCAGTCAATTGAGGAGCGAGTCCCACATGAGATGCGATCTGCGTGGACCTATCAATTCTTATACGTTGCGTTCAACAACCTCTTCACGGCCTTCCACCTGCTGTTCTCCGGGCTTCTTGTACCCGCCGGAAACCAGATGCGCCAGTTCGCAGAGGCGCTTGCGATGGCATTGCTTTGCTCTCATCGCGCGATTGACGTGTTCGTCCGTCTTCAGCGGGACATGGAGCGGTTCCCCACTCACGATGCTATCCGGCTCGTGAACAAAGCACGCAATCGTTCGCTGCTTGGTATTGATGCAGAGGGGTGGAAACAGTTTGACGAGATCACACGCTTCTACGATGCGTTCAGTCATTCATCAATCTTAGCGGTAGCAAGTACGCACATCTTCGGAACCGGAGGGCGGCAGCTCGGTGGCGAGTTCGACCCCGCCAAGTTCGCGACGTACCAGAGAGAAGTGTCCCTTTGCCTAAGCGGTGCTATGCGACTCCTAGTAGTCAATCACAGATGATTTGACCCGTGGCACTCTCCGCTGTAGAGTAAGTGCTTTCCCCATGAGGAGAGCCGATGAAGAAACTCTATACGGTGAGCTTGGAAGAAGCGGAACGGGTGCGT
>JAQBQD010000140.1 GCA_028287185.1 Gemmatimonadota bacterium | reverse complement strand
GGCGGCCAGCACGCGGGCCAGCCGGGGCACCGCCAGCTCCGCGCGCGCGGCGGCGGCGGCGGAAAGCGTGACACGCACCGGGGGCGGCGCCCAGTGCAGCGAGTCCAGCCGCGGCGCCGCGAACGTCACCTCGTAGGTGCCGTCGGGCACGTCGCGAAGGGCGAAGCGCCCGGCGGAATCCGCCGCGGCCGCGTAGTCCGTGCCCCGCAGCGACACCCGCGCCCCCGCCAGCGGCGCCGAGCGCGTGCTGTCGAACACGGTGCCGGCCAGCACGGCGCCCGCGTGCACCGGCACCGGCATCCCGTTGGGCAGCGTGACCGCCGCCACCTCGCCGCCCTCCTCGATCAGCCCCGCCAGCGCCGCGCGGTCCGCGTCCAGCAGGAAGCCGCCGCCCGGGTGCAGGTGCGTCATCTCCACCCGCGGCATGCGGATGCGCCAGCGCGTGACGATCCAGCTTCCCGCCGGCAGGCGGCGGAACTCGATTCCGCCGTGCGAGGCGTCGTCCACGCGGCGGCCGCCGGGCAGGCCCGTGTAGTGGAAGTCCAGCGTCTGCAGCTCGGAGGTCTGCCGGTCCACCCACACCACGCCGCTCACGTCCGCGATGCCGGCGCGCGCGCGCACCGGCTCGAACGCCACGCCGATCCACCCCGGGTGCCCGGGCGGCGCGGCCTGCAGCCGGAAGCAGTGCCCGTCCTGGAACTCGTCCGAGAGCAGCGCCGCCGCGTCGGGCGCGTAGTACACCAGCGTGTCCGCGCCCAGGTTCACGTATCCGCTGTCCGCCAGAACGCGTGGCGCCGCGGCCACGAACGGGTCGCCGCTCCAGCCCGAGACGGGGTGCGCCAGCTCGGCCTGCACCGCCTCCGTGCGCGGGTCCAACTGGCGGCGGTAGCGGCGCAGCGAGAAGCGGTACACGTGCTGGCGCGACGTGGCCCGCGCGATCGCGAGCGCCTTCCGCGCCTCCTCCCACACCGCCGCCGTGCCGTCGGCGCCGCCCGCGCGCACGTGGCACCGGGTGCGCGAGGTCACGGTGAGCGCCTCCAGCCCCACGTGCTGCGTGCTGGCTTCGAGCGCGCGCCGCACCGTCTGGCCCACGGCCAGCTCGAAGGGCGGCGTGGTCGTGGCGTGGAAGCCGATGCGGTCCGCGCGCAGGGTGAACCGGCCGCCGTGCGCCGCGTGCAGCGAGAACGCGCCCGACGCCGTGGTCACCGCCGTCGATGCCTCGCGGCCCGACGGCTCCAGCAGCACCACCGTGGCGCCCCGAACACCGGCCCCGGTCGAGGGATCAGTGAGCGTGCCGGTGACGGTCTGCGCTGCCAGCGGAGCGGCGGCGAGCAGCAGGGCGGACAGGGCGATCAGGATGGGGCGACGGCGCATCGGCTCGGGGTGCGGTCTCGGGGAAGCGGCGGGCGGGAAACGTAAGATGCCCGGCAGGATGGGATGATACGCCTCCGCTGCTCGCGACGCACGTTTCTGGATACGGACCTCCGCCGTGCGCGGACGAACGCGCGCATCCGCGGGACGACCGTCGCGGCGGCGGGCTCCGGCCGCCAGCGCTCGCGTCCGCGCGTCGACCGTGGACCCGCGTTCGGCGAGGCGCTTGGCGAAGAGCCGTGAAGAGCCGTATCGACCGAACCGACGAACGTCGCCGGCTACCGGGCTGCTGACCGCTGCTTGGAGTGGAGCAGCAGCACCGGGCCGCCGGCGGCGCCGTAGGCGGCGGTGCCCGAGGGAAAGAACTCGGCGGAATCCAGCAGGTCCGGCGGAAGGTGCACCAGGTCCGCGGGCGGAACGCGGCGGCTGTCCAGGTACACCGCCACGGACTGGTGGTGATAGTAGATGTCGATGCGGGTCACGAAGTCCGTGCCCGGCATGCGCACCTCGGAGGTGACGATGCCGTTCACGTGCACGCGCAGCAGGTTCTGCACGTCCGGCTCGCCCACGGCGCGCGCGATCGTCTCGCCGTCGATCACGTCCATGCGCGTTCCCGAGGTGCGCGCCTGCACCTGCACGGGCGAGAGCGTGCGCGCGCTCACCACCACGGGCGCCAGCGCGACGGTGCCGCTCGGCGCCGGGAGACGCAGCACCAGCTCCATCCCGGTCCCCGCCACCACCGCACGCGTCACCCGCCGCCCGAACTCGGCGTGCGTCACCACCACCTCGTACGCGCCCGCCGGCACGCCGTCCACCCGGAAGCGGCCCATGCGGTCCGTGGCCTGCGCCGGCAGCGATTCGCCGAGCTGCACCCGCGCGCCCACCACCGCCGCGCCCGTCGCCGCGGCCACCACCCGCCCCCACACGATCGTCCCGCTTCCCGCGCGCTCCCTTGCCGCCGCGGCGGACGCACGGCCGGCGGGCGCTGCGGACGGGCGCCGCACGGTGAGGTCCTGCCGCATCGGGACTCCGGCGGAGAGGCGCACCTGCACGCCGTTCGCCGCGCCGGCGAGCGATCCGGCGGCCACCCGCAGCGCGACGCCGGCCGGCACCGAGCAGAAGCGGTACGCGCCGCGGTCGTCGGCCACCGCCGTCCTGGGCACGCCTCCCGCGCCCGGCGCAGCCGTCCAAGCGGCCGTCACCACCGTTCCGGGCGCAGGCGCGCCGTCCGCGCCCTCCTCCCGGACGATGCCCACCAGCGGCGCTCCCCCGCCCGCTCCCGCACGGTCGCCGCACGCGGCGGCGAGGACGGAGGCGAGCGGCGGCACGGCCAACTCCACACGCGCCGCCGCTGTGCGCGCGAGCGTGACCGGGACCGGACGGGGGACGAATCCCATGGAGTCGAGCCGCGCGCTCCAAAAGGACAGCGTGTACGCTCCGTCAGGCACGCCGGCGAGCACGAAGGCGCCGCCGCTGTCGGCGGCGGCGGCGTACGGCGTGCCGTCCAGCGACACACGGGCGCCCGCGAGCGGCTTCGACGCGGTGCTGTCGTAGACGGTGCCGGACAGCGTGGCGCCCCTCTCGGACGCCAGCGTCCGGCCGCTCTCGTCGGCCACCTCGGCGATCTCGCCGCCCTCCTCCACCAGCGCTGCCACGGTGATGGGGCGCGGATTGAGGGGCAGCGAAGGGTCCGGCCGCAGGGCCGAGACGGACATCCGCGGCATGCGGATGTGCCAGCGCGACACGATCCAGCTTCCCGCGGGCAGGCGGCGCAGCTCGATGGCGCCGCCCGCCACCTCCTCGGCCCGGCGCCCGGCCGGCAGCGAGGTGTAGCGGTAGTCGATGCTGCGCAGCTCGGCGGACGCGCGGTCCACCCAGAGCACGCCCGCCACGTCCGCCCGCCCGCCGTCGCGCACCGGCTCGAAGGCCAGGCCGATCCACCCGGGGTGCTCGGACGCGGCGGTCTGCACGCGGAAGCAGTGCGTGTCCAGGAACGCGTCCGAAAGCAGCACGCCCGCGTCGGGCGCGAAGTACAGCAGCGAGTCGCCGTCCGCCACCATGAAGCCCTTCTCGGCCAGCCGCGCCGGGTCCGCCGCCACGAACGGGTTGCCGCTCCAGCCCTCGATGGTGCGCGTCTCCTCCGCCGTCACCGTCAGCGTCTTCGGATCCAGCACGCGCCGGTAGCGCCGCAGGCCGTAGCGCAGCAGGCGCTGGTCGGCCGCGGTGCGGGCGCCGTTCAGCGCCTTGCGCGCCTCCTCCCACACCGCCGCGGCCGCCTCGCCCGCGCCCGGACGCACCCGGCAGCGCGCGCGGCTGGTGACGCTGATGGCCTCCAGCATCACCCGCCGCGGGTCCGCCGCCAGCGTGCGCTCCACCGTCTCGCCCGCCGCCAGCGCGAACGCCGGCGAAAGCGTCGCCACGAACCCCACGCGCTCCGCCCGCAGCGAGTAGCGTCCCGCCGCCGTCGCCCGCAGCACGAACGCCCCGCGCGCTCCCGTCACCGCTGCCACCGCGGATCGCCCCTGCGCATCTACCAGAACCACCGTCGCCCCCCGCACTCCCACGCCGGTGGCGGCGTCCGCGAGCGTTCCGTGCACGGTCTGCGCGGCGAGCGCGGAGGCGGAGAGGGTAGCGAACGAGGTCAGCAGGGTCAAGATAAAATTGCGGCGCATCGTATGGATCGGCGGGTGAACCTGGCGGAGGAGCGGGTGAGCGACCAATCTATGCCGACACGGCCCTTTCCGCACTCTTGCTGCGGAAAGGGCCGTGCCACTGGGGAACTGGCAGTCAGCGACCGAACGCAGCCGCGGAGTCCGTCACCGGGTCGGCAATGATCATCCCGGTCTCCGCCGCCAGTTGGGCCGGCTCACCGCACGTCACGCGGACGTTGCTCAGCTGCAGCGTCTTGTCGGTGAAGACGGAGAACGCGTTTGAGACCACGAGGTGGAAGCTGCCGTTCGACGGGATCCGGCTTCGGAGCGTAACCGCCGAGGTTCGACCCGCGTTCAGGTATGTCGGTGAAGTGACGTGGTTACGCCAGTTCAGGAGTCCGTCGTCGTCCACGACGAATAGATCGAAGTCGCGGTTTCCGCCGTGCAGTCCGATCACGCGCCCGGTCAGCACGCAGGGGCGGGTATCGGCCACGGTGAACGAATACCAATTCGAGCCGCTGGCGCGTACCTCCAGCCCCACCGTGTCAGCCACCATCACCACCTGCGGTGGGGGTGGTGGGGGAGGCGGCGGCGGTGCGACGGGCGTCGTATCGACGGCGGTGGAATCGGCCGATGCGGAGCCTGGTATTTTCACCCCCGAAACGGCGGCCCATGCAAGCGCGCCGATGACTCCCACGCTGAACACGCCCAGTGCGATACCGGCGATGGTGTTGCTGTTGGACTCCTTCGGTGGGGCGGCACGCCGGTACGTCTGGGACTGGCCACAAAAGCGGCAGAGCACCGCGGCATCCTGGATCTCTTCCGCGCAGTAGATGCAGGTCTTCATGGATGATGGTTCGGATGATGGGTGACAGGAACGCGGAGGCTCGCGGGCGCGCAACGCCGTGGAGCGAGATCGGACGGGCGGCAGGGTACGGCGGAGGGAATCGTGCTGCGGCACATAGTATCGGACGAGGAGCGTTCTCGGCAAGCCCGGGATGCCGTTCGCGAGTGCGCGCGGTCACTCAGTGCCGCCGGCCTCGTTCCCGACGCAGGCTCACTGCGCGAAATCGGCGGCCATGCGTCCGATCGTCGACGAATCCATTGCGAGGAAGCGCGGTCTCAAGATCGACGATTTGCTGTTCGCCTCAAATAGAACGAGGGGCACCAGCGGTGCCCCTCGAACGATCCTTCTAAACGTCGCCAACGTCTACTCCCTGCGCCGCGGTCCGTGGCCTACGCCCCCGCGCCCGCCGTCTCCGTCACGGGGAAGCCGTCGTCCTCGTAGCGGTAGATGGGGGCCAGCGGCTCGCCTTCGCGCAGCATGGTGCCCTTGTAGCGCATGTGCTCCTCGTGCACGCCGAAGTTGGTGCGCTGCAGCTCGGCGATGCGGCGCATGTCGTCCGCCGTCAGGTCGGGCTTGTCGATGGCGCCCGCGAACTCCTCGAGCTGCTCGGCGTTGTAGATGTTGGGCAGCGTGGTGACTACCGCCGGCGAGGCCAGCAGCCACTTGAGCGCCGCCTGGCCGATGGTCTGGCCGCGGCCCTCGTGCAGGAAGCGCAGCGTCTCCATCTTCTGCACCCCGTTCACCAGCCACGATCGCGGCCGGTGGCGGCGGTGGTCGTTCTTGTCGAACTCGGTGTCGGCCGTGTAGTGCCCCTCCAGCATGCCGGACGAGTGCGTCACGCGCACCATGATGCCCACGTCGCCGGCCTCCTCGGCCGCCCGCGTGAAGATCTGCCCGGGAAAGGGCTCCAGGATGTTGTCGATGATCTGCAGCGACTTCACGTGGCGCTTGCGGATCAGGTCCAGGCCCTCGAACAGGAAGCCGTTGGAGGGGCCAAGCGCGCCGCCCCAGTGGCGGATCTTGCCCTCCTCCACCAGCCGCTCGAACGTCTCCCACACCTCGTCGTTGGCCACCTGCGGGGCCTTGACGTTGTGGTACGCCACCAGGTCCAGCACGTCGGTGCCGAATCGCTTCAGCGACTGCTCCACGGCGAAGCGGATGTACGCGGGGTCCTCGTTGTGCGGGATCTCCTGCTGGCCGCGGCGCACGTCGGGGTTGTTGTAGAAGTCGTACCCCACCTTCGTCGCGATCACCACCTGGTCCCGCCGGCCGGCGAACGCCTTGCCCACCAGCTCGTCCGCGCGGCCGTTGCCATAGCTGTCGCCGCTGTCGTACAGCGTGACGCCCAGGTCGTGCGCGCGGTGCAGCATGGCGACGGCGTCCGCGTCCGTCCACTCGCCCCACCAGCCCGCCGCCAGCGTCCACACGCCGAAGCCCAGCTCCGAAACCGTCAGGTCCGTGCCGGGATAGGTGCGATACTTCATCTCGTGCCTCCAGTCGGGCGCGGGTCGCGTCCAGGAAAAGCGGTCAGCGCCGCGCGGCTTGCATCGCCCGCGGTCGGTTCCAAACCTTCGCTGCGCGCCGGGGCCGCGCAAGTCGGGAGATGCCCCATCCCCGCGTGGGGAGAAGCGTCCGCCCGCGGACCGCCGGCGTCCAATCCGTGCGGTCGATGCGCCCCGATCGACACCGCCGTCTTGATGGACGCAGCACGTTCGATCAACTCTGCACGTTCGATCGACTCCATCCTTCGGTCGACCCGTCCTTCCATCGAATTCGGTCGAGACGATCCCGACTCCCTAGCAGTGCGAGCTCATGGCGAAGCCGGCGTCGCGGTCCACCAGCGGGGCGCGGTAGTCGCCGCTGAAGCAGGCGGTGCAGAACGAGCCGGCGTCGGACACGCAGTCCAGCATCCCTTCCAGCGACAGGTATCCCAGCGAGTCGACGCCCAGGTAGGCGCGGATCTGCTCCACCGTCATGTTGGCGGCGATCAGCTCTTCCTTGGTGGGCATGTCGATGCCGTAGTAGCACGGGTGCCGCACGGGCGGCGAGGCCAGGCGGAAGTGCACCTCGGCCGCGCCCGCGTCGCGCAGCAGGTTCACCAGCCCGCGCGAGGTGGTGCCGCGCACGAGCGAGTCGTCCACCACCACCACGCGCTTCCCGGCCAGCACCTCGCGCACGGCGTTGTACTTGAGGCGCACCTTGAAGTCACGCCCCGCCTGCGAGGGCTCGATGAAGGTGCGGCCCACGTAGTGGTTGCGGATGAGGCCCAACTCGTACGCGATGCCCGACTGCTCCGAGTACCCCAGCGCCGCCGAGTTGGCCGAGTCGGGCACGGCGATCACGATGTCGGCGTCGGCGGGCTGCTCGTCGGCCAGGCGGCGGCCGCAGGCGCGGCGGGCGCGGTCCACCGAGTATCCCCAGAGCGCCGTGTCGGGGCGCGCGAAGTACACCAGCTCGAAGATGCAGGGCTGCGGCATCCCTTCGGGCGGCAGCGGGCGCAGCCGCGTCAGCTCCGTGCCCTTCACCCGAAGCACCTCGCCCGGCTCCACGTCGCGCACGAAGCGCGCGCCCACGATGTCCAGCGCGCACGTCTCGGACGCGATCACGATCCCGCCGCCGGGGATGTGGCCGATCACCAGCGGCCGATAGCCCCACGGGTCGCGCGCCGCGTACAGCGTGTCGCCCACGGTGATGAGCACGCTGAACGCGCCCACCAGCTGTGAAAGCGCGTCGTCGATCTGCGCCTCCACGCCGTGCCGGTGCGAGCGGGCGATGAGGTGCACGATCACCTCGGTGTCGATGGTGCTCTGGAACAGCGCTCCCTCGTTCACCAGCCGCGTGCGCAGCTCGTTGGCGTTGGTGAGGTTGCCGTTGTGCACCAGGGCCAGCTGCCCCTCGCGGTAGGCCACGCGGATGGGCTGCGCGTTGTTGAGCCCCGAGCCCCCCGCCGTGGAGTAGCGGATGTGCCCCAGCGCCACCTCGCCCGGCAGCTCGGCCAGCCGCGCGGCCGTGAACACGTCCGACACCAGCCCCGCCTCGCGCACGCGGAAGCAGGAGCCCGTGGCCGCGTCGAAGGCCACGATGCCCGCCGCCTCCTGCCCGCGGTGCTGGAGCGAGTGCAGCCCCAGGAAAGCCAGCTTCGAGGCCTCGGACGTGCCGGAGACCGCGACGATTCCACACATGTTGTCGCCTTGCACTGCTGTACGTGAAGGGGGCCCTCACTCCCCGGCCCGCTCTCCCGCAAGCGGGCGAGGGGGTGTCTCATGCCGAGGCTGACCCCGGCGGCGAATCGCGGCGCGGACCACACTCCCCGCGTCGAGGTCCGACGTTCGAACCGTGATCCTTTCCGCCGGACAAAGCCCGCCGTACTCACCCTCTCACGCTTGCGGGAGCGGATGCCCGCGCTAAGGCAGCCGCAGCCGGGTACCGTCCGTCACTGCACCTCGCTCTCCAGCGACGTCTCGACGTCGGCCGCGGTCCCCTCCATCCGCCGGGGGATCGCGTCGAAGTAGATGGCGGCCAGCTCGCCCACGGGCGCATCCACCATCCCGCCCCTCGTCGCGATCCGCACGCGGCCGCTGCGCTCGCCGACGCGGCCGATGCACGCCGAGGGGACGCCGTGCGCGCCGGCGATCCGCAGCACCTCCGCCGTCTTCGCGGGATCGCAGGAGACGACGACGCGCCCCTGCGCTTCGCCGAAGAGCAGCGCGTTCGCCGGTAGGCGGTCGGCAAGGTCGACGTCGATTCCCAGCCCGTCCGGCCCCGCGCCGATGGCGGACTCCGCGAGGGCGACGGCCAGCCCGCCCTCCGCGCAGTCGTGGGCGGAGCGCACGTGGCCGGCGCGGATCGCCTCCAGCAGCGCCGTCTGCAGCGCGAGCTCCCCGTCCAGGCTCACCGCCGGCGCGTCTCCCGCGACGAGGCCGTGCACGATCTTGAGGTACTCGCTGCCGCCCAGCTCCCCTGTGTTGGCGCCCAGCAGGACCAGGTCGTCGCCCGGGGCCTTGAACGCCGCGGTGGTGACGTGCGCCAGGTCCTCCACCACGCCCACCATCCCGATCGTGGGCGTGGGATAGATGGCGCCGCGCGGGTTCTCGTTGTACAGCGACACGTTGCCGCCGGTGACGGGCGTCCGGAACGCCTCGCAGGCCTCGCCGATGCCGCGCAGCGACTCGGAAAGCTGGTGGTACACCTCGGGCTTCAGCGGGTTGCCGAAGTTGAGGTTGTCCGTGACCGCGCGGGGCAGTGCGCCCGAGCACGCGAGGTTGCGGGCCGCCTCGGCCACGGCGATCTGGCCGCCGCGGTAGGGGTTGAGGTAGACGTAGCGCCCGTTGCAGTCCACGGTGGCCGCGATCGCCTGGTTCGTCCCGCGCAGGCGGATGACGGCGGCGTCCGAGCCGGGGCCGACCACGGTCGAGGTGCGCACGGTGCTGTCGTACTGCTCGTACACCCACCGCTTGCTGGCGATGGTGGGCGCGTCCAGCAGCGTCCGCAGCGTCCACGTGGGATCGCGCTCCTCCGCCCGCGGCTCCAGGGTCGACGCGTCCCAGCGCCGCAGCTCCGCGATCTCCGGCGCCTCCACGCCCTGCCGCGTGTACGTCGGGCACGCGTCCACCAGCGGCTCGCCCGGGATGTCCACGACCACGATCCCGTTCTCCCGCACCACGTAGCGCCCCGTGTCGGTGACGACGCCGATCGTCTCCGCGTCCAGGTCCCAGCGGGCGAGGATGCCGATCACATTGTCCTCGTGCCCGTTCTTCGCCACGACGAGCATGCGCTCCTGCGTCTCGGACAGCAGGATCTCGTAAGGCGTCATCCCCATCTCGCGCACGGGCACGCGGGTGATCTCGATGTCCACGCCCGTGCCGCCGCGCGCCGCCATCTCCGTGGAGCTGGAGACGAGGCCCGCCGCGCCCATGTCCTGGATGCCGACGATGTGGCCCGAGCGGATCAGCTCCAGCGACGCCTCCAGCAGCAGCTTCTCGGTGAAGGGGTCGCCCACCTGCACCATGGGCCGCTTGGCCTCGCTCTCGGCGGAAAGCTCCGCGCTCGCGAAGGTGGCTCCGTGGATGCCGTCGCGGCCCGTCTTCGATCCCACGGCCATGATGGGGTTGCCCACGCCCTCGGCCACGCCCTTGATCAGCTCCTCGCGCTTCATCAGCCCGATGGCCATGGCGTTCACCAGCGGGTTCCCCTCGTACGCCCCGTCGAAGTACACCTCGCCGGCCACGGTGGGGATGCCCACGCAGTTGCCGTAGTCGCCGATGCCCTTCACCACGCCCGCGAACAGGTAGCGCACCCGGTCGCCCTCGGCGCCGTCGATCTCGCCGAAGCGCAGCGAGTTGAGGCAGGCGATGGGGCGCGCGCCCATGGTGAACACGTCGCGCAGGATGCCGCCCACCCCGGTGGCCGCGCCCTGGTACGGCTCCACGGCCGAGGGGTGGTTGTGCGACTCGATCTTGAACGCCACCGCCAGCCCGCCGCCCACGTCGATCACGCCCGCGTTCTCGCCCGGGCCCTGCAGCACCCACGGCGCCTTCGTCGGCAGCTTGCGCAGCAGCGGGCGGCTGTTCTTGTAGCCGCAGTGCTCGCTCCACATGGCGCTGAACACGCCCAGCTCGGTGTAGGTGGGCACGCGGCCCAGGATCCCCAGGATCTGGTCGTACTCGTCGGGGGAGAGCCCGTGGTCCGCGACCAGCGCGGGGGTGACGGTCGGGTCTCCGGGACGGGCTTCAGCGGGCACGGGCCTCCGGTCTGCGGTGCTGGTGGTGGTCGATCAGGGATGGATGCCGGCCTTGGGCGCGGGCACCACGCGCGGCGTCACCGCCCGCTCGCGGTTGGTGCGCTCCTGGTCGGGCGAGCTGTCGTTCGTGGTGCGCGAGCGGCCCAGCCCCGCGCTGTCGGCCAGCGCCGCGCGCGAACCCTGGCGCCCGGTGGTGGACTGCACGCGCACGCCCCCGACGACGGCGGGGGTCCCGACCCCGGCGGCGCTGCGCACGGCGGGCGCCCCCGGCCGCCCGGCCACGGAGGGCGACGCATCGTCCCCGGCCTCCACGCCCGCGCGGCCCACGTGCCGCACCGTCATCCGCGTCGAGCCGTCCGCCCCCCGCCGGGCGGAGCGCGTCGTCGTGGACGAAGCGCGGGCCACCGTCGATGCGGAAGCCGTCACGGGACGGACCGGGCGATGGCGGGCCGTCCGCCTCCCGGGCAGGCGCACCAGGCCGGTGCCGCGCGGGCCGTCCGCGGCGGGGATGCCTTCGATGGAGGCGAGCGACGCGCTGGCGTTCGGCCCGTCGAACTGGCGGGTGCCCGTGCGGAGGACGGCCGCGACAACTTTGCCGTCCTGCAGGAACACCACGTCGTCGGACCCGCATCGCACGGGGCAGCCGTTGGCGTAGAACCAGTACGTCCAGTCGCCCTGCTCGCGTGTGCGGGCGGGGGCGCCGAAGGCGGCGCGCACCTGCTCGGCGCTCATGCCCGCGCGGATGGCCTGCTGCGCCGTGGCGGCGGTATCTGCAATGCCCAGCAGGGCGAGGGCGGCGAAGGCGGCGGCGAAGGGTCGCATGGATGCCTCCCGGAGGCGCGTTGTCTAGGTGGGGGCCAGGTGGCCGGCGAGCGAGCGGAAGAACCCCGCCCCGTCGGCCGAGCCGAGCAGCGCGTCCATGGCGC
This sequence comes from Gemmatimonadota bacterium, assembly GCA_028287185.1. GTDB lineage: Bacteria > Gemmatimonadota > Gemmatimonadetes > Longimicrobiales > Longimicrobiaceae > JAQBQD01. Next base: position 3,362 of record JAQBQD010000140.1, on the reverse strand, counting down.
GCTCGGGGTGCGGCATCAGTCCCAGCACGTTCCCTGCCGCGTTCCGGATCCCCGCGATGCCCCGCGCCGATCCGTTGCGGTTGGCCTCCGCCGTCACGTTCCCGTCCGCGTCGCAGTAGCGGAACACGACGCGCCCGGTGGCCTCCAGCTCGTCCAGCGTGGCGTCGTCCGCCGAGTAGCACCCCTCGCCGTGCGCGACCGGGATCGTCAGCACGTCGCCGACGGCGTACGCCGACGTGAAGGGCGCCTCCGCCTGCTCGACGCAGAGGAAGGCGGGGCGGGAGATGAACTTCAGCGTACGGTTGCGGATGAGGGCGCCGGGCAGCAGGCCCGCCTCGCAGAGGATCTGGAAGCCGTTGCAGATGCCCGCGACGGGGCCGCCGGCATCCGCGAAGGCCTTCACCTCGCGCATGATGGGGCTGTGCGCGGCGATGGCGCCGCAGCGCAGGTAGTCGCCGTAGCTGAATCCGCCGGGCAGCAGGACGGCATCGACCCCCTGCAGGTCGTGCTCCTTGTGCCACAGGTAGACGGCCTCGGCGCCCTCGACCCCGTCCTGCACCGCCCTGTGGCAGTCGTAGTCGCAGTTGGAGCCGGGAAAGGTGACGACGCCCACCTTCACGGCGCGCTCCCGGCCAGGGCCTGCACCCGCACGTCGAAGTCCTCGGTCACGGGATTCGCGAGGAGCTGGCGGCACATCGCGTCCGCCTGCCCGCGCGCCTCCTCGTCCGACGCCGCCCGCAGGTGGAAGGTGACCAGGCGCCCCACGCGGGCCTCGCTCACCCCCGCGAAGCCGAGCGAGGCGAGCGCGCCGCCCACCGCCTTGCCCTGCGGATCCAGGATGCCTCGGCGGGGGGTGACGCGCACCTCGATCTGGAACTCCGTCACGGCCTCTCCTCCTCTTCCTGTGCGCTCGCGGGCCCCGCGGCGGGATGCCGCCGGGGCCGCATGTCCTCGTAGGCCAGGGGACGCTGCTCCTCCGGCTCCTCCTCCTCCTCGTCCGTCAGCGGGTCGCGCTCGGGCAGCCGGTCCTGGAAGCCCTCCAGCACCGTGCGCAGCACGCCCCACCCGATGTAGACCACGGCGAACGGGAAGAACACGTACTCGGGCCAGCTCAGCCCCGCCAGCAGCAGCACCACGGCCGCCGCCATCCCCGCCCGCCCGCCCCAGGTGCGCAGGCTGAGGCGCGGAACCACGGGATAGATCACGCTGCTCACCATCAGCACGGCGAGCAGGATCATCATCCACTCGGCCAGCCGCGGCACGGACACGCGCGGGAACCAGCGCGCGAACGCCTCCGTCTGCGTGAAGACGTAGTACGTGGCGAGCGTGACGCCGGCCATGGGCGAGGGAAGCCCGTGGAAATGGGTCTTGGCGGTGCCCGCCTGCTCGATGTTGAAGCGGGCCAGCCGGCAGATGGCGCCCGTGATGTAGATGAACGAAAGGACCCAGGAGAAGGGTCCCATCTGCGAGAAGTACAGGAAGTACATGATCATGGCGGGGGCCACGCCGAAGCTGACGGCGTCCACCAGCGAGTCCAGCTCCTCGCCGAACGCCGTGCCCGTGGCCGTGAAGCGCGCCACGCGCCCGTCGATCATGTCGGCCACCGCCGCGAAGACGATCAGCCAGCCCGCCAGCTCGAAGTTGCCCCGCGCCGCCGAGACGATGGCCCAGATGCCCAGGTACAGGTTGCCGATGGTGAAGGCGCTGGGCAGGATCACCACTCCGCGCCGCAGCCTGCGCCGGCGGGTTCCGTTCATGCGCGCTCCGGTGCGTGCAGGGGAAAGTCGTCCAGCGCGCGGCCGGTCAGCCGGCGGAACGCGTCCTGGTAGCGGCGCGAGGTCTCGTCCACCACCACTTGGGGCAGCCGCGGCGCGGGCGGCTGCTTGTTCCACCGGCCCTCGGCCACCAGCCCTTCCAGCCAGTCGCGCAGCGGCTGCTTGTCCAGCGACGGCTGCCCGCGCCCCGGCTGGTACTGGTCCGCGGGCCAGAAGCGCGACGAGTCCGGGGTGAGCACCTCGTCCATCACGCGGATGGAGCCGTCGGCGCCCTGCCCGAACTCGAACTTGGTGTCCGCCAGGATGATCCCCGCCGCCGCCGCGGTGTCCCGCCCGCGGGCGTAGAGCGCCAGGCTCGCCTCCCGCAGCTGGTCCGCCGTCTCCGCGCCCAGCGTCTCGCGCATGCGGTCGAACGGGATGTTCTCGTCGTGGCCCTCGGCGGCCTTGCGCGCGGGGGAGAAGACGGGCGGGTCCAGGCGGTCCGACTCGCGCAGCCCCTGCGGAAGGGGCTCGCCGGCCAGCGTGCCCGACTCGCGGTACTCCTTCCACGCCGAGCCCGACAGGTAGCCGCGCACCACGCACTCCACCGGAAAGGGCGCCAGCTTGCGCACCAGCATGGAGCGGCGCGCCCACTCGTCCCGGTAGGGGGCGAGCGTGGGATATTCCGCTGAGATGTGATCGGGATCGACGGACAGGAGGTGGTTGGGCACCACGTCGGCGGTGCGCGCGAACCACCAGGCGGAGAGCAGGGTCAGGACTTCACCCTTCCGCGGGACGGGATCGGGGAGGACAACGTCGAACGCGCTGACCCGGTCGGTGGCGACCATGAGCAGCGCGTTCCCCAGGTCGTACACGTCGCGCACCTTCCCGCGGACGAGCAGGGGAAAGGGCAGATCGGTGCTGGCGATCGTCCGGATCAGGGCCGAGGCTCCGTCACGGGTTCGAAGGGCGTCCGAGACGGGGAAGGTAACAGGCGGCCCAGGGGGCGGCAACCCGGCGGAACCCCGCGCGCCCGGGTTCCGGAGCCGGATTGTAGACGGCGTGGCGATCGCGCGAACTTCAACCGAGAAGTCGACGCAGCCTGTAGTCGCGTCCCGCCCAGAACGGGAGCGGGGTGCCATTGCATTCCGTTCGATTCGCTTTATCTTCGGTGGCGATTTCTGGTCGGTCCGGTGGATCTCCCCCCGGCGCGTGACATAAGATCGCCCGTTCGGTCGTTTTCGGACCTGAGTCCCGCGCAGCACCGCCGTCTCTCCACAGTTCATCTCACACCGTTGATCATCATTCCCATGTCCGCCTTCCGCGCGTCCAATCCGACGATCCGCCGCAATCATGTGCACGAGTCGCCTCTCCGGCTGAGGACTGCGTTCCTCGCGGGACTTGTCCTCGCGACGTGCGCCCTTCCGCTCTCCGCGCAGCAGCAGCGGCCGACGGTGCCGCACGCAACGCCGTCGCTTCCGTGCGGGCCGGGATCGCTGGCGTGTGGGTCGGCGGGGATGGACAGCGTGTGGCGGGGGCTGGCGGCGCGAGCGCGGGCGATGCATGCCCCCGCGCGGCGCCCCGGCACCGGCTCACCGAGCCCGTCGA
>JAQBQD010000076.1 GCA_028287185.1 Gemmatimonadota bacterium | reverse complement strand
GGCGGCCGACGCACAGGTGCGCGCGGCGGCGGGAGGCGCGCCGTGAGCCCGGCCGCACGGTTCCTGACGGCGCTGGCGCAGGCGATCGCCGCGGCGGCCCTGTACCGCGAGGGCCATCCCGCGCGCGAGCGGGCGCTGGACGCCGCGTTCACGGTGCTGGACGAGCTGCAGGCGGCGTCGCCCCGCCAGGCCTTCACCTTCCTGGGCGGCGAGGTGGTGCACGGCACCGAGCCGCTGGACGAGCTGCGCGGGTGGGAGTGGAGCGAGCGCCTGGTGGCGGCCGGCGTGCAGCGCCTGGAGTTCGACGAGCGGGTGGAGCGCGCGGAGCTGGAGGAGGTGCTGGAGGACCTGCTGGCCCGCCTGGTCTCGTCCGCCCCGGCCGACTCGCCCGAGACGCGGCAGATGCGGCGCACGCGGGTGCGGATCGGCACGGTGGGCCTGCGCGGCGAGCCGGCGGCGTCCACCGCTCCGGTCTCGACGGCGGCGCCGCTGGGGTTCTCGATGGCGGACGAGGTGGCGGCGGTGCGCTGGATGCACGACGAGGTGGGATGCGCCCGTTCGCTGCCGCTGGCCGAGGCGGAGGCGGTGGTGCGCTCGCTGACGCTGGCGATGCACGGCGACCGCCAGGTGATCGTGCCGCTGCTGACGCTGCGCGAGTTCGACGAGTACACCACCACGCACTCGCTGAACGTGGCCGTGCTTTCGATGGCGCTGGCCGAGTACGCCGGGCACCCCGCGGCCGACGTGCGCGCCTGCGGGATGGCGGGCCTGCTGCACGACATCGGCAAGGTGCGCATCCCCCTGGACCTGCTGAACAAGCCGGGCAAGCTGACGCAGGCCGAGCGCGAGGTGATCAACCGCCACCCCGTGGAGGGCGCGCGCATCCTCCTGAAGGGCGAGGGCCGCATGGAGCTGGCCGCCACGGTGGCGTACGAGCACCACCTGATGCACGACGGCGGGGGCTACCCTTCCCTGCACTACCCGCGCGCCTGCCACTGCGCCAGCCGCATGGCCCACGTCTGCGACGTGTACGACGCCCTGCGCACCCACCGCCCGTACCGCTCCGCGTGGGAGTCGGACCGCATCCTGGCCTACATCGAGCAGCGCGCCGGCACCGAGTTCGACCCGGAGTACGCCACCACCTTCGTGCGCATGATGCGCGAGTGGGAGACGCGCGCGGCCACGCTGGCGGAGGCGGCGGGGGAGCCAGGTTCGGCGGAGGTGTCCGTGGAAACGGCGGCGATCAGCGTGTCGAATTCCAGGAGGATGAACCCCTCGGCTTGAACGACAACCGGCCTCCGGACGGGCGGGTGGCGGGTTCCGTCGTCGTGATCGTGCGTCGGGAGATGGTCGTTTCGGGCCGACGTCGCGCATCCGGATGGGACCCGCGGGGGATGATCGTGGACACGCCGCGCGACGCCGAATCCCCGCGACGGCGGTGGGGGCACTCGAAACGGCGATTGTAGTTCCAGCCATGGGGCTCATCCCCATAGATTCGCCCGACGCCGCCGGAGTGCCGCCGCCCGACGACAGCGCCCGCCGCGGGACGACCGACGACGCCGTTCCGCCGTTCGTCGTATCCACAAGAGGATGTGCGGCGGGAGACTCGCGCGGGGGTTGGCACGAGGCTCACGCCGGGCCGGGGAGACCCCGGACGGAGGGCGCCGGCAGTTTGGCGCCCGGAGGAGGAGGCTCGCCGGCCCCGCGAAGGAGACCGGCAGCCGTACCGCCGGGCTCCGGAGCGGGCCCCCGCACCACCCCGTCGACGATCCTGGAACGCGCGAAGCTCCGCCTGCCCGAACGCCGCAGACGGCACCACTCCTGACGGTTTCCTGACGACCGGCGCGCTTGCTGGGCCCGTGGGCCGCGCTCATATTCCACCCTTCCCCCCGACCCGCGCCACCGCCGCCGCAACCCTCCGGCCGCGATCGGCATCCTAGGGGAGCCGCACCCGCTTCCGACCGCCTTCCGCGCGGCGCACGCGCACCTGCAGAGCGCAGCACCCACCCCGAACCCAGCGAACCTCCGCATGCCGTCTCCCAGGACCCTCGCCGCCCTGCCGCTGGCCGCCGCCGCCGTGATGGCCGCCGCCGCCGCGGGCGCGCAGACCGTGCCGGCCAACCCGGGCCCGCCGCTGAGCCGCGCCAACCTGGACACCACCTGCGCGCCCTGCCGCAACTTCTACCAGTACGCCAACGGCGGCTGGATGGCCAGCAACCCGATCCCCGCGGCGTTCTCGTCGTGGAGCGGGTTCAACGAGCTGACCGAGCGCAACAACCTGGTGCTGAAGGAGGTGCTCGAGGCCGCCGCCCGCGACGCGGAGACCACCCCCAGCGCCGACACCCGCCGCCTGGGCCGCTTTTACGGCACCTGCATGGACTCGGCGCGGACGGAGCGCGACGGCATCGCCCCCATCGCGGCCGACCTGCGCCGCATCGACGCGCTGCGCTCGCGGGGCGACCTGCAGGGGTACATCGGGGCCCTGCACCGCGAGGGGATGGGCGGGCTGTTCGGCTTCGGGTCGTCGCAGGACGCGAAGAACAGCACGCGGGTGATCGCCGAGGCGGGCCAGGGCGGGCTGGGGCTGCCGGACCGCGACTACTACACGCGCCAGGACTCGGCCACGGCCAAGGCGCGCGACAACTACGTGCAGCACGTGCAGCGCGTGCTGGCGCTGGCGGGCGAGCCGGCCGCGCAGGCGGCGGCCGACGCGCAGCGGGTGCTTGCGCTGGAGACGGCGCTGGCGGCCGCCAGCATGAGCCGCGTGCAGATGCGCGACCCCAACGCCCAGTACCACATCATGACGGTGGCGGCGCTGGACGCCATGGCGCCGGGCTTCTCGTTCGCGACGTACCTGCGCGACGTGGGCCTGCCGAGCATCACCGAGATGAACGTGGCGCAGCCGGACTTCTTCAAGGCGATGGGCCGCGAGCTGGCGACGCGGCCCGTGGAGGACTGGAAAGCGTACTTCCGCTTCCGCCTGGTGAACGGCGCGTCGTCGTGGCTGAGCACGCCCTTCGTGGCCGAGGGCTTCCGCTACACGAGCGGGCTGACGGGCGCGCGCGAGATGCAGCCGCGGTGGAAGCGCTGCCTGCGCATGGCGGACAACTTCCTGGGCGACGCGCTGGGCCAGGCGTACGTGCGGGTGGCGTACACGCCCGAGGCGAAGGCGGCGATGGAGGACATGCTGCGCAACATGCGCGCGGTGTACGCCGAGCGCATCCGCGCGGCGGACTGGATGAGCGACAGCACCAAGCAGGCGGCGCTGGAGAAGCTGGGCACCTTCAACCAGAAACTGGGCTACCCGTCGGTGTGGCAGGACTACTCGCGGATGTCCATCGCCACCGGCCCGTTCATCGCCAACGTTCGCGCCGCCGGCCGCTACGAGGAGGACCGCGACCGCGCCAAGATCGGCCGCCCCGTGGACCGCAACGAGTGGGGGATGACGGCGCCCACGGTGAACGCGTACTACAACCCGGCGATGAACGAGATCGTCTTTCCCGCCGGGCGCCTGCAGCCGCCGTTCTTCCATCCCAGCTACGACGTGGCGGCCAACTACGGCGGCATCGGCGGCACCATCGGCCACGAGATGACGCACGGCTTCGACGACCAGGGCCGGCAGTTCGACGCCCAGGGCAACCTGCGCGAGTGGTGGACGGCCGAGGACGTGCGGCGCTTCGGCGAGCGCGCGCAGAAGGTGGAGAACCAGTACAACGCCTACGTGGTGCTGGACTCCATGCACGTGAACGGCAAGCTGACGATGGGCGAGAACATCGCCGACATCGGCGGGATGACCATCGCCTACTACGCGATGGAGAAGGCGCTGGAGGGCCGGCCGCGCGAGCTGATCGACGGCTTCACGCCGGAGCAGCGCTTCTTCCTGGCGTACGCGCAGGCCCGCCGCGCCGTCTTCCGCCCGCAGCAGCTTCGGCTGATGGTGCAGACGGACCCGCACTCGCCCAACGAGTTCCGTGTGAACGGCCCGCTCAGCAACATGCCCGAGTTCGCCGCGGCGTTCGGCTGCAAGCAGGGCGATCCCATGGTGCGGGCCGAGGAGCTGCGCGCGAAGATCTGGTAGCGCCCGTCTCTTCCGCAGGTTCGTCGATACACGAAGGCCCCCGCCGGAGCGGGGGCCTTCGTGTATCCGGGCGCGTGGGCTCGTCGCCGCGATGGACTTCACCCGCGGTCATCGGATGCGCGTCCATCTGGCATCCATCCGGCCCGCTCATCCATCGATCGAGCTACACAGTCCGTTCGACGGGAAACCGCGTCGCGCACCGAACCCGGTCGTATATCATACCAGATTCGTTGATTAAATGAGCATTCTGTAGTATCGTGGGCGAACTCAACGGGAGGAGCCCGTGCGCCGAGCCTTGCCGGAGATCGCGGAATCTCTCGAAACGTTGGAAACGCTGCTTTCGCGAACGAAGGATGCGAAGCGCAAACGTCGAATCCACCTGCTGGTCCTCCTCCGCTCGGGCGAGGTGCGGAGCCGGGGTAGCGCGGCCAAGCACCTCGCGGTTCATCGCAACAGCGTCGGCGAGTGGCTGTCGGCGTACGAGAGCGGCGGGCTGGATGGGCTTCTCGCGATCGGGAAGCCGGGTGCGAAGCCGGGTCAGAAGGTGCTCTCGCCGGCGGTGCTGAACGCGCTCAAGGAGCGGCTCCAGGGGGAGGGCTTCGAGGGCTACAAGCAGGTCCGGAAGTGGCTGAGGGACGAGTTCGGCCTGGAGATCCCCTACACGACGGTCTACGGTCTGGTGCGCTTCCGGCTGGCCAGCAAGCTGAAACGGGCACGGCCGCAGCATGTAAAAAAAACTGCGTGACGGCCGCCGGCTTCCCCCGCTGGCTGAAGCGGCTCGTGGATCTCGCGATCGCCTTCTCGTCTCGACCCGTACGCTGCTTCTTCCAGGACGAGACACGCCTGGGGCTCCATGAGTCGACGACGCGACGACGCATCACCGCCCGCGGCGTGAAGCCCATCCAGCTCATGCTCCCACGCTACGAGTATCTCTGGTTCTACGGCGCGGTCGAGCCTGCTTCGGGCGATTCCTTCTTCCTGGAGCTGCCTGCCCTCGACACCGTCTGCTTCCAGGCCTTCCTCGACGAGTTCTCCCGCGCCTTCCCCGACACCCTGAACGTCCTCGTTCTCGACGGAGCGGGCGCACACGTCGCACGCGCGCTCGTCATTCCCGACAACGTCCTCCTCGCGCGGCTGCCCCCGTATTCGCCCGAGCTCAATCCCATCGAACGTGTGTGGCTCGACATCCGAAAGCTCCTCGGCGATGCTCTTCCCGCTTCCCTCCGAGCCCTCGCCGACACCACCGCCACGATCCTCCGCGACTACACCCCTCATACCCTCGCCTCCCTCACCGACTTCGGCTACCCTCGCCTCCTTGGAATGCATAGCTAATTTTAGTATTTGGTATCAATCGACCTCCGACCGTCGTCCGATCACACCGCCGTCGTTTCCGACGCCGGCCAGTCGACCACCGCACGCGATGGGCTCGCACCGCGCTCCTGTCCGTGGATCATCTCCGATCACCGCTCGCATCCTCCAATCGAAATCGAAGGCAAGAAAACGAGCCGCGCCGATCGAATCGATCCGCGGCGGCTCAGGTTCTCGTGACGACACGAAGGCGCATGTCCTACACGGATCCGACGACGCGGTTCAGACCTTCGCGCGGGGGGTTCGGCGTGCGGCGCGGACGGGGCGCTGGCGGCGGTGGGCGGCCTCCAGGCGGGTGGCGTGCGCGGCCAGCAGGTCGCTGCGGGTGACGATGCCCACCAGGCGCGAGGGGTCGGCGCGATCGACGACGGGCAGCCGGCCCACGCCCTCGCGCACCATGTGGTCCGCCGCCTCGCGCAGGGAGTTGTCGGGGTAGACGACGGCTGGCGTGCGGTGCAGCATCTCGGCGAGGCGCGTGGCGGGATCGTGCGCCGGGTCCAGAAGGTCGCGCCGGGTGAGGACGCCGGCCAGCCTGCCCGCGGCGTCGACCACCGGGAACCCCTGGTGCAGCGTGGGCGCGGCGCGCGACGACATCCAGGCCCGCACCGCCGCCAGCGTGTCGCCGGCCGCGAGGGTGACGGGGTCCTTCGCGGCGACCTTCTCGACCGGGATGCGGCTCAGGTGGTCCACGACGTACTCGGTGCGCACGGGCGTGCCGCGGCGGGCCAGCTTCTCGGTCATGATGGAGTGCGGGCGCAGCAGCAGCGACACCAGGTATGCCGCGCTGCACCCGGCCAGCAGCGGGAGCAGCCCCATCGGCTGGCGCGTGGTCTCGAAGGCGAAGACGACGGAGGTCAGCAGCGCGTGTGAGGCGCCGGCGAAGATGGCGGCCATCCCGACGAGCGCCGCGGCGTGCACGTCCACCCCGGCCCACGGCAGCAGGCGCGTGGCCACGGCGCCGAGCAGCGCGCCCGCGCCGCCGCCGATGGTGAACAGCGGCGCCAGCGTTCCCCCCGAGGTGCCGCTGCCCAGGTACACGGCCCAAGACACGAACTTCATCACCACCAGGAAGGCCAGTGCCTGCCCCGCGATGCCGCCGGTGAGGATTCCGTCGATGTTGTCGTATCCCACGCCCAGCGTGCGCGGCGCGAAGTAGCCCGCGACGCCGACGACCACCGCGCCCAGCGCCGGCCACCACATCCAGTGGATGGGAAGCCGCTCGAAGGCGTCCTCGATCGCGTAGACCAGCCGCGTGACGCCCACGGAGAGCAGGCCGACCAGCGCGCCCAGCAGCACGTAGACCGTCAGCGCCTCCGCCCCCGGCTGCGGCAGCGGGGGCAGGCGGAAGACGGGCCCGGAGCCGACGAACGCCATGCGTGCCGCCGCGGCCGTGGCCGCCGCGAGCGCGACAGGGATGACGGAGCGGGCGCGGTACTCGAAGAGCAGGAGCTCGACGGCGAGAAGGACGGCGGAGACGGGCGTGCCGAAGGTGGCGGCCATGCCCGCCGCGGCCCCGGCGGCCAGCAGCGTCTTGCGCTCGTCCGCCGTGACGTGCAGCACCTGGCCCACCAGCGAGCCCAGCGCGCCGCCCGTGGCGATGATGGGTCCCTCCGCGCCGAACGGCCCGCCCGTGCCGATGGCCACGGCGGCCGAGACGGGCTTCCAGAACATGAGGCGCGCGGGGATGCGGCTCTCGCCGTGCAGCACCTTCTCCATCACCTCGGGGATGCCGTGGCCGCGGATGGCCGCGCTGCCCCACCGCGCCATGGCCCCCACGACCAGCGCGCCGGCGATGGGGACGAGAACGACCCAAACGCCCAGCCGGTTGGCCGCCGGCGAGGTGAAGGCGAGCGAGGCGCGCCCGTAGAAGGCGAGGTTGGTGATGAGGCCGATGAGCGCCGTCAGCACCTGCGCGAGAAGCGCGGCGCCGAGCGCGACGGCGATGGACAGCCCGCAGAGCAGGACGACGCGCCCGTCCACCTGGGCGTGCTCGCGCGGGGCGCGAACGGCGGCCAGCGCGTCGTCCATGGACGGGGCGACGGGAATCGCCCCCGGGTCCGCGGCGCGCGCCGGCCGGCGCTCAGGCATCCGGCGTCTCGGGCGTCTCGGGCGGGATGTCCTCCTCGAAGATGAAGGGCACCGGGCCCATCTCCAGGTGCGAACCCGCCACCCAGCGCTCCATCAGGTCGGCGAGCATCTCCCGCTGCTCGTCCGTCAGGCTGCGGAGGCCCTCCACGAGCTGCACCTGGGCCGTGGGCGGCGCCTGGCTCACCATCTCCAGCCCCGCCGCGGTGACCTCGATGTTCACCCGGCGCCCGTCCTCGGGCGAGGGGCGCCGCGCCACCAGGCCGCGCTCCACCAGCCGGCTGACGACGGCGGACACGGAGCTCTGGTGCGTGGTGGTGCGCTCGGCCAGCTCGTTCACCGACGAGGCGGGCTCCTCGGCCAGCTCCTGCAGCACGTACAGCTGCGCGCCGCTGATGCCGATCTCCTTCTCGGTGGCGCGCGAGGCCACCCGCAGCAGGCGCACGATGCGGCGCAGCGAGTCCAGCACGCGCGGGATCTCGGGGCCGCTCACGCGCAGCGCCCGCCGCGCATCCGAAACATCATTGGTTCCCATAGGTTCAACATAGCCCTCGCTCCCCCGTTTCTCAAGCTCCCCCTCCGCGAGACACCGCCGCGCAGGCGATGCCGCGCATCCTTGCTCGCGGCGGGCAAACCACTTACCGTTCACGTCGGCAGCCCTGCCACCCGCTCCGTTCCGCCGCACACCCCGCCCGCACCATGCGCATCTCCCTTTCCGTGCCCCTCCGGGCGCTCGCCGCCGCCTTCGCGCTCGCCGCCGCCCTTGCCCCGCGGGCCGGCGCGCAGGCCATCCAGCTCTCCGAGCCGCACGAATGGGCCGAGGGCGCGGGCGCCGTACGCGGGATCACCGTGCAGGCGCGGCAGTCGCTGCGGGTGGTGGGCACCGCCAACCTGGCGGCGGGCGTCACCAACGTCACCATCAACGGCGTGCGCGCCTCGCTGGCCGCCGACGCGGGCGGGGGCGTGCGCTTCGTGGGATACGTGCCCGTGCGCGACGACACGCACGACGTGCAGATCGCCGCCTATCCGCGCACGGGCTCGCCGGTGACCCGCAGCTTCGCCATGAGCCCCACGCCCGCGGCGCAGGCGTACGCGCGGCCGGAGCAGGCGTGGGCGGGGGCGTCGCGGTTCAAGGGCAAGCGCTGGGCGGTGGTGGTGGGCGTCAGCCAGTACCACGACAACCGGATCAACCCCCTGCGCTACGCCGACGCCGACGCGCGGGCGTTCTACGACTTCCTGCGCTCGGACCGGGCGGGGCTGGGCGGCTTCAAGGAGGAGAACGTCAAGCTGCTGCTGAACGACCAGGCCAACTACCGCAGCCTGCGCAGCGCCCTGTTCACCTTCCTGAAGAGCGCCACCGACGACGACGTGGTGGTGATCTACTTCGCCGGGCACGGCGCGGCGGACCCCGAGCGCCCCGACCACCTGTACCTGCTGCTGAACGACACGGACATGGACGACATCGCCGGCTCGGCCTTTCCCATGAAGGACATGAGCGAGGCGGTGCGGAACCTGTACGCGCGCAACGTAGTCGTCATCACCGACGCGTGCCATAGCGCCGGCGTGGGCGACCAGATCCACGGCCCGCGCGGCACCGCCGGCATCCGGGACGCGGCCGAGACGAACCGCATCAACCAGGCCTTCCTGGACGGGGTGCAGTCCAGCAGCGGCGGCAGCGTGATCTTCACCGCCAGCGGCGCCAACCAGTACTCGCAGGAGGATGCGCGCTGGGGCGGGGGGCACGGCGTGTTCACCCACTTTCTGCTGGACGGCCTGGCCGGCGCGGCGGACGACGACGCGGACCGCATCGTCACCCTGGGCGAGATGATGGAGTATACGCGCGACCACGTGCGCCGCGAGACCCGGAACGCCCAGATCCCCACCATCAGCCAGACGGCGTTCGACGATGCCTGGCCCATGAGCATCGTCACCGCCCCCGCGCTGCCGCAGCCCGCCGCCCTGCCCACGGCGCCCACGCCCGCGCACACCGGCGACCGGGGCGATCGGCCGGCGCCCACGCCCGGTCCGGGGCGCCCCATCACCGCCGGGAGCCAGGTGGCGTCGGCGCTCACCGCCGCGGCCGCCAAGCTGGGCGACGGCTCGTTCTACGAGGAGTGGACCTACGATGCGCGGGCGGGCGAGCGGGTGACGGTGACCATGAAGTCGCTGGCGTTCGACGCGTACCTGAGCGTGCAGCAGGTGGGCGGCACCTTCGAGCAGAGCGACGACGACGGGGCGGGCGGCACGGACGCGCGGCTCACCTTCACCGCGCCCGCGGCGGCGCAGTACCGCATCCGCGCCAACTCGCTTTCGGCCGGCGCGATGGGCGCGTACACGCTGCTGCTGGAAAGCGGCGCGGGCACGGCACCGGCGTCGGTCTCCACCACCGGCCGCGCCCCCACCGCCGCGGAGGAGGCCGCCGCCGCGAAGCCCATCTCCGCCGGCCAGACGGTGCGTGGCACCCTGTCCGCCACCGACCTGAAGCTCGCCGACGGCTCGTTCTACCAGGTCTGGTCGCTGCCGCTGCGCCGGGGCCAGTCCGTGGGCATCACCCTGCGCTCGGCGGCCTACGACGCGTACCTGATGGTGGCGCAGCAGGGCGGCGGATACTCGCGCAACGACGACGACGACGCCGGCGGCACCGACGCCCGCGTGACCTTCACGGCGCCCGAGACGGGCACCTACCTGCTCAAGGCCAACTCCGTCGCGGCGGGCGCCACGGGCGCGTACACGCTGGCGGTGGACGACGGCGGCGGGTCGGACGCGGCGGCTCCCGCGCCGGTCGCGGCGGGCCCGGCGGCGGCGGCGCGTCCCTTCGGGCTGGGGCAGACGGTCAGCTCGTCGCTCTCCGCCGCAGACGGGCGCGAATCGGACGGCACCTACTACCAGGCCTGGCGCTTCACGGGGCAGCGGGGGCAGATCGTCACCATCAACCTCAAGTCCTCGGCCTTCGACACCTACCTGCTGCTGGAAGGGCCGGGCCGGACGTTCTGGGCCAGCAACGACGACGGCGGCGGCGGCACCGACTCGCGGATCGCCATCACCCTGCCGCAGGACGGCGAGTACACGGTGAAGGCCAACGCCCTGCGCGTGGGCGGCGCGGGGGCGTACACGCTCGCCATCACCTCGCGCGGCATCGACACCCGCGGCAGCCCGATGCCGGCGTCCATCGCGGGCACCCTCGCGGCGGGGCAGACGGTGGCCGGCACGCTGCGCGCGGGCGGGGCCATGCTGGCCGACAGCACCTACTACCAGGAGTACCGCTACGAGGGCCACCGCGGCGAGAGCGTCACCATCACGCTCAAGTCCAAGGCCTTCGACGCGTGGCTGGTGGTGTACCAGGCCGGCGGCCGCTTCCTGATCAGCGACGACGACAGCGGCGGCGACCGCGACGGCAAGGTCACCATCGCCTTCCCCGAGGACGGCACCTACATCATCCGCGCGAACACCCTCCAGAAGCGTGAGGCCGGCGACTACACGCTGCAGGTGGAGGCCATCCGGTAGCGCCGCGGCGAACCGCGGTTCTCAGAAGGAGCGGCCCCGCGGGCACCGACGCGCGGGGCCGCTTCTCATGCGGGTCGATTTCCGCCGCAACCTCGCCGGACCGCCTCCGCGTCGTCGATCGGCCGTCCCACAGATCTAGCCGCGCGATGTCCGGCGAAACGTAGCGTGCGGGCATCGACCCGAATCGCCGGACGGACGCCGGACTTCGATCGAGCCGTTGAGGATGGGCTTCCGCGCCCCGGCCACGCCCACGTGGAATGTCGGCCGTGTGATCGAGCTCGAGATCGAGATCGAGACCGAACGGTTGGGCCCGGCGAGGCGCGCGGACCGACCGGTACGCACGCGGACCCTCCGCCGGCCGATGGCGGCAGGCACATGGCGGTGGATGGCGGGATTCCGGGAGGCGGCGCGTCTTTCGGGCGGATGGGGCGGCGTGCTACCTTCGCGTGGATCGCACCCCCGAACCGGAGTCGAAAAACGTGCAGAGAACCGTCCATCGCATACTGATGGCCTGCGTGGCCGCGCTCGCGGGATGCGTGCCGGCCGCGCGGACCGGCGAACCCGCTCCCGCGCGGGCATCCACCCCGTCCGGGGCCTCCGCGCAGGCGCAGGCGTCGCGCGCGGCGCGGGCGGTGCCGGTGGCGCGTGCGTACGCGGCGGCGCTGGCGAAGGGGACGCGCGCGTCGGACGGCAGCCCGGGCGCGCGCTACTGGCAGCAGCGGGTGCGCTACCGCATCGAAGCGGCGCTGGACCCGGCGACGGCCACGGTGAGCGGCACGGAGCGCATCGTCTACTTCAACCGCTCGCCCGACACGCTGCGCACGGCGGTCTTCAACCTGTACCAGAACATCTTCACGCCGGGCGTCATCCGGAACCGCTTCGTGCCGGAGTTCGAGGGCGGGGTGACGCTGGAGCGGATGGCGGTGGGCGGGCAGGCGCTGCTTGCGAAGTCGGCCGGCCCGTCGGGCTTTCCCGCGGTGCCGGGCTTCGCCGTGCGCGGCACGCTGGGGCACGTGACGCTTCCCGCCGCGATCGCCCCGGGCGACAGCGCCGTGTTCGAGGTGGCGTGGCATCACACCGTGCCGCCCAGGGGCGCGTTCCGTACCGGGTGGGAGGATGCGCTGGGCGCCCGCGCCTTCGTGGTGGCGCAGTGGTATCCCCAGATCGCCGTCTACGACGACCTGCGCGGCTGGGACGACACGCCGTACCTGGGCGACGGCGAGTTCTACCTGGAGTACGGCGACTTCGACGTGGCGCTCACGCTGCCCGCGGGCTGGATCGTGGGCGCCACGGGCGAGCTGGCGAACGCGGCCGAGGCGCTGTCCCCCGCCACGCGCGCGCGGCTGGACCGGGCGCTGGCGGCGGACACGGGCACGGTGGTCTCGGAGGCGGACTTCGCGTCGAAGGCGGCGACGGCGGCGGGGGTGGACGGCCGCGTGACGTGGCGCTTCCACGCGGCGCAGGTGCGCGACTTCGCCTTCGCGGCCTCCGACCACTACCGCTGGGAGGTGGCGCACGCGGAAGTCGCGGGAGAGGGCGGCGCGATGCGGCGGGTGGCCGTGCACTCGATGTACCGGCCCGGGGCGCCGGGATGGGACCAGGCGCGGAGCTACGGCGCGCACGCGGTCGGCTTCCTCAGCCGCCGGCTGGCGCCGTATCCGTACCCGCAGGTGACGGTCGCGGAGGGGCCCATCTCGGGGATGGAGTACCCGATGCTGGTGTTCATCGCCCGGCCGGCGAAGGCGGAGGACCTGCAATCCGTGATCGCCCACGAGGTGGGGCACGAGTGGTTCCCCATGATGGTGGGATCGGACGAGGCGTCGTACGCGTGGATGGACGAGGGCATCAACACCTACGACGAGGAGCTGGCCGTCCGCGACTTCTATCCGCGCAGCGAACCGTGGCTGGGCGACCTGGGGTCGTACCTGCGCGTCGCGGGCGGGGACGCCGAGGTGCCGCTGATGCGCCATACCGACCTGGTGAGCCCCTACGGCGCGCGCACGGTGGCGGCGTACAGCAAGCCGGCGGTGGTGCTGCGCGCGCTGCGCGGCGTGGTGGGCGACTCCGTGCTCGCGCGGGCCATGCGCACCTACGTGCGCGAGTGGACGTGGCGCCATCCCAGGCCGTGGGACTTCTTCCACACGGTGGAGCGGGTGGCCGGGCGCGACCTGTCGTGGTTCTGGGAGCCGTGGTTCTTCGGCACGGGCACCATGGACCAGGCCGTGACGGCGGTGGAGCCCGTGTCCGGCGGCGTGCGCGTGACGGTGCGCGACCTGGGCGAGATCGCGATGCCCACGACGGTGACGGTATGGTCGGGGGATGGAGGGAAGACGGCCGTCGAGATTCCCGTGGAGACGTGGCTGCGCGGCGCCCGCGAGGTGACGGTGAGCGTGCCCGCCTTCGGCTCCGTCACCCGGGTGCGGATCGACGCGGACGAGCTGTTCCCGGACGTGAACCGCGCGAACGACGAGTGGACGCCGGCGGGGAGGTAGGGGCGGCGGGGAGGACCGTGCTCGATCGTCGGGAAACGGAGCGGGGGCGGAGCCGATGGTGGGCTCCGCCCCCGCTTCGTTCGACGGACGGTCCGTCAGTGGCTGGAGGTCGATGCCGTCGCCCGGGGCGGGGCCTGCTGGCGGGTCCAGACCAGGATGATGGCGCAGTCGCTGTTCAGGCGCTTGTACTGGGCGGGGGCGGTGGCGGCGCGGGCGTAGACCTCGATGCCCTCGATCTCGGGCGGGGCGACCGAGTTGAGGTCGGCGATGCCGCCCGGCGCGGGCTGGCCGTCGACGAACAGCGCCGGGGCGCAGTCGGCGTCCACCTTCGCGGAAGCGTACTCCTCGCACGCGGCCTGGGCCGTGGGGCGCGCGGCGGGCGCGGCGCCCGCCCGC
>JAQBQD010000152.1 GCA_028287185.1 Gemmatimonadota bacterium | reverse complement strand
CCTCCAGCCGCTCCCGAAACGTGCGGGCGAGAACCGGGGTCGACGGTCCACTCTTCTGCATACGATAGCCCCCCGATGGAGGTGACCCATCGGGGGACTATTGTCACTTCATATTTCGGTCCATCCCCGTACCTCAACTCCGGGATGACTCATGTTCTTCGTCCCGCTCGATGCGCTGCGTTCCTTCGACCGATCGCTACAGCCGCTCGGCCAGCGACTCCACGAACTCGGGGCGCAGGTAGCGCAGAAAGCCCGAGACGCGCGACAGGGCCTGGTCCAGCGCCTCGAAGGCGATGAAGCGGCACGCGTCCGCCAGCGGCGGATTGAGGCGCGCGAAGGTGGGGCGGCCCGCCGCCCGCCGCAGCGCCTGTCGCGAGGACTCGGACGCCACCACGTAGAACGGGATGCCCACGCCGGGCTGCAGCGCCAGCACGTCCGCCAATCCCAGCAGCCCCTCCGCGGCCGAGGCCGGCGCCACCAGGAAGGCGCCGACGAAGCGCCCGCCGTCGGTCCACACCACGTCCAGCGCCGCCAGCCGGCTCGCGACCGCGGCATCCACCTGCGGAGCCGCGCCCGCTTCCGGCGCCGCGCCGCGCCCCCACACCCCCATCCCCATCTCGCGCCCCAGCGCCGCCAGCCGGTCCCGCACCGCCTCCGCATCCGGCGAGCCGGCCGAGGTGTCCGCGCCGGTTCCCGCGGACGGCTGAGCAACCGTCGTGGACGTGGACGCCTCGGCGGGATCGACGGTCCCGACCGGCTCCGGCGCGGGGAGCGCGCCCTGGAACTCCACCGCCGCCGGCGCCTCCGCGGGCACCACGGTGGGCTCCGGTGCGGCCTCCTCCGCGTGCACGGCCGCCGCATCGGCCTCCTCGCCGCCGGCGGACGGCTGGCGCGGCGCATCCTCCGCCTCCACTTCGGTCGATGATATCGGATCGTCGGCCGCGGGCCCGCGATCGAACGCGAAGACCGGCAGCGCCTCGGACGCGGCGGCGGAGTCGTCCCCGGCGGGCTCGGCACCGTTCTCGGACCGCGGCTCCTCGGGCTCTACGACGAAGTCCAGCACCGGCACGGCGGGCACCGCGTCGCGGGCGCGGTGGATTTCCGGCGCGGGGGGCTCGGCCGCGGGGGGGACGTAGAACGCGTCCTCCGGCGGTGCAGGCGCGGCATCCTCCCAGGGCGCCGGGGCCAGGAAGTCGGGCAGCTCGGCGTCCGCCGGCGCGGAGGCGGGCGGGGCCACGTGCGTCGCGTCCTGCGCCGCGGGCGGCGGGGGCGAGCTGAGGCGCGCGTCCAGCCGCGACAGCCAGTCGTCCGCATCGGCCGCATCGTCCGCGGGCACCGCCGCGACGGCGGGGGCCGCCGCTTCGGCGACGCCGCCCAGCGCGGTGATGCGCCCCACCACCTCCAGCAGCTGCGCCCGGTACGCCGCCGCGTCGGCCGTCGACGCGATGCTGCGGGCGCTGTCGGCCACGCCGGGCACCTCGGTGCGGCTGCGGAACTCCAGGCGGTCGGGCCAGCGCCCCAGCACCATGGACACCCCCTGCTGCGCCGGGTCGCGCCCGTCCTCCCAGCGCTTGCGCTCGTCGAAGCGCCACTGGGCCAGGAGGTGCGGGTCCAAGGGAAGGGTCATCGGCGGGTTGGTGGGCATTCACTCCTCCACGGCGGGTGGGCGGATCGGGACGGGAGAGGCAGGCCGAGCCGGCGGCGGGCGGCCGTTCGCGTTGCAGGTTGTCCCTTCACGATGCACTGCCGACGCGGCAATGGTCAAGAGACGCAACGCTTTCCGCAGATTGCAACGGTGCGCTGCGGAGGGGAGGGCGACCCCGCTGCGGCTTCCGCACGAGCGCCTTCCTCCGCGCGGAACGCACGGTGCGCCGCGGCAACCACTCTCGTGGCGCGCGCCCCCGCCAACGATCTGCCCTTCGTCCGTCGGTCCCAAGGGACGGCGAGGGTAGACGGAGCCGGCGCCCGGCGTCGGAGATGGAGCACGGAAGGCCGTGGCCCCGGTGCGGGCTCGAACGCATCATCGAGAACGGCCACGCTCCTCGCGAGGAGCGTGGCCGTTCTCGATCGTCTTCTCCAGGCCGACCGATCCGCCGATGGAGGCGCGGTGCTCACCCCGGCGGCGGCGCGGACACCACGGGCGGCGCGGGCGGCGCGAGCCGCGGAGACGGACCGGTCACGGTGAAGGACATGGCGCTGGTGACGCCCCCTCCGGGTGCCGGCGTCGATACCGTGATCGCGAGGACGCCCGGCGACGCCAGGTCGGCGCCGGTCAGCAGGGTGCTCACCTGGTTTCCCCCATCGGCCACGAGCGTGGACCGGGGCTCGCCGTTCACCCGGAGCACGGAGTTCACCACGAACCCGGAACCGTTCACGGCGACGGGGAAGCTGGGCTGCCCCGCGAAGGTCGCGGCATCGAGAAGCGACGTGGCGACGGGCGCGGGGGCGATCACGTCCAGCGTGACGGTGTTCGAGAACCCGCCTGCGCCGGGGTTCCGGACGCGGAATGACAGCGTGCCCGAGGCCGCCACGTCGGCCGCCGCGAGGTCCACCTGCATCTGCGTGGCCGAGGCGGGATGGAAGGAGAGCCGTGCATCCGGGCCCACGTACGCCACGGCGCCCTGGGCGAAGTGGGTTCCTGTGAGCGTCACCGTGCCCGTGCTGCGCGTGCTCACGCCGGTGGGCGAGATGGCCGTGATCACGGGCACCGGGTTGACCACCTCCACCAGGGTCGTGTTGACCGTGCCGCCCCCCGGCTCAGGGTTGGAGACGTACAGAAGGACGATCCCCGGCTGCGCCAGGTCGCCGGCCGCGAGTGCCGCGCGCATCTCCGTGGACGAGACGTACGCGGCCTGCAGCGTGCCCCGGGCGCTCCACACCGTCGTCTCGGGGAAGAAGTTCGCCCCGGTGATCGTGACGGTCACACCCGTCGCGCCGGCCTCCACCGTGTCCAGCGAGAGCGCGGTGAACCGCGGGACGGGGTTGGCGACGACGAGCGGCGCAGCGCCGGACTGGACGCCGCCCGGCGCTGACGCGGTGACCTGTGCGATGCCCGCGGCCGCCAGGTCGGAGGCCTGCAGCCGCACGCGCAGCTCGGTGCCGCTGACGAGCTGCGTCGGGCGGTCCGCGCCGTTGATGCGCACGACCGAGGCCTGCGTGAAGCCGGTCCCCGTCACGGCGACGGTGGCCTCCGCCGCGCCGCGCGGCACCGTGTCGGGCGATACGAAGCCGATCACGGGCACCAGCTTCGGGCCGCTCGCAGACGGGCCGTCGCCGCCGCCGCACGCCGCCGCCAGGACGAGCGCCAGCGGGGCGGCCGCGCGCATGCACGCCCGTAGCGTTGCCGCAAGCCGCGTCGAACGAAGGCCGGCATGCGGCAGGGGAAGGACGTGTGATCTCATCGTGGACGTGGAGTCGAGGAACGGAAGCAGGGGGCGGTGGAACGGGAGCCGAACCGAGGGTCGGCGGACGTCATCCCGCGACCTCGGCAGAGCCGGGCGGCGGTTCGAGGGAGCGACGAGGCCGGACCGAAGCGGAGGAACGATGCGGAGCCGGAGGCGGGACCAGCCGCGCGCCCCCGGACGGGTTCAAGCCGCCCTGGCAGGTCCGCGGAACCGGGCGGCCGTTCCGCAAAGTATGTCATTCCCGTCAGGCGCGTCAACCGTCGATGCCCTCATTCCGTGCAAGCCCGCGGCCGCCGTTGGAAGCGGCAGCGGGTCCCGCGCCTCTCCCCCTCCCGGAGGTGCGAGGCTTCGCGCTCCGTGATCGGACCCGCCCCTGGCCGGCGGCCGGGCACCGAGTGGAATCCGAATCAGCCCGCGGTTATGATTCGCATCCAGACGACAACCTTCCGCCGCGTTCCCTGCCCCATGCGCCTGCTTCCGATTCCCGTCGCCCGCGGCCCCGTCCACGCGGACCTGCGGCTGCCCGGCTCCAAGAGCATCACCAACCGCGCGCTGCTGGCCGCGGCGCTGGCGGACGGCGAGTCGCTGCTGGAGCACGCGCTATACAGCGAGGACACGCGCATCTTCGCGGAGTGCCTGCGCCGGCTGGGCATCGAGGTGATCGAGGACGAGGCGGCCGCCACCTTCCGCGTGCACGGCCGCGGCGGCGCGCTGGACGGGGCGCCGGCGGAGCTGTGGGTGGGCAACGCAGGGACGGCGGCGCGCTTCATCACGGCGCTGCTGGCGCTGGGCCGGGGGCCGTATCGCGTGGACGGCGTGCCGGCGATGCGGAAGCGGCCCATGGCGGAGCTGCTGGAGATCCTGGAGCGGCAGGGAGCCCGCGTGCGCTTCGAGGGGCAGGCCGGGCACGTGCCGTTCTCCATCGAAGGCGCGGGCGGCCTGGAGGGCGGCGAGATCGAGATGGAGGCTGCGCGCACCAGCCAGCAGGCCAGCGCGCTGCTGCTCGTGGCTCCGTATGCGCGGCAGAATACGAAGGTGCACGTCACCGGCACCCTCGTGTCCCCGTCGTACGTCGAGATGACGCTGCGGTTGATGGCGGACTGGGGCGTCGACGTCGTGCGCGACGGGCCGACGCGCTTCACGGTGCCGGCGGGCGGGCGATACACGGCGCGGCGCTACGGCGTGGAGCCGGACGCGTCGAGCGCCTCGTACTTCTTCGCGGCGGCGGCGGTCACGGGCGGCACGGTGCGCGTGCGGGGGCTGTCCAGCCGCTCGCTGCAGGGCGACGTGCGCTTCGTGGACGTGCTGGAGGCGATGGGGTGCGCCGTGGAGCGCGCGGACGACTGGATCGAGGTGCGCGGCCCCGAGCGCCTCCGCGGTGTGGAGGTGGACATGAACGACGTGTCCGACACCGCGCCCACGCTGGCTGCCATCGCCCCCTTCGCGAGCGGGCCCGTCGCCATCCGCAACGTGGAGCACATGCGCTGGAAGGAGACGGACCGCGTGCTCGCCGTCGCCACCGAGCTGCGGCGGATGGGCGTCTCGGTCGATGAACGGCGCGACGGCCTCACCATCCACCCCGGCCCCGTCTCCCCCGCCGAGGTCCACACCTACGACGACCACCGCATCGCCATGGCGTTCTCCGTCACCGGCGTGCGCGCCCCGGGCATCGTCATCCGCGACCCCGACTGCGTGGGCAAGACATTCGAGCGCTTCTACGACTTCTTCTTCGGGATGCTGGACGGCGTGGAGCCCGCGTGAGATCCTGGCGGAGGATCGCACGTACGGGCTGCGCCGAGGACGGACCGGAGCTCCACGAGGATGGGGGGCGGAGAGCGAGTTTCGCCCCTCTTCTGTTTCCGTCGATGTACCGTTTCGAGACACGCGGCCCGAATCGGAGCAGTGTCCTGAAAACGGATGATCTGCGACATCTACCGCGAACCTCCGTTCCTGCCTACGTTTCGTGCGGACGACGGAGCCGGGCCGCCGCGGCCGGGCTCCTGCACTACCGTCGGACCAGCGGGCCCCATGATGCGCCGGACGCGCGGCGCGGGGCTCACGCAACGCTCCCGAAAGGGCACACCCGCCGCGAGGCGGGGCCGCAAAGCCAGGAGTCTCTCCGCGGGGGGAGATCGTCCGGCCGCCGAAGGAGGCAAGCGCAGCTTGCCAGGGAGCGATGACGGTGCCGGGCGGCACCCTCACATCAACCCAGGCCTGGAGTACCACCCATGAGACGCACGCTCATCGCCGCCGCCACGCTCCTTCCGCTCGCCGCCGCGGCCTGCAGCGACGGCGGCCCCACGCAGGCGGGCGCCCCGGCCGGACAGGTCGCCATCCGCTTCAGCACCGGCAGCGGCGTGAGCGCCAGCCGCGCGCCAGGCCTGTCGTTCAGCCAGGCCCCCGGCACGCTCACCATCCAGGGCAGCAACGGCACGCTGGCGCTATCGGACCTGCGCGTCATCGTGTCGCGCTTCGAGCTGCGGCGCGTGCAGGGCGTCTGCCCCGCGGCGGGCCAGGCGGGCGCGAACGCCGACAAGGGCGGCTCGCATGACGGAAGCGACGACCACTCCAACAGCTCGGAGTGCCGACGCTTCCGCGCCGGCCCCAGCGTGCTGGCGCTTCCGCTGGACGGCAGCCCGGTCACCATCGCGACGGACAGCGTGCCCGCGGGCACGTACGGCTCCGTGAAGTTCAAGGTGGAGAACCTGGAGGACGAGAAGGGCGAGATGGAGCACGAGTCGGGCGACGACCATCCCGACGAGCAGGCCGGCCTGCTGGCGGCGCTGGCGCAGATCCGCACCGCGTATCCCAGCTTCCCGTCCACGGCCAGCATGGTGGCGCAGGGCACCTTCACGCCCACCGGCGGCGCGGCGCAGCCCTTCACGGTGTACTTCCGCGCCAACCTGAACGTGGAGAAGCCCCTCAGCCCGCCCCTGGTGATCCCCGGCTCGGCCGCGGTGACGGTGGCCGTCGACCCGTCGCTCTGGTTCAAGGCCGGAACCCAGGTGCTCAACCTGGGCGCGCTGAACGGCCAGACGGTGGCCTTCGGCGGCGAGATGGAGCACGGCTTCAAGCACGGCGAAGGCGAGCACGGCAGCGGCCACGACTGATCCCGCCCGGGCGGTCAGGATGCACGGATGGACGACGGGGGCGTCTCGCGAGAGGCGCCCCCCGTTGCATGGTCTGCCCCTTCGCCCCTTCGCGGGAGCCCGCGGGTAGGCGGACGCAGGGTTTCGCGTAGAAATGGTTGGATGCGTCTGATTTACTATTGCAAGCGTATCCATTCAGCCCTCAACCATCGAGTTCGTGCAGGCCGCTCCTGGGCCCGTCCACCACGGACGGGCCCCGCGCGCATCACCGATGGATCAAATCCCACCTCCGGAAGGTACGACCCATCCGATCCCACGACGTGCCGGAGATGCCGGCCCCGGGTCCGCCGGCGCGGCTCCGGATGGCCGGGGCACCCGATTGCTGCGATATTGTTAGAGATACTTGCGAATCATCGCCCGATGGTGTAATCATCCATCTGGAAGCGTTGAACGATCGTTCGAAGCTGCCGGTCCGAGGGCGGATGCGCCAACCGACGGCGGATGGAAGACACTCGGGAGGTGCCGGGTGAGTCAACCCACCCGGCGAGAGACACATGCTTGAAATGGAGCAGGATGCGATGATCGGAGACGAGCTGATCGGTGCGATGTTCTTGAACGCCAAGGACCTGCGGCACCTGGCGGAGCAGGAGTTCGGCGAGCTGTTCGTGCCCACCGAGGTCATCCTGGAAGGCGACCGCCGGGCGATGTTCGAGCTGCACGTGCACGGCGTGGGGCGCATCGTCATCCACGCCGAGCGGGAGCGCGACCCGCACCCCTATCACATCACCCGGGTGGAGCGCCCCCGCGCGGCGCCCGCCTCGCCCGCCCGAGCGTCCGAGGTCCACACCGGCTTCGGGCCCATGGTCGCGGCGCGCGGCGGCTGATCCGCGGGTGTGAAGCACGCGCGGAGCCACCTGGCTTCGCGCGTCGATTTTGTCCGCCGAGCTTCCGCATCACACATCGGCCGATCCGTCGCCTGCTGCCGGATGGGCCGGTTCTCCGTCGATCAACGGACCAAACCCGCAAGGGGATCGGCAGCCGCCCCCTATCCGTCCGCCGGCGTCACCACCGCGCGCTCCCGCGATGAACGTCGCGCCGCTTCGATGATCCGCAGCGTGGCGACCGCATCCTGGGGATCGACCGGGGGCGGACCGCCGGCGCGGAGCGCAGCCTCGACCGCCGCGTAGAACGCGGGGTAGGCGCCCGCCTCCGTCGGTATGGGCCGCCACGTATTCGCGGCGCCCAGGCGGCCCCAGCGCTCCTCGGGGTCGCTTCCCCACCCCGCCGCGTCCGGCGACGCCCCGGAGCGCAGCGCATCCTCCTGCACGTCCATCCCCGTCTTCACGTACGCCGCGCTGCTCCCCAGCACGCGCATCCGCAGGTCGTGATCCCCCGCGAGCGCGCTCATCCACAGGTGCGAGCGCACGCCGGACGCATGGGTCAGCGCGACGAACGCGTCGTCGTCCGCCTCCACGCCGGGCCGCAGCCCGTCCACCTCCGCGTACACGGACGCAACGGGGCCGAAGAGCACGCGCGCCTGGTCGACCAGGTGGCTCCCGAGGTCGAAGAGGATGCCGCCCGCCTCGGCCGGGTCGCCGCTCTCCCGCCACCCTTCCTTCGGCGCCGGCCGCCAGCGTTCGAAGCGAGACTCGAAGCGGTGCACGTCCCCCAGCGCACCCTCCGCGATCAGCCGCCGGACGGTGAGGAAGTCGCCGTCCCAGCGCCGGTTCTGGAAGACGGTGAGAAAGACGCCCTTCCGCCGCGCCTCGGCCACCACCTGCGCTCCCTCCTCCGCCGTCGCCGCCAGCGGCTTGTCCACCACGGCCGCGATCCCGGCCTCCACCGCCGCGCGGGCCAGCGCCACGTGCGTGCGGTTGGGCGTCGCGACGACGACGAGGTCGATCTCCTCCGGCCGCGTCCACAGCTCGTTCGCGCTCCGGACGGTGCGCGAGTCCGGGTGCCGGCGCCGCGCCTGCTCGGTGCGCAGGGGATCGGCGGTGACGATCGCGTCCAGGCGCAGCCCCGGCGTCGCGGCGATGAGTGGCGCGTGGAAGGCCGAGCCCGCAAGGCCGTAGCCGATCAGCGCAACGCGAAGGGGATCTCTTTCGTTCGGCATCGGATGCGGACCTGGGCGCCCCGCGTGCGTACGCGGAGCGCCGGTGAAGGGGCGGGATCGTGTGTTTCGTCCATCTCCCGCCGGCAAGTTCCCGGCCGGGATGCCGATGTCGATCGAGCGAGACCCGCTACGCCGCCGTCATCCCGTAGCGGGCCGCGCCCAGCAGCGCGGTGCGCGGCTCCATGACGGCGTGCACGGGGATGCGGGCGACCACGGCGGACATGGGCCCCTTGCGCAGGAAGCCTTCCGCGAAGGCGCGGCCGCGCAGCACGGGCAGCAGGCGCGGCGGGATGCCGCCGCCCACGTACACGCCGCCGGTGGCGAGCGTGCGAAGGGCCAGGTTTCCCGCCTCGGCGCCCAGGATGGCCGCGAACACCCGCAGCGTGCGGCGGCACACCTCGCAGCGCCCCTCCCGCCGCATTCCCGCCGCGACGATCACCGGCGTGGTGTCGTCCGCCGCGGCGAAGGCGGCGGCCAGCCACGCGGGCTCCGGCAGGCCGCTGCGCGCGCGAAGGAAGCCGTACAGGTTGGGGATGCCGAGGCCCGAGCAGACGCGCTCGTAGCTCACGTGGTCGTGCTCGCGGTGCAGGTGCGCCAGCAGCGCGCGCTGCAGCCGGCCACGGGGCGCGAAGTCGGCGTGGCCGCCTTCCGAGGGCACGGCCACGAACCCGCCGTCCCGCGGCAGCAGCATGGCCTCGCCCAGCCCCGTGCCGACGGCGATCACCGCCCGCGGGCCCGCCGGCTCCGGCACCCCGCGCTGGAGCGTGCGGATCTGCTCCGGATGCAGGTGCGGCAGGGCGTGCGCGGTGGCCTGCAGGTCGTTCACCAGGCGCACGTCGTCCACCCCCAGCGCGTCGCGGAGGCGGGCCGCGTCGAGCCGCCAGGGAAGGTTGGTGATGCGCGCCTGCCCTCGGATGACGGGCCCCGCCACGCTCATCGCCACGCACCGCACGGGCGCGGGATGCGCCGCCCGGAAGCGCGCGACCACCGGTTCCAGGCCGGGGAACTCGCGGCTCGCGTACACCGCCTCCGCCAGCACGGACCCCTGCGGGCAGATCAGCGCCAGCACCGTCTTGGTGCCGCCCACGTCCCCGGCGAGCACGGCGCGCGCATCGGTCGATGCGGGCAGGTCGAAGCCGGCCGACGCCACTCTCGCGACGAGCTCCGGGCGGCCGCTCACAGCGTCTCCACCATGAGCAGGTGGGTGGTGCCGGGCTGGTCGGCCACGCCCGCCGTCATGACGATGCGGTCTCCCGGCGCGGCCAGGCCCGACGCGGCGGCGGCCCGGCGCCCGGTCTCCAGCATCTCGTCGTACGAGCCGTGCTCGGCCGTGAGCATGGGCACCACGCCCCAGACGAGGGCGAGCTGCCGATAGGTGCGCGGCGAGGTGGTGACGGCCAGGATGGGCACCGGCGGGCGGAGCGCGGCCACCTGCTGCGCCGTGAGCCCGCTGCGCGTGAAGGTGACGATGAGGGGCGCGTCCCGGCGCCGCACGGCCTCCACCGTCGCCGCGGCGATGGCGCGCTCGGTGGTTTCCACGCCGTCCGCCGGCGGGTCCGCGACCAGGTCGTAGCGAGGCCCCTCGTCCATCACGTGCGAGCTCTCGATCTCGGCCGCGATGCGGGCCAGGGCCTGCACGGCCAGCACGGGAAAGCGGCCCGTCGCCGTCTCGGCCGAGAGCATCACCGCGTCGGTTCCGTCCAGGATCGCGTTCGCCACGTCCGACGCCTCGGCGCGGGTGGGGCGCGGGTTCTCGATCATGGACTCCAGCATCTGCGTGGCCGTGATCACCGGGCGGGCGGCCAGATTGGCGAGCTGGGCCATTCGCTTCTGCGCCAGCGGCACGCGCTCGAAGGGCACCTCCACCCCCAGGTCGCCGCGCGCCACCATCGCCGCGCCGGCGGCCTCCAGGATGGGCTCCAGCGCGTCCAGCGCCAGCGCGCGCTCCACCTTCACCACGATCTTCGGGCCGTCCGCGGGAATGCGCGCCGCCAGGTCCAGCACGTCGTCCGCGGCGCGCACGAAGGAGAGGGCGACGAAGTCCAGCCCCTGCTCGAGCGCGAAGTCCAGGTCGCGCAGGTCCTTGCCGGTGAGCGACGGGGTGCTGAACCGCACGCCGGGCAGGTTGATGCCCTTGTGCGAGGTCAGCGTGCCGCCGTGCACCACGCGCATGGCCACCCGCGGCGGCGCGACCGCGTCCACCACCAGCTCCAGCATCCCGTCCGCCAGCAGCACCACGTCGCCGGGGCGCACGTCGTCGGCCAGGGCGGCGTACGTGGTCGGCAGCTCGCCGGCGGCCTGCTCCCCCTCGGGCGCGAAGACCACGACGTCGCCCGCGGCAAGCTCGCGCGCCTTGGGCAGGGCGCCCACGCGGATCTTGGGGCCCTGCAGGTCGCCCAGGATGGCGATGGGGCGGCCCGCGTCCCGCGCGGCCGCGCGCACGGCGGCGATGGCTTCCGCGTGCTCGGCCAGCGTGCCGTGGCTGAAGTTGACGCGCGCCACGTCCATCCC
The DNA here is from genome assembly GCA_028287185.1 of Gemmatimonadota bacterium. Taxonomy (GTDB): domain Bacteria; phylum Gemmatimonadota; class Gemmatimonadetes; order Longimicrobiales; family Longimicrobiaceae; genus JAQBQD01. The sequence continues at coordinate 3,331 of JAQBQD010000152.1, read as the reverse complement.
CGCCTCGATCAGCTCGGCGATGCGCTCGGGGGTGCGCGTGGCGGGGCCCAGGGTGCAGATGATCTTGGTGCGTCGGACCATGGAGCGCGGGGCCGGGAGGGTCGGGGCCACGACGGGGGCGGAGTGCGCCGGGGATATTGTCATTGATCGTGACAATATTCCGAACATAAGGCGGCGTTTCCCCTCCCGCAATCCTTTCCACGGCCGATTCTCCAGGCTCCGCGCCGCGCGGCTTGCGGCGTCCACCGGCCGCGGCCATGTTTCGTCATTCTCCTGAACAATCTTTCGGGAGGCGGTCCTTTCCCGCGCGCCCTGCGGAGCAAACCCAGCGAGCATGCGTAAGATCGACACCCGCAACTTCAGCCGCGCCACCCGCACGACGCCGAAGGAGATCAACCGGCAGATCGTGCTGAACCTGGTGCGCGAGCAGCAGCCGATCTCGCGGGCGGACCTGGCGCGCCGCATGGGCGTGGCCCGCGGCATGGTGACGCCGCTGGTGAACGAGCTGCTGGAGGAGGGGCTGATCTACGAGGGCTCCACCGGCAACCCGCCGCGGGGGCGCAAGCCGGCGCTGCTGCACGTGCGCGCGCACGATCGCCTGGCGCTGGCGGTGGACGTGCGCTTCAGCCAGACGCACGTGATGCTCTGCGACTTCAGCGGCCGGATGATCGCCCTGGAGCGCTTCGCCACGCCCCTGGTGCCCGACGCGCTGGTGGCCGAGATCGCGCTGCGCATCCGCCGCATGCTGGGCGACCACCGCGGCGCGGGCGAGTGCCGGGGGATCGGGCTGGTCGTTCCCGGCATGGTGGACCGGCGCACGGGCCGCCTGGTGCACGCGCCCACGCTGGGCTGGCGCGACGTGGACCTGGGCGGCGCGCTGGCGGCGGAGCTGGAGATGGAGGTGCACACCGAGCGCGACGCCATCGCCTGCGCGCTCGCGCAGATGTGGCTGGGGCCCAAGCAGGGCAGCGCGCAGGACAGCTTCGTGTACCTCACCGTCTCGGACGGCGTGGGCGCGGGCGTGGTGGTGAACGGCGCCGTGGTGCGCGGCCACCGCGACGCGGCGGGCGAGTTCGGCCACATCCCCCTGGCGCTGGACGGGCCCCTCTGCTCGTGCGGGGCCCACGGCTGCCTGGAGGCGTACACCTCCACCACCGCCACGGTCGCCCGCTACCTGGGCCGGGAGCTGGTGTCCCGCCAGTCGTACGCGGACGTGCGCGAGACGGGGCTGACGGTGGACGACATCGTCTCCCGCGCGCGGAGCGGCGACGCGGCGGCGCTGGCGGCGGTGGAGGCCAGCGGGCGGTACCTGGCCGTGGGGATCGTGGCCATCGTCAACGCGCTGAACCCCGCGCGAATCATCGTGGGCGGCGAGCTGGTGGCGGCGTGGGACCTCATCAGCCCGCTCGTGCACGAGGTGATGGAGCAGCGCGCGCTCACCGCCGGAGCCGCCGCGACCCCCGTGATCCCGGAGCTGGCCGACGAGCAGACCCGTCTTCGCGGCGCCGCGGCCCTCGTCGTCGCGCCGGTGTACGCGGCGCCGGCCATCGGATAACGCATCGGCCCCGACAGCGCCCCATGTCTTGATCGAAGGACCAGGCGCCCTTACGTTCTCCATATAATCAGCACGCCTAACAATTCTCGTCCGGGCGTGCCCCACTGGCGGAACCCCGTCCCAGGAATCGTCTTCGATGGACTCGACCGACGGCATCCGGCGCATCGCCATCAACACCGGCGGCGGAGACGCGCCAGGCCTGAACGCCGTCATCCGCGCCGCCACGCTGGCGGCGCTGGAGAACGGCTGGGAGGTGCTGGGCATCCGGCGCGGCTACATGGGCCTGCTGCAGGACGAGGTGGACGGCGAGCCGGGGCTGCTTCCGCTCTCCGCCCGCAGCGTGAGCGGCATCACGCACCTGGGCGGCACCCTGCTCGGCACCACCTCGCGCGGAAACCTCTTCGGCCTGGAGGTGCGCGAGTCGGACGGCACCTGGGGCGACCGCGACCCCTCCGCCGAGATCATGGCCCGGTTCGAGGCGCTGGGCATCGACGCGCTGATCGCCATCGGGGGCGACGGCTCGCTCAAGATCGCGCACCGGCTCTTCCTGAAAGGCCTGCGCGTGGTCGGCGTGCCCAAGACCATCGACAACGACCTGGGCGCCACGGACATGACCTTCGGCTTCCAGACGGCGGTGGACGTGGCGACGGACGCCATCGGCCGCCTGCACAGCACGGCCGAGGCGCACCAGCGGGTGATGGTGGTGCAGGTGATGGGACGCCACACGGGGTGGATCGCGCTGGAAAGCGGCCTGGCGGGCGGCGCGGACGTGATCCTGATCCCGGAGATTCCCTACTCGGTGGAGAAGATCCTGGAGAAGATCGCCGAGCGCGAGCGCACCCGGCGCCGGTTCAGCATCATCGTGGTGGCCGAGGGCGCCAAGCCCGCCGGCGGCGCGCCCAGCTACGCGGATTCCACGGGGCGGTACGGGGGCATCGCCGCGCAGCTCGCGGAGGAGATCGAGCGGGGCAGCGGCAAGGAGACGCGCACCCTCACCCTGGGCCACATCCAGCGCGGCGGCAGCCCCGTGCCCTTCGACCGCAACCTGGCGCTGCGCTTCGGCGCGGCGGCCGTGCACGCGGTGGAGCGCGGAAACTTCGGCTGCATGGTGGCGCTGCAGGGCAAGTCCGTGCGCAGCGTCCCGCTGGGCGACGCCATCACCGACATCAAGCGCGTGCCCGTGGACGGCGAGATGGTGCACACGGCGCGGCGCCTGGGGGTGTGCTTCGGGGATTGAGCGTCGCACACCGTGCAGCGACGAGCACGAAGGGGCGGTGGCGCGAGCCGCCGCCCCTTCTCCGTCCCAGTGATTGCGCGCTGCCCATATTCGGCGTACTTTCGGTGCACGACTATCGTCGTCTTCACGACACTCTACCCCCCAACGCGACATAGATCCGGCCGTTCAGTCGTTCATCGGAAACAGTCGCCGCGCAGCACCGCTCCTCGCGCCCGAAGTTCATCTCACCCCCTTTCATCGGCCCATGTCTCCGACCCGCAGATCCAAAGCGAACGCGCACGCCCGATTCCGGGCTTCATTCGGCGGGACGGTGATGGCGTTCGCCGTCGCACCTCTCCTCGTGCTGCTCGCCCTTCCCGTCTCCGCGCAGCAGCAGCGGCCCGCCATTCCGCACGCGACGCCGTCGCTTCCCTGCGGGCCGGGATCGCTGGCGTGTGGGTCGGCGGGGATGGACAGCGTGTGGCGGGGGCTGGCGGCGCGAGCGCGGGCGATGCATGCCCCCGCGCGGCGCCCCGGCACCGGCTCACCGAGCCCGTCGA
>JAQBQD010000151.1 GCA_028287185.1 Gemmatimonadota bacterium | reverse complement strand
CCTCCAGCCGCTCCCGAAACGTGCGGGCGAGAACCGGGGTCGACGGTCCACTCTTCTGCATACGATAGCCCCCCGATGGAGGTGACCCATCGGGGGACTATTGTCACTTCATATTTCGGTCCATCCCGTACCTCAACTCCGGGATGACTCATGTCTTTCTGCAGGTACGATCGACCTTCCGTTCGGACGCGGGCCGCGATCGTCTACGGCTTCCCACCGCTCACCGTCACCGGCACGGTGTTGTCGTCGGCGTGGCGGTCGATGAGCTTGTTCATGGGGTCGATGCCGGCGCGGACGGGGCGGCCGCTGACCGTCACCGTGACGTGCTGGCGGCCGCCGTGGATGCGCCGGCGGGCCAGGTACAGGATGGGGCCCGAGTCCTTGTCCTTGGCGCCGGCCGGCGCGGGTCCGAAGACGCCCACCTCCACGCGGTCGTCCATGGGCGCGGCCTTCTCGGTGCCCACGCTGTCGGCGTAGAACTTGGCCGCCTCCAGCGTCAGGTCCACGGTGTAGCGCCCGCCGCCGGCGGGGCGGGCGGTGGCCTGCACGGCCTTGTTCTCGAAGAGCGTGATGCGCTCGAAGAGGTCGGCCACGGCGGGCTTCAGCGAGTCGGGGGTGGCGGCCTGGATGTACCGGTACAGCTCCAGCGAGGTGGTGTAGGGCGGCTGCTGGAAGCGCACGGCGCGCAGGTACGACGCCAGCGCGGCGTTCAGCTGCTGCTCGCCCAGCAGGTCGCGCAGCTCGTACATCACCAGCGATCCCTTGCGGTAGTGCTCGTACTGCTGGCCCTCCACGCGCAGCAGCGGGGTCTCGCGCTCGCTCTCGAAGGCGCGGCCGGTCAGGTACTGGTCCAGCTCGTAGCGCAGGAACCGCTTCATCCGCGGCCGCCCGTACTCCTTCTCCATCACCATCAGCGCGCTGTACTGCGACAGCGTCTCGGAGAGCAGCGTTGCGCCCTGCACGTTGGCGCCGATCACCTGGTGCGCCCACCACTGGTGCCCCACCTCGTGCGCCGTCACGTAGAACGGGTAGTCGATGTCCTCCGGCCCCTTGATGCGGGCGATGAAGCCGATGGACTCGGAGAACGGGATTACGTTGGGCAGCGACTGCGCGTACGACGAGTAGCGCGGGAACTCCACGATGCGGAGCTGGTGGTGCTGGTAGGGGCCGAAGCTGGCCGTGTAGTAGTCCAGCGACTTGCGCACGGCGGTGATCATCCGGTCCACGTTGTAGCCGTGGGACGGGTGGTACAGCACCTCGATCTCCACCCCCTTCCAGCGGTCGCGCCTCACGGCGTAGCGGGCGGACAGGAAGCCGTGCAGGTTCAGCACGGGGGCGGCCGTCTTGTAATGGAAGTAGCGCCGGCCGCCCTGCGTCCACTCGCGCTGCAGGTCGCCGCTGGTGACGGCGGTCTGGTCGGGGGCCGTGCTGACGACGGCGTCGTAGTCCACCCAGTCGGCGTCGTTGGCCACGTAGGTGTTGCGCCGCGCCGCCAGGTCCTCGGGCGGGGCCATGCGCGGCTTGGGCTTCAGGCCGTAGCGCTTGCGGGCGTTGGCCTGGCTCAGCTCCTCGCCGGGGTCGTATCCCACGTGGGGAAGGATCCCGTTGTCGAAGAAGGTGCCGTTGCCCACCACCCGCGTCTGCTCCACCGAGTTGGGAAAGCCCCGCCGCTCGTACGCCAGGTCGAAGTCCATCCCCAGCGAGTCGCCCGGCAGCAGGGGCGTGGCCAGCCGGTAGATGCGGTAGCCGCGGTCGCGGTCGTCCAGCACCACGCGCGCCGGCCGCCCGAAGGTGAGCGCGCGCACCGTTACCATGCGGCTCAGGCGCAGGTGCACCGAGTCGATGGGCTGCGGCGTGCGGTTCACCAGGCCGTAGTGGCCCCGCACGCGCACCGCGTCGCGCTCGGGGAAGAGGTCCACGGCCAGCCGCGTGGTGGCGATGCGGGGCTGGGGGGCGTCCTGGTAGCGCTTGTAGCGCTTCTCGTACTCGGCCGCGCCGCGCTCGCCGTCCTTGGCGGTGCGGTAGTCGTTCAGCACGTTGGTGTTGTAGTACGTCCAGGCGCCCAGGCCCAGGAAGGCCAGCGCCGAGAGCGCCGCCACGCCGCGCACGGGCCCCCGGAAGCGCGCCCGCGCCAGCGCCGTGCGCCGCCGCCACGAGGTCTCCTGCCCGCGCACCCAGTACAGCGCCGTGACCAGCGCCAGCAGCAGGGCGAACGAGGCCCAGTACGCCTTCCACCAGAGCCACGGCTTCACATAGGGCCCGTAGCCGTTCATGTCCGAGTACACCATCCCCGCGTCGGTGCCGTACCGGTACAGGTGGTGCTCCAGCCCCATCTGCGGCAGGAAGCCGTTCATCAGGAAGACGATGATGACCAGCGCGTGCCCCAGGTACTTGTTGTTCACCAGGGTGTGCACCGCCAGCGCCAGCACGCAGAGCAGCGCGTAGCGGGCGAGCTGCACCCCGTACAGGCCGCGCAGGTACAGCGGGATCTCGAAGCGGTAGTATCCCTTGGCCGCCTGCGTCGCGATCCCCGCCGCGAGCACCACCACCAGCAGCACGGCCACGACCCCGATCAGCGCCCCCAGCTTGGCCGCGAAGGGCACCCAGGTGGGCACGGGCAGCGCGTCGTGGATCTGCTGCGAGCGCAGGTCCCGCTCGCGCCACACCAGCTCGCCGGCGTAGAAGGTGATGATGATGAGGACGAAGAGGGCGAAGCTGCCCCCCAGGATGTCCAGCACCTCGTAGGTGACGGGCCAGGTGGTGGTGCCGTAGATGGAGCCCACCGTGGTGCTGGCCACCACCAGGAAGGCGATGCCCGCCGCCACGATGGCGTAGAAGTACACGTTGCGCACGATGCCCTGGAACTCGCGCCGCATCGTGGACCAGAGCATGGCACGCTGCGCGCCCCCGTCGAAGCGGCGCGGCACGTCCGGCAGCGTAAGGCGCGCCGGCACCGCCAGCGGCCCCCGCGGCACCGCCTCGTCCGCGGCGGCGTTCGCGCGCCGGCGGCGCGACGGGGCCGCGTGCGCGAAGGTGAAGCGCCGGTAGCAGAAGGCGAACACCAGCAGCGCCACCCCCACCCAGAGCAGCCGGTTCCACAGCAGCACCCCGCTCAGCCCCAGCAGCTCGGCGTTCTTCTCCGCCACCGACCAGTAGCGCGTGGCGGTGTCCACGGCCTGCATGCCGAACGGGTCCACCATCCCCGCCAGGGTCTTGTTCTCCATGTTGGAGATGAGCGTCTGCGCCATGGCGTAGCCGATCACCAGCACTACGCCGCCGATGTAGTTGCTCAGCATCTGCCGCGTCAGCGCGGCCAGCGAGAAGAAGAGCGCGCCGGTGAGCAGCAGGTTGGGCAGCACCATGGTGACGAAGGGCAGCGCGTACGCCGCCGGCCGCATGGGCCCGAAGCGCGACTGCTCCAGGTACGGCATGAGCGAGCCGAAGGCGATGCCCAGCGGGATGCCCAGGTACACCACCGTGGCGCTCAGCATGGACCCCGCGAAGCGGCCCAGCAGGTAGTCGCGCTTGCGGATGGGCGCCGTGAAGAAGAGGGGGTGGATGCCCGTCTCGTAGTCGCGGTAGACCGAGTTGCCCACGAGGGCGGCCACCACCATGGTGCCGAAGAGGCTGACGAGCGTCATCCACAGGGCGACCGCGAGGGGGGCGTTCACCATCTCCTTGCCGCCCGCGCTGGCGGACACGCTGCTGAACGCGCCGCCCGCCGTGTTGATGACCAGGAACCCGAAGCCGAAGAGCAGCGCGAAGTAGACCCAGGTGCTGATGCGGCGCAGGTAGTAGCGCAGCTCGAAGCCGGCGATGGCGAGGAACATGGCCGCCCCCTCAGGCGGCCGCCGCGGCGTCCGCCCCGCGGCGGGCCCGCATGGCGGCGAAGTACACGTCCTCCAGCGACGGCGCCACCGGCTCGAAGCCGCCGCCGGGGTGCTCGTCCGCCACCACGTGCACCACCGTGCGCCCCGACATCATGCGCGTGGAGATCAGCGCGTGCTGGGCGTCGATGGCGGGGAGCTCGTCGCGCTCGGCGCCGCGCATCCACACGCGGCCCTGCATGGCTCGGATGGCCGCCAGCGGCTCGGCCTCCTGCAGGATCTCGCCCTGGTCGATGATGGCCATGCGGCTGCACAGCTCGCTCACGTCCTCCACGATGTGCGTGCTGAGGATGACGACGGCGTTCTCGCCGATCTCGCTGAGCAGGTTCAGGAAGCGCACGCGCTCGGCCGGGTCCAGCCCCGCCGTGGGCTCGTCCACGATGATCAGGCGCGGGTTGCCGATGAGCGCCACCGCGATCCCGAAGCGCTGCCGCATGCCGCCCGAGAAGCCGCCCAGGTTCTTGTTGCGCGCGGCCCACAGGTTGGTCTGCTGCAGCAGCGAGCTCACCACCTCCCAGCGCTGCTTCTTGTGGGTGACGCCCTTCAGCGTGGCGAAGTGGTCCAGCAGCTCCACCGCGGGCACCTTGGGATACAGCCCGAACTCCTGCGGCAGGTAGCCCAGCGTGCGCCGCAGCGCGTCCTTGTCGCGCAGCACGTCGATGTCGCCCAGCGTCGCCCGCCCCGAGTCCGGCTCCTGGAGCGTGGCCAGCGTGCGCATGAGCGTGCTCTTGCCGGCGCCGTTGGGCCCCAGCAGCCCGAACATCCCCTGCGGGATGGTGAGGCTCACGTCGCGCAGGGCATGGGTGCCGTTGGCGTACGTCTTGGAGAGGTTCTCGATCACGAGCTGCATGGAGGCACCGCCGCGGTGAGTGGGTGAGCGCTGTGGCGTGTGGCGTCCGCCTCCGCCGCGGCAGGGCCGGCGGGGAGGCGGAGGAGCGATCGGGACGGCGGACTTCGGGTTCGCCGGGAGGTACGGTGGATGCCCGCCGCGCTTTCAGCCGGCGGCGAAGGTCGGAAGCCCGCCGGTGTCCGGCGGACGGCAACGCGCGTCAAGCAGCCGGCCGGCCGGCGGAGCGCAGGGGTCGACCGCGTCCGGATTCGTGTGATGCGGGACGATAAGCCCGGCGCCGTGCTCCAGCAAGCAAAGCGGGATGAACGGTTCCGTGGATGGGGTGGACGGCCCGAGCGCGACCGTCGTCCGGCGCTTCACGACAGCGCGAAGTCGCCGAGGCGGGCGCTGCCTTCGCATTCCACGATCACGCCGCAGGCCGAAGGTCCCGAGCTCCGCGTGCGTTCCGTTGACGCTCCCGCGCGCGGGGTCTATCTTGCCGCCCTCGCAAACCCCCACCGGAGCATCCGTTTGCCCAGCCCCGCGCGCGTCGCCGTCCTCGCCTCGGGCGGCGGCAGCAACCTCCAGGCGCTCGTCGACCGCTTCCACGGCCGGCCGGACGCCGCCGCGCGCGTGGAGCTGGTGGTGGGCGGCCGCGCGGGCATCGGCGCGCTGGAGCGGGCGGCCCGCGCGGGCATCGACCAGGTGGTGCTGGACGGGCGCGCGCTGGGCGCCGTGGTCTTCGCGCAGCGGCTGCTGGAGGAGCTGGAGGTGCACGGCATCGACCTGGTGGTCCTGGCCGGCTGGCTGCAGCTCGTGCCGGCGGAGGTGGTGGCTCGCTTCCGCGGGCGCATGCTGAACGTGCATCCCGCGCTTCTGCCGGCGTTCGGCGGGCACGGCATGTACGGCGGCCGCGTGCACCGCGCCGTAATCGCCTCCGGCGCCCGCGTCTCCGGGGCCACGGTGCACCTGGTGGACGACCGCTACGACGAGGGGCGCATCATCGCCCAGTGGCCCGTGCCCGTGCTGCCGGGCGACACGCCGGAGACGCTGGCGGCGCGGGTGCTGGCGGTGGAGCACCGCGTCCTGCCGCTGGCGGTGGAGGCGGTCGCTTCCGGTATCTCCGAGGAGGTGTTCGCCGATCCCGCGGCGTTCGAGCTGGTGTCCGCGCCGGCGCCGGCGGACGCTTCGATCCTGGCGATCCTCTGCGTTCCCAGCTCGCCGGATGCTCCCGCGGGGGACTGACGGCGCGCCGCCTGTCATCGACCGAAACACCTTCCGGATAGATACAGCCATGCCCAGGGCACTGTTGAGCGTTTCGGACAAGACCGGCCTGGACGGCTTCGCGCGGGCGCTGGCCGAGCGCGGCTGGACGCTGCTTTCCACCGGCGGCACGGCGCGCGCGCTCCGCGATTGGGGCCTGGACGCGGTGGAGGTGAGCGAGGTCACGGGCCATCCCGAGATGATGGACGGCCGCGTGAAGACGCTGCATCCGGCCGTGCACGCGGGCCTCCTCGGACGCCGCGGCAACCCCGACGACGTGGCGCAGATGCGCGAGCAGGGATACGAGCCCATCGACCTGGTGGCCGTGAACCTCTATCCGTTCCGCGAGACCGTCGCGCGCCCGGGCGTGACGCGCGACGAGGCGATCGAGAACATCGACATCGGCGGCCCCTCCATGCTGCGCTCCGCCGCCAAGAACCACGAGCGCGTGTGGGTGGTGGTCGATCCCGCCGACTACGACCGGGTCCTCGAGGCGCTGGACGCGTCGGAGGACGAGGGCGCCGCGCTCCGCCGCCAGCTCGCGACCCGGGTGTACGCGCACACGTCCGACTACGACCGCGCCATCGCCGACTACCTCGCCGCGGCGGACGGCGGCGCGACCGCGGACGAGACGGCGGCGTCGGCGGCGTCGGCGGGGTCGGCAGAGGCGGCCTCGGCTTCGGCGGGTGAAAGCTCGCCGGCGGAGGGTGCGTCGGTCGATGCGGATGCGTTCCCGGCGGAGCTGCGGATCGAGCTGATGAAGGTGCAGGACCTTCGCTACGGCGAGAACCCGGACCAGCGCGCCGCCTTCTACGCGGAGCGCGGCGAGCGTGCGGGCCTGGCGGCGCTGCGGCAGCTTCACGGCAAGGAGCTGTCGTTCAACAACCTGCTGGACGTGGACGCGGCGCTGCTGGCCGTCTCCGCCTGGGCGGACGGGCAGCTGGCGGCGTGCGCCATCATCAAGCACACCACCCCGTGCGGCATCGCGGTGGGTGAGGACGCGGCCGAGGCGTACCGCAAGGCGCTGGCGACGGACCCCACCAGCGCGTTCGGCTCCGTCATCGCCTTCAACGTGCCCGTGACCGAGCAGGCCGCCACGCTCATGCGCCCCAACTTCGTGGAGGCCATCGTGGCGCCGGGGTTCGTGGAAGGCGCGCTGAGGCTGCTCACCGAGAAGAAGAACCTGCGCCTGCTGGAGCTTCCCGCGGGCGCGGCGCGCGGCGGCGGCATGGACGTGAAGCGCGTGCAGGGCGGCTTCGTGGCGCAGGACCGGCTGCGGATGGGCTTTTCCGACGCGGAGTGGCGCGTCGCCACGAAGCGCGCGCCCACGGAGGCGGAGTGGGCCGACCTTCGCTTCGCCTGGCGCTCGGTGGCCATGGTGAAGTCCAACGCCATCCTCATCGCTCGCGACGGGCTGGCGCTGGGCATCGGCGCCGGGCAGATGAGCCGCGTGGACGCGTCGCGCCTGGCGGTGATGAAGGCGCTGGAGGCCGGGTTCGACCTGGCCGGCGCCGCGCTCGCGTCGGACGCGTTCTTCCCCTTCCGCGACGGCGTGGACGCGGCGGCGAAGGCGGGCATCCGCGCCATCGTGCAGCCCGGCGGAAGCGTGCGCGACGAGGAGACCATCGGCGCCGCCGACGCGCACGGCATCGCGATGGTCTTCACCGGCCGGCGCCTGTTCCGCCACTGAGTCGGGGCGCTTCCCCGGCTGGAATCGACCGGCATGCGGGCGGTTTGAGGGTCGGTGGATGGCAACCGCCTCCGCGGACCTCCGGATCCTGAGGTTCAGGCCTCGTGCGAAGGTCGAGGTCCGGGAGTGCGGACCGGTGGCGGGACGGATCTCGGTCGACCGCGGAGCAGGAGTGCGCGCGCAGGATCGACCGATCAGCCAACACGCGGTATGGGGAGCAACGTGGACGCGATCGACCGGCTGCTGGGGCACGACGCGTGGACCACGCGGCGGCTGCTGGAGCGGTGCCGCGAACTGGACGACGCGCAGATGGACCGCGCGCATGGCATCGGGCCGGGCGGGCTCCGCGCGACGCTGGAGCACGTGGTGTGGAACATGGAGGCGTGGGGCGACGTGCTGCGCGACGGGACGCACCGCGCGCGCCCGCAGGGCCCGCACACCGTCGATTCGCTGCTCGCGCGGCTGGACGCCGCCGCGCCGGCCCTGGCCGCGGCCGCACGCCGCGTGCGCGACGAGGGCCGCGTGGACGACGCGTGGGTGCATCCCACCAAGGGCCCGCGGACCTCCACGCTGGGCGGCGTGATCGCGCACGTCACCACCCACGGCATGCACCACCGCGCGCAGGTGCTGTACATGATGAAGCGGTCCGGCCTGTCGGACCTTCCGGAAGGCGACGTGCTGACCTGGGAGGAGGAGCTCCGGGCCGGCAGGGCGTGACCCCTCCGGCGCGCACCGGCGCGGAGGACGAGCGGTGGGGCGGGATGCCGGGCGCCGGCGAGGTTTGACCCTGGCGGGCGGCAGGCACTACCTTGGACCGATCCAACCGAAACGCACGCCGAGGGGATGCATTGCGCGGATTGATCTTCGACCCGTTCAGCGGGATCAGCGGCGACATGACCGTGGCCGCCCTGCTGGACGCGGGGCTGCCGCTGGAGTGGCTGCAGGGCTTCGTGAAGGACCTGGCGCTGGGCGACATCCGCGTCGACGCGGAGAAGGTGGACCGGCTGGGCATCCGCTGCACGCGGCTGCTGCTGGAGCTTCCGCACGAGCACGCACACCGCCACCTGCACCACGTCGTGAAGATCATCGAGGGAACGGGTGTTCCCGCGGAGGTGCGCGACCGGGCGGTGAACGCCTTCACGCTCCTCGCCGAAGCCGAGGCCGAGGTGCACGGCACCACCCCGCAGAAGGTGCACTTCCACGAGGTGGGCGCGCTGGACGCCATCGTGGACATCCTGAGCGCGGTCGCGGGCTGTGCGGAGCTGGGCGTGGGCGCGTTCTACACGCGCCCGGTGGCGCTGGGCCGGGGATGGGTGGACATGGCGCACGGGCACTTTCCCGTGCCGCCGCCCGCCACCATGAAGCTGCTGGCCGGTGTTCCCGTGACGGACCCGGACTTCCAGGGCGAATGCACCACGCCCACGGGCGCCGCGCTGGTGCGGGCGCTGTCGGGGGGCGTGGAGCCGCCGGCGGTGTTCGTGCCCGTCCGCGACGGCTTCGGCGCGGGCACCCGCGACCCCAGGGACCGGCCCAACTGCCTGCGCGTGGTGCTCATCGACGAGCCCGGCAGCGAGGCGGCCACGGTGCTGCTGGTGCAGTGCGACGTGGACGACCTGTCCCCCGAGTACGTGCCGCCGCTGCTGGAGGCGGTGCTGAAGGCCGGCGCGCTGGACTGCACGGCCATGCCCCTGTTGATGAAGAAGGGCCGCCCCGGCGTGCGCATTGAGGCGCTCGCGCCCGCGCCGAAGCTGGAGCAGGTGCGCGCGGCGATGTTCCAGGCCGGCACCAGCATCGGCGTGCGCTTCTGGCCCGTGCGGCGCGAGACCCTGGCGCGCAGCGTGGAGACCGTGCAGTGGCGCGGCCAGGAGGTGCGGGTGAAGCGCTCGAAGCTGCCCGGTGGCGGCGAGCGGGCCAAGCCCGAGTTCGAGGACGTGGCCCGCGCGGCCGAGCGGCTGGGGATGACGCCGCTGGCCGCCTACCGCGCCATGCTGGCCGACGGGGTGGCCGCGGAAGGGTAGGGCAGGACTCGCCCGGCCCGAGCGCGGGCCCGGTGCACCGAGCCGCCCACGGGCGGCAAACCATCTCCATCAGGAGGACGAAGATGACTTTCGATCGTGGGCTGGTCCTCGCGCTCGGGGTGGCCGCCGTGTCGGGCGCCTGCGCCGCGGGCTCCGCCGGGGGCACCGCCGCCGTCAAGCCGTCCGCCTCGGGGCTGCCCCAGGTGACGTGCAACGGGACGGCCCCCGCGGTGACGACGTTCGCCACCTCGGCGCAGGGCGCGCTGACCCGCACCCTGATCCCCGGCATGCGCCCGGAGGTGTCCGCGCCGCTCTACCAGCAGGCGCTGGCGCAGGCGCAGCAGGGCATGGCGGCCGATGCGGCCAACCCGCTGTATCCCTTCCTGGCGGGCGAGGCACAGGTGGGCCTTCACCAGCTCAACGAGGCCGACCAGCAGTTCACAAAGGCGCTCCAGCTCTGCCCGGGGCTGGAGGAGGAGGTCGTCAACGCGCGGAAGGGGGCCTACAGCGCCGCGTTCAACGCGGGCGTGGGCTCGCTGCAGGCCAACGACACGGCGGCGGCCATGGCGTCGTTCACGCGCGCCACGACCATCTACAACCGCGTGCCGGACGCGTACTTCAACCTGGGCGTGCTGTACGCGCAGACGGGCGACGTGGCGCACTCGGTGCAGTTCTACCGCGAGGCGCTGGCCTCGCTGGGGCGCGCCGAGCCCGACACCAGTGCCGCCGGCCGCGCCACGGCCGCGGAGACGCGCGCCAACAGCATCGTGGGCCTCATCGGCGCCGGCGGGCAGTACTTCCAGAAGGAGAACTACCCGGCCGCGGTGGACGTCTTCCGCACCGTCACCCAGCTCGACCCCAACAGCCGCGATGCCTGGTACAACCTGGGCCTGGCGCTGTACAAGCAGAGCCGGTGGGCCGACCTGGTGCCCGTGGCGCAGCGCATCGTGCGGATCGACCCGCTCAACTACAACGGGCAGATCATCCTGTTCAACGCGTACAAGGGAATGGCGGACGCCGCGGGCAGCAGCCGCAACGATCCCAACCGCCAGAACGCGCTGAACACGCTGGCCGCCGCCGACGCCATGCCGGTGCAGGTGGAGGGCATCACGGTGTCCAACGCCGCCGGCAGCGCGCGCATCAGCGGCACCGTGGTAGGCGCCAAGGCCCCCACGGGACGCCCGGTCACGCTGGAGTTCACGCTCTACGGCGCCGGCGGCCGCATGGGCACGCAGACGGTGACGGTGAACGCGCCGGCCAAGGACGCCAAGGCGCCCTTCGAGCTGACCATCCCCGCCACGTCCGCCGCCACCAGCTTCAGCTACCGCCTGGTGCCGTGACCACCGGCCCGGCTCCGGCCGGGCGGTGAGGTGCGGGGCGGCTTCCCACGCGGGAGGCCGCCCCGCACGCGTCGGTGGATGCACCCCGGGCCGGCGATCTCGACCCGGCGGTCGGACGGCGCGGTGCCTCGGCTTCCGGCTTCGGCAGCTCGCCTCGCGACGGCGATTGAGCACGATGGGTCGGACTGCGGCGGCGTTCGGCGAGGCCGGGGCGGCGAGGAAGGTGGCGGCTCCCGCTGGGGCGCACGCTTCTTGCTTTTCGCGGGCGTCAGACCGTGCGTGCCCCATCCAGCGATCCCAAGACGGAGCCCGATGCCAGCCTGTTCCAACTGCGGCCAACCGCTCGCCGCTTCCGATGAACGCTGCCCCCGCTGCGGACAGGAGGTCGTGCCGTCCGCCGCCGACGACGAGTCCGACGCCACGCTCATCCCCGGCGTGAACGCGCCGCAGGCCGGCATCGCGCCGACCGCGGGATTCCGCGATCCCGACGCGACGCTGATCCCGGCCGCCGGCTTCGAGGGCCTTCGCGGAGACGAGCCCGCCGGCATCGACACGGCATCCGACGAGACCCTGCGCGGCGCCTCCCTTCCTCGCCTGGACACGCCCGCTCGTCCGCGCGACACGGAGGGGGGGATCGACCAGGCGAGCGACGACACGATGGTGCGCGGGCCGGCGGAGTCGGACGCCCCGGCGCGCGAGGACCCGGCGCGGACGGCGGCGGAGGTGGCGGGGGCCTCGACCGGGGACGGCGAGGACGATGGGCCGACGGTGACGTGCGCGGTGTGCGGCGCCGAGCACCCGTCCGCGGACTCGTGCCCGGCGTGCGGGACGCTCACCGTGGAGATGCCGTGCGCGGCCCATCCCGACCGGAAGGCGCACTCGCGCTGCGTCTTCTGCGGCACGCCCGTGTGCGAGGCCGAGGCGGAGCGGGGCCGTTCGCCGGCCAAGTGCGCCGAGCACCGCGGCATCGCCACCATCGAGGACTGGGCGCAGGTGTTCAGCACGGCGACCGAGATGGAGGCGCAGCTGCTGGCCGAGAACCTGCGCGCCGAGGGCATCGACTCGCAGATCTACGCGCAGGCGGACCGCATCTTTCCCGTGGACCTGGGCGAGCTGAGCATCGTGCGGCTGCTGGTGCCCGTGTGGGAGCACGGCCAGGCGCTGGCGGTGATCCGCTCGTACATGGACGCGCGGGGCGAGGTGGCCTTCGCCTGCGCCGAGTGCGGCGAGGTGAACGAGCCCGAGGCGGAGGCCTGCGCCTCGTGCGGGGCGTCGCGCACGGCGTAGGGGCCGGGCGCGGTTGACTTGGGCCGGGGCGGGCGCCATACTTCGCCCCGGCGCTCCGGGCGGACCGCGGGGCCCACGACGGTTTCCGCACGCCCGGCCGCAAGCGGCTCCCGGCCCGCCGGGGCCGCTTTTCGTTTTGCTGGATTTCTCCGAGGCGCCCGCGCCTCTTTCTTTTGATCTGGATGGACCCGTGAAGCTTCCCGTGGTGGCCGTGGTCGGACGGCCGAACGTCGGCAAGTCCACCTTCTTCAACCGCGCGCTGGGCGAGCGCCTGGCCATCGTGGAGGACCGGCCGGGCGTGACCCGCGACCGCAACTTCGCGCGCGCGGAGTGGTCGGGCCGCAACTTCTACCTGGTGGACACCGGCGGGCTGGTGGAGGGCTCGGACCTGCCCATGGACCGGCTGATCCGTGACCAGGTGCTCACGGCCATCGCCGAGGCCGACGTGCTGGTGATGGTGGTGGACGGCAAGGTGGGCCCGCACCCGCTGGACTACGCCGTGGCCGAGCACCTGCGCCGGACGCAGAAGCCCGCCGTGCTCGTCGTCAACAAGGTGGACAACCTGGGCGCCCCCACGGCCGTGGCGCACCATGACTTCTGGGACATGGGCCTGGGCGAGCCCCTGCCCATGAGCTCCACCAGCGGCAAGGGCAGCGGCGACGTGCTGGACGCCGTGATCGAGCACCTCCCCGAGGTGGACGCGGAGGAGGACGACGCGCTGCGGGTGGCGGTGATCGGCAAGCCCAACGTGGGCAAGAGCAGCTTCGTGAACCGCCTGTTGGGCGAGGAGCGCCTGGTCGTCTCGGACGTGGCCGGCACCACGCGGGACGCCATCGACACCCCCATGCAGTACCACGGCAAGACGATGATCTTCGTGGATACGGCGGGGCTGCGGCGGCAGAGCAAGGTGGATGAGAGCGTGGAGTTCTACAGCACCATCCGCACCGAGCGCAGCATCGAGCGCGCGGACGTGTGCCTGCTGCTGGTGGACGCCACCGAAGGCGAGATCCACCAGCAGGACATGCGCATCGCCCAGAAGGCGTGGGACGCGGGCTGCGGCCTGATCCTGGTCATCAACAAGTGGGACCTGGTGGAGAAGGAGACGATGACGGCCCCCCGCTACGAGAAGGCGCTGCGCGACCGCGCGCCCTTCCTGAAGTGGGTGCCCGTGGTCTTCACCAGCGCCCTCACCGGCCAGCGCGTGCACAACGTGCTGGAGATGATCCTGACGGTGGCCCAGGAGCGGCAGCGCCGGGTGACCACGCACGAGGTGAACGAGGTGATGCGCGCGCTCACCATCCGCGCCCGGCCGCCGCACTTCGGCGGGCACCCGGTCAAGTTCCTGTACGCCACGCAGGTGGCGGTGGCGCCGCCCACCATCAACCTGTGGGTGAACCACCCGGACGGCGTGGCCGAGAGCTACATGCGCTACCTGCAGAACGGCTTCCGCGCGGAGTGGGGGTTCACGGGTGTGCCCATGCGCCTGCAGCTTCGCCAGCGCCGCGAGGGGGAGGGGGAGTGAGCCCCTGGCTGCTGCTGGCCGCCAGCTACCTGCTGGGCTCGGTGCCCGCCAGCTACCTGGCGGGGCGCTGGGCGCGGGGCATCGACCTGCGCGCGCACGGCAGCGGCAACCTGGGGGCCACCAACACCTTCCGCGTGCTCGGCGCCAAGGTGGCCGCGCCGGTGGTGCTGTTCGACGTGGCGAAGGGCTTCGTGCCGGCGATGCTGTTCCCCCTGTGGGACGCGTCGCCGGACGCGCGCTGGGGCATCGCGTACGGCGTGGCCGCGATCTTGGGCCACGTCTTCTCGCTGTACATGCGCTTCAGGGGCGGCAAGGGCGTGGCGACGGGCGCGGGCGTCTTCCTGGGCCTGGCGCCGTTCGCCGTGGGCGTCGCCTTCGTCGTCTGGCTCGCCGTCCTCCGCGCCTCGCGAATGGTCTCGCTCGCCTCGCTGCTCGCCTCGCTCACCCTGGTGCCGGCGCTCTTCCTCACGCCGGTGCCTCGGGAGGTCCGCATCCTGGGAGTCGCCGTGGCCGCCTTCATCCTCTATTCGCATCGCGGCAACGTGCGCCGCATCGTGCGCGGCGAGGAGCCCCGCTTCGGCACGCCGAAGCCGGCGCCGGGGGAGGGGCGTTGAGCGCCGCGCGCGTGGCCGTCGTGGGCGCGGGCGCCTGGGGCACCGCGCTGGCGGACCTGCTGGCGCGCAAGGGCGTGCCCACCGTGCTCTGGTCGCACGAGGCGGACGTGGCGGAGACGATCCGCGCGGACGGCGTGAACGCGCGCTACCTCCCGGGCGTGCCGCTGTCGCCGGAGCTGCGCGCGTCGTCGTCGATGGAGGAGGCGGTGGACGGCGCATCCTGGATCGTCTCCGTCAGCCCCTCCCACGTCGTCCGCGCGGTGATGGCGGACGCGGGGCGCTTCCTCTCCGCGGACGCGACGGTCGTCAGCGCGTCGAAGGGGATCGAGAACCAGACGCTGATGTCGATGGACGAGGTCCTGGCGGACGTGCTCCCGGCGGGTGTCGGCGCGCGCACCGTCTACCTCTCCGGGCCCAGCTTCGCGCTGGAGGTGGCGCAGGGGCATCCCACGGCGGTGACGGTCGCCTCCCACCGCGCGGACGCGGCGGAGGCGGCCCAGGAGCTGTTCCAGACGCCGCGCTTTCGCGTGTACACCAGCCGCGACGTGCGCGGGGTGGAGCTGGGCGGCGCGCTGAAGAACGTGATCGCCATCGCGGCCGGCACGGCGGAGGGGCTGGGCTTCGGGCACAACACCCGCGCTGCCCTCATCACCCGCGGCCTGGCCGAGATCACCCGCCTGGGCGTGGCCGCCGGCGCCGACCCGCGCACCTTCGCCGGGCTGGCCGGCATGGGCGACCTGATCCTCACCTGCACCGGATCGCTCTCGCGCAACCGCACCGTGGGCTTCGAGCTGGGGAAGGGAAGGCCGCTGGACGAGATCCTCGGCGGGATGCAGGCCGTCGCCGAGGGCGTGCGCACCGCCCGCTCCGCACGCGACCTGGCCGCCCGCATGGGGATCGAGATGCCCATCGTGGAGACCGTGCATGCGATGCTCTACGAGGGCATGGCCGCGCGCGACGCCGTGGAGGCGCTGATGCTGCGCGAGCCCAAGGCGGAGCACTGGAGCTGATGCCCGCCCAGGCGCCCTCCGCCGTTCGCGAGCCGTCGGGTCCGCGGATCCCGTCGATCGTCCGAATCCCTTCGAGTCCGTCGGGTGTGTCGATGGTCGGCGAAGCGTTTCATTCGACGAACGGACGGGTGGACGGCCGAATCTCCGTCGACGGGTCCGGCCGATGACGCCGCGCGCGACGCAGCGGGAGTTCTACACCATCGGCGAGGTGTGCGAGCTGTTCGGGATGAAGGCGCACGTGCTGCGCTACTGGGAGACGCAGTTTCCCGCGCTGGCGCCGGCCAAGAGCCGCCAGGGCAACCGCCTGTACCGGCCGCGCGACCTGGAGCTGATCGCCCTCATCCACCGCATGGTGCGCGACGAGCGCTACACGCTGGAGGGCGCCCGCACCCGCATCGACGAGATGCGCCGCGAGGGGACGGCCGACGCGCTGGCGGCGCGCTCGCTGGAGCGCGCCTTCCTGCGCTCGCTGCGGGGCGAGCTGGAGCAGGTGCTGGCGCTGCTGGGGCCCGCGTCCGGTTGACCCCCGGCGGGGCGGCGCCTACATTCCGCCGCACAACGAGACAGGCGTGCCGACGGGGCCGCGGACGCGAGTCGGCGGCCCCGCCTGCCATCCGCCGCCTGCGCGCGGCCACCCCCACGGGCACCACGACGGGATGCTGATCCTCTGCACCAACGACGACGGGTACCTGGCCGGCGGCCTGGCCGTGCTCGCCGAGGCGGCGGCCGGGCTGGGCACCGTGCACGTCGTGGCGCCCGACCGTGAGCAGAGCGCCACCAGCCACTCCCTCACCATGCACCACCCGCTCCGCGCGAAGCTCGTGCGCCCGGGCGTGCACCACGTGGACGGCACGCCCACGGACTGCGTGGCCCTGGCCGTCGGTGCGCTGCTCGGCGCCCGGCCGGACTGGGTGCTTTCCGGCATCAACCACGGCAGCAACATGGGCGAGGACGTGCTGTACTCGGGCACGGTGGCGGGGGCGATGGAGGCCTGCATCCTGGGCATTCCCGCCGTCGCCGTCTCGTACGCCGGCCGCGACGCGGACCGCATCCCCTCGTACCTTCCCCTGCTGTCGAAGCTGCTGCCCCGGCTGATGCGCGCCGGCTTTCCCGCCGAGACGCTGCTGAACGTGAACCTGCCGCCCATCGACCCGGCCGCGGTGAAGGGCGTGCGGGTCACGCGGCTGGCGCGGCGCGTGTTCACCGACACGCTCACGCGCGGCAAGGACCCGTTCGGCCGCGAGTACTTCTGGATCGGCGGGGGGACGGCGGAGTGGTCGGCGCCGGAGGGCACGGACGCGCACGCGGTGCAGGCCGGCTACGTCTCCGTCACGCCGCTGCACCTGGACCTGACCAACCACGCCCTGCTGGCGGACGTCGAGGCCTGGGGGCTGGAGGGATGACGATGGACCGCTACGCCGCCCAGCGCCGCGCCCTGGTGGAACGCATGCAGGACCGCGGCATCCGCGACCTGGACGTGCTGCGCGTGTTCGAGCAGGTGCCGCGCCACCTGTTCGTGCCCGACGCCGTCGCCCACCGGGCGTACGAGGACGCGCCCATCCCCATCGGCTTCGGGCAGACGGCGTCGCAGCCGTCGCTCCAGGCGCTCTACATGCAGATCCTGCAGATCCGGAAGACGGACCGCGTGCTGGAGATCGGCACCGGCTCGGGCTTCCAGACCGCGGTGCTGGGGCAGCTCGCCGGGCACGTGTATTCGGTGGAGCGCATCCGCGAGCTGGCCGCCCGCGCCCGCGACGCGCTGGACGCCATGCGCGTGAGCAACGTGGCCGTGCAGGTGGGCGACGGCACCATCGGGTGGAGCCGCTACGCGCCGTACGACGCCATCCTGGTCGCCGCCGGGGGCCCCGAGGTGCCGCAGCCCCTGCTGGACCAGATGGCGGAAGGCGGACGCATGCTGGTGCCCGTGGGCACCCGCGAGGCGCAGCGCCTGGTCCTCGTGCGCCGCCACGGCGCGGAGTACACCCACGAGGAGGTGCTGGACTGCACCTTCGTGCCGCTGCTGGGCCGCTTCGGCTGGCCCGACGAAGGGCCGCGCCCGGGGTGACGGAACCCCATCCGTCCGCAACCCGCGTCTGAGGCGTTCGTTGACAGCGCTCCGCCCGCGGAATACGTTCCGGGAACACCGCCATACGCCGGCCGCGCCGGTCCCTTCGCCGCTCCCGCGGCGCCAGACCCAACCCTTCCCGCTGACGCCGACATGAGCGACTCGTCCCCCGGCCCGGTGTTCCCGCCCTTCGGACCCGCGCGGCCGCGTCCATCCGCGTCGGCGCCCGCGACCCCCGCCGCGCCGCCCGCTTTCGAGCCGGCGCCTGCGTTCGAGGCCGCGGCCGCATTCGATTCGGCACTCCCGTCCGAGCCGCCGGTGTTCCGCACCGGGGCGGAGAGCGAGCCGGACGTGGACCTGCCGTTCATGGCGCCCGCCGGCGAGGAGGCGATGCCGTGGGAGATGCCGTCCGTCGCCGAGCCCGGGCCCGGCACGTCGTCGTTCGCCGACTCCGCCACCGCGCCGCCCCCGGCAGCGGAGGCCGACGACGAGGAGCCGGCGGCGGAGGACCTTCCGTGGCTGGAGATGCCGCCCGAGGCGTCGTCCGCTTTCGCGCCCGATTCCGCCGTGGAGCCGCGGCCGGAAGCGGACGTCGGGGAAGAAGGACAGGATGCCCTCGCGTCGTCCGATTCGGCGGCATCCGCGCCGGCGGATGCGGGCGGCGGCCTTCCGGATACCGACTGGCTGGCGTGGGAAGCGCCGGCCGCGGCCGATGCGGACGCGGAGGAGGAGGAGCCCGCTGAGGAGCTGTCGGCCGTCCCCACGTCGTTCCTGGCGCCGGCCGGCTTCGGCGCCTCCGACGCAGCGCCCGATCCTGGCGTGGTGCCCGTGGGCGACATGTTCAGCATCCCGCAGTCCGCCGGCGGCATGGCCGCATCCGCCGCGGAGCCGGCGGACAGCCCCGCGTCGCTGGAGGCGGCCGCCTCGACGATGGCGCCCGGCGCTGTGCTGGACGGCGGGGAGTACGAGGAGGTCGCCGCCCGCTTGGAGCGCATCGCCCGTTCGCTGCGCGAGTCGCCGGCTGCATTCCTGGGCGGCGGATCGGCCGACGCGCTGGACCTGCTGGTGACCGGCTTCGTGCTCGGCTACACGCAGCGCGGACGGTAATTCACACCCGGGCAAAGCTCAGGGTGGATGGGACTCGCCTGCACCGCCCGGCGAACCTCCTGTAGCTCGCCTCCACCGCCTCGCTCACCTCCTCCGCCATCGCCTGCATGCCCCGGCGATGGCGGCGGCACGTCCAGCAGTTCTTCCAGCACCCCAACCGTCTCCCGCCGGCTCACCCGGTACCGCCCCATCCGCAGCACGGCCATCGTGCCCAGCCGCGGGCCGAAGCTTCGCCCTTCCACCTCCACCGGCAGCGCCGCCTGGGTGTGGCCGCTTCCCGATCCACCGCAGCCCCTCCTCATCCCACCGGGCTCGCCGCCGGCCGCCCCATCAGGTACCCCTGCACGAACTGGCAGCCGTGCGCGTGCAGGATCTCGCGCTGGCGTTCGTCCTCCACGCCCTCCGCCACCACGCTCAACTCCAGGCTCCGCGCCAGCGCCGTGATGCCGGCGATGAGCGCGGTGGCGTTCTTGTGCACGCCCAGGTCGCGCACGAAGGCGCGATCGATCTTGATGGTGTCGATGGGGAAGGTGCGCAGGTAGCTGAGCGACGAGTAGCCCGTGCCGAAGTCGTCGATGGCGATGTGCACCCCCAGCGCCTTGAGCTGCCGCAGGGTGTTGAGCGTGGACTCGGCGTCCTCCATCGCCGCCGTCTCGGTGATCTCCAGCTCCAGCGCGGCGGCGGGCAGGCCCGTGTCGGCCAGCACCGTGTCGATGCGCTGCACCAGGTCGGGCTGCTGCAGCGAGCGCGCGGACAGGTTCACGGCCACCTGCGGCGGGCGCGCCTGCGAGCCGCAGCGCCAGTGCAGCGCCTCGGTGCACGCCGTGCGCAGCACCCACTGGTCCAGCGCCTCGGTGAGCCCCATCGGCTCGATCAGGTTCAGGAACTGGTCCGGCCCCAGCAGCCCCCGCGTGGGGTGGGGCCAGCGCAGCAGCGCCTCGTACCGCACCACGCGCCCCGTGTCCAGCTCCACGATGGGCTGGTAATGGAGAACCAGCTCGTCGCCCGCCAGCGCGCGCCGCAGCGCCTGCTCCAGCGCCAGGCGCTCGCCCGTGCGGGTGATCATGGCCGGGTGGTAGAAGAGCGTCCGGTTGCGCCCCGCCTCCTTGGCCCGCGTCATGGCCGCGTCCGCGTTGCGCAGCAGGCTTTCGGCGTCCGCGCCGTGCTCCGGGAAGCAGCTCACGCCGATGCTGGCCGTGAGCTCGATCTCGCGCTCGTGCAGCACGAAAGGGCGGCCGATGCGGCGCGCCACGCGGTCGGTGAGGGCCGTCACCTGCTCGTCGGTGGCGATGCCGGTGAAGAGCAGGGCGAACGAGTCGCTCCCCAGGCGCGACAGCACGTCGCCGTCGCGCAGCAGGCCGCGCAGGCGCTCGCCCACGCCGCGGAGGACGGCGTCGCCCACCGCCGGGCTCCACGCCTCGTTCACGTCCTTGAAGCGGTCCACGTCCAGGTGCGCGATGGCAAAGCGGCCGCCGGCGCGGCGCACCCGGGCGATCTCCAGGGTGATGCGGTCCACCAGCAGGCGGCGGTTGGGCAGGTTGGTGCTGGTGTCGTGGTACGCCAGCCGCTCCACCTCGGCCAGCGCCTGGCTCGTGCGCGCGTGCGACTCCTCCACCAGCGCCGCCGCCATCCCCAGCGCCACGGCGGACTGGAGCACCACGGACAGCAGGGTGAGCGGGGGGAGGTAGGCGGAGGGGAGGAGCGGGGGAAGGACTTCGGCCGCGGCGAGCAGCGCGTACCCGGCCGCCGTCACGCGCGTGCCGATGCCGGGCCGCCACCCCCTTCCGGCGGTGGCGCCCCACGCGGCGGCCAGGAAGCCCGCGGCCAGCACGGCGCAGCGGAAGCCGATCCGGAGCCCCGGCACCGGCGCGAGCACGGCCGCGGC
>JAQBQD010000046.1 GCA_028287185.1 Gemmatimonadota bacterium | reverse complement strand
CGCGGCCGCCGCCCTGCTGGAGGCGGGCACGGCAGGGCCCGCCGCGGCGCAGGCGTGGCTGAACCTGGCCCGCGGCGCGGCCAGCCTGGGGGATGCCAGGCGATCGATTCGCGCCGCGACGTTCGCTTTGCGCGTGGGGGCCGCGCGGGGCGAGCAGAAGGTGCGGGCCTCGGCCGAGGCCGTCCTGGCCGAAGCGAAGAGCGGCGGGAGAGCGGCGGAACTGGCGGCTGGCGGCAGACCCGTGCCGCCAGCCGAAGGCTCCCTCGAGTGGCAGCTCGTGCGCTGCCTGCGGGGGGCCGCCGTACGCTAGGCCCTACTTGGTAGTCGCCGTGTCGGGCGGGGGCGGAGGACGCGGAACGCTGTTTCCCGAGCCGAGAAAGCCTTCGTTCCGGTGGACGGCTCCGGACCCGGCGGGAGCACGCGGAGCGGTGGGGGAAGCGGCCCCGCAGGCGCTCGCGGCGAGCACCAGGAGGACGGCGAGCGGCAGACGGACAACGTTCATCTCGGCTCCGGGGAGGAGAGGTTTTCGGGAATGTCTGGACAGTGGGACGGAACACAGGTAAACTGAGACGATTTCCGGATCTGCGCGAACACGCGCTCCGGGCCCGATCACATAGTTTCCGACACGTCATGCAAACCGTCGCCCGCCCCCTGCTCGTGCTCCACTCGGACGCGCTCTTCCGCGAGCGGCTGCGCCGCATCGGGAACCAGCGCTTCCAGTGCCAGTTCGTCACCGACTGGGACGCGCTGCGCGAGGCGGTGCGCGAGGCACCGCCCGCCGCGCTCATCGTGGTCGACCCGTACACCCACGCCTACGGCGCCGAGGCCGAGCTCGCCCCCGAGCTGCGCTCGCTACTGTGGGAGTTTCCCTCCGCCACGGTGATCGCCGCGCTGGAGGTGAAGCGCGGCCGCATCCGCGACCTGCGGACGCTGGGCGAGTGGGGCGTGAAGGAGGTGATCGCCCTGGACGAGGAGGACACGCTGGAGGCCATCGCGCGCCGCCTGCGCTCCGCCCAGGGCCGCCCCCTGCAGAGCCTGCTGGAGCGCTCGCTGCCCTCCACGCTCTCCGGCCGCGCCCGCACCCTGCTGATGGCGGCCGCCGAGGTGGTGGCCGAGGGGGGCCACGGACGCGACCTGGCCGCGTCGCTGCGCCTGTCCGAGCGCACCCTGCTGCGCTGGGCCGAGCAGGCGGACCTGCCGCCCCCCCGCCGCATCCTGGCCTGGATGCGCGTGCTGCTGGCGTGCGAGCTCCTGGACGATCCCAGCCAGACGGTGCTGAGCGTGGCGTACACCTGCGGCTACGCGTCGGACAGCTCGCTGCGCAGGGCGGTGCAGGAGTTCACGGGCGTGCTGCTCACCGACCTGCGCAAGCAGGGCGCCTTCACCACGGCGTCCCGCGTCTTCCTGCAGGAGCTGTCGGACACCCGCGAGCAGGGGCGCGCCCGGCGCAGGGCCGAGAAGGCGGCCGGGGGGCCGAGCACGGCGGACGGCGACGAGAAGCCGCGCGCGCGCAAGGCCGCGAAGCCGGCGGCCGCGGCGGGGGACAGGCCCCGCAAGAAGCCCGGGCGCAAGCCCAAGGCGGCGGAGAAGGCGGGCGACTAGCCCTCGCCCCGCCGCCCGCGAAGGCCCCGACGGGGAGGTCCGGACGCGCGTGCCGGCCCTCCCCGTCCGCGTACCGCACCTCCCCGACCGGACCCGCCCGCCGCTGACGTCGCTGAAAGGCTGGGCACCGCCAGGCCGCGCGGCGTAGATCCTGCGACGCCGCGGACGAATCGCACCCCACACGCCCGTACCGGAAACCCCGAATGGCCAAGCGCCGCGCCGAGACAGAGCCCGAGTCCGAGACCCTGCTGGCCCACCCCGAGACCCGGCACGAGCACCCGGCGCCCCTGCCCACGCCGCACCCCTCCGCGCTGCACCGGCTGCGGAGCTGGCGGGGGATGCCCTTCCTGCGGCTGCTGGCCTACTACGTCCTGGTGGTGCTGGTGCTGTCGCTGCTGGTGCAGTACGTGCCCGCCGTGCGCCGCGCCTTCCTGTCGCCCGAGGTGCTGCCGCTTTCCAAGGGTTCGCTGCTGAGGGCCGAGGAGCAGGCCGCCGCCAGCCTGGACCTGGCGCACGCGCTGGACCGCTCGCTCACCACGCTGCTGGTGATCTGCGGCGCGCTGGTGCTGGTGGTGCCGGTGGCCCGCGTCTACATGTTCACCAAGCGCTTCCGCTACGACCCTGCGCTGGTGCGCTCGGTCATCATCCTGCCCATCGTGGTCGCGGGCATCGTGCTGGTGGTCAAGAACAGCATCGCGCTGGCCTTCTCGCTGGCGGGCATCGTGGCCGCGGTGCGCTTCCGCAACAACCTGAAGGACCCCCGCGACGCCGTCTACATCTTCCTGGTGCTGGGCATCGGCCTTTCCGCCGGGGTGCAGGCGCTGGACGTGGCGCTGGTGATGTCGTTCGCGTTCAACCTGGTGGTGCTGTACCTGTGGCAGCAGAACGTCGGCTCCATCTACGGGGGGCGCTACGGCCGCACGGGCATTCCCGCCGTGGGCGACTCGGCCCTTTTCCTGGCGCAGGAGCCGCTGCAGCAGCGCGAGGTGCGGCGCCGCTTCCTGGACGACGACGCCGGCTTCCGTCCCGACGGCATCCTGCTGGTGCACTCCGCGCAGCCCGAGATGGTGCGCATCACCGTGCAGGAGGCGCTGGGCGACCTGGCCCGCGACTGGTCGCTGGCCGACATCGAGCCGCGCGACGAGGGGATGGCCACGCTGTACTACATGGTGCGGATGAAGGAGTCGGTCACGCCCCCCGACATGGTGGGCGCGCTGGACGAGCGCTGGTCCAGCCAGGTGGCCGGGGCCGAGTACCTGCCCTTCCGCGTCCGCAAGAAGAAGCGGCGGAAGTGACCGGCCGGTGATCCATGGAGCCCCTCCGCCGCGATCGCCTCCGCCGGTCCACCCGGCGCCGGCGTCGGGGGATGCCGGGATGTGCATCTGCCCACCCGCGCGGGCCGCACGACGGGCCGGCAAGGGAGCCGGACGCCCGCGCATCGTCCCGGCATCTCCGTCCGGAGCGCGCACGAGATCGGCAGGGAGATCGGAACTCAATCGGATCGGGATCGGGAGACGGATAGAGGTCGAGATGACCGGCGACTGCCTCCGCGCGCGGCGGAGGGGCGCGAGGATGACCGCGGGTGCGGCAGAAGGAGAGGGCGGATGCAACGGCTGGCGACGAGCGGGCGGGCGATGGACGGCGGCGGCGCGGCGGGGCTCGGGGCTCTCCGTGGACGGCCCTCCTTCCGCGGGGACGCGGACGCGGTGACGGGCCGGCGCGCGGTCCCGGCGGGGGGCCGATGAGCGGCTCCCTCCGCGCGGCGCTCCCGCTGGCGGCGGCCGCGCTGGCACTGGCCGCGGGGACGTCCGCCGCGCAGCAGGCGCCCGGGTCCAACGGCACGGCGACGGTGGCGGCCGGGCCGGAGTACGCGGCCGGGCCGCTCAAGCGCCGGCTGCTGGGCGAGCACTACCGCGACCTCTGGACGCTGCCGATCGCCGTGCCCGTGCTGGACCTGCGCACCTTCGCGGGGGGCCTGCGGCCGACGAAGGAAGGCGGCGGAAACCAGACCCGGTCGCTGCGCCTGAAGGGGGCGGACGGGCGCACCTACGCCTTCCGCTCGGTGAACAAGGACGTGACGGGCGGCCTGCCGCGCGACCTGCAGAACACGATGGTGGACCGGCTGATCCAGGACCAGACGCGGGCGCAGCTTCCGGCGGCCGGCCTGGCCGCGCTGGCGCTGGAGGACGCGGCGGGGGTGCTGCACGCGCCCGCCCGCCTCTTCGTGATGCCCGACGACTCCGCGCTGGGCGAGTTCCGCGCGAACTTCGCCGGGATGCTGGGCACCATCGAGGAGCACCCGGAGGGCGAGGCGGGGGAGCCCGCCTTCCTCGGCGCCGAGAAGCTGGCGGACACGGACGAGTTCGAGGCCGACCTGCTGGCCGGCCCCGCCAACGTCCTGGACGCGCGCGACTACCTGAACGTGCGCCTGCTCGACCTGCTGGTGAACGACTGGGACCGCCACGAGGACCAGTACAAGTGGGCCCGCTACTCGCGTCCCGGCGGCGGCCACCTGTGGCGCGCCGTGCCGCGCGACCGGGACTACGCCTTCGTGGACTACGACGGCCTGCTGATGGCGCCCGGCCGCTCCATCAACAACAAGATGGTGCGCTTCGAGCCGGCGTATCCCGAAAGCCTGCTGGGGCTGGTGATCAACGCCGAGTTCCTGGACCGGCGCCTGCTGGGACCGCTGCCGCTGGCGACCTGGGACTCCGTGGCCGCCTCGCTGCGGGCGCGGGTCACGGACGCCGAGATCGACCGCGCCCTGGGCACGCTGCCCGCCGGGTACCGGGCCCGCTACGGGGACCGGCTGGCGTCCACCCTGCGCAGCCGCCGCGACCGCCTTCCCGACGTGGCGCGGCGCTTCTACGCCATCCTGGCCGGCGAGCCCGAGGTGCACGCCACCGACGGCGACGACTACGCGGACGCCGTGCGCGCCGCGGACGGATCGCTGGAGCTCACGCTGCGCCGCCGCGGCGCGGACGGCGGCCCAGCGGGCGAGCCCTACTTCCGGCGCCGCTTCGTGGCGGGCGAGACGCGCGAGGTGCGCCTCTTCCTGCACAAGGGCCGCGACCGCTTCGTGGCGCGGGGCGAGGGCAGCGCCATCCGCGTGCGCGTGGTCGCCGACAGCGGGGCCGACCACGTGGAGAACCTGAGCCGGGGCCCCCTGAGCGTCTACACGCGCGAGGGGCGCGACACGCTGGAGGGCGCGCCGGCGGACGTGAACCGGCACTCGTGGACGCCGCCGCCCTGGCGCCGCGGCGACCCCACGGCCGTGCCCCCGCGCGACTGGGGCCACAGCTCCGGGATGTTCACTCCCTGGACGGGCTTCCGCGCCGGAGCGGGATTCGTCCTCGGCATCGGGCCGCGGGAGACGACGTGGGGGTTCCGGCACGCGCCGTACGCCTCCAAGCAGGCGCTGCGCGCGCTCTGGTCGCCCGTCTACGGACGCTTCGGCGCCATGTACGAAGGCGACTTCCACCTGGAGTCGGTGCGCACCCGCGTGACGGTGGACGCGCGCGCCGGAGAGCTGGAGGTAGCGCACTTCTTCGGGTACGGCAACGACAGCGCGGAACCCGACCGCGACCGCCGCATCTGGGAGCACGCCGCGCTCGCGGACGTGCGCCTTCACCTGCCGCTGGCGCGCCGCGTCTTCCTGGCCGTGGGCCCGTCGGTGCGCTGGGTGGACGCGGAGGTGGGCAGCGGCACCCCGGTCGCCCTGCAGCGCCCGGTGGGCTCCGACACCTACTCGGCCGCCGGCGCCGGGGCCGAGCTTTCCCTGCTGCCGCTGGACAGCACCGGGCTGCCCCGCCGCAACGCCGTGGTGACGGTGGGGGGCACGGCGTATCCGTTCGCCTCGGGCGGCGGCGTGCGCCGCTACGGCGAGGCGCACGCGCAGGCCACCACCTACCTGACGCCCCACGGGCAGTGGACGCCCACGCTGGCGCTGCGCGCGGGCGGAAGGCGGGTGTGGGGCGACTTTCCCTTCCAGGACGCGGCCACGGTGGGCGGGTACAGCACCCTGCGCGGCTACCTCAGCCAGCGCTTCCGCGGGGACGCGGCGGCTTGGGGGGGCGCGGAGCTTCGCGTGCCGGTGACGCGGGCGAACCTGGGCGTCCGCGGCGACCTGGGCGTGCTGGGCCTGGAGGACGCCGCCCGCGTGTGGGTGAAGGGCGACTCCCCCGGCGGCTGGCACACCGCGTACGGCGGCGGCGTGTGGTTCAGCTTCCTGCAGCGCACGCGCACGGCCAGCGTGGTGTGGGCCCACGGCGAGACGGACCGCGTCTACGCCCGCATGGAGATCCCGTTCTGACCCGCCGTCGCCACCCCTGACGGAGAGCTCGTCCGCCGCGGTCGGGTGATCGGCGCAGGGATCGGCCGACGGCGGGGAGACTGCGAGGGACACCGGTCGATGGGACCTCGACCGGCGCGGGCCATCTCGGGCGGACGCGGGTATCACACGGACGGCACGGCTTTTCTGGTCGATCCCGGCGGCCTGAGCGGTGGTTCGATGCGGGACGGTGGATCGCTCGCCGGCGCGGCGCATCTTTCGGCCGGCGGATGGACCGCCGACGGAAGGAGCCGCGGCGGCGGGCTTCGTGTTTCGATCTCCCGCCGTTCCGGCCCCGGACCCGAGGCCGCGGCCGTGCGAGCGTCTTGAACAGTGGATGGGATGAGCGATACGATGGCGGAGGAGGGAACGGGGGAGCGGGTGCTGGCCTTCGAGGTGGCGACGCGCGAGACGCTGGATCGGCTGGCCCATGAGCCGCTGCCCGCCGCGCTGCGCGAGGAGGGCCGCGCCCGCACGCACTTCCGCGACGTGTTCTGGGACACCGGGGACGGTGGCCTGGAGCGCCGCGGCATCACCGTGCGCCTGCGCTGGAACGGCGACGGCACCCGCACGCTGGCGGTGCGCGTGCAGCCGCGGGGCGAGGCGCCCTTGGCGGACGGTGCGGAGGAGTGGCGGACGGAGCTTGCTCCGCCGGCCGCGGGCGAGGACGCGGACGCCCTGCCCGCGGACGGGTCGGACGTCGGGCTGCGGCTGCGCGCGCTGGTGGATCCCGCGCGGCTCGTGCCGGCGCTGGAGGTGGAGACGGACCGCGCCACCCGGCGCGCCCACCCCCTGGGCGCGCCGGAGCAGACGGTGCGGCTGCACACGGACGCGCTGACGGTGCGTGCCGGGGGGACGGCGGCCGTGCTGTTCGGGCTGGAGGTGCACCTTCCGCCCGGCGCCAACGGCGACGCGGCCGAGGCGGCGCGGCTGCTGGCCGAGGAGTTCGGCCTGCGCCCCGCGCCCGCCGACCCGCGCAGCCGCGTGGCCGAGCGCCTGGCCGAGCTGGGGCTGGACGCCGAGGAGCGTGCGTTGCGCCAGTCGCGCCGGGTGGCCGTGCTGGCGATGCGCGGGTGCGCGCTGGCGCTTCGGCACAGGGAGGGCGTGCTGCGCGTGCCCGCCGGCCACGGCCAGGGCGAGGAGGCCTGCCGCCGGGTGCTGCGCGGGTGCTTCGGCAACGCGTCGGGAAAGCTGCGCCTGCTGGGCACCAGCCCTGGCGCAGGCGCCCGCCCCGCGACGGAGGTGTGGCTCGCCGAGGGCGCGGACCCCGAGCCCCACGGCGCCTGCGCCGGCGACCTGGCCTGGGTGCCGGTGGAGGAGCTGTTCGCCTCCGTCGGCTCGCCCGCGCTACGGGACGCGGCCACCCTGGCGGCGCTCAACGTGCTGGCCCGCGCCGAGCTCCCCGTGGCCGCGGAGGACCCGGCGGACCTGTCCGAAGGCGGCCGCGCCGCCGCGGCGGCGGCGCTGCGCGGGCTGGCGGCGGTGGAGGAGGCGCACTATGCCGGTGGCGAGGCCGAGCGGGGCACGCTGCTCAACATGGAGCTCTCCATGCTCGCCTTCAACCGGCGCGTGCTGGCGCTGGCCGAGGACGCGCAGGTGCCCCTCTTCGAGCGGCTGCGCTTCCTGTCCATCTTCTGCGCCAACCTGGACGAGTTCTTCCGCGTGCGGGTGGCCGCCTTCAAGCGGCAGGTGGCGGCGGGCAGCGCCAAGCGCACCATGGACGGCGTGTCGCCCGCCGAGCAGCTCGACGCCATCGGCATCCGCGCGCGGGGCCTGCTGGACCGCGCCTACGGCACCCTGTTCGAGGGGCTGCTGCCGGAGCTGCGCGCGCGGGGCATCGGCATCGTGCGCCCCCGCGAGCTGGACGCGGAGGGAACGGCCTGGCTGGCGGACTACTTCCGCGCGCAGGTGCAGCCCACGCTCACCCCGCTGGCGGCGGGCCCCGGCCATCCCTTTCCCCACGTGCGCAACATGCGCCCCGCCATGTGCGCCGTGGTGCGCCAGCCGGCCAGCGGAGTGGAGCGCTTCGTGGTGCTGGAGCTGCCGGGCGACCTGCCGCGCTTCGTGGACGTGCGGGGGGCGCGGCTCTTCGTGCCGCTGGAGGACGTGATCCGCACCTGGCTGGGCGAGCTGTATCCCGGGCTGGAGGTGGAGGGCGCCTGGACCTTCCGCGTGACCCGCAGCGCCGAGCTGGAGCTGGACCCGCGCCGCGCCACCGACCTGCTGAGCGCCGTGGAGGAGCAGGTGCGGCGCCGCCCCTTCCAGCCCGTGGTGCGGCTGGAGGTGGAGCGCGACATGCCGGGCCGCGTGCGCCGCCTGCTGCTGCGCGAGCTGCAGTTCGAGGACGGGCGCGGGGCGGCGACCCTGGGCGAGGCCGACGTGTACGTGGCGGACTGGCTGATCGACCTGCGCGGCCTGCGCGAGATCGCCGACCTGCCGGGCGAGGGCGTGCACTACCCGCCTGCCGCCGCCAGCGTGCCGCTGGACCCGGAGCGCTCCATCTTCGAGGTGCTGCGCGAGCGGGAGGTGCTGGTGCATTTTCCCTTCGACTCGTTCGAGGCCTCGGTGGAGCGCTTCGTCCTGGAGGCGGCGGACGACCCCGACGTGGTGTCCATCAAGCTGGCCCTGTACCGCACCGACCGCCGCAGCCGCATCGTGGAGGCGCTGCGCCGGGCCAGCGCGCGGGGCAAGCAGGTGGTGGCGCTGGTGGAGCTCACCGCCCGCTTCGACGAGCAGCGCAACATCGAGTGGGCGCGCTACCTGCGCGCGGCGGGCATCCACGTCATCTACGGTGTGCCGGGGGTGAAGGTGCACGCCAAGGTGGCGTTGGCCCTGCGCCGCGAAGGGGGCGCGCTCCGGCACTACCTGTACGTCGGCACGGGCAACCTGAACGCCACCACGGCCGCCCTCTACACCGACCTGGGCCTGCTCTCGGCCGACCCGCAGATGGGCGAGGACCTGAACGGCCTCTTCAACACCCTGACCGGCTACACGGGACGGCCGGACTACCAGGTGCTGCTGGCCGCCCCGCACAACATGCGGCCGCGCTTCGTGGAGATGATCGGGCGCGAGGCCGGGCACGCGCGCGCCGGCCGCGGAGGCTCCATCCGCGCCAAGATGAACGGCCTTGCCGACCGCGAGATCATCGACGCGCTGTACGCCGCCTCGCAGGCCGGCGCCACGGTGGAGCTGGTGGTGCGCGGCCTGTGCTCGCTTCGCCCCGGGGTGGCGGGCCTGTCCGAGAACATCCGCGTGGTGAGCATCCTGGGCCGCTACCTGGAGCACGGCCGCATCTTCCGCTTCGGCAACGCGGGGCGGCCCGACTACTACATCGGCTCGGCCGACTGGCGCACGCGCAACCTGAGCAAGCGCGTGGAGGTGGCCGCCCCCGTGCGCGACCCCGCCCACCGCCGCCGCCTGGACGAGATCATGGAGCAGCAGCTCGGCAGCCCTGACGCCTGGGAACTGGGCAGCGACGGCACCTACTACCGGCGCCCCGAGCCCGCCCCCCACGCCAACCCGCGCCCCGCCGGCGCCGAGGGCCGCCGCCTGATCCTGACGCCCGCCATGTCCGACGGCGACGGCCTTGCCGCGAGCGCCGGGGGATGAGCGGCGGCCTTGCCCGATGACGGTTTCGATTGCACATTTGGCATCGGAACGAGCGCTCTCATCCCTGCGGCGTCCTACGGGCTGTGGCTTCGCGAGTCGCTCGACGGAACAGCGTGGGCCCGGCACACGCCCGCAGTTCCGCTCGGCCATCCTCGAATCAAGGAACGCGGTCGATGACCAGAATCGGCCTGGGGCGGCATATCAACACAGCCTTCAAGGCGGCGTCGGGGACGCGGCGCGCCTTCTGCGGCTTCCGGCGCGCGCCCT
Source organism: Gemmatimonadota bacterium (assembly GCA_028287185.1). Taxonomy (GTDB): domain Bacteria; phylum Gemmatimonadota; class Gemmatimonadetes; order Longimicrobiales; family Longimicrobiaceae; genus JAQBQD01. Next base: position 13,147 of record JAQBQD010000046.1, on the reverse strand, counting down.
CCGACCGCATGGTGGAGGCGGCGCGGCAGCGGACGTTCGGGGGCGCGCGGGCACTGGGCGCGGCGCTGAAGGCGAAGGGCTTCCGCCTGGACGATCCCACCCTGGCGATCCGTTCCCGGTAAGGTTCCGGCCACCCAAGTGCGGGGGCGATGCCCGATCTTTCGGGTACGCCCCTTTTTCATGCCTTCCAGAGAATCACGTTACGCTTCGTGCAGAACGCTTCGAAATGGTCTTACGATGATCTTTCGTTCGTCCGCCTCTCCTCGCCGGCGCCGGCCGAGTTCGATTGTGGATCGGCGGCGCAGAACGACTTCCTTCTTCGGCACGCGCTGACCGCGCACGAAGAGCAGGTGTCCGCAACCTACCTGGGATACTTGGCCGGCCAGTGCTTCGGCTACGTCACGCTGGCGCCGGACTCGCTGGAGACGCTGCCGCGCGAGCGCCCCAGGCGCGTGAAGAGGTGGCCTCGCATACCGGCGCTCAAGATCCTGCAGATGGCCACCGACCTGCGCTTCCAGGGACGTGGCCTGGGATCGGCCCTCGTCCAGTTCGCGGTATTCGTGGGATGCGAGGCGGACCGGGTTCCGTACCGATATCTGACGCTGGACGCCGTGCCGGAGCGCGTCGGCTGGTACCAGCGCCGCGGCTTCACGGTCAGCGAGCTTCGCCAGCGCGAGCGCATCGCAAGGCTCACCGACGCGGGCGGCGACCCGGGCCATCTGCCGGTCAGCATGCACATGGATCTCCGCGACGCCCGGTCCGCCCGCTGACCCGCCCAGCCGCGGCATCGGCTCTCCCGTCTCCACCGCCACCGCCCGCCCACAGCGCGCACCGGTCCGTATCGCCGCACGGACGCCGGTAGCCTGCGGAGGCAGGCTTTCGTGTCCTCGTCGCCGCGAATCATTCGCCCGTCCCCGCCGTGTGCCGGCACTCAGATCCCTTTGCAATGCAGTGCGTTGCGGTTAGCTTGGAGGGTGCGGTTCCCTTCTTAGATTCCGGTGGACAAGAGCCGATGTGCGTTCTGTGTGACGTGACCGTGCTGCGCCGTCTGGGCGCGGCTTTCGATACGCTTTCGCCCACCGAGCGCGCGGAGGCCATCCGCGAGGCGCGCGAGGCGGCGGGCGTGGTGAGCCCCGAGCTGGCCGAGTCGGTGCTGCGCGGCGAGACGCTGGACGCCGGCGACCCCGAGCTGTACTCGCGCCACGTGCTGGCCACGGCCAAGGAGGAGGGCGTGCTGAGCGGCTCGGACACGCTGCGCTGGCGCACCGAGCTGGCCCGCGGCCCCCAGGACCCGCGCGTGCAGGCGTTCCTGTCATCGTGCGCCGAGTACGTGGCCGACTACCAGGCCGGCGCCGTGGAGCGCCGCAAGGTGCTGGAGCGCTACCTGGAGGTGCGGGCGCAGGACGTGAAGTTCTCGTCCATCGGGCGCGACGGCGAGATCTGGTTCGGGCACCGCAAGGACACCTACGCGGTTCTGACGGACGACGAGGCCATGGACATCGCCATCTTCCGCCTCACCGAGGGGCTGCCGTCCATGCCCGCCGAGGAGCTGCTGCCGTACACGCGCCTGCCCGCCTCGGCGCTGGACGTGCTGGAGGGCATCCGCGGGCGCCCGGCCGAGGAGGCCAGCGAGGTGCTGGCCGGCATCGTGGACGTGGCGCTGATGGCCGAGGATCGCGTGGTGCGCGACGGGTACGCCGCCTTCTTCGCCGAGGAGGAGGGCACCGCCAGCGACGACACCGACTTCGGCGAGTACGTCATCGTCCGCCTGTATCCCGACGACGAGGCGCACTGACGCCTCTTCCCGGGCCGCGTCAGCGGGTTGGGGGACTGAAGGACCGAGATGCCCACGCTCCCCCCGCGAGCGTGGGCGTCTTCGCATTCCCGCCGTCCGCTTCGGTCCCGCGGGGGCCGCGAATGAAGCGGCAGGGACATACCCCGAACTACGCCCATTTCACGCCGCGGAAGATGCGTGTCTCGCCCGGTGCGTCGTCCGATTCGAAGAACCACGTCAATCCTCATCATCAGCAAACCGGTTAGGCAGCGTCGCTGGGTCCGCGTGCGGGAAACATCCGATCCCACCTCTTGCGACATTCATTTCACGACCTATTTTCATCAACACACCAACCTGCCACCGTCTCGCCGTCCGATTTCGCGGACGCGGCGGCGGCAAACCGAACCGCCCGGAGATCTTGATGAAGAAGCTGACGCTGGACCTGGACACGCTGATGGTGGAGTCGTTCGCGACGGGTACGGCCGCGGATGCCGAGGGCACGGTGCACGGCGCCGTTCGCGAGCTGCCCACCAACAGCATGAACGACCAGAACACCTGCTACCAGAACTCGTGCGCCGGCAACAGCTGCTACACGTGCAGCATCTGCATGACGTTCGACTACATGTGCAACCCGGCCAACCAGTTCGACGAGCTGGCCCCCGCCGAGTAGCCATCCGCGCCGCGTACGACGAAGCCCCCGCGGACGCTCGTCCGCGGGGGCTTCGTCTGCTTGCCGTCCATACCGCTCGCCGGAGCGCCGCCCTACGCGACGGAGGCCGGATCGTCCGACGGCGCGGCGGACGGGCGCTGGACGGCCGCGGGAACGCGCGGGGAGGCCTGCTCCGGATCGGCGGCGGGGGAGACCGCGTCCGGCTCGGCCCAGCGCGGCAGGGTGAACGAGAAGACGCTGCCGCGTCCCGGCTCGCTCTCGGCCCAGATGCGCCCGCCGTGCTGCTCCACGATGCGCCGGCAGATGGCCAGCCCCAGCCCCGTGCCCCCCTTCTCCCGCGTGTCCGACGAGTCCACCTGGCGAAAGCGCTCGAACACCTGCTCCAGCTTGTCGGCGGGAATGCCGCGGCCCTCGTCGCGCACGCGGAACAGCACCTGGCCCGGCACGGGCTCGGCCTCCACGCGGACCACGGAGACGGCGGGCGAGAACTTGACCGCGTTGCCCAGCAGGTTCACCAGCGTCTGCACGGCGCGGTCGGCGTCGGCGTGCACGACCGCGCCGTCGGCCACCGCGACCTCCAGGCGCACGCCCGCGTCGTCGGCCAGGCCCCGCACCGTCTCGACGGCGTCCGCCACCAGGCGCAGGGCAGGCACGGGCACCCGCTCCAGGGTGGCCTGGCCGGACTCGAGGTGCTCCACGTCCAGGATGTCGTGGATCAGGCGCACCAGGCGGTCGGTGTTGCGGACGGCCATGGCGAACAGGCGCTCCTCCTGCGCGGTGAGCGGGCCGGCGTGCCCGGCGCGCAGCAGGCCCAGAGAGGCGCGTAGCGCCGTGAGCGGGGTGCGCAGCTCGTGGCTCACCATGGACACGAACTCGTCGCGGATGCGGTCCATCTCACGGCGCTCGGTGACGTCGCGGGCCAGCGCCTGGACGCCCACGGGCACGCCGCCCTGCATCACCAGCGTCACGTTCTGCCCCATCCACACCTCGCGCCCGCCCGCCGCGATCATGGGGAACTCGAGGTAGGTGGTGGGCGTGCGCTCCGTCCACTGGCGCACGTACACCTCGCGCACGCGCTCGCGCCAGTCGGGGCGCACCAGCGACAGGTACGAGGTGCCCACCAGCTCGTCCGCCCAGCGGCCCAGCAGGCGCACGGCCTGGCGGTTCACGTAGCTGAAGCGCCCGTCGGGCCCGGCGCGGTAAATGACGTCGATGGAGTCCTCCACCAGTTCGCGGTAGCGGCCCTCGCTTTCGCGCAGGGCGGCCTCGGCGCGCGAACGCTCCATCTCGCTCCCCACCCACTGCGCCATCAGCCGCAGGAAGTCCCACTCGCTCTCGGTGAACGGCTCCGCGCGCACCTCGCCGCCGTGGAAGCGCAGCACCCCGTACGGCTCGCCCGCCACGCTGACGGGCGTGCCCAGGTACGCGCCCGCGGGCCGCGACTCGGGCAGCGAGATGCGCTCGCCCGCCGCGGGCCCCTGGCCGGTGGGCACGCCCTCCACCACGTGCAGCGCGCCGGGCGCCTCGCGCAGCAGCTCGCCCCGGGGCAGGCCGAAGCGCCGGCACCCCATCTCCAGCAGCGCGCGCACCTTGGCGCCGAAGTCCAGGCCGCGCGCCGCGGTGATCTGGTGCAGCGCGCGGATGCTCTCCTCGCTGCGCCGCACCGCCGCCTCGGCCCCCCGCCGCTGGGTGACGTCGAACATCACGCCCTGGATCCAGAGCGGCGCGCCGCCCTCGTCCAGCACCTTCACGGCCTCGTCCTGGAACCAGAGCACGCGCCCGTCGCGGGTGAGCAGGCGGTACTCGCAGGCGAAGCGCTCGCCCGCCGCGTGCGCCCGCGCCCACTCGGCCTCCACCCGCTCGCGGTCCGCCGGATGGATGCGCTTCAGCCAGAGCCGGGGGTCCGCGATCCACTCGTCGGGGGTGAAGCCCAGGATCTGCGAGGTCTGCGGGCTGGAGTAGAGCGTGGCGCCCCCCTCGTCGGCCGAGGCCACGTAGGTGATGGCGGGGATCTGCTCCACCAGGGTACGGTAGCGCGCCTCGGACGCGCCGAGCGCCGCCTCGGCCGCCTGCCCGGCCGCGGCCCGCATCCGCAGCGCCACCTCGGTGGCCAGCGCCGCCGCCACGTCGCAGAGCGCCTGCCGGTCCTCGTCCGTCCACTCCCGCGGGGCGCGGTCCGTGACGCACACGCTGCCCAGCACCTCGCCGTCCGGCCCGCACAGCGACACGCCCAGGTACGCGCGCACGCCCATCTCGGACACGGCGGGGCTGCCGGCGGCGCGCGGGTCGGCGTGCGCGTCGGCGATGCAGACCATGGCGCGGGACTGCACCACCAGCGGGCAGAACGAATGCGTGAGGGGAAGCTGCCGGAGGGTGGGCCACGGCTCGGGAAGGCCCAGGCAGCTCTTGAGGAAGGCGCGCTCGCCGTCCACCAGCGTGACCAGCGCCACCGGCACCCGCAGCAGCCGCGCGGCCAGGCGCGTGGCCCGGTCGAACGCCTCCTCGGCCGGCGTATCCAGCAGCCCCGTGGCCCGGAGCGCCGTCAGGCGCGCGGGGTGGGACAGTGCCGGGGCCAGGGTGGACGGATGCATGCGCGGAGGAGGGGGGACGCCGTTGCGACGGACGGATGGTGGACGGGCGAGGTGCCCGGGCCTTCTCCACCCGATGCAAGTCTAGCGCGCACCCGATGAAAATATGGTGAGCGCAGCGTTACGGTTTGTTCATTAGATGGACAGCGGGGACGGGCGACGGCGGGAGCGGCGGGGAGGGGCCGGGCGGAAGCGGAGGGCTGCGCGATCCGAGGCGATGGACCGGCCGGTGGGACCACGATCGCCTTCGCGGAATCCCGGGACCCGTCGTGGAAGGACGATCCCGCGGGGAGCGTCTGCCGCGATTGCCCCCGCCCGCTTGGCGGGAGGCGGCACCGCGCTACAGCGGCCGGGTGAGGGCGCCGTCCGCGGAGAGCAGGAACCCGGCACCCCGGACGGTCTCGATGCGGGCGCGGCTGCGGGCACGCAGCAGCTTGGCGCGGAGGCGGGCCACGTGCACGTCCACCACGTTGCTGCCCGGGTCGAACTGGATGTCCCACACCTTCTCCAGCAGCTCGGTGCGCGACACGATGCGGCCGGGGCGCAGCAGGAAGTGCTCCAGCAGCGAGAACTCCTTGGGCGTCAGGCGCAGGCGGGTGCCGGCGGCGACGACGGTGCGGGTCAGGCGGTCCACGGCCACGTCCCCCACCTCCAGCGCCTCGCCGCGGCTGGCGCCCGCGCGGCGCACCAGGGCGCGCACGCGGGCCTTCAGCACGCCCACCTCGAAGGGCTTGGGCAGGTAGTCGTCGGCGCCCGCGTCCAGGCCCAGGATCTGGTCGTCGCTGCCGCCGCGGGCGGTGAGCATCAGCACCGGCACGGGATGGCCGCGGCGGCGCAGCTCGCGCACCACGTCCACCCCCGTGGCGTCGGGCAGCACGAAGTCCATCACGATGCCGTCGTAGTCGTAGGTGAGCGCCATGGAGCGCCCCGACGCGGCGTCGTGCGCCACGTCCACGGCATAGCCCTCCTCCTGCAGCACCTCGCGCACGAAGCCGCAGAGCAGCACGTCGTCGTCGACCACCAGAAGCCGCATCCGCCCATCCGTTCCCATTGTGGGTGAGCCACCTTGCGCAAGATACGGCGGCGCCCGGCGCTTGTCATGTGCCCCTGCGCGCGCGGCACGCGCCCCGCAACCGGTGGCGCCCGGAAGCCGCGCCGGACGCATGCCCCCCGCTTCCGCGACCCGCATTCGCCCGGAGCCCGCGGGAATGAATCCCGGGGCTGCAACGACGTATCCGCCCATCTGCGTGGGTTCGCTTCCCGCGAACGCCAGCATCCCGGCGGACGGCCGCCCGTCACGGTCGCAACGGCACGCACTCACCCGTCGACGCGCACAGCCAACGGGGGCCGGCACCGTCCGGGGCGGATCAACCCGCAGCCCTGAAACCGTGATCACCCCTCCTCCGGACGCCGGAGAGCATTCTCGCACCGCCGATCCAACGCATTGTCAATTAGGTACTTACCATCTTCCGCGTTCGGAGAGGTGTGTCCGCGCCTCAGCGGCCGAGTGAGGGCCCGACCGCGTGAGGTCGCCCGTTACGCCGTCGTCTTCCGATACTGCCTTACCGCCAGCAGGAACACCGCCCCGGCGTACGCCACCAGCACCAGGAACGGCGTGCGGATCTCCATGAACCCCGCGCCTTTCAGAAGCACCGCGCGCATGATGAGGATGAAGTGCTTCACGGGGTTGAACGCGGCCAGCCACTGCGCCCAAACGGGCATGCTGGCGACCGAGGTGAACAGCCCGCTCATGAACAGGTAGATCATGAGCACGAAGAAGGAGATGAACACGGCCTGCTGCTGCGTCTCCACCAGCGTGCTGATGAACAGGCCGATGCTCAGCGCGGCGACGAGGTAGACCGCCGCCACCGCGAACACCAGCAGCAGGCTTCCGCGCATGGGCAGGCCGAAGAAGAGCCGGCCGATGGTGAGCCCGATGCCCAGCTCCAGCAGCCCCAGAAGCCAGAACGGTACCAGCTTTCCGGCGATGAACTGCCCGCGGGTGATGGGCGTCACGTTGAGCTGCTCCAGCGTGCCCAGCTCCTTCTCGCGGGTGATGTTCATGGCCGTGAGCAGCGTGCCCAGCATCGTCACCAGCACCACCAGCAGCCCCGGCACCATGTAGAAGGGATACGACAGGTCCGGGTTGAACCATCCGCGCGTCCGCACCTCGATGCGTCCGCCGCCTCGCGCCGGCACGGGCTGGTCCGGGGATGCGCCCACGGAGCGGACGCTGGGCCGCAGGCGCACGCCCAGCTCGGCCTGGTAGGCGGAGAGCACGCGCGCGAAGTACGCCTGCGCGACGCCGGCCGCCGCGCCGTCCTCCGCGTTCAGCACCACCTGCACGGGCGCCGCGCCGGTGCGCACCAGCTCCTTCTCGAAAGCGCGGGGGAAGCGCACGATCATCCCCGCGCGGCGATCCAGCACGTCCTCGTCGGCCAGCGCCATGGAGACGGAGGTGCGCACCACGTTGAAGCGGCCGGACGCGCGCATGTGGGCCACCAGCCCGCGCGAGGTGCTGGTGCGCGACTCGTCCACCACGCTCACGCGCGTGTCGCGCACCTCGAAGGTGGCGGCCTGCGACAGCACCAGGAGCTGGATGGCGGGCATCAGCAGCATCTGCAGGACCATCGCGCGGTCGCGGAAGATCTGCAGGAGCTCCTTGCGGATGAGGAACAGCACGGTGCGCATCGCCGCTACTCCAGCCGGATCTTGAAGCTGCGCGCGCTCACCGCCAGCAGCAGCACGGTAAGCCCCGCCAGCGCCAGCGTCTCGCGCCACAGGTGCCCCAGCCCCACGCCTTTCAGCATGATGCCGCGGGCGATCAGGATGTACCACCGCGCGGGGATCACGGCCGTCACCGGCCGCAGCCACCCGGGCAGCGACGCCGTGGGAAAGATCATCCCCGAGAGGATGCTGGTGGGCATCATCAGCCCGGAGAGCGCGCCCAGCATGGCCACGCGCTGCGATCCCGTGCGCGAGGCGATCAGCACGCCCAGGGCGAGCGATACCAGGATGTAGAGCAGGCTTTCCGCCAGCAGCAGGAGCAGGCTGCCGCGGAAGGGGATGCGGAACACCCACCACGCCGCCGCCAGCGCCGTGAGCACGTTCGCGAACCCCAGCGCCATGTACGGCAGCACCTTGCCGACGACGATCTGCCACGGCCGCAGGGGCGACACCAGCAGCACCTCCATCGTCCCCCGCTCCTTCTCGCGCGACAGCGAGATGGCCGTCATCAGCGCGGAGACCAGGGTGAGCACCATGCCGATGAGGCCGGGCACGAACAGGTTCACGCTGCGCAGGGTGGGGTTGAAGCGCATGCGGACCTGGGGCACGATCGTCACCCCGCCGGCCGCGCCGCGTTCGTCGCGCTCGTAGGCGGCGATCACCTGGGTGGCGTAGGCCTGCATGGTGCTGGCGGTGTTGGGGTCCGCGGCGTCGGTGATCACCAGCACGCGCGCCGTTCCCCCGTGCGCCAGCCGCCCGCCGAAGCCCGGCTCCAGCACGAGCGCCTGGTCCGCCGCGCCGGACGCGAACCAGCGCTGCAGCCCGCCGGTCGCCGGAAGCACGCCGACCAGCCTGAACAGCGGCGTCGCGGCGATGCGGTGGCGCAGTGCCAGGCTGGCCGCGCTCGGCGACGGGTCCACCACCAGCACCCGGATGCCGCGAACCTCCGTCCGCAGGCAGAAGCCGAAGAGAAGCACCTGCACCAGCGGCATCAGCAACAGGATGGTCAACGTCTGCCGGTCCCGCAGGATGTGGCGCATCTCCTTGACCATGAACGCCGCCAGCGCCCGCCGCGAGGCCGTCCGCCGCGCCCCGCGCCCGCCTCCGCCTCGACCCACGACGCGTCCTATGGATCGATCGAATCCACCGGCCCCGCCTCGATCGTGAACGAGATCGCAGTCGCCCGCACCTCCGTCGACGCTGCTGGAGGCGCCACGGCCGACTTCGCCGACCGATCCACTCACTCCGCCGCTCGACCTCACATCCTCGACACGGCTGGACCTTCCATCCTCGACGGGTGATGGCTGGAGTCGGTCGGCGGAATCGATGCCATCGAATCCCTCCGATCCACCCGTTCGATCGACGGGATTGATCCCACCGTCCTCGTCGAATCGATCGTCTCCACGGCCGCCTCCGCCGATGCCCGTCACGCGGCGTCCTCCGTCGGGCGGGCGAGGCGCACGAAGACCTCGTCCATGGTCGCGGCGCCGAAGCGCTGCTTCAGCTCCGTGGGCGTGCCCAGCGCGCCGATGCGGCCGGCGACCATGATGGAGACGCGGTCGCAGTACTCGGCCTCGTCCATGTAGTGCGTGGTGACGAACACGGTGGTGCCCCCCGCGGCCGCCTCGTAGATCATCTCCCAGAACTGCCGCCGGGTGATGGGGTCCACGCCGCCCGTGGGCTCGTCGAGAAAGACGATGCGCGGCTGGTGCAGCATGGCGACGGAGAAGGCCAGCTTCTGCTTCCAGCCCAGGGGGATGCGCCCCACCCGCTCGCCCGCCGCGTGCGCAAAGCCCAGGCGTTGAAGAAGGTCGTCGGCGCGCTCTCGGATCTGGCGGTCGGAAAGGCCGTAGATGCCGCCGTACAGGCGGATGTTCTCGGCCACCGTCAGGTCCTCGTACAGCGAGAAGCGCTGGCTCATGTAGCCGATGCGCCGCTTCACGCCGTCCGCCTGGCGGAACACGTCCAGCCCCGCCACCGTCGCCTCGCCGGACGTCGGGGAGAGCAGGCCGGTGAGCATGCGGATGGCGGTGGTCTTGCCGGCCCCGTTGGCGCCCAGGAACCCGAACACCTCGCCCTCGCCCACGTCGAAGGTGATGGCGTCCACCGCCGTGAACGCGCCGAAGCGCCGCGTCAGGTCGCGCGCGTGGATGGCGACGCCCGCGCTCAAGCCGCCTCCGGCACGCCGCCCATCAGCGCCATGAACGCGTCCTCGATGCCCGCATCGATCGCCTCCACACCGGCGTCCGCGAACCCCTCCGCCGATAGATAGGTCGTCAGCTCGGCGATGAGGTCGGCCGCGGACCGGTCCGCACGCTCGTCCGTGTAGTGCACCGTCTCGCCGAAGGGAAAGACGGAGCGGGCGTGGGGAAAGGCGCGCAATGCGCGGATCAGCCGGTGCCGGTCCGCGTCGCGCACGGCCAGCAGCGGGCGGCCATATCCCGCGCCGATGGAGGCGGGCGTGCCCACGCCCAGCAGCCGGCCCTTCTGGATCAGCGCCACGCGGTCGCAGCGGTCGGCCTCGTCCATGTAGGGCGTGGAGACCACGATGGTGAGCCCGTCCGCGCGCAGATCGCCCAGCAGGTCCCAGAACTCGCGGCGGGACACGGCGTCCACCCCCGTCGTCGGCTCGTCCAGGAACAGGATGTCGGGGCGATGGACGAGCGCACAGCACAGGGCCAGCTTCTGCTTCATCCCGCCCGAGAGCGCGCCGGCGCGGCGGTCCGCGAAGGGCTCGATCTGCGCGTAGATGGGGCGGATGAGGTCGCGCTCCGCCTCCAGCGTGGTGCCGAAGACGCTCGCGAAGAAGCGCAGGTTCTCCTCCACCGAAAGGTCCTGGTACAGCGAGAAGCGGCCCGGCATGTATCCCACGCGCCGCCGGATCTCCCACAGGTCGCGCACCACGTCCAGCCCCAGCACCCGCGCCTGGCCCGCATCCGGCACCAGCAGGGTGGTGAGGATGCGGAACAGCGTCGTCTTTCCCGCGCCGTCCGGCCCAATGAAGCCGAACAGCTCGCCCGCATCGACGGTGAAGTCGATCCCGTCCAGCGCCGTCTCCTTCCCGAAGCGCTTCCCCAGCCTCCGCACCTCCACCGGCGCTCCATCAGATGCGGAGGTCATCGCCCGGGTTCCGTAACCGCGCGGAGCGCCGTCCGCTCCGCCGGCTTGCCGCTGCGCGAGTCGATGCCGGGGAAGTCCACCTCGCCCGGCATGCCGATCTTGATGGCGCCGTCGGGGTTGGGCACGTGGATCTCCACCGCGTAGACCAGGTCCGCCCGCTCGTCGCGCGTCTGCACGGGCGTGGGCGTGAACTCGGCCTCGGACGCGATCCACGTCACGCGTCCGGAGACGGTGCGCCGGCCGCCCCCCGCCGCGTCCACCGTCACCCGCGCCGTCTGCCCGATCTTGACGCCGGGAAGCTGCGCGCCGCTCACGTAGGCGCGCAGCACCATGTCGCCCAGCTCGCCCACCTTGTACAGCGGCTGCCCCGCCTGCACCACCTCGCCCGCCTCCGCGTACGTGGTCAGCACCGTGCCGGCGGACGGGTTCACCACACGGGTGTCGCGGATGCGCTCCTCCACCTGCGACACGCGCGCGGCGGCCGATCCCACCTCGCGCCCCGCCGTGCCGCCCTGCGCCCGCACCGCCTCGATCTGGCGCAGAAGTACGCGCACCTGGCCCTCCGCCTGGTCGAGCTGCTGGCGCGTGGCGGCCTGGTCATCGAAGAGCCGCCGCGTGCGGGCGTACTCCTTCTGTGCCGTGCGAAGCTGCTCGGCCAGCACCGCCGCCTGCGCCCGCACCTCGGTGCCCCGCGACGTGGCCGCCTCGCGCTGCGACGCCAGCTCCTGCCGCTGGAACGCCAGCGTCGCCGTGTCGATCTGGCCGACCACCGCGCCCGCCGCCAGCAGCGCGCCCTCCTTGGGATCGAAGCGCACGAGCTGGCCCGACGACTTGGCCGCGACCACCACCTCCGTCGTCTCGAAGTTCCCGTACGCGTCCGGCTGCTCCCCGCGCCCGCATCCACCGACAGCAAGCAGAAGGCACGTCACGACAACCGGGCTGGGGATTCGAAGCGGCCAGCGCGCCCCGATGGGTTCGTGGTCGATGGGCATGGCTCTCCTGCGCTCCCGTGCGCCCGGGGGGAATCGATGGATGGCGATTCCGGCTTCGATCGAGAGATCGGCGGATGGACGGGGCGCGCTCACGATACCTCCACGCCCAGGGTGGTGAGGTAGCGGGCGCGGGCGCGGGCCAGCTCCACGCGGTGCCGCCGGCGGGTGACGCGCGCCTCGTACACGTCCGTCACCGCGTCCACGTACTGCGCGGCGGTGATGGCGCGCTCCCGGAACTGCACCGTGGCCTGGCGCTCCACCTGCTCGCGCAGGGCGATGATCCGGTCATCCGTCTCCAGCGTGGAGACAAGACGGTCCATCGCCTCCGCGTCCTGCTGGACCTGGCGCTCCAGGCGGCGCGCGAACGACGCCTCCTCGGTGCCGGCCACCTGCTGGCGCACGGCCAGCTCCTCGCGCTGGCGGCGGGACACGCCCCAGTCCCACGGCCGCCAGTCCACCCGTACGCCCACGTTCCAGAAGTCGTGCACGTCGCGGCTGAACTGCTGGTACGGGCCCGGCCGCCCCACGCCCGCCTGCCCGACGGCGCGCACCTGCGGCCGCGCCTGCGCCGTCACCACGTCGGCCTGCCTGGCGAGCAAGTCGCGCGTGGCCGCGAAGCGCTCGTACTCGGGCCGCGCGCGCACCTGCGCCGGGCCGCCCGCCGTGCGCACCCGCGCCACCTCGTCCGCCAGCGCGGGCAGGGCCAGCACGTCCGCCTCGCCCACGCTGCGGCCGGCGAGCGACGAGAGGACGGCCAGGGATGCGCGGCGGCCGGCCTCCACCTCCGCGCGGTCCTCGCGCACGGAAAGCACCTTCGCCAGCAGGGATGCGGTGTCGCCGGGCAGCGCGGTGCCGGCGCGGAGCTGCGCGCGCACCTGGGCCAGCCGCGCCTCCAGGTCGCGCAGCAGCGCCGCGTTCTCGCCCAGCCGCTCTTGAAGGAGAAAAGCCCCGAAGAACGCCTCGTCCACCTCGGCCCGCAACGCGAAGAGCTGCGACCGAACGTCCGCCTGCGTCTCGGCCAGGCGCGCGCGCTCCACGTCCTCGCGCCGCCGCAGGGCGCCGCCGTCCCACACGAGCTGGTCCACGTTCAGCGTCGCCTGGTAGCGGTCTTTGGGCGGCTGGGGAATGGTGACGCCGGGCAGGGTGACGGGGATGGACGTCACGTCCGACTGCCGCGTCGCCTCCGCCCGCACGCCCAGCTGCGGAAGCCGCTCGGCCGCCAGGTTGCCCAGCCGCGCCGCCGCCGCCTGCTCCTGCAGGGCCGCCTGCGCCGCCC
>JAQBQD010000018.1 GCA_028287185.1 Gemmatimonadota bacterium | reverse complement strand
GCCCTCCGGCCCCGCCGAGCGGGTGCACCGCGCGGTGGAGCGGCAGGCCGCCCGGACCCCTGCCGCCCTCGCCGTCGCGGGCGGGGGGGGGACGCTCACCTACGCGCAGCTCGACGCCGCCGCCGATCGGCTGGCCCGGCGGCTGCGCGCCCTCGGCGTGGGCCCGGACGTCCGCGTAGCCGTCTCGCTGGAGCGCTCGCCCTGGATGGCCGTGGCGGTGCTCGCCGTCCTCAAGGCCGGCGGCTGCTACATGGCCGTGGACCCGACCTACCCCGCCGACCGCCGCGCCTACATGCTGGCCGACTCGCGCGCCCGAGTGCTGGTGACGCAGCCCGACCTCGTCCCCGGCCTTCCCGCCACGGACGCGCGGCTGCTGCTGGTCGAAGAGGACGATGCGGACGGGCGAGGGGACGACGGCGCGGCGGGGGAAGCCGCGGACCCGCGCGTCGAAGCCGGAGCGGAGAGCCTGGCCTACGTCCTCTACACCTCCGGGTCCACGGGGCTGCCGAAGGGAGTGGCGATGCCCCACGGCGCGCTGTCGAACCTCCTGCGGTGGCAGGTGGAGCGGTGGGGCGAAGGAGCCGCCGCGCGCACGCTCCAGTTCGCCTCGCTCTCCTTCGACGTCTCCTTCCAGGAGATGTTCGCCACCTGGTGGGCGGGGGGCACGCTGGTGCTGGTGGACGAGTGGACGCGCCGCGATCCCGAGGCGCTCCTCCGGCACCTGCGCACGGAGCGGGTGGAGCGCCTCTTCCTGCCCTTCGCCGCCCTGCAGGCCCTCGCCGAGGCGGCCGCGGAGACGGATGCCCGCCTGCCCGCGCTGCGCGAGGTGGCGACCGCGGGCGAGGCGCTGCGCGTCACCCCGCAGCTGCGCGGCTTCTTCGCCGCCAACCCGGGGGCGCGGCTGGAGAACCAGTACGGGCCGTCGGAGACGCACGTCGTCTCCGCCCACGCGCTAAAGGGAGGCGCCGACGGATGGGAGGCGCTTCCGCCCGTGGGCCGGCCCGTCGCCGGCGCGCGGCTCTACGTGCTGGACGCCACCCTGCGGCCCGCCCCCGCCGGCGCGCCGGGCGAACTGTACGCGGGCGGCGCCTGCGTGGCGCGCGGCTACCTGGACCGCCCGGCGCTCACGGCCGAGCGCTTCGTCCCCGACCCGCACCCGGAGCGGCCGGGCGCGCGGATGTACCGCACCGGCGACCGCGCGCGGTGGCGGCTGGACGGCTCGCTGGAGTTCCTGGGCCGCGCCGACGAGCAGGTGAAGGTGCGCGGCCACCGCGTGGAGCCGGGAGAGGTGGAGGTCGTCCTGGCCGGGCACCCGCAGGTGGCCGCGGCGGCCGTGGTGGCGCGCGGCGACGGCGGGGGAGGATGGTCCCTGGCCGCGTACGTGGTCGGCCGGGAGGGCGCCGTCCCGTCCGCCGCGGGGCTGCGCGAGCACCTGCACGGGCGACTGCCCGACTACATGGTGCCCGCGTCGTTCACCGTGCTGGACGCCTTCCCCCTCACCCCCAGCGGCAAGACCGACCGCCGCGCCCTTCCCGCGCCCGACGCCGGATCGTCCGGCGGCGGGCCCGTCGCGCCGCGCACCGACACCGAGCGGGCGCTGGCGGCCATCTGGAGCGAGCTGCTGAAGGTGGAGCGGGTGTCCGCCGGCGACAACTTCTTCTGGCTGGGCGGGCACTCGCTGGTGGTCACGCGGCTGGTGTCGGGCATCCGCGCCCGCCTGGAGGTGGAGGTGCCGCTGCGCGTCCTGTACGACACGCCCGTGCTGGCCGAGCAGGCCGCCAAGGTCGACGCCATCCGCGACGCCCAGCTCGACCAGGTGATGGCCGAGCTGGAGGCCATGTCCGACGACGAGGCGAGAGCGGCGCTGGCGGGGGAAGAGACGGTCCTCTCGCCGCGCACCACGGACGGGGGCGGCGGGTGAGCACGCACACCGTCGAGCCGGGCGCCCGCACCGCGGCGGCGCACGAGAGGTTCGCGTCGGCCGCGGCGCGCACGCCGCACGCCGTGGCGGTGGAGCTCGGCGCCGAGCGCGTCACCTATGCCGGCCTGGACGCGCGCGCCTGCCGCCTGGCGCGCCGCCTCCGCCGCCTGGGCGTGGGGCCGGACGGGCGCGTGGCCCTCGCCCTGGAGCGGTCGGTGGAGATGGTGGTCGCCGTCCTGGCCGTCCTCAAGGCGGGCGGGTGCTACGTCCCGGTCGACCCCGCGTACCCGGCCGGGCGCATCGCCCACATGCTGGCGGACAGCCGCGCGTCCGTGCTGGTGACGACGTCGGCGCTCGCCGCGCGCCTTCCCGCCGGCGCCTACGCCGTGCTCGCCGTGGACGCCGACGCCGATCTCATCGGCCGGGAATCGTCCGAGCCTCCCCCGGTGGAGGTGGGCCCTGAGAGCCTGGCCTACGTCCTCTACACCTCCGGGTCCACGGGGCTGCCGAAGGGAGCGGCGCTCCCGCACCGGGCCCTCGCGAACCTCCTCCGCTGGCAGGTCGCGAGGTGGGGGGACGGCGCCGCCGCGCGGACGCTCCAGTTCTCCTCGCTCTCCTTCGACGTGTCGTTCCAGGAGATCTTCTCCACCTGGTGCGCCGGGGGCACGCTGGTGCTGGTGGACGACGACACCCGGCGCGACGCGCAGGCGCTGCTGGCGTACCTCCGGGAGGCGCGCGTCGAGCGGCTCTTCCTTCCCTTCGCCGCGCTCCAGAACCTGGCCGAGGTGGGGGTGCGGACCGAGGCGGAGCTTCCCCACCTGCGCGAGGTGATCACCGCGGGCGAGGCGCTCCGGGCCACGCCGCAGCTCCGCGCCTTCTTCCGGATGAACCCGCGCGCGCGGCTGGAGAACCAGTACGGCCCGTCCGAGACGCACGTGGTCTCCGCCCATCTCCTCCCCGCCGATCCCGACGCGTGGCCGCCGCTTCCGCCCATCGGGGCGCCGGTGGAGGGCGCCGGGCTCCACGTGCTGGACGCGCGGCTGGACGCCTCGGCCCCCGGAGAGGAGGGGGAGCTGCATGCATCGGGGGCGGCGCTGGCGCGGGGCTACCTGGCGCGGCCGGCGCTCACGGCCGAGCGCTTCGTCCCCTCGCCCTTCGGCCCCGCCGGCGCGCGGCTCTACCGCACCGGCGACCGCGCGCGGTGGACGCCGGACGGCGAGCTGGAGTACCTGGGGCGCACCGACGCGCAGGTGAAGGTGCGCGGCTACCGGGTGGAGCTGGGCGAGGTGGAGGCCTCCGTCGCGTCGCACCCCGCGGTGCACCAGGCCGCCGTCGCGGCGCACGGCGACGGCGCGGCGAAGCGGCTGGTGGCCTACGTCGTGTCGCTCCCCGGCCGCACGGCGCAGGCGGCGAGCCTGCGCGCGCACGTGGCGGCGCGCCTCCCGGAGCACATGGTGCCCGCGGCGTGGGTGGCGCTCGACGCGCTACCGCTCACGCCCAGCGGCAAGGTGGACCGCCGGGCGCTCCCGGAGCCGGCGTAACGGGAGCAACCCGGGCGCGGAAGCACGATTGCTCCGACGTCCCCGCCCATCGACGCGCGTGGAAGCGGATCGGCTCGTCCGCGGACGTTCAGCTCGCGCCGGCCGCCTCGACCCCCGGACCCACCGCCGTATCCGTCGCGGTGACGGCTGCGGCGTTCTCGATCCACCGGGCCAGTGCCGCCACCGTGCGGGTCTGGAAGAGGGTCCGCAGCCGCATCTCCACTCCGAACCCGGTGCGGACGCGGGCGATGAGCTTGGTGGCGACGAGCGAATGGCCGCCCAGCTCGAAGAAGTCGTCGTCGGGCCCCGCCGCCACGCCCAGCAGCTCGGTCCAGACGCCGGCGAGCACGCGCTCCACCTCGCTCATCGCTCTGCCCCCGCCGGCGGAAGCCTGCTCGCCGGGTCCGTCGAGCGGATCGCGGTCCGGCGAGGATCGTCGCCGGCTTCCGGCGGGCGAGTCCTCCTCCGCCGAGGCCGCAACGTCCATCTCGACCCTGGCGGACAGCTCCAGGGGAAGCGGCACGATACGCCCTTCGCCGCCCGCGACGGCGGACCAGTCCGGCTGCACGCCCGCGGTCCACAGGCGGCCCAGCGAGGCCAGGACGAAGCGCGGCTCCGGGGTGTCGTCCGCCGCGTGGGGCAGGGAGGCCACGCCGGCGGGCGCGGCCGTCCCGCCGTGCGCGGCCTGCTGGCGCACGAAGGTGCCCAGCGACCCGCCGGGCCCAAGCTCCACCAGCACGCGCCCGGGCTCGGCCAGCAGCTCCGCGGCGCCCCGCGCGAACTGCACCGGGGCGAGCAGGTGGCGCGCCCAGTACGCGGGGTCCACGGCGTCGGCCGTCGTCAGCCAGGTTCCGGTGACGTTGGAGAGCATGGGCGTGCGCGGCGGCGCCAGGCGCATGCGGGCGGCCAGCGCCGCGACCCGCGCCGCCACCGGCTGCATCTGCGGCGAATGGAAGGCGTGCCCGGCGGCCAGCCGCAGGGTGGCGCGCCCCGCCGCGGCAAGTCCCTGCTCCGCGCGGGCGACGCCCTCTTCCGTGCCCGACAGGACGCACTGCTCCGGCGCGTTCACGGCCGCCAGCGCCACGCCGCCCCCCAGCCACGGCTCCACCGCGCGCGAGGATGCCGAGACGGCCAGCATCGCGCCGCCCGGGAGCGCCTGGATGGCGGCGGCGCGCAGGGCCACCAGCTCCAGCGCGTCTTCGAGGGAGAAGACGCCCGCCACGCACGCGGCCGTGTACTCCCCCAGCGAGTGCCCCAGCAGGGCGGCCGGCCGCACGCCCCACGACTCCCAGAGCTGCGCGAGCGCGTAGCCCACCACGAAGGCCGCCGGCTGCGCCGCCTCGGTGCGGCTGAGGCGCGCGGCCGCGGGCGACGAGGGCCCGCGCCCCAGCATGCGCCGCAGGTCG
>JAQBQD010000004.1 GCA_028287185.1 Gemmatimonadota bacterium | reverse complement strand
GCGGAGGCGGGCATCGACGCGCGGGGCACGCTGACGGCGCGGGTGGAGCTGGGGTCGGCGCGATGGGCCAGCCCGTCCGCGCGGGCGGCGGCGTACGCGGGGCTGCTGGAGCGGCTTCCCGCGGCCGGCGTGGAGGTGAAGGCGGAGAGCCTGTCGAGCGTGGGCACGTGGCGGGGGATGGGCGCCGAGGACCGCGTGCGGGTGGTCTGCATCCAGTGCGCGCGCGGCAACCTCATGCTGCCCGTCATCGACGGCACGGCGCGCTACCACGCGGTGAGCCCCGGCTTCTTCGCGGCCGTCGGTACGGAGCTGACGGCGGGGCGCGAGCTGGAGCCCGGCGACCGCGCGGGCGCCGCGCCGGCCGCCGTCATCGACGAGACCTTCGCCTACCAGCTCTTTCCCAACGGCGAGCCGCTGGGAAAGAAGGTGCGCATCGGCGCCGAGCCGGGTCGGTGGGTGACGGTGGTGGGCATCGTGAAACGCATCCGGCCCCCGGGCATCGGCAACGGCTCCGTCGCAGTGCCCTCCATCTACGTGTCCGCCCTGCAGTTCCCGCCGCGCGTCGTGGGCCTGGCGCTGCGCACCAAGGGCGACCCCATGGCCGCCGCGCCCGCCGTACGCCGGGCCGTGGCCGCCGCCATCCCCGGCGCGACCGTGGGCGAGTGGTCCACCATGGAGCGGCACCTGGCGGCGAACGTGGAGCCGCTGCGCTGGTTCGGGATGCTGTTCCGGGTGATGGCGGCGTGCGCGGCGCTTCTGGCGGCGGTGGGGCTGTACGGCACCGTGTCGTACGGCGTGGCGCGGCGCACGCGCGAGATCGGGGTGCGGATGGCGCTGGGCGCGACGGGCGGGGCGGTGGTGCGCTGGGTGGCGCTGCGCTGCCTGCGGCTGGCGCGGTCGGGTGGGCTGCTGGGGCTGGGCGTGGCGCTCTGCATCGCCCGGCTGCTCCAGTTCTCGTTCACCGGCGTGCCCCTGTTCGACCCCGCCATCTACGGCGGAGTCCTGGGATTGCTTGTGGCCATCGCCCTCGCCGCCGGCATCCGGCCCGCCCGCCGCGCCGTCCGCATCGACCCCGTCGCCGCGCTGCGGGCGGAGTAGCGCGCGGACCCGGGGCGTCGAACGGCGGAGATCAGGGGACGCAATCGATCGTCGGGCAGACGTTTCGGATCAAAGCCCGGCGTCGGAGTGTGAAGGTCGAACGATGCGCTACGCTCGCGGAGGAATGTCCGATTGGAATCGCGTGGCGGATAACGTACGAGGAGGGGGCGCCGCGGTGAGTCCGCGGCGCCCCCTCCCCCACTCGGTCCGAGCGCCGGCTCAGACGGCGGCCGCGAGCTCGCCGGCGGAGGATTCGATGTGGAAGAAGGTGTCCAGGCCGGAGTGCGCGAGTGCGCGGGACAGCGCGCCGGGAACGTTGCGCAGCACCAGCGGGGCGCCCGCCTGGCGGGCGTCGCGGCCGATGCGCACCAGCATGAGCTGGCCGGCGTCGTCGGTGTAGGCGTTGTGCGAGAAGTCGAGCGCCACCTCGCGCTCGCCGGCCGCGAAGGCGGCGCGGGCGTCGCGCATCAGCCGGTCGCCCGTGGAGCCGACGAGCAGCGTGGGCACCAGCAGCAGTCGCATGGGCATACGGAGTCCCCCTGGCAGGTGGATGTGGGACTACGGGGCGCGGCGCGAGCCGGCCCGGCCGGGAGCTCGGCGCACGATGCCGTGCGGCGGAGGCGGGCGCGCGGCCCAGCCTCCCGATTCCGACGTTTTTGTTGTGGCGGTTGCGGGTACGTTAATACCTTCCGGCGCGGAAACACAAGGGTGTTCTGCGGGGCGGAAAGGCTTGGGTTCCCATGGGTTCCAGATTCGGCCCGAACCGGGCGGGAACGTGGACGAACCGCCCGCGCCCCGCTGCCCCGCAGGGGGCCGGAGGGCCTTGTCCCCGCGGCCGCCGGCGCGTTAGGATGCGGCGCCCGCCCCGCGCGCCGAACGGGGCTGCCCGCTCCCTTCGCTCCGCGCCGTGCGGTGCCCCGGCGGTGCGCCCGCCGCCGGGGCGTGCGCCCGGCACATCTTTCCGCTAGAATTGAGGATACGTCCCGCCACGCGGGGCGTCCCGCAGGCGGGACCGCCCGGCGCCGCCGGGCCGCAGGGCTCCGCACCAACCCTCCCCACGAGCGCACCCACGCAGGCGCCGCCGGCCACGCCGGAGCGGCGCCGCGCCCGTGCGCCCGCGGGGAGACGCGCAATCCGCAGACAGGGCACAGATGCCAGCCAGAGTGGACGAGGGCCGAAGCAGGGGCTACATCATCCCCATCGGGGGAGCCGAGGAGAAGATCACCGAGCCTGCCATCCTGCAGCGCTTCGTGGATCTCTGCGGCGGGAGCGGCGCCCGCATCGCGGTGATCCCCACGGCCTCGCAGCGCGACGAGACGGGGCCGCGCTACGTGGAGGTCTTCCAGGGAATGGGCGTGGCGGACGCGCGCGTGCTGCCCTTCCACACCCGCGCCGACTGCGAGCGCGCGGACCTGGTGGACGAGCTGGAGCACGCCTCCGGGGTCTTCCTCACCGGCGGCAGCCAGCTCCGCCTTTCCACCACGCTGGGCGGCACCCCTGCCGGCCGCTCGCTGCGGCGCCTGAACGCGCAGGGGGTGCACGTGGCCGGCACCTCCGCCGGCGCCGCCTTCCTGTGCGAGCACATGATCGCGCGCGGCGACGAGGGAACCTCGCCCCGCGCGAACATGGTGAACCTGGCGCCGGGCCTGGGCCTCACCAACCACGTCATCATCGACCAGCACTTCCGCCAGCGCGACCGGCTGGGTCGCCTGCTCACCGCGCTGGCCTACAACCCGTTCGCCGTGGGCGTGGGACTGGACGAGGACACCGCCGCCTTCATCGGCCCGGACGGCATGCTGGAGGTGCGCGGCACCGGCGCCATCACCGTCGTCGACCCGTCCGACCTGGAGTACTCGTCCATGAGCACGTCGCGGAACTCCGCCCCCGTGTGCATGGTGGGCGTGCGCCTCCACATCCTGGTGGACGGCATCCGCTACGACACCCGCACGCGCACGGCCCTGACGAACTGAGGGGCCCCTCACCCCCGGCCCCTGCTCCCGCAAGCGGGCGAGGGGTGTCTCACGCCGGCGGGACCTCGGACGGCCGGCGATCGGGCGTGATCGGACGCCTGCGGTCCCATCCGTGGATTCGGAGGGGATGCCCGGTCCGCCCCGGAGCAGCCGGCGCGGGCGGGCTTCGCGCCGTTCCAGCCGCGGTCTCAACCGCCTGGGGAGCGCCGGGGCCCGCGCCATGCATTGGGCCGCAGCCGCCGATCCCCCGGTTCCCGACCGTCGCCGCATCCGATCGACAGATCCCGACGTTCCCCCTTTCCTGACAGGACGCCCGCGCATGAAAGTGCTCCAGACGCAGGTCTTCGTCGGCCCCAGCCTGTACGCGCACTTTCCCGTCATCCGGCTCACGCTGGACCTGGGGCTGCTGGAGGAGTGGCCGTCCGGAAAGCTGGGCCCCGCGTTCACGGACGCGCTGCTGGAGGCGCTGCCGGGGCTGCGCGAGCACGGGTGCTCGTACGGCGAGCCGGGCGGCTTCGTGCGGCGGCTGACGGAGGGCGAGGGGACGTGGATGGGGCACGTGCTGGAGCACGTCGCCATCGAGCTGCAGAACGTGGCCGGCGCGCGCGTCAGCTTCGGCAAGACGCGCGAGACGGACGAGCCGGGCGTGTACAGCGTGGTCTACGAGTACGACGAAGCCGAGGTGGGGCAGGAGGCCGGGCGCGTGGCGCTCAACCTTCTGCACCACCTGCTTCCCGAGCCGCTGCGCACGCGGGTGCTGGCCGACTCGCCGCCGGTGGAGGGCGACGAGGAGGGGCCGTTCGACTTCGCCGAGGAGCGCGACGCGCTGATCCGCTACGCCGAGCGCCGGGCGCTGGGGCCCAGCACGGGCTCGCTGGTGCGCGCCGCCGAGGAGCGCGGCATCCCCTGGATCCGCCTCAACCGCCGCTCGCTCATCCAGTTCGGCCACGGGCGCTGGCAGCGGCGCATCCAGGCCACCGTCACCAGCGACACGCGGCACATCGCGGTGGAGATGGCGTCGGACAAGGAGCTCACCAACCGCGTGCTGGCCGACCTGGGCCTGCCCGTTCCCCGGCAGATCACGGCCTTCACCGAGGACGAGGCCGCCCGCGCGGCGCGGCGCCTGGGCTTCCCCGTGGTGGTGAAGCCGCTGGACGCCAACCACGGCCGCGGCGTGGCGCTGGACCTCACGGACGAGGAGAGCGTGCGGGCCGCCTTCCGCGCCGCGCGCGAGCACTCGCGCACGGTGATCGTGGAGACGTACCTCACGGGCTTCGACCACCGCATGCTGGTGGTGAACGGCGAGCTGATCGCCGTGGCCAAGCGGGTGCCGGGCCACGTCGTGGGAGACGGCACGCACAGCGTGGCCGAGCTGGTGGAGATCACCAACCGCGACCCCCGGCGCGGCATCGGCCACGAGAAGGTGCTCACCCGCCTGGAGTTCGACGCCCAGGCCGAGCGCCTGCTGGCCGACGTGGGCTACCACCGCGACACGGTGCCGGCGCAGGGCGAGGTGGTGTACCTGCGCTCCACGGGCAACATCTCCACCGGCGGCACCGCCATCGACGTCACCGACGTGGTGCACCCCGACAACCGCGAGATGGCGCTGCGGGCGGTGAAGGCCATCGGGCTGGACGTGGGCGGCGTGGACTTCCTGACGGACGACATCGGGCGCAGCTACCGCGAGATCGGCGGCGGCATCTGCGAGGTGAACGCCGCGCCCGGCTTCCGCATGCACGTGGCGCCCAGCGAAGGAACGCCCCGCGACGTGGCCGGGCCCGTGATGGACATGCTCTTTCCCGCCGGCACCCCGCGCCGCATCCCCATCGCCGCCGTCACGGGCACGAACGGG
Organism: Gemmatimonadota bacterium; assembly: GCA_028287185.1. Classification (GTDB taxonomy): domain Bacteria; phylum Gemmatimonadota; class Gemmatimonadetes; order Longimicrobiales; family Longimicrobiaceae; genus JAQBQD01. Next base: position 19,538 of record JAQBQD010000004.1, on the reverse strand, counting down.
AAGACGACGACCGCGCGCATGCTGGCGCACATGTTCAAGATGAAGGGCCACCACGTGGGGCTCACGACCACGGACGGCGTCTACATCGACGGCGTGCGCACGGTGGAGGGCGACATGACGGGGCCCACCGCCGCGCGCATGGTGCTGCGCGACCCCAACGTGGACGTGGCGGTGATGGAGACGGCCCGCGGCGGCCTGCTGCGCGCGGGGATGGGATACCGCACCTGCGACGTGGGCGCGGTGCTGAACGTGGCCTCCGACCACCTGGGCCTGAAGGGGATCGACACCCTGGAGGACCTGGCGAACGTGAAGCGCATCGTGGTGGAGGTCGCCACGGACACGGCCGTGCTGAACGCGGACGACCCGCACTGCCTGCGCATGGCGGACCACACCACGGCCCGCAACATCTGCTACGTGACGATGAACCACGGCCACCCGCTGGTGAAGGAGCACATCCGCGCGGGGGGCCGGGCCATGGTGCTGGAGGAGGGCATCAACGGCCACATGATCACCCTGTACGACCGCGGCTCGCACGTTCCGCTGCTGTGGACGCACCTGGTGCCGGCGACGATGGAGGGCCGCGCCCTGCACAACGTGCAGAACGCCATGTTCGCCGCCGCCATGGGGTTCAGCATGGGCCTGAAGCCCGAGGACGTGCGCCACGGGCTGAGGACGTTCGACACCACCTTCTTCCAGGCGCCGGGGCGGATGAACGTCTACGACGAGCACCCCTTCAAGGTGATCCTGGACTACGGCCACAACCCCGCCGCCGTGCAGGCCATGGTGGACCTCGTCCAGCGCCTGCGGCCGGAGGGGCGCCGCATCGTGGTCCTGGCCGCGCCCGGCGACCGGCGCGACGAGGACGTGCGCCAGATCGCCAGCATCGTGGCCGGCAACTTCGACCGCTACGTGGTGCGCCGCGACGACGGGCTGCGCGGGCGCGGGCCCGACGAGATCCCCGCCATGCTGCGCGAGTCGCTGCTGGCGGGCGGGGTGCCGGACGGGGCCATCGACGTGATCCCCGACGAGCAGGCGGCCGTGGACGCGGCGCTGCGCATGGCCGCCCCGCGCGACCTGCTGCTGGTGTTCGCCGACGCCATCACCCGCACCTGGAAGCAGGTGATCAACTTCCAGCCCGACGGCGCGCGCCCGGCCGAGGAGCGGCTGGAGTCGCTGCGGGCGTCGCCGATGAACGTGCCCGAGATGGCGTTCGCGGGGGCGGGCGAGCTGGTGCGCGACGAGCGCGGCGTTCGCCTGTCGCGCGACGCGGAAGACTGATGGAGCTCCTGGACTCGCGGCGGCTCACGGGCCCCGGGCTGCTGTTGGACGGCCCCGGCGCGGTCATCGACGCCGCCGCCCCGCCCGCAGAGGCCGGCGCGCTGGCCGCCGCCTGGAGCGAGCGCATCCGCCGCGTGCTGGACGCGCTGGGATGGGCGGGCGCGCAGGTGGCGGCCCAGGTGCACGCGGGGGGCGCCAGCCTGGCCTTCGCCGCGCCGCCGGACGCGCTGTACGCGGCCACGGAGGTGAACGAGTGGGCCTTCGACGCCGCGGTGGCCGCCGTGCGCGGCGAGCCCGAGCCCCCGCTGGCCGAGGCGGCGGAGCGCCTCCGCGCGCGGGTGGACGCCGAACGCAGCCCGCGCCTGCTGGCCCTGCGCGCCGCCGCCGCCCGCGCGGGCGTGGCCTTCCTGCCGGACGACGACACCGTGTCCGTGGGCATGGGCGGGGGCTCCCTGGCCTGGCCCGTGGACGCGCTTCCGGACGCGGACGCGGTGGACTGGGCCCGCGTGCGCGACGTGCCCACCGCGCTGGTGACGGGGACGAACGGCAAGACCACCACCGTCCGCCTGGTCGCCGCGATGGCGGCCGCGGCCGGGCGCGCGGCGGGGTTCGCGTCCACGGACGAGGTGGTGGTGGGCGGGCGGGTGGTGGACCGCGGCGACTTCTCCGGCCCCATGGGCGCGCGGCAGGTGCTTCGCGACCCCGGGGTGGAGATGGCGGTGCTGGAGACGGCGCGGGGCGGCATCCTGCGCCGCGGCCTGGTGATCGCGCAGGCGGACGTGGCGCTGGTCACCAACGTCTCCGCCGACCACCTGGGCGAGTTCGGCGTGTACGACATGGACGCGCTGGCCGCCGCCAAGCTCCTCGTCGCCCGCGCGGTTCGCCCGGGCGGCCGCGTGGTGCTGAACGCGGAGGACCCCGTCCTCGTCGCCGCCGCGCCGACGCTGCGCAGCGCGATCACGTGGTTCGCGATGGACCGCTCCGCGCCGAAGGTGAGGGAGGCGGTGATGGAGGGCGCGCGGGCCGTGTTCGTGGAGAACGGCAAGTTCGTGCTGGCCCACGGCGCGGAGCGCATTCCCCTGGGCTTCGTGGCCGAGGCGCCGGTCACGATGGGCGGCGCGGCGCGGCACAACGTGGCGAACGCGCTGGCGGCCATCGGCGTGGCGGACGCGCTGGGGCTGGGCGAGCGCGCCATCGCCGCGGGCCTGCGCAGCTTCGGCACGGCGCCGGGGGAGAACGCGGGACGCGGCGAGGTGCTGGAGCTGGGCGGCGCGAAGGTGCTGGTGGACTTCGCCCACAACCCCGCCGCCGTGGCCGCACTCGTCCACATGGCCGCGGCGATCCCGGCGGACCGCCGGCTGGTGCTGCTGGGCCAGGCCGGCGACCGCGACGACGATGCCATCCGCGACCTGGTGCGCTCCGCCTCCGCGCTGATGCCGGACCGCGTGGTCGTCAAGGAGATGCTGGGCCTGCTCCGGGGCCGGCAGCCGGGTGAGATCCCCGCCCTGGTCCGCGACGAGCTGCTCCGCGACGGCGTGCCGGACGACGCGATCGACTTCTACGCGCCCACGGAGCTGGACGGAGTGCGGCGTGCGCTCGCCTGGGTCCGCGCGGGCGACCTGCTGGTGCTCCCCATCCACAAGCAGCGCCCCGCCGTGGAGGCCCTCCTCGCGCAGCTTCGCGGCACGGGATGGACGGCCGGCGACCCGCTCCCGGAGCCGGCGCCGGACTGACCGGCGGCCGTCCGCACCCATCTGCGGACGTTCGAGCGTGCGTCCGCATCCATCGAGGCGCCGCGGTACGCTCGACATCGTCATTCGTCGGGAGCTGGCCGGCGCCGGGCGGACGATCCCGGCGCCGGGCCATCGGCGTCACGCGGGATACGCGGGGGGCACGCAGCGGGCGAGCGGGCTGCACGAGCCAGCGCAGGTGTATTCGTTGATGCAGGAGCCGTAGCAGCTTCCCGCGCAGGTGTTCACGCAGGTCCCGTTGCAGCTCGCTCCGCAGGTCTGCGTGTAGACCACGCAGGGGTCGATCGTCGCGGGGTCGGCGGGGGGCATCTTCACCTGCCCCAGCACGGTTCCCACGCCGTCCATCTCCGCGTTCAGCGTGCTGAACGATTCCACGTGCAGGTCGTCGGGGTTCAGCCGGATCTTCCGCATGGTGCCTCCTGGCCAGGGTCCGCGGCCCGCCCGCGCGCCGGAGGTGGCGAAAGGCGCGGGCCGCAGGCGTAGACTATCCGCTCGCGCTTCCACGCGAAAGTGCGCGAGAGGGCGAGATGGGGGCGGAACGGTGTCGAATCCGACTGACGGCGTCCCGCGCCCTGCATCCTTTCATCGTCCGGAAAGGCGATCTTCAATCGATTCGGTTCACCGGTTGTTCCGCATCGCGAATCACCTCGTCCGAGCGGCGCCGTCCTCGGAACCCTGCCTCGAACACGCACCGACGCGACCCACGATGAGCATCATCCCGCAGCGACAGATCAACGGCGGCTCCGTCCCCAGTCCGGCGGCGAGGCGCTTCGGCGGAGCGTTCATCGCCGCGTGCGCGCTGTTCGTCACCTGGGTCACGTGGAGCCAGGCGGTGACGGAGCACGAGTTCAGCTTCAAGGGCGCGCTGATCGGGCCGGCGTTCCTGGTCGTCGGCGTGGGCGTGGCGCTGCTGCCCGGCTACCGCGAGGAGCGGCTGGCGCGCGGCGAGGACATCTCGGCGCTCACCGGCCACCGGCTGATCACCCCGCGCTGGTGGGCGCTGCTGGCCGGCGGCTTCGTGCTGGGCGCGCTGTGGACGTGGTTCCTGGCGCGAGGCCCGGCCGGCGTGCTGCCGCTGCCGACGTGGCGGTAAGGCCCGCGGAGCCGCCCCGAAGGACGCCGAGGCCGTGACAAGGTGTCGGGTGCCCTCCACGAACCGGATCGATTCACCGAAGAGCACGGGATGGCGACGGAGCTGACGATCGAAAGCGCGGCCTCGCCGGATGCGGTGCTGGCCGTGATCGCACGGGACGATCGGAGCTGGCGCGACCCGGTCGTCCCGCCGGCGCTGCGGGAGGCGGGGCTGCTGCGCCTGCACGTCGCCGTGCACGGCCCGCGGTTCCACGTCCGGTGCCTCTGCTCGCGGCAGGCCGGCGACGCGCCCGTGCTGCGTGGCGAGGTGGCGAGCCGGGCGGACGGCGGCACGCGGGTACGGGCCCGCATCGAGATGCCGACCGCGCCGAAGGGGATGATCGTGGCCTTCGCCGTCCTCGGCACCGCGCTGCTGGCGATGGGCCAGTGGCTCGGCCTGGCGCTCGCCGGCCTGGCCGGCACCACGGCGCTGGTCGACGCCCGGCGCCGCCGCGTGGACGTCGCGCGGCAGCCCTTCGCCCCGTACCTGGCGGAGCGCCTGAGGGCGGCCGTCGCCGCGGCGGCGGACGGGAACGACGGCGACGCGGAGGCCGGCGCCGCCTGAGCGCCGGACCGGTGAACGGGCGCCGCACGGTGGCCACGATAGACTTCCGCGCCCCTCCTCCGTATCTTCGCCCCGTCCCCCAGCGACCGCAGCCCTGCCCAGAATCGACCGAATGGAAACCATCCTGAGGCCCGTCGAGGCTTCGTCCACCGGCTCCGAGCGCCTGGCCGTTCGCATCCTGCAGGCGGGCGCGGTGGCCGTGATCCTGGCGGCGCTGCCGTTCCGCCTGTTCGAGCTGGACCGCTTCTTCGTGCCCAAGGAGGTGGCGCTGCACGCCACCGCCACCCTTGTCGCGCTGCTGTGCGTGGCCGGCGCGCGGCGCTTCCACGCGAGCAAGACGGACACGCTGCTGGCGGTGTTCCTCGTCCTCAGCGCGGCCTCGGCGGCGCTGGCGGACAACCCGTGGCTGGCGGTGCGCGCGCTGGGCGTGAGCGTCTCGGGCGCCATGCTGTTCTGGGCGGCGCGCTCGCTGTCGCACGCGGGGCTGCGGGCGCAGGTGGTGAACGGCCTGGCGCTGGCGGTGGCGCTGGGCGCGCTGACCTCGCTGCTGCAGACGTACGGCGTGGTTTCGGACTACTTCTCCATCAACCGCGCCCCCGGCGGCACCTTCGGAAACCGCAACTTCGTGGCGCACCTGTGCGCGTTCGGGCTGCCAGTGCTGGTGTTCGCGGCGTTGCGTGCCCGGAGCGCGCCCGGCTTCCTGCTCGGCGCGCTGGGCGTGGGCGCGGCGGGCGCGGTGCTGTTCATCACGCGGTCGCGGGCCGCGTGGCTGGCGCTGGCCGTGGTGGTGGTGGCCATCCTCCCCTTCGCCTGGCGCGCGCGCAGGATGTGGACGAAGGCCCTGGCGGGGCGGGCGCTGGGGATGGCGCTGCTGCTGGCGGCGGGCGCGGCGGGGGGCGCGCTGCTGCCCAACGCGCTGCACTGGAAGAGCGACAACCCCTACCTGGAGACGGCGCGCGGGCTGGTGAACGCCAGGGAGGGCAGCGGCGCCGGGCGGGTGCTGCAGTACCGCCACACGGGCGAGATCGCGCTGGCGCACCCGCTGCTGGGTGTGGGTCCCGGCAACTGGTCGGTGCACTACCCGCACTACGTGAAGGAGAGCGACCCCTCCATGTCGTCCGAGGCGGGCGTGACGGCCAACCCGTGGCCCAGCAGCGACCTGATGGCGTACCTGTCCGAGCGCGGCGCCCCCGCCTTCGTGCTGCTGGTGCTCTTCTTCCTGGGCCTGGCGGGCGGCGCCTGGCGCTGGCTGCGCGACGCGCGCGACTCGGAGGAGATGATGGCCGCGCTGGCGCTCACGGGCACGCTGGTGGCCGCCATCGTGGCGGGCGCCTTCGACGCCGTGCTGCTGCTGCCGGCCCCGGCCCTGATCGTGTGGACGGCGCTGGGTGCGCTCGCTCCCCCGCGGCGCCTGGCGGAGGCGGAGGAAGGCCGCCGCCCCGGAGCGCTCCTGCGCTTTGCGGGGGCGCTCGCCGTGCTGGCCGTCGGCGGCGTCCTCACCGCCAAGAGCGCGGCCCAGGCGCAGGCCATGGCCATCGCCGACGGAAGCCGCCGCCCCGTGCGCCTGGAGGAGGCGTCGGCGCTGGACCCCGGCAGCTACCGCATCCACGTGATGCTGGCCGAAGCGTACGCCCGCCGCGGCCAGTGCGCGAAGCTGAAGCCCCACGCCGAGGCCGCCCACGCGCTGCTCCCCGAGGCGGGCCAGGCGCGCCAGCTCCGCGCCCAGTGCGGCGGCTCCGGCAAGCGCCGCCGCCGCCACCGCATCGTGATTCCGCAGTAGCGTCCCGACGGGTGAAACGCGGGTGGATCGGTTCGATCCGCCCGCGCCTCCGCCCCGGGTCCAGCGGAGATCTCCCGCTCCTCGGACGACGATCTCCGCCCGTCTGGTCGTCTCCGATCCCCATCGCCCCCAAAACGGAGGAGCCCCGGACCTTCTCGGCCCGGGGCTCCTTCTCCGCCCGGCGTGCTGCGTCGTTCAATCCACCCGCGGCCTCACCGTCTGCGGGTGGCGCCGCGGATGACCTTGAGGATCAGCAGCAGGACCACGGCGCCGATGAAGGCCACGAAGATGGTGCCCGCCATGCCGCTGAACGGGGTGTGCACGCCGAGCTGGCCGAACAGCCATCCGCCGAAGAAGGCGCCGACGATGCCGATGACGATGTCGCCGACGATTCCGTAGCCCACGCCGCCCATGACGAACGAGGCGAGGACGCCGGCGATGAGGCCGACGAGGATCCAGAGAAGGATGCTCATGTGGAGTTTGCTCCCGGTGGGGTGAGGTGCGCGATTCGCACGCCGTGCACAGGGGCAACACGCGTGCCGTATCCCTGTGTTTCCCGGAATCGCCGTCCACCCGCCACCCGCCCGCGACACGAACGTTTCCCCCGCGCCCCGCGGCGGCTATCTTCTCCCGCACACCCCAACCACCGGACTCCGGCCCTCGCGGCTCCCCCTCGGGAGCGCGGCCCGTCCGTACGCGGCCCTCACCTCCCGCCCCATCCCGACCATGCGAAGACTCCCCCTGCCGGTCCTTCTCGCCGCGTGCCTGGCCGTCGCGCACCGGCTGCCCGCGCAGGGCTCCGGCGGCGGCGGCGCCGCGGACGCGGGCATGGGTGTGCACGGCATGCTGGCCTTCGGCGACGGGCACCTGTACCTGTCGCACCTGCCGCTGTACCACGCGCCGCACGCCTGGCAGGTGGTGATGGAGGCGAAGCTGGAGGCGGACAGCGCCACCAGCGTCACCGACCCCGCGGCGGCCTGGGCGGCCGACCGCGCGGCGCCCGGCGCGGGGCCGCTGTACACGGTGGAGCCCGAGGCCTTTCCGCTGGCCGGCCTGCGCGCCCTGGCCGACGGCGGCGCCCCCGTGAAGTTCCGCGCCACGGTCTACCGCGGGCACTTCGAGCGCGGGGGACGGGTGCTGGTGAGCGGCGCGCTGGTGGAGGTGACGCGGGTGCTGTGGATGCGTCCCATCGACGCCGAGGCGCCGCACCCGCGGTCGGCCCGCTGGGTGCTGTTCGGCGCGCCCGGCGAGACGTACCTGGCGCACCAGGTGGCGGGCATGCCCGACTTCGACCAGGTGGCGCGGGTGGACGGCGCCGCGCCCTTCGACGCGGCGGAGCTGGGGGCCGGAGTGGACCTGGTGCTGGACGGCCACGCGGCGGACGCCCCGCTACGCGACGGCGACGCACTCCGGGCGCACATGGCGGGCACCGGCGGCACGCCGTGGGCCCTGCGCGTGGTGCGCTCGCTGTACCTGGAGCGCGGCGACCTGGCGACGCTCTGACTTCGGGCCGACGACAGTGAGCCGCTCGCCGACGATCCACGTCCTGCAGCACGACCCGGCCGAGGGCCCCGGCGGCGTGGCCGAGTGGGCGGCGGCGCGCGGCATCCCGTTGCGGGCCGCGCACCTCTACCGCGGCGACGCGGCGCCCGCGCCGGCGGCGGACGACTGGCTGGTGGTGCTGGGCGGCGGCATGAGCGCCAACGACGGCGCCGCGCACCCGTGGCTGCACGCCGAGCGGGCGCTGATCCGCGAGTCCGTGGATGCGGGGCGGCGCGTGCTGGGCATCTGCCTCGGCTCGCAGCTCCTGGCGCAGGTGCTGGGGGCGGGCGTGACGCGGAACGCCGAGACGGAGATTGGCTGGCTTCCCGTGCGGAAGACGGCCGAAGGACGCGGTGTGGCGCTGTTCGCGGGCTTCGCGGACCCGGCGGAGGTGTTCCACTGGCACGGCGACACGTTCGATACTCCGCCGGGCGCGATACGCGTGGCCGGGAGCGACGGGTGCGCGAACCAGGCGTTCGTCCACGGCACGCGCGTGGTCGGCGTGCAGTTCCATCCGGAGATGACGCAGGCGACCGCCCGGGCCCTCGTCGCGGCGGAGGGCTGCGGCTGGGTGGACGGGGGACGCTTCGTGCAGCCGGCGGCCGAGGTGCTGCGCGACGAGGGGCGCTTCGGGCGGATGCGCGGGTGGCTGGGCTCGCTGCTGGACGCGCTGGCGGCGGCGCCCGGGGGGTGAGGAGCGGGCCCCGCGGAAGGGCCGGAGAGGCGTCAACTCCGGTCCCCGTACAGAATTGGCACGCGCCGTGCGTTGAACGCGGCTGGCCGGGCGGCCCGACGCCAGCCCGGAGCCAGCGGTGACAACGCCAAACAGGAGCTCAAACATGCTGTGGACGCTTGCGGTCATCCTCTTCGTCCTGTGGCTCCTCGGGTTCGCGGTCTTCCACGTCGCGGGCGGCCTGATCCACCTGCTGCTCGTGATCGCGGTCATCGTGATCCTCTTCCGCCTCATCAGCGGTCGCCGGCCGGTGGTCTGACCCGGCCCGGGGTCGATGCGAAGCGAGGGGAGCCGGCCCGGTCGCCGGCTCCCCTCGCTTTTCCGTGGATCTACCCTCCGTCTCGACCTCCTTCCCGCCGCCGGATCGGGCACGCTCCCCTTCCGGTTTCGGGGAAGGACGGACTCGCGCCCCGTGCCGCGGCCCCCCCCGAAACGCGTGTTCTGTCGGAATTTGGACGAAATCGGAATGGCGGGGTATCAGTGGCCGGGGCGAGTTCGCGGCCCTTTCGGGTCCGTACCCCGGAAGCGCAGTCAGCGCGGCCGGCACCGACGTGGACGCGTCGCCGCGACCACCCGCCAGGAGAGGTATTTCATGGCCAAGAACGATGCGCAGAACGAGAAGGCCACCCGGGTTGCACGCGAGCTGGGCAGCGCGCTGAAGCGCCAGGCCCGCCGCCGCTGGGAGACCGTGCGCACGGCGGAGCGCAACGAGGGCCCGCGCCACGTGTGGCGCTTCAAGCCCGGCCCGGACGGCACCGACCGCTTCCTGTACGTGACCCACGAGGCGCTCACCACCGGCGAAGACCCCACGCCCGTGCTGCTGGAGCAGCTCAAGGCCGGCCGCTGGCTGGACCGCCTGGACGGCGCCGAGACCACGCTGGTGCTTTCCAAGGGCGGAAGCCTGGAAGCCGCGTAGCCACGCGACGTAGGCGGCCGTCACACCGCTGCTGGAAGGACAGTTCGAGGGGCCGTCTCCCACCGGGAGCGGCCCCGTTCCGTATCCCCCACCTCCGCTTCTCCCCGTCGAACGCGGCGCGTATCTTCCCGGCGCCGCGTCGCATGGTACGGCGGATTCGGACGATGATTGCGGGAGGGGGATGCGAGACGTTCGGTCGATGCTGGTCTGCGTGAAGGGCGCGGCGGCCATCGGGGCGTGCCTGGCGCTGGGCGAGGCTGCGGCGCGCTGGCTGCGCCTGCCGCTGCCGGGCAACCTGGTCGGCATGCTGCTGATGACGGCCGCGCTGCGCCTGCGCCTGCTGCGGATGGAGACGGTGCGCCCGCTGGGCGACTGGCTGCTGCGCAACATGGCGCTCTTCTTCGTGCCGGCAGGCGTTGGGCTCATGCGCTACTTCGGGCTGCTGCGCGCCGAGTGGCTTCCCATCGTCGGCGGGTGTGTCGCGGGCCTGCTCGCGGTGCTGCTCGTCGTCGGCCCGCTGCAGCAGCGGCTGGAGGCAGGAGGCGCGGCGGATGGCTGACCTCGCCGGCGGGGCGCTCTCCATCGCGGCGACGCTGCTCGCGTACGCCCTCGCGCGGCGGCTGGCGGAGCGCACGGGGTCCGCGCTGGTGAACCCGGTGCTCGTGGCCGTCGCCGTGCTGGTCGCCGCGCTGCGGCTGCTGCACGTGGACTATGCGGCCTACGACCACGGCGCGCGGTGGGTGGGCTGGCTGCTGGGCCCCGCCGTCGTCGCGCTCGGCATCCCCCTCGCCGCGCAGATGGACGAGATCGCGCGGCGCGGCCGTTCCATCCTGCTCTCCATCGTCGCCGGGAGCGCGGCCGGGATCGCGGCGGCGGCCGGGACGGCGGCGCTGCTGGGAGGATCGCGCCGCGTGGTGCTGTCGCTGGTGCCCCGCGCCGTCACCACCCCCATCGCGCTGGGCATCGCCGAACGCATCGGCGGCATCCCGTCGCTGTCGGCGGCGCTGGTGATCGGCACGGGCGTCGTCGGCGCGGTCGTCGGCCCCGTGCTGCTGCGCGCGCTGGGCATCACCAGCCGCACCGCGTGGGGCCTGGCGATGGGCGCCTCGTCGCACGGCGTGGGCACCGCCCGCGCGGCCGAGGAGGGCGAGGTGGAGGGCGCCTCCGCCGGCCTCGCGATCGGCCTCATGGGCGTGGCGACGGCGCTGCTGGCGCCGGTGGCGGCGTGGGTGCTGGAATTCGCCATCGGGCCCCGGTGACCCACTCTCGCCGCACATCCACCGAGGGCCGACTCGCCGCCTGTCGCGCCGGATACGACGTTGCCACCGTCAGCACGGTGGCGAAGAGATCCGCATCGTCCTGCGAGGCATGGTCACATGCCCGCGAAGCTGCCCGGCATCACCCACCCACGTACGTCTCGAAGAACCCCGTCAGCCGGCCGGACACCGCTCCGCGCTCCTCCACCGTCGCGGCGCCGCGCATCTGCACGAACCAGCGGCGGGGGCCGCGATTGCCGCTTGCAGAGGCGCGGGCGGCGGCGACGTCGACCGTGACGCGCAGGCCTCGGGCGGCGTCCTCGAACTGCATCTGGCGCGGCACCTCGATCGTCCGCCCATCCTCCGTCGTGATCCGCTGCATCGCGGTGCAGCGCAGCGCGCCGGGGCGGAAGACGCCGCGCACGCCGCGCGCATCCACCAGGTAGGCGAACATCCCGTCCGTCGCGGTGGAATCGCCGCGCACGACACCGTACAGAAGCGACAGCGAGTCGCCGGACGCCGATCCCCACTCCCACGACACGCCGCGCCACACGCCCCAGTTGTGGTCGTGGTACGCCTGCGCGCCGTGCACGTCCTCGCAGCGCGGCAGGCAGACGGTGCCTGCCGCCGCCGCGTGCAGCGCGGGCGCTACGTAGCCCGAGACGAGCGTCTCGCCGCCCAGGTCCGTCGGCGGAAAGTAGCGCCGCGGCGAGGGGCGGACGGCCAGGTCCACGCGCACGCCGCCGGCATCCGCCTTCACGCGGTACATGCCGCCCTCCACCCGAACGCCCGCCCGCTCGCCGAAGCGCACGTCCGCCGAGGCCGTGTCGAACGACACCTCCGCGGCGGACAGGTTGCGGTGGTAGGCGCGGTGGCGGCCGTCGGGATCTCGCACGGTGAGCAGGATGCGGCCGCCCCACTTCCCGGGCACGCCCACGCGGCCGGCGACGAGCAGCGTCACGTACACCCAGCGGTGCTCGTCCAGCACCACGTTGAAGTAGTGCCACTCGGCCCAGGTGGAGTCGATCGCGGCCGGGCCCGTGGGACGGTGGAAGTGGTCGATCTCACGGAACAGCTCGTCCGCCGCCGGTGCGGTCCATCGCCGGTCGCCGTCGGAGTCCGTCCACGCGCCGGCCAGCAGCGCGGGCGCGGCGCCGGCGGTCCGGGCGCGGGATGGGATCTCGCCCGACGCCACGGTCTTCCACGTCCGCCCGCCCACCGAAAGCTCCAGCTCGCGCGCGTCGATCACGGGGCTCACCGCGCGCACGCCCAGCGAGTCGCGGGCGCGGGGCGACTCCAGCACCTGGCGCTGCAGGAAGCGCGCGTGGTCGATGCCGAGGTAGAGGGAATTCGTACCGCCCGCCTTGATCATCTCAGCGCTCACGCCCTGCGGCACGACGACGAGGTCGCCGCCGCCCACGAGCGTGCGGTTCTTCGCCTGCTCCAGCATGGCCTCGCCCACGGCCAGCAGCACCACCATCACCGCCACGCCCAGCGCGTACCCGCCGAAGAGGAATGCGGCGCGGCCGGGGCGGTGCCGCAGCTCGGCCAGCGCCAGGCGCAGGATCATCGCCGGCCGCCAGGCGTCCAGGCGAAGTCCGTGACGACCGGGCGGTGGCCCGACGCCGCCCCGGAGTCGTCCGCGCGCAGCGCGTGCGCCGACAGCCACGCGGGCGACAGGTCGCGGGTGTCGAACGCGAACGAGCGGGCGGGGCGCAGCGCCTCGTCTCCGTACAGGTGAAAGTCCAGCCGCCCCGGCGCGAACCGGTTGCGCGGCCGCGTCCACGTGGCGTACGACAGCCCGTCCAGCCGCGGCGCGTCGGCCACGAAGAGCGACGAGCCGTCCACGTCCGTGCCCTCGCGCATCGTCTCCAGCGGCTGCGCCGTGCCGACCAGGTTGTAGTCGCCGGCGACGACCACCGCGTCCGGCCGCTCGGTCGATACGGCGCGCCGCACGGCATCCGCCATCGCCCGCGCCTCGATGCGGCGCACGCGCTCCTCCGGCGTGCCGATCCCGCCGCCGCAGCACTTCAGGTCCACGGTCGCGACCAGCACGCGCCGCCCATCCACCGTCACCAGCGCGCCGACGGTAGGCACGCCTTCCGTCGCGGAGATGTCCGCGGCCACGGAGGCGGGCGCGCCGCGCAGGGCATCCGCGAGGGAGTCGGGATAGGCTACGTGCGCGAGCGCCGCCGACGCTTCCACCGGCAGGCGGCTGGCGACCACGCCGTGCTGCCGTCCGCCGGCCGCGCCGAACACCACGTGCCATGGGCCGGCGCCCGCCGCGGAGGGAAGCGAAGCGAGCAGGGAGTCCACCGCCGCCCGGGCACCGGCGGGTACCTCGTCCAGCATGATGATGTCCGGCCGGAGCGCGGCCAGCGCGCGCCGGAAAGGCTCCGAATGCTCCGGCAGCCCGGAGCCGTTCACGTTCCACGACAGCAGCCGGAACACCGTCCCGGGCGCGCGCGCCAGCGGATCGGCCGTCGCCATCCCGGCCGGCACCGGCCGAGCGGGTCCGGCGGTCAGCGCATGGGCGAAGATCCCCGTCTGCGCCGCGACCGCGCCGGCGGGATCGAGCGCCACCACTCTCCCGACGATGCGGGTGCCGGTGAAGAGCATCGGGCTTTCCGCGACGCTCCCGCCGCGCGCGATCCGCAACTCGAAGCGCTGCGACGCATACGACGGCGCGAGCACCACGCCAGCCGTGTCCGCCGGTAGCGGATTGGCATCCGCCGCGCCTGCGCCGAGCCTCGCCACACCGACGCCGAGGGTCGACACGGCACCGGAACCTCCGCGGATACGAGGCGAGAGGAGGATCGCGACGTCCGCCCCGCGCACCCCGTCGACGGTCGCGCCCGTGGACGGATCGCCGTCCGCGTCGAGGACGATCTTCACCGTCCCGGTGAGCCCCTGCGCCACGACGGGACGGCCGAAGTCGAAGTAGATGAAGACGTTGCCGGCGTCGTGGCGGATGCGGACCTCGCGAAGGCGTACCGGCGATGCGGGGCTCGCCGCGCCCTGCTCGACGGCCGCGGACGGCACTCCATCCCAATCGCCGAAGACGCCGTCGACCACCACCGGGTCCGCCCGCGTCCCCGCGGGACCGGCCGGCACCGACTGCGCGCTCGCCGATCCCGTCGCGAGAGCCAGTGCGACGCCGGCCGCCGCGAGCGTTCCACGCCTCGATCGAATCGGCCGAGCCCTGCTCACGAGCCCCCCTTCGCGCCCGAGTCGCGCACCACCAGCCCGTCCGCCATCTCCACCGTGCGCTCGGCGCGCGCGGCCACGCCGGGGTCGTGCGTCACCATCACCATCGTGGTCCCCTCGGCGTTCACGCGCTGGAACAGGGCCAGGATCTCCTCGCCCGTGCGGCGGTCCAGCTCGCCCGTGGGCTCGTCGGCGAACAGCACGCGCGGCCGGTTGGCGAGCGCGCGGGCGATGGCCACGCGCTGCTGCTCGCCGCCGGAAAGGTGCGGCGGACGGTGCTTCACGCGGTGCCCCAGCCCCACGAACTCCAGCAGCTCGCGCGCACGCCCGCGCCGCTCGGCGCGGCCAATGCCTGCCTCGGACATGGGCAGCTCCACGTTCTCCTGCGCGGTGAGCACGGCCAGCAGGTGGAAGCGCTGGAAGACGAAGCCCACCTCGCGCAGCCGCAGGCGCGAGCGCTCGGCCTCGCGCAGCGCGTGCAGCGGCCGCCCCAGCAGCTCCACCGTGCCGGAAGACGGCGCGTCGATGCCCGCCAGCAGGTTGAGCAGCGAGCTCTTGCCGCACCCGGAGGGGCCGACGATGGAGATCCACTCCCCCGCGTCCACCCCCAGGTCCACCCCCCGCAGCGCGTGCACCGCCTCGCCGCCGTACGGATAGTCCTTCGCCACGCCGCGCGCGTCGATGACCCGGGTCATGGGCGGACCCCGGAAGGCCGAGCGATGGCGCAGCCTCCTTCCCAGGCGGTTGAAACCACGGCTGGATCGGCACGAAGCCCGCCCTCGCGGGGTGGGGCAGGGGCGCCGGCGTCGGTCGCGAAGGGATGTCGAGGGCGTGTCGGGCGGCTGAAGCCGCGGCAACGACGGCACGAAGCCTCCCTGCGGAGGCTGCTCCGCTCGGAGGCCGGCATCGTCGAGAGAGGCCACGCCTGAGACACCCCCTCGCCGGATTGCGGGAGAGGGGGCGGAGTGAGGGCCTTCATTCCGCCTCCTCGCGCAGGGCCTGGCCCAGCGGCGACCGCACGGCGCCCCAGCCGGGGATGCAGCCGGCGAGGGCGCCGATCAGCGCGACGGTGCCCATCGCCAGCGAGACGCGGCCGGCGTCCCAGGCGAAGAAGCTGAGGCGGGCGGGCAGGCCGGGGAAGGCGCGGAGGATGGTGTCCAGGCGGCCGGCCATCCACAGCCCCAGGGGCAGCCCCAGCGCGCAGCCGATCGTCGCCAGGGCCACGCCCTCGGCCACGATGCCGGCCAGGATGCGGCGCCGGGCCACCCCCACGGCGCGCAGCGTGGCGATCTCGCCGAAGCGCTCGCGCACGCCGATGGTGACGATGGTGGAGACGAGCAGCGCCGTGACGACCACCGCGATGCTGCCCAGGATGGTGGCCATCTGGCGGAAGTAGAGCAGCCGCTTGTCCATCTCGCCCATCAGCTCGCGGGTGGAGTAGGTGGATACGGCCGGCACGGCGGCCGTGATACGGCGCGCCAGCGAGTCGTCGGACACGCCGGGCGCGCCCGCCACCGCCATCAGCGACGCCTCGTTCGGGCGGCCGGTCAGGCGGCGCACCTCGCCCAGCTCCATCGCCAGCGAGCGCTGCCCGGCGTAGTTGTAGACGAAGTCGCCGATGCCGCTCACGCGGTAGTCGCGCAGGTCGCGCGCGCGGCCCAGCGAGGCGTCCATCCCCGTCGCCAGTCGCACGCGGTCGCCCACCCGCAGCCCGTCCGTGCGCGCCATGGGCTCGCTCACCAGCACCTCGCCGGCGCCGGGGTCCGCGCCCGCGGTGAGCGTGTAGAGGAACTGCGCGGTCCGGTCGATTCCGACGGTGAAGAGCGGCTCGGCTGCGCCGCGGGCGTCCATGCGCCACATCTGCGCGCCCAGCACGCGGGCCACGCGCGTCACGCCGGGCACGGCCGCCATCCGTGCCGCCACGCCGTCCGCGTCGCGGATGGTGGCATCGCTGTCGAAGGGCAGGATCCCCTTCGGCGTCGCCCGCAGCGCGTAGCCCCGCGAGCCCAGCAGCTCGCCGAACGACGCGGTGAGGCCCGACGCCAGCATCGTCATGTCCAGCAGCAGCGCCGCGGACACGGCGATGCCCGCCAGCGCCAGCGACGTGCGCCCGCGCCGCCGGAACAGCGCCCGCAGCGATGCCCCGACGATCACCGCTCCCCCAATCGCTGCGGCGGCACGTTCACCACCCGCCACGCAGCCAGCGCACCCGCGGCGGCGCCCAGGCCGAGCCCCAGCAGGGCGGCGAGGAGGACGATGCGCGGCGTCACCAGCGCGAAGCGCAGCGTGGTGTCGTAGACGTGCGCGTAGTAGGCGTTCACGATGCGCGCGCCCACGATGCCCACGCCGGCCCCGGCGGCGCTGCCCAGCACCGCGATGGCGATGGCCTCCAGCACGATGGCGCGGAAGACGGTCGCCCGGCTTACGCCCACCAGCCGCAGCGTCGCCATGTCGCGCCGGCGCTCGTCCACGCGGATGGTCATCACGCAGAGCAAGAAGATGCCGCTGGCCAGGATGGTGACGATGCCGATGGCGTGGTGGAAGCGCGAGACCACGCGGAAGGTGGAGCTGCTCTCCTCGGCCAGGTCGCGGCTGCCGAACACGGCCGTGCCGAACGCCACGCCCGCGATCCACCGCGCCGCGGGGCTGGGATCGGCGCCGGGCGCGAGCACCACGGCGAAGCGGTCCACGCGGTCCGTCGCGGGCAGCATCGCCTGCAGGTCGGGCAGGTGCAGGCGCACCTCGAACTCGTTGCGGCTGATGCGGCTGGGGTCCGCCGGCCGTTCGAAGACGCCCGCCACCACGAACGGGCGCAGCGCGGCGCCGCTCGCCAGCGGGCGCACGGAGACGGTGTCGCCCACGTGCAGCGGCACCGCCTCGGCGAGCCTGCGCTCCACCAGCATCTGCGGCAGCCCGCCCCCG
The DNA here is from genome assembly GCA_028287185.1 of Gemmatimonadota bacterium. GTDB lineage: Bacteria > Gemmatimonadota > Gemmatimonadetes > Longimicrobiales > Longimicrobiaceae > JAQBQD01. The sequence continues at coordinate 2,457 of JAQBQD010000004.1, read as the reverse complement.
AGCGCCGCCGCCACCGCGAGAAGGGTCAGCATCCCCGCAACCTACGCCCCCTGCCGACACCCCGTCCAGTCGCCGCCCGCCGCCCGCCCCTCGCGTGGTGCATCGACCTCCGCGGGTCATCGGTGGAAACCTGTCCTCCACCCATCGCCTGCTCGTCCCCCGCAATCGGACGTGATCGCCGAATCCCGGCCGCCGCGAGCGCGGACTACGCGTGGAGCGTCGCGGGTGGATTCCTTCGCGACCCGGTGCGTCGATGTCGATCCCGATCCCGATCCACCGATCCACACCGTGGCTCCGGCCCCTGCGGAACCGTCCACCGCGTTACGGACGCGTGACGGGGCGGAGATGGGCGCACAGCGGGGGCGGGGTGAGATTGCGGTGCGTGCCCTGGCGCGCGCGGCGGGCCACTGCGGACGGGGGAAGGGGACGATGCGGAAGACGACGATCGGAGCGCGGCGCGGGGTGGCGCGGCTGGGCGAGGTGCCGTTCCGCTGGCAGCTCGTGATCACCACCGAGGCGGTGGTGTTCCTGACGGTGCTCCTGCTGCTGGTGCCGGCATACCTGACCACGCGCGGCCAGGTGGCCAACGCCTACCGCGAGCGGCTGACGGCGCTGGCGCGGGGGGCGGCGCTCTCGGTGCCGGCGGCGCGCGTGGACTCGGTGGCGGCCCAGCCGGGGGTGACCGTGCCCTTCGTGGGCGCCCTCTCGGCCGTGCGCGGCTTCTGGCGCGACCCGGTGGTGGACTCCGTGGGCGCGCCGGTGAGCGGGATGATGCTGGTGCGGCGCGAGGGGCCGGCGTTCCGCGTGCTGGTGCACTCGTCGTGGCCCGGCGCGCCGCCCGCGAAGGCGGTGCCCTGGACGCCGCCGGCGGGGCTGGTGGACAGCCTGCAGAACCTGCGCGCGGGCGACGTGCCGGTGTGGTGGTTCGAGACGGCGGACCGTCTGGTGGCCGTCTCGCCCGTGCTGAACGAGAACTCCATCGCATCGGGGCTGGCGGTGGCGTCGATGGATGCGCGCGCGGCCACGGACGACGCCCACGCGCAGCTCCTGGGGCTGGCGTGGTATCCCGTGCTGGCGCTGGCCAGCGCGCTGGTGCTGTCGATGCTGCTCATGCGGCAGCTCGCGCGGCGGCTCCAGGGCGCCGTTCGCCTGGCGGAGACGGTGGCGGCGGGAGACCTGAGCGCGCGCATCGAGGTGTCGGGGCGCGACGAGGTGGGCAAGCTGCGGGCGGCCATGCGCGGCATGAGCCAGACCCTGTCGCGCATCATCGGCGAGGTGCGGGGCGGGGCCGAGGCCGTCTCCGCCGCCGCGGCGCAGCTCACCGCGACGTCGCAGATGGTGGCGGAGGGAACGGGGCGGCAGATCGCGTCGGTTCTGGACACCACGGCGGGCCTGCGGCAGATCGGCGCCTCCGTGAACCAGACGGCGCGCCACTCCCGCGCGATGGAGCGGGCCGCGCTGGAGGGCGCCCGCACCGCGGAGGAGAGCGGGCGCGCCGTGGAGGAGACGGTGCGCGCGATGAAGGCCATCACCGGGAAGGTGCTGGTGATCCAGGAGATCGCGCGCAAGACCGACCTGCTGTCGCTGAACGCCGCCATCGAGGCGGCGCGCGCCGGCGAGCACGGCCGCGGCTTCGGCGTGGTGGCCGAGGAGATCCGCCGCCTGGCCGAGCGCTGCGAGGGCGCCGCGGCCGAGATCAGCGCGCTGGTGGCTAGCAGCATGGAGGTCGCCGAGACCAGCGGACGCCTGATCGGCGAGCTGGTGCCCTCCATCCACCGCACCGCCGGGCTGGTGCAGGAGGTGGCCGCCGCCGCCCACCAGCAGGCCGCCTCGGTGGACGAGATCACCGGCGCCATGGGCCGCGTGGACGAGGCCGCCCACCAGAACGCCGCCGCCGCCCAGCAGCTCGCCGCCACCGCCGCCGAGATGTCCGCCCACGCCGACCTCCTCCGCACCCAGATCGCCTTCTTCCGCACGGGGAGCGAGCCGGCGGAGCGGAAACCGTCGTCGGAGGGCGCGGAGGACCACCGGATCGTCGCATCCGTGTCCACCCCTGCATCGACTGAGTCGGCGGGCTCTGCCGAGGCAGAGGTCGGTGGAACGGCGGAGCCGGGATGGAAGGTGGAGCAGGATGGCGAGCGGAAGCGGGATCTCGTCGGAGCGGCGTAGAAGCCGTCGCGGGCGGCGCCGATCTCGACGCCGGGCCCTTCGCGCCCCCCTGAGGTCTGAGGTCCGGCCGGTGGACGACGCCCTTCGCCGCCGCGCCGCGGCCACGTGCGTGCCGCGCGGACCCCGAAACGGTTCGGAGCCAGCCTCCGAAGGGAGGCTTCGGGCAGTTGTTGCAGATGGTATGAGAAGGCCGACCTCTCGGCGGTCGGGGTAGCAAAGGAGCTGCTCCCCAAGGAAACCGTCGGGCTCGAAGCCCCTCAACACCGGAGGCCGGCCATGCGGTATGTG
>JAQBQD010000223.1 GCA_028287185.1 Gemmatimonadota bacterium | reverse complement strand
GGACCTGGCCCTGGCGCCGCGGGTGGTCGCCGGGGGCGCGGGCGCGGCGGCGGTGGTGCTGCTGGCGGCGGCGGCGGACGGGCGGTGGGGCCTCACCTTCGGCCTGGGGACGGCGCTGGCGGCGGTGGCGGGCACCAGCTCGTTCGACCTGCTGTTCCGCTTCGGGGTGATCGGCACGCTGGTGGCGACCACCTGGGCCGTCTACCGCTTCGTGGCGGTGTGGAGCGGCCTTCGCCGCGTGCTGGACCTGATGGAGGAGACGCCGCTGCTCAACGCCTTCAACCGGCTGCCCGGCCGCATCTCGCGGCTGGCGCGCATGAACCTGCTGGGCTCGCCGCCGCGCGACGTGGTGGACGGCGTGGTCTCCGCGCAGTGGCTTCGCATGCAGAGCCTGTACTCCGGCGAGGAGACGGTGGCCCTGCCCGCGCCCGAGGCGGGCGCCGCCCCCGCGCCCCGGGTGTCGGTGCGCACGGCGCTCCGGGAGCTGCTGGCGCACCGCGACCGGCTGCACGACGCCTTCCACCAGCGCATGTCCGGGCCCTCCGCGTGGCCCTGCCGCGACCAGTTCTGGAAGGTGGACGCGCCCGCGGACGCGCTGGACCGCGTGCTGCAGGTGGTGGAGCTGCTCTGGCAGCGGGTGCCCGCCGCCGACCGCATCGCGCGCATCAAGGCGTGGGACGCGGCCGCCGGCGAAGGCGCTGCCGCCGCGCCCTACGCGGGCCTGGACCCGTCGCTGGCCGAGTGGCTCGTCACGGCCGAGGAGTTCATCGCCATGCAGGCCGTGGACTACCTGCACACCGTGCTGGAGCAGCTCCGCAACCTGGCGCTCTTCCTCTTCGTGTCGCTGATGCTCACCACCATGCTGCTCGCCAGCTATCCCTTCTATCCGCAGGGCGTGGTGAAGGGCGTGTTCCTGGTGGTGCTGCTGGCCACGGTGGGCTCGCTGCTGGTGGTGATGATGCAGATGAACCGGGACGAGATCCTGAGCCGCATCTCGGGCACCGAGCCGGGGCGCATCACCTGGGATGGATCGTTCATCTTCAACGCCGCCATGATCGGCGTGCTGCCCCTGCTGGCCCTGGTCAGCTCCGAGTACCCCGCCGTGCGCACCGCCCTGTTCTCGTGGGTGGAGCCGCTGATCCGCACGGTGTTCAAGGGCTGACGGCAGGAGGGGATGCGCGAAGACGGGCGGAGGCCGTGCACTGCGGCCTTCGCCCGTCTTCTTTCGGTCAGGCCTCGCCCGTTCCGCCGGTCGGAACCGGATTCCGTCGACGACCTGCATGGTCGCGGGTCCGGTCGCTCCGCCCTACCCCTCCAGCAGGCGCATGGACGAGCGGCTCTCCTTCGCCACCTGCTCCATGCGGCACTGGCGGGGCTCCTTGTCGGGGCGCCAGCGCAGGAACGCGGTGCCGTGGCGGAAGCGGCCGCCGGTGAAGTGGTCGTACTGCACCTCCACCACCAGCTCGGGCACCAGCGGCTCCCACTCCGTGGCGCGGCCGCCCGTCCAGCGGCTGGGGGCGCCGGGTGCCGAGCCGGTGAATCCGGGCGCCCGGCGCAGCGCCTCCAGCCGCGGCAGCGTCTCCCGCTTCTGCTCCGCGTCCAGCGCCGAGCAGTAGCCCACGTGGTGCAGCAGGCCCGCCTCGTCGTACAGCCCCAGCAGCAGCGATCCCAGCCCCCCGCCCTTGGTGGCGTAGCGGAATCCGCCGACCACGCACTCCGCCGTGCGCAGGTTCTTGATCTTCACCATCCCCGTGCGCTCGCCGGACTGGTAGCCCAGGTCCGCGCGCTTGGCGATCACTCCGTCCAGCCCGCCGCCGGCCTTCACCCACTCGGCCGCCTGCCGCGCGTCGCTCGTGCGCGGCGACAGGCGGATGCGCTCACTGCCGTCCAGGTAGCGCGCGGCGAGCTCCTCCAGCTTCTGTCTCCTCTCGACCAGCGGACGCTCGATCAGCGGGTTGCCGCGGGGGCCCAGCAGCAGGTCGAAGACCAGGAAGGTGGCCGGGTGCGCGGCGGCCAGCTTGTTCACGCGGCTGGCGGCGGGGTGCAGCCGAAGCTGCAGCTCGTCGAACGACAGGTGCCCATCCACCGGCACCACGATCTCGCCGTCCAGCACGAAGCGGCTGGCCCCCAGCGACAGCAGCGCCTTCACCACGTCGGGAAAGTAGCGCCCCAGCGGCTTGCCGGCCTTGGAGCGCAGGTCCACCTCGGCCCCGTCGCGGAAGGCCAGGCAGCGGAAGCCGTCCCACTTGGGCTCGTACCACCACTCCGGCCCCGTGGGGATCTCGGCCACGGACTCCGCCTCGGCGGCGGCGTAGGTGATGGGCAGCGGCAGCGTCATCGCACGTCCCGGGTGATGTGGATCGGCCTCCGGAGCACCGGTCGATCGATCGCCGTCGGCCGTGGATCGAAGCGCGCCATCTTCGAGGAGATGGATGCGCCCGGATCCGCCGGCGCTCCACCAGAGCCGCCGGACCCGGCATCTGTGGCGTCGTATCGACCGAGCCGTTGGACATGGGCGACACGACCGATCACAGCAGGCTTGCCAGGTCGAAGCGCCCCGTGCGGCTCAGGAGCGGCTTCCACGGGTCGCCCAGCGCGGCCAGGCGCGCGGGCACGTTGTCCAGGCGGAACTCCTCCAGCGTCACGCCGTCCTCCACCTCCTTCCACGTCACGGGCGCCGAGACGGTGGCGCCGGGGCGCGGGCGCACGGAGTAGACGGAGGCCAGCGTGCGGCCCCAGGCGTTCTGGTTGTAGTCCACCAGCACGCGGTCCGCCGGGCGCTTGGCGATGCGGTACTCGGCGGTCACCAGGGTGGGATGCATGCCCTCCATGGCCTGCGCGAAGCGCTTGGCGAAGCGCCACACGTCCTTCTGCACGGGCCCGCGAACGATGGGCACGTACACGTGGATGCCGCTCGATCCCGTGGTCTTGGCCCAGCTCCTCATCCCCAGCTTCTTCAGCGCGTCACGCACCAGCAGCGCCACCTCGCGCACGCGGGTGAAGCCGGCGCCGGGCACGGGGTCCAGGTCGAAGTGAAGGAAGTCGGGGCGATTGACGTCGTCGCAGCGCGAGTACCAGGGGTTCAGGTCGATGCACCCCAGGTTCACCACCCACAGCAGCGACGCCAGGTCCTGCACGATGGGAAAGCCGATCACGCTGCCCGACGCGTGCTCGATGCTGCACGTGCGCACCCACGCGGGCCGGTGCTCGGGCGCGCGCTTCATGAAGAAGAACTCGCCATGCGCGCCGTGCGGATAGCGCTTCATCACCATCGCGCGGTCCTTCAGGTGCGGCAGCAGCCAGCGCGACACGGAGGCGTAGTAGCGCAGCAGGTCGCCCTTGGTGATGCCCAGCTCGGGCCAGAACGGCTTCTTCAGGTTCGTCAGCGCCACCGTGTGCCCACCGATGCGCAGGTCGCACGCGGCGCGGTCGCGGGGGATGGCCTCCACGTCGGGATTCCGCGCGGCGAGCGGGACGGGCGGCCGCTTTCGCGACGCACGCGGCTTGGACGGCGGCTTCCGGGGCGCGGCGCTCATCGCGGCGCCAGCTTCGGGGGGCGCGCGCCGCGGCGGACGGCGCCCATGACGGGCACGCAGTCCAGCTCCACGCCGGTGTCTGCGTGGCGCAGCAGCAGCCCGCCGCGGCTCATGTCGCCGCGCCCGACGAACTCCGCGGGAAACAGCAGCAGCGGCCCGAACACGGCCCCCAGCACGTCCACGTACTTGCCGGACGCGATGCTCCCCAGCAGTACCACCTCCATCGCGGGATCGGTGGATGCGAGAGCGACGGCATCGCGCTCCAGGGGCAGGCGGTACACCGGGTTCGCGGCGTCCACGTCGCCCGCGGCCATCTCGTGCAGGTCGTCGATGCGGACGCGCGCCTCCGGGTGCACCAGCCCGCGCGTGGGGGTGATGACCAGCACGCCCGGCGCGCCCGCCGGCGGACGCGCGAAGGCGCGTGCGTACGCCAGCTTGCCGCGGAAGTAGAGGCCGCTCAGGAAGGAGAACACCTCGCCCAGCGGCGCGCCACCGGCCGAGCGCACGCGCAACGCCAGGTCGAACGCCGCCGCCTCGCGCAGCAGCAGCTGGCCGCGCTTGCCGCCCGTGTACGCGGGCGAGAGCAGGAAGATGCGGTGCGGTTCCATGCCGCGGCGGGGAAGCAAGGAGCTTGCCCCGGCGCGCCGAACCGCGGAGGCGCGTGTGGATGGTCGATGGGCTGCGCCGCGCGTCGCCTCCGCCGCCCTGGCCCGACGAAACGACGAGGCTCCGCGAGCACTCGCGAAGCCCCGTCGTTTCGGTGGTGCCTTCCCCCCCAACGTGCGCCGCACACTCAGGATCATACGAGCACGCACGCGCTCGGCCCTGACGTCACGCGGCGGAGCTTTCCCGCATCTCCGTCCGACGCAGGTCCATCGCGAGCTCCAGCGCCTCGGCCAGGCCCGCGCGGTCCACGTGGCCCACCACGCGCCGGGCGACGGCGTGCACCTCGGGCTCGGCGTTCTGCATCGCCACCGGCCAGCCGACGGCCCGCAGCACGCCCACGTCGTTCAGCCCGTCGCCCACCATCATCACGCGCCGCATGGAAATTCCATACGCCTCGGCCAGCGCGCTCACCGCGGTGGCCTTCTCGACGCCGTGCGGGGTGATGTTGATGAACGACGTGTCCGGCATCACGGGCGAGGTGGAGTGCGACAGGTGCAGCGCGGGGTCCGGCTGGGCCAGCACCGCCTCGGCATCCGCGTGCGGCAGCAGCCACTGCGCGCGCACGACCGGTCCCTCCAGCGACGAGAAGGGTCGCGGGCGGAAAGGCACGCCCAGCAGGCCGGCGTGCCGCACGGCGCGCTCGTCCGTGCTCTCCACCGCGTAGTCCGCGTCCGTGTACAGCTCCAGGATGCGGCCCGTGGCGCCCGCCGCCGCGACCAGCCGCTCCACCGCGTCCGGCGCGATGCTGCGCGAGCGCGACTCGCCCGTGGCGACGCGTACCACGCTGGCGCCGTTCTGGAACACGTGCCATCCCTCGCCATCCAGCCGCTCCGCGTACCCGCGCGCCAGCCCGAACGCCGGCCGCCCCGAGCACACCGCCAGCCGGATGCCCGCCGCCCGCGCGCGCTCCGCCGCAGCCCACACCTCGTCCGCCACCACCCCGCCCGATCCCACCAGCGTTCCATCCACGTCCACGCACACCAGATCGATCATCCAACCCTCACTCCACACGAAAGTTAGCGCTGCGAGCCCCCAAAGCTCGCAGCGCGCGTGAGATCCGTCAAACGGCCTTTCCGATCCATCCACCCGTCGACGGAATCCACCCGACCCCGTCCATCTCCCGCATCCGTTCGGCCCCGTGCTCCGCCAACACCTCGCCGGCAAGCTCTGCTGGCCCGTCCGCAGAGCAGTCGCGCGCCTCGTTCCAGCGCCGATCGGCCTCGATCCGTCGGCGAGGACGACGGCGGCGCTGGAATCCTGCTACACGTCCGGAAGCATCCTCATGATGCGGACGCCGCGGTGAGCAGCGGAGTCGTCGGATGATCGGCGTTCATCACCACTCGCCCTCGTCGCCGATGGGGCTTCCCGGCGGGGCGTCGGGAACGGGGATGCGCTGCGGATCGGTCCACGGGCGCGCCAGGAAGCGCTCGATTTCGCGCGCGAAGAGCAGGTTCATCGCGCGGTCCGACGGGTCGCGCTCGGCCGTGGAGGCGAGCCGGGCGCGCAGGTCCTGCAGCCGCGCGGTGGCGACGGCGCGCACCTGCGGCATGGGCGCGGTGGAGGCCAGGTCCATCAGCCGGCGCACGACCACGCCTTCCACCGCGCGGTTCACCTCGGCCTGGTACGGGTCGCGCGCGGCCGCCGGACGCGCGAAGGCCGCGTTCAACAGCCGGCCGATGGTGGCGTCCAGCCCGGGGAGCGCGGGGTTCAGCGCGTGCTGCTCCACCAGGCGCGCCGCCCGCTCCGGCTGCAGGATCATGGCGACGGTCACGTCCGCCGCCGCCGCCGCCGGGCTCACGGCGTCGAACACCAGGCCCGTGTTGCGCCCGAACAGCTCGCGGTGCGGATCGAAGGTGAAGGGGCGCGGCGGCAGCTTCGCCAGCAGCGGCCGGGGAAGGACGAGCGCCGCCGGGTCCAGCGTGCGCAGCAGCGCGTCCAGGGCGCGCGCCTGGTCCGCCGGGCTCACCGGGCGCGTGGGCTCCTGGCCGTCGCCGCGCAGGGCGTACGTGTACCACTGCCCGCCCAGCGCCTTGCCGGCCGCCTCCACCTGGTAGCGGTGGAAGAGGTAGAGCGGCACCAGCGCCTCCTCGATGGTCGCCAGGGGCATCCCGCGACGGATCGCGTTCTCGCCCAGGCGATCCAGCGCGGCGCGGCGCACCGCCATCACCCGGTCCAGCTCGGCCGCCGCGTCCGCGCCGTTGTCCCACAGGTGCGTCTGGGGATGGGCGCTGCCCGCGGGCCGCGCGTCCTGGTCCGTCAGGAAGGTCAGGCCCCGCATGCGGGCGTCCTGGATCGTCCTCTCCAGCGCCGCGCGCTCGTCCGTGCCGGCGGGGAAGTCCTGGTACCCGTAGGCGATGGACACCCTGTCCCACGCGCCGATGCCGTCCACGTACGGCTGCGACAGGTCCACCGTGCCGTCCGGCCGCAGCGTCGCCACCGGGTGCGGATAGTCCATCACCGAGCTGCGCCCCTGCGCGCTGGCGATGTAGTTGTGCGACAGTCCCAGCGTGTGCCCCACCTCGTGCGCGGCCAGCTGGCGCAGGCGGGCCAGCACCAGCGCGCTCAGCTCCGCCGGCCGCTCGTCCCCCGTGCGGTACGGCGAGGTGAGCGCCTCGCCGATCAGGTAGTCCTGCCGGTCGCGAAGGGAGCCGAGGGAGACGTGCCCCTTGATGATCTCGCCCGTGCGCGGGTCGGTGACCGATCCGCCGTAGCTCCACCCGCGCGTGGCCCGGTGCACCCACTGGATCACGTTGTAGCGCACGTCCATGGGGTCGGCGCTGTCGGGCAGCAGCTCCACGCGGAAGGCGTTGCGGTAGCCCGCCGCCTCGAACGCCTGGTTCCACCAGCCCGCGCCCTGCACCAGCGCCGAGCGCACGGGCTCGGGCGCGCCGCGGTCCACGTAGTACACGATGGGCTGCACCGCCTCGCTCACGGCCGCCGACGGGTCGCGCTTGCGCAGGCGGTGCCGGGTGATGAAGCGCTGCACGAGGGGCTGCTCGAACGGCTGCGCGTAGTCCGCGTACTGCACGGCGAAGTAGCCGGAGCGCGGGTCGCCGCGGCGGGGCACGTAGCCCGTGTCCGGCAGCGCCACGAACGAGTGGTGCTCGCGCACGGTGATGGCCTCGGGCGTGGGCGTCACGTCGCGCACCCACTGCCCGGGGTTCTCGCCCGCGAAGGTGAGCGTGGCCTCGATCTCGGTGTTGCGCGGGAACGCCTTGGTGCGCGGCGGATACAGCGCGCTGCGCGAGGGGTCCACGTGGAACTCGCCCTGCCGCGCCGTCCGCAGCGCCTGCACCACCCCGTGCGCGTCGCGCAGCGCGAACTCCGTCGCGTCCACCAGCACCCGCCCCGCCGTCTCGGCCGCCGCGGTGAAGCCCCACAGCGTGCTCTGCGCGAACGACTCCTCCACGTCGCGCCGCTCGTCCGCGTTCTCCGTCACGGCGCGGAAGGCCAGGTTGGGCTGCACCAGCATCACCTTGGGCCCCACCCGCCGGAAGAACACGATGCGCTCGCCCCCGAGCTGCCCCCGGTCCAGCCCCACGTCGTTGCTGCCCATCCCCGCCGGCAGGCCCACGTTGTAGATCATCTGCTGCTCCATCCGCGGGATCTCCAGCCACAGCCTGCCCGTGGATGCATCCCAGTACAGCGGCAGGAAACCGTCGCGGCGCTCCATCCCGCGCGTCTTCTGCTCGATGGATGGCAGCGCGGCCGCCGTGGTCCCCGCGGTGTCCGCCCGCTGGGCGCGCGCGGGCGGCGCGGGATGCAGGGCGGCGAGGCAGGCCAGGGCGAGCGCGGCGGCGGGCAGCGAGGTTCGGATCATCGGGGAGCGGCGGGTCGGGTCGGAGGCAAGTCGGCGGGGTGCGACGGCAGGAACAGAATACGGCGGGGATTCTCGCGGAACAACCGAACCCTCTTCCCAGCGGGCTGGAAACCCGCCGCCCTCTCCCGCTTGGGGCCGCGCGAAAACACGGATCGACGAGCAATCCGGACCCGGAGAACACGGGCCGGACGAAGCCCCGGACGGGAGCTCCACGACCGGCTGACCCACGACGAAGCAGGCCGGGAGATTCGCTCTCCCGGCCTGCTCTTCCCCATTCCCCCGGGCTCCGTCGAACCGCCGCCCGTGCGCCGTCGATGGACCGAACGCGTCCTACCGCCGTCCGATCCACCGCCGGGTGCCGGCCACGCTGTCGATGCGGGCGGCGATGGTGCGCAGCGCGGCGGGGGCGCCGCGGCAGCCGTAGTCGTGCTCCACGCGCTTGGTGCGGCCGGCGCGGGTGACGGTGATGACCGCGTGCGGGCTGTCGGTGGAGCAGGGCTCGGCCGCGGGCACGCCGGGCAGGTAGCTGTCGCCGAACCCGAAGAACCCGGCCGCCGCGATCTCGTCCGCCAGCGCGTTCACCCGCGCCGCGGAGACGGCGGTGGACGAGTCGCCCATGGCCGCCACGAAGCGCTCGCCGTGCCACGCCACGCGCCCGGCCCCGTCCAGCCGCACCGTGTACGCCGGGCAGGTGCCGTAGCACGCCGTCCGCTCCAGGGTCACCGCCACGGGAGCGGATGCCGCCGAGGGAAAGGCGCCCGGCGCGGAAGCGGGCTCGGCCGTGCGGGGCCGGCAGCCGCACGCGGCGAGCGCGGCGGCGGTCATCCCCACGCCGCCCAGCCGGCGAAGCGCGAAGGATGCGGTCACGGGCCCGCCTGCACGGCCACGCGCCGCGTCGTGCTGCGCACGCCGTCCGAGAGCACCAGGTCCAGCTCGCCGGCCGCCGTCTGCAGCAAGGCCGCGCCGCCGCGCGCGAACGACACCACCTGGCCCGTGCGCGGGTCGCGCACCATCACCATGGGCGCCTGCGCGGCGTCCCAGGTCAGCGCCACGCGGCCGCCCGCTTGCCGGCGCAGCAGCGGCGTGGGCCCGGCGCCCGTGGCAGAGCGGCTCAGCGACGGGCCGCCCACCGTGGAGCGCTGCACCGCGGCCCGCCCGCCGCCCGCCAGCCGGAGCGTGGCCAGGCGCGCGAGCTGGTCGTCGGTGACGGGCACCGCGAAGGCGAACTGGCGCTGGTCGGGCACGTCCGCCACCTCTTCGCCCTCGAACGACACCGAGAAGAGGCGGGCGCCCGAGGCGTCCAGGCCCTCCACCGTGTAGGCGCCGGCGCGGGCGGGCAGCGAGGGGCGCGTGGTGAGCGCGAAGGCCGGCTCCAGCACCATGCCCGCCGGGCCCATGCGCCCCCACACCAGCAGCGACTGGCGCGGCGAGGGCTCGCCCGGGTTGGTGCCCGGCGGACGGCGCACGAAGCTCAGCACGCCCTCGTACGTGTAGTCGCTGATCCACTGCGTGTTGCAGTAGCCCATGATGTCCGAGATGGTGGGCGGCTTCACCGTGCCGTCCTGCACGTCGGTGCCGTACACGCCGATGTTGCCCGACGAGTAGGGATACTCGATGTCCACGCCCCCGGGCATGCCGCAGGGCGAGTGGCGTCGGTTGAAGTTGTGCCCCATCTCGTGCGCCGTGATGGGGCCCACGTTGAACGCATCCCACCCCAGCGCCGCCGGCGCCCCGATGAAGCCCAGCCCCGCCACGCCTCCGTTGTAGTCGGGCCGCACCACGCCGAAGTAGTAGCGGCCGGTGCCCTCCGCCGTGCGCAGCGCCAGCATCTCGTCCAGCAGCGTGTCCCAGTTGCCGCCGTCCGCCGCCACGGGCGCCACGTCCGTGTTGTAGACGGCGTGCAGCGACACGTCGTAGGTGGCGAAGGGGTAGATCTTCTTGATGGTGGCCACGTAGTCGGCCAGGTTCGACGCGTCGATGCGGCCCGTCACCCCCGTGCCCGTGTGGTGCACGGGCAGGAAGCTCACCGACAGCGTGGGCACCGACAGCACCTGCTGCGCCTGGGGCGTGCCGCTCACGGGGAACGACTGGTTGGCCTCGGACGCCTCGCGCAGGGCGTTCTCGGGGTCCACGTCGGCCACGATCGAAAGGCCGGGCTGGATGAGCGAGCCGGGGACGGGCAGCGCCCAGCCCCCGGACTGCGCCGCCTCGCCTGCCGGAACCGGGACCGATGAGCCGACGCCCGGAGCCGGGATGGTGTCCGTGCGCACCAGCGTGCCGTTCTGGTAGAAGCGCACCCGCACCGAGACCGACGCCGTGTTGGCGATGCTGGCCCGCGCGAAGACGCGCACGTAGGCGTCGCGCCCCTGCGAAAGCGGGATGCTGTTGTCGTAGCGCTGGATCGCCTGCGTCACGTACATCCCGTCGATGGACACGTCCAGCGAGGCGGGGCCCACGGGCGCGTACTGCACCGGCGCGCTCACGGCGCCGTCCGCGGCCACGTCCACCGTCTGCCGGTAGGGGCGGCCCTGGTACGTGCTGTCCGCCGTGGCGGCGCCGCCCGCGATGACCGTGTAGCGGCCCGGCGCCAGCCCGAACAGCACGGCGCCCGAGGCCACGCTGCGCGAGAAGCCGCCCGGGCCCACGATGGTGATGGTGGACGACGCGCTGGCGGGCACGCCGGCCACCGTCACCGACAGGCTGGCGGCCAGGGTGTGGTAGGCCACCTGCACCGTGGCGTGCGCCCCCGCGCCCACCGTGGCGCTCTGCGAGGGCTGCTCCACCGCGAAGCCGGCCGGGCCCGTACCCACCTGCGCGGCGGCCACCGTGTAGGTGCCGGGCGTCAGGCCGTCCAGCGTAGCGCTCGCCGTCAGCGTGCGCGAGAAGCCGCCGGGCCCCGACACCGTCACGGGCGCCGAGGTGCCCGCGGGCAGGCCCGAGACGGCCACCTCCAGCGTGCCCTTGGTGGAGGACGTCGGACCGTCGCCGCCGCCGCACGCGGCCAGCAGGAAGGAGATCAGCAGGAGGGCCCCGGAGCGGGCGGAACGCATCATGGCACGGCGGTGGTGAAGGTGGCGCGGGAGCGGGAGCGGGCGGGAGCAAGCCCCATTGCAACCCCGCAGCGGCAAAGAAGTTCGCCCCTCCACGCCGGCGAAGGCGAAGGGGCCGCCGCGCGGGACCGGGCCGCGGCCGGCCGCGTGTCCCGCGGGGTGGGCCGGAGGCGGCGCGGCGCGCGGGGTCCAGGGTTGCGGAATGCTCCCGTCGTGTGTAGCCTTTCCGTGATCAATCCGTCCGATTTGACATACACCGGCGCCGCGCGTCACGCCTCCGGACGGCGCTTCAGCTCGCGGGTGATGTACGCCGTCCGGTAGACGGCGGTGCCCAGCGCGCCCGCCGCGATGAGGGCCACGGCGATGCCCAGCAGGGTGCCCGGCGCCCACCCCTGGCGGGCCGTGACGGCGGCGTCCAGCAGCCCCGCCAGGGCCAGCGTCACCAGCCGCTCCGCGCGCTGCATCACCCCGCCCGCGCCGTGCACGCCCAGCGCCTCGCCGCGGGCGCGGGCGTAGCTCACCAGCAGCGAGCCGCCCATCGCCAGCACCGTCGCCAGCAGCGCCCAGCGAACGGGCTGGAAGAAGAGCGCCACGCCCGCGAAGGCGAAGGTCTCGGCGAAGCGGTCCAGGGTGGAGTCCAGGAAGGCACCGTAGGGCGCGGCGATGCCCCGGGCGCGGGCGATGCGGCCGTCGAAGATGTCCGCCGCGCCGCCCAGCAGCACCATCCACCCGCCCAGCGAAAGCGAGCCGCGGGCGAAGGCCACGCCGGCCGCCACGCCGAAGGCCGCGCCCAGGTAGTTGAACCAGTCGGGCGACACGCGCCCGCGCACCAGGGCGCGCTCCATGGGGCCGATGACCCACATCAGCCAGTCGCGCACCCAGTGGCCCAGCAGCACCGACTTGCCCCGCCGCGCCACGTCGGCGTCCATGGGGCGCCCGCGCGAGACCAGGGCGAACACGGGCATGGTGAGGAGGAGCGCCGCCACCAGGGCGAGGGCTGTGGTGTCGGTGCGGGTCATCGGGAGCGCCGGGCTTGGGGACGGTCGCGCAGGAAGCGGATGGCGCGCGGCCACAGGAAGACGAGGGGCCAGCGCCGCTCGCGGGGGGTGAGCTGCACCGACTGCCCAGTGCGCCGCTCCACCTTCTTGACCACGTAGTCCAGCCAGTCGTCGTACAGGGCCATGTACTTGGCCCAGCGCAGCGTCGCCCGCGCCTTGCTGCGCGCGAAATACGCCGTCCACCGCGCCCGCTCGCCCGCCGTCACGGGGCGCGCCAGGCGGAACGAGCCCTCCGCGGCGCCCACGGCGACGAGCTCGCCCGCCGCGGCGAAGTGCGCCAGCAGGGCGGCGTACGCGGGATACAGCACGGGCGCCTGGCCGGCCAGCAGCTCCGTCGTGCGGTCGGCGTTCTCCGGTCGGATCTCGGCGGCGAACGAGCGGTCCAGCAGCGCGCGGCAGTACGCCGGCGCGTCGAAGGCGGCGGGAAGCGAGGGGCGGCCCCACGCCAGGGTGCGCAGCCGGACGTCCACCAGGAGCCCGGCGACGGTCCGCCGCTCGTCCGCCCCGCGGGCCCACAGCAGCTGCACCTGCTGGAAGAGGCGGCCCTGGGCGAAGTGGTCGGGGGCGCGCTCCGAGCAGGCCAGGCGGAAGTCGGACAGCGAGTACACGGCGCACTTGGCCTGCGCCCCGCCCTGGGGGTCGGTGACGGACACCACGTTGGGCGGCAGCAGGCGGGCCAGGCGGGCGGCGCGGGCGGGGCTCATCCCCGTGTCGGCGTGGGCGACCACCGAGGCGTAGGCGGCCTCGTACCCGTCCACCACCACGAAGAAGTCCAGCGCGCTTCCCGGCCGCTGGGCGCCCGCGGTGACGTGCGAGCCGTAGTGCACCAGCGCCGCGCACGCGGGCCCGAAGGCCCGCGCCAGGAAGGCGGCCAGCGCCGCCGCCTCGGGGGTGCCGGGGTCGTCCAGGCCCAGCGAGACGGCGGCGGGAACGGCTGACGCGGGGCGGGCGGGGTCAGGCTGCACGCGGCGGGATCCCGGAGCGCATCTGGGCCAGCGTGGCCACCATGCGCTCCCTGAGGTCGGCGATGAACGCGTCCAGCCCCTCGGGCGAGCGCGGCGCGGCGAAAGGGCCCAGCACCCGCGCGTCGATGCGGGCCCCGGCGAGCTGCACCGCCACCTCGGCGAAGGTGCGGGCGCCCCACATCCCGTCCGCCACGATGATCCAGACGGGCACGTCGGGCGCGTGCTCCAGGATGGTGCGCAGGCCGCGGACCATGAAGGGGCCGATCTCGCCGTCGCGGGTGCGGTGCCCCTCGGGGAAGATGGCCATGGCGCTCTCGCCCCGCGCCACCTCGTCGGCGGCGCCGGCGATGACGGCCAGATCGGAGCGGATGGTGTCGCGGCGCTGGGTGATGACGGGGTAGCGGCAGGCCCGCAGCATGGGCGAGACGCCGGGGATGCCCCGGCGGTAGCGGTCGCGGGTGGGGATCTTGGGATACGGCCCCGGCGTGATGGCGAGCAGGAGCGGGATGTCGAAGACGGACTGGTGGTTCATCACCACCACGCAGGGCCCGGGGTCCATGCGCCCGTGCACCGTGAAGCGCACGCCGGCGAGCGCGCGGGCCAGGCGCAGGTAGAAGCGGCCCTGGAAGCGGAGGTACCCGCCCAGCACGCGCGGGCGGAGGGAGGGCCGCAGCGTCACCAGCGGCCACACGGAAAGCCGCAGGCCGAGGCCCACCACGAACAGCCAGCCGACGGCCGCGGCGAAGAAGGCCATGCTGCGCACGACCTTCCAGCGCTTCGCAAAGCCGGACGCGGTCCCCGGGGGGACCGCGTCGCCGGCGCGGGCGGGGAAGCGGGACTTCACCTGGAGGAACCTCATGGAGAGTGTGAGAGAGTCGGCGGCGCAGCCCGAGAGCTGGACGGATGCCGTCGGAGCGCCGGCCACGGCCAGCGCGGTCGAGTATGATTTCAGCAACTTCTACTATTCGTCAAGCGACGACGCCCTGGCGGTGCTGCGGCCGTACAACGCGTGGTACAGCCAGGCGCGCCCGCAGGGCTACTTCCTCTTCGGCCAGCCGATGGCCACGGCGCCGCGGCCGTACATCGAGCTGAAGGAGCAGTCCGAGCTGCGCCGGGTGCAGCTCCTGAACCTCTCGTCGTACAACTACCTGGGCCTGTCGTACCGGCCCGAGGTGGTGCAGGCGGCCAAGGACGCCCTGGACGTGTACGGGCTGGGCGCCGCGGGATCGCCCATCCTGAGCGGCACCATGCAGATCCACGACGACCTGCAGAAGGAACTGGCGCGCTTCAAGGGCACCGAGGCGGCGGTCATCTACCCCTCGGGCTACAGCACCAACGTGGGGCTCATCAGCGGCCTGATGCGGGCCGGCGACGTGGTCATCATGGACCAGAACGCCCACGCCAGCTGCGTGGACGGCGCCATCCTCAGCAAGGCCGAGACCCGCTTCTTCCGCCACAACCAGGCCGAGGACCTGGAGAAGAAGCTGAAGAAGGTCGCAGGCAAGAAGGTACTCGTGATCGTCGAAGGGGTCTACTCCATGGACGGCGACGTGTGCCCGCTGCCCGACATCGTGGAGGTGACCAGGCGCTACGGCGCCCGCATCATGATCGACGAGGCGCACTCGTCGTTCATCTACGGGCCCACGGGGCGCGGCGTGGTGGAGATGTACGGCCTGAAGGACCAGATCGACATCCACCTGGGCACCTTCAGCAAGGCGCTGGGCGGCATGGGCGGCTACGTGGCCTGCTCCACGGACATGTACCGCTACCTGGACGCCTTCTCCCGCGCGCGCTTCTTCTCGTGCGCCCTGTCGCCTGTGGTGGCGGCGGGCGTGCTGGAGTCGCTGCGCATCGTGCAGCGCGAGCCCGAGCTGCGCACCAAGCTGTGGGAGAACGTGGCCTACATCCGCGGGCTGCTGGACGCGCAGGGCGTGGACGTGGGCGAGTCCACCTCGCAGATCATCCCGGTGATGGTGCGCGACGACCGCCGCATCATGCGCGTCGCGCGGCACATGCAGGAGGCGGGGCTGTACCTGCAACCCGTGCGCTACCCCGCCGTCACCAAGCACCGCTCCCGCTTCCGCATCTCCATCTCGGCCGCGCACAGCTTCGAGCAGCTCGACAGCGCCGCCGAGATCCTGGTCTCCGTCCTCCGCAAGGAAGGGATTCTCGCATGAGCGACAACGGCACGACCCTCTACCGCTACCGCAACGCCGTGGGCGGCTTCTTCGACTTTCCCGTGGAGCAGGCGCGGGCCATCCTGCCGAAGGACCTGCACCCCGTGGAGCTGCACCACGGCTCGGCCATCCTGTCCGTGATGGCGTTCGACTTCACCGAGAGCGAGGTGGGCGCCTACAAGGAGCTCATCCTGGGCATCCTGGTGTCGCCGCGCGTGGAGCCG
Source organism: Gemmatimonadota bacterium (assembly GCA_028287185.1). Lineage (GTDB taxonomy): Bacteria > Gemmatimonadota > Gemmatimonadetes > Longimicrobiales > Longimicrobiaceae > JAQBQD01. Next base: position 13,965 of record JAQBQD010000223.1, on the reverse strand, counting down.
GGCACCGCCATGCCGCACTCGGCGTTCTACCCGTACCTGCTGGGCACCACCACCACCGCCAGCCGCGAGCACGCCATCGAGCGCTGGCACCTGCCGCACTTCATGAAGGACATCGGCATGTCGATGGAGGTGGAGGGCGAGGGATCGGACCGCGAGCGCCTGGTGGTGAAGGCGTGGGACGAGGGCACCCCCATCGCCGAGCTCACCATCACCTCTCACGGCTGGCGCCAGGCGGAGCAGAACCACCAGTCGTTCATGCGCGACGACGAGGGCACCTTCCTGGCCCAGATCAACATGGCCGGCGGGCTGAGCGAGAACGAGGAGGAGGCGGGACGCCTGAAGCTCTTCCCCCACCCCATGACGGACCCCATCGGCGACCTGGACGAGGTGAACGAGCTGCCGCTGCGCGAGATCTGGATGCGCGACGGGGTGCAGACCTTCCAGCCGCTGCGCGTGCTCTCCCAGGCCGCGGGAGTATGAGCGGCGGAAGGGTGTGCGTGATCGCGAACCCCGCCGCCGGAAGGGGGCGGGGTTCGCGCGTTCTGCCCCGCGTGCGCGCCGCCTTCGCGGCCCACGGGGTGACGGACGTGCGCCTCACCACCGGGCCCCGCCAGGAGCGCGTGCTGGCGGGGCAGGCCATCGAGGACGGGTTCGACACGATCGTGGCCCTGGGCGGCGACGGCACCTGGAGCAACGTGGCCAACGAGGTGCTGGCGCGCGGCGCGGACGTGCGCCTGGCGCTGCTCTCGGGCGGCACGGGGTGCGACTTCGCCAAGACCACCGGCTCGCCCGCCACGGACCCCGAGGCCACGGCGCTCCTCGCCGTCGAGGGCCCCGACACCCGGGTGGACGTGGGGCGCATCGAGGACCGCCACTTCCTGAACGTCTCGGGCTTCGGCTTCGACATCGCCGTGCTGGAGGACATCCCCCGCATCCCGCTGCTGAAAGGGAACGCGGTCTACATGGTGTCCGCCCTCCGGCAGCTCCTGGGATACAGGGGCGTGGACGTGGAGATCGCCACGGATGCCGGGCGGCGCGAGGCCCGCCGGCACCTGATGCTGATCGTGGCGAACGCACGCAACTTCGGCGGAGCCTTCCAGATCGCGCCGGCGGCGTCGCTCACGGATGGGCTGCTGGACGCGGTGTCCATCCACAACGCCTCGCCGCTGCGCCGTCTGGCGATGTTCGGCGCGGCCACCAGGGGCACGCACGTGCGGGCGCCCGAGGTGCAGGTGGAGCAGGCGGCCCGCTTCACCCTGCGCTTCGCCCAGCCGCCCGCGTACGAGACGGACGGCGAGTACAACCGCGCCGCGTCGGCTGAGGTGGAGATCGCGTGCGTGCCGGGCGCGCTGCGCGTGGTGACGCCGCGGGCCAACCCGTGAAGGCCGTCACCTTCGCGGCGCCCATCCCCCGCTACCTCGTCACCGCCGCCGCCGGCCGGGTGAGCGCGCGCCTGTTCGTCGGCCCCCACGCCTGCACGCGCCTGGGCGAGACGGCGTCTCCCGACCTGCCCGGCGACGACTGGGTGCGCGTCCGCACGCGCATGGGCGGCATCTGCGGGAGCGACCTGGGCATCGTCACCCTCTCCGCATCGCCGTCGACGTCGCCCTTCTCCTCCTTCCCCTTCACCCCCGGCCACGAGAACGTGGGCACGGTGGCGGAGCTGGGGCGGGCGGTGAAGGGTTGGTCGGTGGGCGAGCGGGTGATCGTGAACCCACTGCTCTCCTGCGTGCCGCGCGGGATCTCGCCCCTCTGCCCCGGCTGCGCTGCAGGCCACCCGTCGCGCTGCGAGCGCTTCACGGACGGGCACGTGGCGCCGGGGATGCTGATCGGCACGACGAAGGGGCTGGGCGGAAGCTGGGGAGAGGAGTTCGTGGCCCACCAGTCGCAGCTCGTCGCCGTCCCCGACCGGATGACGGACGAGGAGGCGGTGCTGGTGGAGCCGCTGGCCTGCTCCGTCCACGCCGTGCGCGCCAACCTGCCGGCGGACGGGGCGAAGGTGCTGGTGATCGGCTCGGGCGCCATCGGGCTGATGACGACGGCCGCGCTTGCCGCCCTGGCCCCCCGCGCGGAGCTGACGGTGGTGGCGCGGCACGCGTTCCAGGCGCAGCAGGCGGAGCGGCTGGGGGCGAAGCGGACGGTGAGCGGGCGCGGGGACTACTTCGAGGCGCTGGCATCCGTCTCCGGCGCGCGCCTGTTGAAGCCCGTGATCGGCAAGCGGATCGCCGTGGGCGGCTTCGACGTGACGTACGTGTGCGTGGGCGGCGCGCGGGGAATGGAGGACGCGCTGCGCTTCACACGCTCGGGCGGAACCATCGTGCTCCTGGGCAACAGCACCAGGATGGACGGCATCGACTGGTCGCCCGTGTGGCTCAAGGAGCTCACCATCCGCGGCAGCCTGTGCTATGGCCACGGCGACGCGCACGGACACGCCCACGGCGGCGCGAGCACGCACGCCTTCGCGGAGGCGGCGGCCATGGTCGCGGACGGCCGCGCCGCGGTGGGGCCGCTGCTGACGCACACCTTCCGGCTGGACCAGCTTCGCGAAGCGCTGCTCACCGCGATGGACAAGAAGGGCAGCGGGAGCGTGAAGGTGGCGTTCAAGTACTGAACGGAGAGGAGGATGCCGAACCCTCGACGCGCGAACGGCGGCGTCCGGCCGTGGTTGCTGGACGCCGCGCTTGTGCCCCGGGCCGTTCAGACGGACGTTTCCTTATTAAAGTAAAGGGCAAAAAATTTTACTAAGCATCGGGCTTAGTAAAGCAGACTTTCATAAGGATCGCGGATGAAACGCGGGCCGCAGGGCCGCCTGAGCGTGCAGCGTGTCGCGGGCGAGCCGGTTCAACCCTTCATACCGGCCCTCTTCCGCCCGATCCGCCGCTGGCCCTGGACACGGCCCTGCACGATCTGCTGGAACGTGCGAACCGGGCCCTCGGGCGGCTGGACGGACTGTCCACGCTGCTCCCGGACCGCGCGCTTTTCCTCTACTTCTACGTCCGGAAGGAAGCGGTGCTCTCGTCGCAGATCGAGGGCACCCAGTCCTCCATCTCCGACCTGCCGTTGTACGAGAGCGGAGACGGAGACCGCGTTCCGTTCGACGACGTCGCCGAAGTCTCCCGGTACGTTGCCGCGCTGAGCTTCGGACTTGAGCGGCTTCGCGGCGGGTTCCCGCTGTCGCTCCGCCTGATCGGAGAGATCCACGGCGTGCTGCTCGCCGGTGGACGTGGCAGCGAACGGACCCCGGGAGAGTTTCGCAGGAGCCGGAGCTGGATCGGCGGCACGCGTCCGGGAAACGCGCTGTTCGTGCCGCCGCCGCCGGACCACGTAATGGCCTGCCTGGGAGACCTGGAGCTTTTTCTTCACGATCGGCCGGGCCGCACCCCGACGCTGATCAAGGCGGCCCTGGCCCACGTCCAGTTCGAGACGATTCACCCCTTTCTGGATGGAAACGGGAGGCTTGGGCGTTTCCTGATCACCTTCCTGCTCTGCGCGGAGGAGGCCCTTTCCCAGCCGCTGCTGTACCTGAGCCTCTACTTCAAGGCCAACCGCCAGACCTACTACGACCTGCTTCAACGGGTGCGGACCGAGGGGGTGTGGGAGGAGTGGCTCGCCTTCTTCCTTGAAGGCGTGATCGCCACGTCGAGCCAGGCGACGGACACTGCTCGTCGAATCCTGGCCTTGTTCGAAACGGACCGCCTGCGCATCGAAGCGTTGGGCCGCGTCGCCCACGTGGCGCTGCGCGTTCACGCCTGCTGCGCCGCAGGCTTCTGCTGTCGCCGAGCCAGGTCGCGAGCCTCCTGAAGCGGAGCGCCCCGACGGTGAACGGCGCCCTGCAACGCCTGGCCGGGATGGGCATCGTTCGCGAGACGACGGGACGCCGCCGCGGACGGATGTATGCGTACGGAGCGTACCTCGACATCCTGAACGAGGGCACCCAACCGATCCCAGGCTAATCGGACCTTCTGTCTGTCGAATCTGCCCGCGCAGAGGCGGCGCTGGGCCGCCCGACGGTTTCGCGCGGCCCAGCCTCGCGGTGTCTATTCTGCTCGTTCGATCCACGTCCTTCGACCGCAACGATCGCCGCCTGCCCGCACGCGGGCCGGCGAGGGACACCGCATCCGATGCCCCGTCTTGTGCCCTCCCCCCGATTCGTGTCCCCGGCCGCCCTGGCACTGGCTGGGCTGCTGTGCGCGTGCGGCTCCGGAGCCGGCGGCGGGCCCGTGTACTTCGGGCTGGCGGCGCCGCTGCACAACTCCACGGGGCAGGCGTACGCCATCGGCGAGTCGACGCGGCAGGGGGCGGACCTGGCGGTGCGGCAGGTGAACGACGGCGGCGGCATCCGCGGGCGGCGGCTGGAGCTGGTGGTGCGGGACGACTCGGCGCGGCCGGACCGGGCGATCGCGGTGGCGGGCGAGATGGTGCGCGACGCGCGGGTGCTGGCAGTGGCGGGACACGCCAACTCGGGCAAGGTGATCAAGGCGGCGCCCACGTACGAAGGCCACGTGGCCGCGCTCGCCACCAGCGCGACGAGCCCGGAGATCACCTCCAGCGGCGACTGGACCTTTCGCGTGGCATCCAGCGACGCTGGGAACGCCGTCGTGATGGCGCGCCGGGCGCTGGCCGTGAGCCCGCGCATCGCCGTGCTGTACTCCAACGACGACTTCGGGCACGGCCTGTCCGCGCCCTTCGAGGCGGAGGTGCTGCGCGGCGGCGGGACGATCGTGGAGGAGGACCCGTACCTGCCCGAGATGGACGACTTCACCCCGTACCTGCTGCGCATCCGCGGGCGCGGGGTGCGGATGGTGTTCATCGCCGGCGTGGACGTGGGCGCGGCCAAGATCATCGCCCAGGCGCGGCGCGTGGGGCTGGACGCCACCTTCATGGGCTCGTCCGCGCTGGAGCGGCTGAAGACGATGGGACCCGCGTACGAGGGCACCCTCGTCGGGCTCCTCTACCACCCCGACGCCTCGCCCAGCGCGCGGCGGTTCGCGGACGCCTTCCGCCAGGCGTACGGGCACGAGCCGGACTCGTTCGCCGTCTGCGCGTACGACGCGGTGATGCTGCTGGCCCGCGCTGCGCGCGAGGCGGGGCCGGACCGCGGCGCCATCCGCGGGTACCTGGCCGGTGTAGGAGCCGCATCCGACGGCGCGGCGCCGTTCGCGGGCGCCGCCGGCACGCTGCGCTTCGACCGCAACGGCGATCCCGTCGACAAGTCTTTCGTCATCGGCGCCATCCGCGGCGGGGCGATGGTGCTCGAGGGCAGACGGTAGGTCGGCCGCATCTCCATCGGCTCCATCAACGGTAGCCTTTCGATCGGTTTAGGCACGGTCGATCGAACCCCCCCGGTAATCCGCCGGACCCTCGAATCGACCGGCCGGTTTGCTCGATGACGTGGCCTCCGGATGCGCCGCCGCCCACGTCGGAGCGCCGGGTTTCGACCGAGGACGTCCGATCGACGGAAGAGCCCTCCCGCGGAACCGGTCCGCGGGAGGGCTCTGTCGAATCTGCCGTCTCGGTCGAGGGGTCGAGGAATCGAGGGGCTTTCCCGTGGATCAGCCCGCGGCCCGCTCGGGGGCGTGGAAGCGGAGCGGGTCGTGGAGGGGGATGACGCCGTCGGCGCCGGCGGCAGGCGCGGTGCCGTCCGGCAGGCGGAAGCGGGCGATCAGGCCCTGCAGCGCGTCCACCTCGGCCACCATGTGCTGGCTGAGCGCCGTCATCTGGTCGATGGAAGCCGTCTGCTGCTCCGTGGCGGCGCCCACCTGGCTGACCATGGCGGCGTTCTCGCCCACCAGGCGCTCGATCACGCTCACCTGCCGGTCCACCTGCCCCACCATCCCCCGCTCCTGCACCACGGCGCCCGAGACCTCCTGGATCTGCCGCGCGATCCGGCCGATCACCTCCAGGATGGAGCCCAGTGCCTCGCGCGACTCGGCCGAGATGCGCTCCACGCCCTCGGCGCGGTCGCCGCCCTTTTTCATCGCCCGCACCACGCGGTCGATGCGGCCGGTGAGCACGCCGATCAGCTCGTTGGCCTCGCGCGCGGCGCCCGCGCTGCCGTCCGCCAGCTTGCGGACCTCCTCGGCGACGACCGCGAAGCCGCGCCCGTGCTCCCCCGCCCGGGCGGCCTCGATGGCGGCGTTCAGCGAAAGGAGGTTGGTCTGGTCGGCGATCTGGCGGATGCTGCCCACGATGCCCTGGATGCGGCGCGCGGCGTCGATCAGCTCGGTGCTGGCGGCCACCGACTCGCGCACCACCTCGCGCACCTCCAGCAGCGCGTCGCCGGCGCGGGCGATGCCCTCCTGGTTGCGCTCGGCCAGGCGCACCACGTCGTCCGTCTCGCGCGCCACGTCGGCCATCTGCTCGCCCACGCGGGCGTTCAGCTCGGCGAGCTGGCGGGTCAGCCCGTGCAGCGCCTCGGCCTCGTCGCGCTCGCGGTCCAGCCGGTGCACGGCGTCGGACATGCTGTCGGCCACGGAGCCGGCGGAGGCGGACAGCTCCTGGCACGACGCGGCCACCTCGCCCGCGCCCCCCGCCACCTCGCCCGTGGCCCGCGCGGTGGTGGACACCAGCTCCACCAGCCGGTCCACGAAGCGGTTGAAGTGCGTGCCCAGCCCCGCGATCTCGCGGTCGCCCTCCACCGGCAGCCGGGCGGACAGGTCGGCGTCCCCCTCGGCGATGTTGGCGATGGCCGCGCCCACCCGGTCCAGCGGCCCCACCAGCCCCTTGTGCGCGTAGCGGCGCAGCAGGGCCAGCAGCGCCGCGAACAGCACCAGCGTCGACAGGCCGAGCACGAAGGCCAGGCGCGACACCTCGCGCCGCGCCGTCGCCAGGTCCAGCCCCAGGCGCAGCTCGCCCGCGCGGGCGCCGCCGGGCCCCAGCACGGGCAGGTGCACCTCGCGCACGCGCAGCAGGTCGCCGCCGGGCAGCTCCCAGCGCCGGTCGGCCGCGTCCGGGCTGGCCGCCAGGTCCGCCGCGATGCGCTCCGCCACCGGCGCCGCACGCGGCCCGAAGCGCGAGGCGACGGCCCTTCCGCTCTCCGCCCCCGGCACCAGCAGCGCGTAGGCCACGTCCGGGTCCCGCTCCACCAGCCGGTCCACGGCTTCCTTCGAGACCGCGCTCGTCTCCAGCCGCTCGCCCCGGCGCAGCGCGTCCTCCAGCGCCACCGTCACGCCGCGCCCGTACGCCTCCTGCCGCGCGCCCAGCGCGTCCGTGTAGCGCCCCACGAAGCTGCCCAGCAGCACGGCCGACAGGACGAGGAAGACGATGCCCACCGAGGCGGAGAAGAACGCCGTCAGCCGCGTGGAGACGGAAAGCTCTCCCGCGGTGAGCCGCGCCCGCGCGAAGGTGACCACGCCCCACACGGCGCCCACGATGGGCACGGCGAAGAGCAGCGTGGCCGTGCCGAAGGCGCCCACGCCGAACGCGACCAGCGTCCCCAGCAGCAGGAGCACCACGCTGCCGCCGGTGTCGCCCAGCAGCACCATCTTCACGTCCAGGTCGCCCCGGCCCACGTCCAGGCCGATGTACGACAGGACGAAGCCGTCGTTCACCAACACGTAGGCGGCGGTGCCCAGCAGCACGGCCAGCGCGTACCGCAGCATGCCGCCGGGGCCCCCGTCCAGCGCGCGCTCCGCCGCCCGCGCCCCGAACTGGGCGCCGTTCACGCCGGAGTAGATGGCGGTGAAGACGGCGAGCGACAGGACGAACTGGGCGGGCGTGTAGAGGGTTCGGAGAAGGCTGCGCTTTCGCCGGACGCAGACGGACACGCTGGACATGGTGACGGCGATGGCGGCGGCGCCCGGCCCGTACAGCAGCGCCGCCAGCAGCACGGCCGAGATCTCGGGGCTCAGGCTGATCTTGCCGCCCAGCGAGATCTCGATCGTGGCGAGCGCGACCGCCGCCGCGCCGAAGAGGAGCGCCGCCAGGAGCACGGGCCCCGTGGTGGGCACGGGCCGAAGCTGGAACCAGGCGAAGAGCGCCGCGCCCGCCGCGATGACGGGATAGGCGAGCGCGCGCAGGGCGACGGGCCGCGACATGGGACCTTGCCCGGTGTGGGATGCTGCGGGGAAACGCGTGTAGGGGAGGGCGGCGGGCGGACCCGCCGGAAACGCACGATGCGGGCGGGAATTCCGCTTGTCAAGGAACGCGTCGCCGGTGCCGTGGCGCGGGCCGCAGGGAGGGGCCGCCGTTCAACCGCAGAGGGCGCGCCTCACATCACGAGGGTGTCGCGCGGAGCCCCGAAGCGGGCGTCCGGCGGGGCCTCTCCGCCGCCCTCGGCTTGGTCCTGCCCGCCGCCCCCCGCGCTGCGGTCCACGCGGCGGCAGGTGACCTGGTCGAAGCGCTCGCCGTTGTGCACCTCGGGGAAGTCGAAGTACAGCATCTCGCTGCCGCCGGCGTCCACGCGCACGGCGCGGGTGCGCTCGTACTCGCGATCGCCGGCCAGGCGCACCACGAACTCGGCCTCGCCCTCCGCGTCGCCCGTGTTGGCGACGGTGCACCGCACGCGCACGCACGTGTCGAACAGCTTGCTGCACCCCTCGTCCGACTCCACCGCCACCACCTTCCAGCGCGGCGCGGGAACGTGCACCGGCTTGCGCGGCACGACCACGCGCGCCGTGTCCAGCGCCGGCGCCCCCGTGTCCGCCGGGGCCGCGCCGGAGCCGAGCGCGGACAGCGTGCCGTCGCGCGCCATTGCGAGCGCCGCGCCGCCCGCGACCAGGCCCCCCACCAGGAAGCCGATGACGATGCCGCCGCCGCGCCGCTTCCGCCTGCCCAGCGGCATCCCGCAGCGGGGGCACGCCGGCGCCTGGCGCGACACCATCTGCCCGCACTCCGGGCAGGGGATCAGCACCGGCCGCGCGGCGTCCGTCCCCGCGGGCGGAGCCAGGACGGTGTCGCCGCCGCCCTTCCGCGCAGCGACGAGGGCGCGGCCCGGCGATCCCGGCTTCCTGTCCCCCGCCTCGGCGGACGCGGACCCGACGACGGCGGGCGGCGCGGAGCGGACGGAGGGCGGCACGGGCGCGGGCATCCGGCCGGCCAGCGCGCCCTCCAGCTCATCCGCGAAGGCGGCGGCGTCGCGGGGGCGGCGCGCGGGGTCCATCGACAGGGCGCGGAGAAGGACGGCGCCCAGCAGGCCGTCCAGCGTGCCGCCGGGCTCCGGCGTGGGGGGCGGCTCGTCGTGGCCATCGCCGATGCGGCGGAGCTGCGCCTCGGTGTAGGGGCGCGCTCCCGCCAGCAGCTCCCACCCGATGGCGCCCAGGCCGTAGACGTCGCACGGCGGGCCGGGGTTGGGGTCGCCGCGAAGCTGCTCCGGCGCGGCGTACGCGGGCGAGTGCGGCGCGTGCCCGAAGCGGGTGAGGTGCGTGACGGTGCCCTCGTCCGCCGCCGCCTTCACGATCCCGAAGTCCAGCACCCGCACCTCGATACCGCCTCCGTCGCCGGCGGTGGAGAGGAAGAGGTTGCCCGGCTTCACGTCGCGGTGCACCAGGCCGGCGCGGTGACCGGCGGCCAGCCCGCGCGCGGCTCCGTGCAGGATGGCGGCGGCCTCCGGGGGCGTCACCGGCTCCGGGCGGGCCATGCGCGTGGCCAGGTCCTCGCCGTCCAGCAGCCCCATCACCAGGAAGTCCAGGTCCAGCTCGGCGTCCGTGCCGAAGTCGTGGATGGTGACCACGTTGGGATGGTGCAGCCGCGCCGCCGCCCGCGCCTCGCGCTGGAAGCGCGTGCGCAGCTCCTGGCGCACGGCCGCCGGCACCCCGCCCGGCGGGCTGATGACCTTCACCGCCACCGGGCGCCCCAGCCGCTCGTCCGTCGCGCGATAGACGGCGCCCATCCCCCCACGGCCGATCAGCGCCTCGATGCGGTACCTGCCGCCCAGGGTGCGTCCCGCCAGGAGCGACTCGAAGCCCGTCATCACGATGCGACCACCGTTCCACCAGGGTTTCCACAGCTTCGGCCCGGGGCTCGTCCACGGGCCGGTGGGTTGTATCCTAACTTCATGCCACGCAAGCGGGAAGCCTTGCCGCCCCGCTCTGCACGCCAGGCGCCACCGTCCATCGACGATCCAGCCTGCTTCGTTCGCCCCGGCGCATGGCTCCGCTCGCCCCGGCGGACCCGTCCCGCCGGCCGGCTCCGCGACACCGCGTCAACGGTGGATACGGCGCCGGTGCCCATGCCGTTTCGCGGCTGCGGTTCGCTACGCGTCGAAGTCCGCGAAACGCGGAACGGGCGACTCGGTCGGATTTCATAATGGACAAAATGGACAGATCGGGCGACGAGAAAAGATCCGCCGGCCACGCGTCAGATGCGGGCCGGCGGAGCTTCTCCCCTGACCGATCCCGCGGATCAGTCGACGTCTTCGCGCGTGACGCCGTCGATGCCCAGGATGAAGTCCGCTCCGTAGGCCAGCGACGGGGTGCAGAAACCGGGATGGACGTCCCCCGCCAGCACACGCTCCACGATGGCGATGGAGGTCAGCGCCGTCAGCAGGTATCCCTCCGGCGTGTGCATCCGGGCGGTGGCGCGCCGGCCGTGGGCGTCCTCCACCTCGCCCCACAGGCGCATCTTGCCGCGCGCGCGCTGCTCCTCGGTGGGCCCCGGCGGGCCGGCGTGGATGCGGCCGCGGATGAGCTTCTGCACGGGGCCGCTGCCCACCAGCCAGCCCAGGTGCCGCGTGGCCGCCAGCATGCGCCGCGCGGCGCCGGGAAGCTGGGTGTAGACCTCGATGTCGGGGATGCCGGTGCTGTGGAAGGCGGTGGACACGTCGCCCCAGGGGATGGTGGTGACGGTGACGGGCCCCGCGCCGAAGTCCACCTCGCGCGACTTCCAGGCGGCGGGCACCGGCGTGATGCGCCCCTCGCGGCGGACGGCGCCGCCCCGCCCCAGGTTCTCGGCCGTGGTGGTGGCCGTGCCGCGCGACACGCCCGCCGCGCCGCGGAAGGCCAGCCGCAGCCGAGTGGCGGTGGGCAGCCGCTGCTTGAGGTGGGCGGCCAGGCAGTCCGAGGGCACCACGTCGAAGCCGGCCCCCGGCAGCAGCATCACCCCCGCCTTCTCGGCCGCCGCGCCCCGCCCCGCGGCGGCCTCGAAGACGGCGATCTCGCCCGTGATGTCCAGGTAGTGCACGCGGCCGCGCAGGCACGCATCCACCATGGGCCGCGAGGTGCGCGCGAAGGGGCCGGCGCAGTGCAGCACCACCGCCGCCCCCGCCAGCCCCTCGTCCACCGCCCCCGGGTCGTCCAGCGCGAACACGCGGTGCGGCAGGCCCAGCTCCGCCGCCAGCGCCCGCACCTCGGCCCCGTTGCGGCCCGCCAGGATGGGCTTCAGGCCGCGCTCCACGGCGTGCGCGGCGGCGAGCCGGCCCGTGTACCCGTTGGCGCCGTACAGGATGAAGTCGGCCATGGGCGCCGTTTCCGTGGGTGGATGCGTGGACGGTCGTGCGTGGGGTGAGGGCGAATGGTAGCGCGCTGCGCGGGCCGCCACAACGCCGGCCGCCCGGCCGATCCGTCCCGCCGCCGGACGCTCCGCCCCGCTCCCGCACGCTTCGTCCCCCCGCTGTCGCCCGGACGGGCGCGGAGGGCGAGTATCCTATCCGGCCCACATCCCGGCGCGGCGCACGGGAGGCTTGACAGCGTGGACGTGAGTGCTAATTTATTAGCATAGTGCTAATCGACTAGCATCCATGACCCGACCCTTCACGCGGGAGCCCACCGTGCCCTCCACCTCGCCCCACCAGCTCGGCCGCCGCGAGCGCCAGATCATGGACGCCGTCTACCGGCTGGGCCGCGCCACCGCCGCGGACGTGCTGGCCGCGCTGCCTGATCCTCCCAGCTACTCCGCCGTGCGCGCCATGCTGCGCATCCTGGAGGAGAAAGGCCACCTGCGGCATGAGCAGGACGGGCCCCGCTACGTGTACCGCCCCGCCGCCGACGCGGGCGAGGTGGGCCGCTCGGCCGTCAAGCACCTGCTCAGCACCTTCTTCAACGGCTCGGCCGCGCAGGCCGTGGCCGCCATCCTGGGCGAGGCGCGCGACGGGCTGTCGGACGCCGAGCTGGACCGCCTGTCGAGCCTGATCGACGCCGCCCGCGCGGGCGAGGAGGACCGGTGAGCGCCGTGCTGCCGTTCGCCGCCGCGTCCCTGCTCGCCAAGGCGACGCTGCTCTTCGCCCTCGCCGCCGCCGCCGGCTTCCTGCTCCGCGGCGCCGCGGCCGCCGCCCGGCACATGGCGTGGACGCTGGCGCTGGGCGCCGCGCTGATGCTGCCGCTGCTGTCGATCACGATCCCGGGCTGGAAGCTCCCGGTGCTGCCGGCCTCCGCGGACGGCCCGACGCCGGCGCCCCTGGCCGCCGCAGCGTCCTCCGCATCCCCGGACCAGGTGCCGGTGGTCGCAAGCGTCCGCGCCTCGTCGGGCGCCAGCACGACCGCCACCCGTGGGTCCGCGGTGAACGTGTCCGCCACCATCGAACCGCCGTCGGCGTGGACCGCGTCCGCATCGACCGAATCCGCACCGACCGGATCCCCGTCGACCGCATCCACCCTCGCTCTCGGCTGGCCGCGCGTGCTGCTGGTGCTGTGGATGCTGGGCGCGGCGGCGGTGCTCGCGCGGATGGCGGCCGGGGCGTGGGCCCTGCGCCGCATCGAGCGCGCCTCGCTGCCGCCGGCGGATGCCGCGTGGGACGGCCTGCTGCGCGACCTGCGCTGGATGATGGACGTGCGACGGCCGGTGCGGCTCATCACCGGAACCGGCGCCGCGATGCCGATGACCTGGGGCACGCGCCGCCCCGTGATCCTGCTGCCCGCGGGGGCCGACGGGTGGGCGGAGGAGCGGCGCCGCATCGTGCTGCTGCACGAGCTTGCCCATGTGGCGCGACACGACTGCCTGACGCAGTGGATGGCCGGCGTGGCGTGCGCGATGTACTGGTTCCACCCCGGCGCCTGGCACGCCGCGCGGCGGATGCGCGTGGAGCGTGAGCGCGCCTGCGATGACCGCGTGCTGGCCGCCGGCACCCGCGGGCCCGTCTACGCCGCGCACCTGCTGGAGGTGGCGCGCGCCTTCCGCACGCCGGGCCTGGCCGCGGCCATGTCGGTGCCCATGGCCCGCGCCTCGCAGCTCGAGGGACGCCTGCTGGCGGTGCTGGACGGCGCCCGCCGCCGCCCCGCCCTGTCCCGCCGCGCCGCGGCCGCCGCTTCGGCCGCCGCGCTGGCCCTGGTGGTTCCCCTCGCCGCCCTCCGCCCCGTCCCGGCACGGGCGTCCACGCCGTCGTGGAAGGCGGAGGCAGGTTCGGAATCGTCCTCCACTGCGCCTTCGGTGGATGGAAGGACGGCGGCGCATCCGGCCGTGGACGTGACGGGCACGGCCTTCGGCGCGCCGGCCGCGGGGCAGCAGGACCGCGTCGTGGAGAAGACGCTGCCCGCCCGGCCGGGGGGACGGCTGACGCTGGAGCTGGAGCCCGGCGGCGGGGTGAGCGTCACCTCGTGGGACCGGGACGAGGTGTGGATGCGCGCCACGATCGGCGGGCGCGACGGGCGGTGGACGGAGGTGCGCATGGAGCCCGCCCGCGACGGGGTGAGGGTCGCCGCGCGGCAGACGGCCCACGGGGGCAGCGTCAGCACCAGCAGCGAGTACAGCTTCCGCGTGCCGCGGCGATACAGCGTGCAGCTCAGCTCGGCCGGCGGCGGCGTGATGCTGGCGGGTCTGGAGGGCACCTTCCGCGGCCGGACGGGCGGCGGGCCGATGACGCTCGCCGGCCTGCGCGGCACGGTGGACCTGGTCACCGGCGGCGGCCGGGTGCGGGTGAGCGACTCGCAGCTCGACGGCACGGTGCGCACGGGTGGCGGCGGCGTGGTGCTGGAGCGCAACCACGGCCGGCTGCGCGGGTGGTCGGGCAGCGAGTCCGTCGCCGCGCCAGCCGCCGCGGAAGCCGCGGCCGCGGCGGGCGGCGCCTGGAGCGCGTCCTCGGTGCGGGAGGACCTG
>JAQBQD010000196.1 GCA_028287185.1 Gemmatimonadota bacterium | reverse complement strand
TGGCGCGCCTGGACGCCCTGCTGGACCGCGCGGTGGAGGGAGCCCGCGAGCGCGCATCGGCCGATGCGGGGGCCGATCCCTACCGCGGGCTGTACGTCTCGCACGAGGAGGCCGAGGGGCTGGTGGGCCGTGCCCCCGGCGCCCCGGCCCTGGCGCCCGCGGAAGGGTGGGCGCCGCCGGCGCGGGACGGAGGGTCGCCCCTGGCGCGGCTGGCGGGGGTGGCGGGGCTCTCGCCCTTCGAGACGGACCTGCTGCTGGTGGCGCTGGCGCCCGACCTGGACCTGAAGTACGAGCGCATCTACGCCTACCTGCAGGACGACGTCACCCGGCGGCGCCCCACGGTGGACCTGGCGCTGGGGCTGCTCTGCCCGTCCTTCGCCGCCCGCGCCGCCGCCCGCGGATGCCTCTCCCCCGCCGCGCCCCTGCGCCGGCACGGGCTGCTGCACCTGGCCGAGGACCCCGCCTGGAAGCACCCGCCCCTGCTGGGCCGGCTGCTGAAGACGGACGAGCGGGTGGTGGACTGGCTGCTGGGGCTGGACGAGCTGGACCCCGCGCTGCTGCAGGTGGCGCGCGTGGTTCCGGCGGAGTCCGGGCTGGACGCCCTGCCGCTGGACGCCGAGCTGCGCGGCCGGCTGCGGACGATGGCCGCCGAGCGCGGGCCGGACGGGGCGGGCGCCGTCCTTCACCTGCGCGGTGCGCGGGGCGTGGGGCGCGAGGCCATCGCGGCGGGGCTGTGCTCCGAGCTGGGGCTGGGGCTGGTGGCGGTGGACTGCGCCCGCCTTCCGGTGGACGACGCGGCGGCGACCGCATCGACGCTGGCGCTGGCGGCCCGCGAGGCGCTGCTGCGGGGCTCGGCGGTGCTGCTGGAGGGGTGGGACGCGCTGCTGGGCGACGAGCGCCGGGCGGCGCGCGCGGTGGCGGTGGGCGAGGTGGACGGCTGGCGGGCGCCCACCTTCGTGGCGGGCGAGCTGCCCTGGGAGCCGGCGGACGCGCTGCATGCCCGGGTCCTGCTGCGGGTGGAGGTGCCCCGCCCCGAGTTCGCCGAGCGCGTGCGGCTGTGGACGGCCTCGCTGAACGGCGACGGCACCCGCGACCCCTCGCTGGACGCCGAGGCGCTGGCCAACAAGTTCCGCTTCACCGGCGGCGAGATCGTGGAGGCGGCCGCCACGGCTCGGAACCTGGCGCGCAGCCGGGGGCCCGCGGCCGGCGCGCTGACCATGGCGGACCTGTACGCCGCCTGCCGCATGCACAGCAACCCGCGGCTGGCCGCGCTGGCCCGCAAGGTCACCCCGCGCTACGCCTGGGACGACATCGTGCTTCCGCCCGACCGGATGCAGCAGCTGCGCGAGATCACCAACTACGTGAAGTACCGGGCCCGCGTGTACGGCGACTGGGGATTCGACCGCAAGCTGGCGATGGGCAAGGGGCTGAACGCCCTGTTCGCGGGGCCCTCGGGCACCGGCAAGACGATGGCGGCCGAGATCATCGCGGGGGAGCTGGCGCTGGATCTGTTCAAGGTGGACCTGTCGACGGTGGTCTCCAAGTACATCGGCGAGACGGAGAAGAACCTGTCGCGCATCTTCACCGAGGCCGAGACCAGCAACTCCATCCTCTTCTTCGACGAGGCCGACTCCATGTTCGGGCGGCGCAGCGAGGTGCGCGACAGCCACGACCGTTACGCCAACCTGGAGATCAGCTACCTGCTGCAGCGCATGGAGGAGTACGAGGGCGTGGTCATCCTGGCGACCAACTTCCGCAAGAACATGGACGACGCCTTCGTCCGCCGGCTGCACTTCGCGGTGGACTTCCCCTTCCCCGGCGAGCGCGAGCGGCTGCGCATCTGGCAGCGGGTGTGGCCCGAGCGCACGCCCCGCGCGGCGGACCTGGACCTGGAGCAGGTGGCGCGCCGGGTGGAGGTGGCCGGCGGAAGCATCCGCAACATCGCGCTGGCGGCGGCGTTCCTGGCGGCGGACGAGGAGGGGGTGGTGGGGATGGGCCACCTGGTGCGCGCCACCCGCCGCGAGTACCAGAAGATGGGCAAGGTGCTGTCCGACGGGGACCTGGGCGACCTGGCGCGCGTGGGTGGCGCGGCATGATCGACGACCTGGACCGCACGCTGGAGGAGCTGCTGACGCGGGGGCTGCCGGAGAGCCTGGTGGACCAGGTGACCATCTCGTTCGCCACCCCCAACGACCAGTTTCCGCCGACGTCGGTGTCGCTTCCCGCGGTGGACCTCTTCCTCTACGACATCCGTGAGAACCGTGAGCTGCGGAGCGGGGAGTGGGTGGTGGAGCGCAGGCCCGGCGGCGACGTGGCCCAGCAGCGGCCCCCGGTGCGCATCGACTGCTCGTACCTGATCACGGCGTGGCCCAGCGAGGGGTCCAACACCCCCGCGCTGGACGAGCACCGGCTGCTGGGCGAGGTGATGAAGGTGCTGCTGCGCTACCCGCTGCTGCCCGACCCCGTGCTGCAGGGCGCCCTGCGCGACCAGCCCTTTCCGCCGCCCAGCAGCACCCTGCAGCCGGGCCACCTGCAGAACCTGGGCGAGTTCTGGCAGGCGCTGGGCGGCAAGCCCAAGGCGGCGCTCAACTACACCGTCACCGTGGCGCTCCAGGTGTTCACCGCGCAGGCGCTGGGCCCCGCGGCCGGCGAGCGCAGCGTGGGCATGGCGCCCGACGCGGCGCCCGCGGGGGCCTGACGGATGGCGACGATGGAGACGTTCACCCGCCGCGTCGCGATCGCCGGGCAGGTGACGGACGCGGAGACGGGCGCGGGCATCGGCGGCGCACTGGTGTCCATCTCCGGCGGCCCCAAGCCTTTCCTGGCCTGGCTCGCCATCCGGAAGGCGGAGCTGGCGTCGCGCGGCGTCCCCGCGGCGGGCATGCCGGACGTGGCGGTGACGGGGGCCGACGGGTGGTTCCACTTCGACGCGCTGCCGGACGGCAAGTATGCGCTGGACTTCGGGCTCCCGGCGGCCGGGACGCGGTACGGGACGGCGAAGCTGAGCGTGAAGGTGAGGGCGGGCGAGGGCGCCGTGAAGCCCACCGATGCCTCCGCCGCGCTGCCGCCCACGACGGTCCGCGGAAGGGTGGCGGACGCGGGCGGAGCCTCCGTCCCCATGGCCGAGGTGCGGATCAAGGGGAGCGGCGAGAAGACCTTCTCGGGGGTGGACGGCCGCTACCGGCTGGTGGGCGTGGAGCGCGGCGCGCGCACGGTGCAGGTGCAGGCCCGCGGCGCCGCTGCCGCGGAAGCGGTGGCGCAGCTTCCCGACCCCGGATCGTCCGCCACGCTGGACTTCACCGTCTCGCCCGGCTGAGCGCACAGGGGTCGAGGCAGATCGCGGGGTCGGTCGACGGCGTTCGGATGGGTCGACGGATCGACAGCCGGAAAGTGAGTCCGTCCGCCCATCGGGTGAGAGACCCGGCCAATGGACCCGACAGTGGAGATCCACGTCGTCGGTCGATCACGAGTCGGCGGAGGTTCGATCGACGGGCTCGATGGATCGATTCGGCGGACGCGAGCCGGTCGGCGGACTTGGCCGACGGGCAGAGCGGCGCCGGACGGGCGGATGCCGGAGCGCGGACCATCGACCGACCGCTGGTGAAGGCGGGGCGGGTAAGGTCCGGAGACCCGCGGAAGAAGCTGGATGCCGGTTCGCCGTCAACGGAGGCCGGATCGCCGCGAGGGACCGGCGCGTCCACCGCGCCACGTGTTTGCAGACGATCATCGAAGTTCATCTGCCGCTTGCAGTTGCAGTGTCCGCCAGGGCGCGAGCGTTGGACGCGGGACAGGCGCCGCGCGCTTCACGCCGCCGTCGTTGCAGTGCCGGACCTTCCGCGGAGCCCGCCCGGCCGCCGAACCCGTAGCCGTACCGTTCCAAGACACCGTCCCCGGGGCAGGGAGCGCCGCCCGGAGCCGGCTCCCGTCCCCTTCCGCTTTGGAGGAGTGCCGACCATGCCCCAGTACTACTCGCCCGGCGTGTACGTGGAAGAGGTGCCTTCGTCCAACGCGCCCATCGCGGGGGCGAGCACCAGCACCGCCGGCTTCGTGGGCTACGTGGACGACAAGGTCCGCATGCCCGCCCAGCCGGGGCGGTACAAGGACAAGAAGGACACCCGCTCCAACCCCGACGGCACTTCCGGCGCCCAGGACCTGCTGGTGCCGCTGCCGTTCGCGCTGGCCGCGGCCGGGGTGCCCGTGCTGATCACCTCGTGGGAGCAGTACAAGAACACGTTCGGCGACTTCCAGTGGGCCCTGCCGCTGCCCAAGGACGCCAGCGTGGAGCTGAAGGCCGACTACGCCGCCAATGCCGCCAACTACAACGCGCACCCCGAGTACAACTCGGCGCTGGCGCACGCCGTGTACGGCTTCTTCAACAACGGCGGATCGCGCGTGTGGGTGGTGCGCACGACGGCCGCGCCCGTGGCCAAGACGCTGGCCGACGCGCTGAACGCCCTGGGCGCCGTGGACGAGATCGCGCTGGTGGCCGTGCCGGGGCTGGTGGACGTGGACCTCCAGAAGCAGGTCTACCAGCACTGCGAGACGATGGGCGACCGCTTCGCCATCCTGGACGCCACCGCGAGCGACGCCGTGGCCATGACGCCCGACGCCATCGCCCCCAACCTGGGCACCAGCAACTACGCGGCGCTCTACTATCCCTGGATCCAGGTGGCCGACCCCGCCACGGGCAACAAGGCCATCGTGGCGCCCAGCGGGCACATCGCCGGCCTCTACGCCCGCGTGGACGGCGAGAAGGGCGTGCACAAGGCGCCCGCCAACGAGGTGATCCGGGGGGCGCTGAACCTGGCGCGGCGCGTGAGCAAGGCCGAGCAGGACGGGCTGAACCCGGCGGGCATCAACATCATCCGTGAGTTCAACGGAAACATCAAGGTGTGGGGCGCGCGCACCCTGGGCGGCGACGCCAACACCGAGTGGAAGTACATCAACGTGCGCCGCACCTTCCTGTACCTGCGCAAGTCCATCGACAACGGGACGCAGTGGGCGGTGTTCGAGCCCAACACCCCGGCGCTGTGGCAGAAGATCGTGCGCAACGTGAACGCCTTCCTCACCAACGTGTGGCGGGCGGGCGCGCTGTTCGGCGCCACGGCCGGCGAGGCCTTCTACGTGAAGTGCGACGCCACCACCAACCCGCCGGAGCTGCGCGAGATGGGCCAGGTGGTGACGGAGATCGGCGTGTCGGTCGTGCGCCCGGCCGAGTTCGTGATCTTCCGCATCAGCCAGTGGGCGGGCCCCGGCAAGTAGCCGGGGCGAGGGAGCGGGCCGATGTCCAGCTACACGCCGCCGGGGGTGTCGCTCTCGTTCAGCCACGAGCGCGCGCCCGCCGCCTTCCGCACCGGGATCCCGGTGTTCCTGGGATACGCGCTGCCCGCAACCCCCCGCGGGCCGGAGGGGACGCCGGAGCCGGAGGCGGCGTTCGAAGCCGCCTACCGCGAGGAGGCGGTGGAGGTGACGAGCTGGGGCCACTTCGAGCGGACCTTCGGGCCCGTGCAGGCGGCGGTGGCGGCGCGGGCGGGGGACTGGCCCGACGGGTACCTGGCCAGCGCGGTGCGGGGCTTCTTCCGCAACGGGGGCACGCTGTGCAGGGTGGTGCGGATGCGGCTTCCCCCGGACGCCGTGGCCGGCGCGGCCGAGCGGCACCGCAGGGCGCTGACCCTGGCGCTGGAGGCCGCCGACCGCGTGGACGACGTGGACCTGGTGTGCGTGCCCGACCTGTACCGGCCGGTACCCGAGCCGGGGGTCACGCCCGCCGTGACGGACGAGGCGGCCCTGGCGCTCCAGGGCCTGGTGCTGGAGCACTGCGCGAAGCGGGGCGACCGCTTCGCCATCCTGGACGCGCCGGCGGAGGCTGGCACGCCGGCGGTGAACGCATGGGCGGGCGAGCTGGCGCGCCTGCGCGGCGCCGCGGACGGGGCGCTGTACCACCCCTGGCTGCGCATCGCGAAGGAGCCCGAGGCCCGCTCCACGACCCGCCCGGACGAGGCCGAGCCGGGCACGGCGAGCTGCCCGCCCTGCGGCCACGTGGCGGGGGTGTTCTCGGCCATGGACGCGTCGGTGGGGGTGCACAAGGCGCCGGCCAACGTGGCTCTGAACGGGGTGGTGGACCTGGAGCAGGCGGTGTCGCCCACCGGGCACCGCTTCGTGGCGCCCGAGGTAAACTGCCTGCGGGCCTTTCCGGGCCGCGGCATCCGCGTGTGGGGCGCGCGCACCCTGGCCGGGGCGCAGGCGCCGGCCTGGACCTACGTGCCCGTGCGGCGCGTGTTCCTGACGGTGGCGCGCTGGCTGGACGAGTTCATGACGCGCGCGGCGTTCGAGGTGAACGACCAGGCGCTGTGGTCCCGCGTGTCGCGCGAGGTGTCGGCGTACCTGGGCGAGCTGTACCGCCGGGGCGCGCTGCTGGGCGCCACGCCGCAGGACGCCTTCTACGTGCGCTGCGACGCATCCACCAACCCGCCCGAGGTGGTGGCGCTGGGCCAGGTCGTGGCCGACATCGGCCTGGCGGCGGGGGCACCCAACGAGTTCATCGCCGTCCGCGTGACGCACGCGGCCGGCGGAGTCACCATCACCGGACCCAACCCGGCTTAACCCGCGAGGAGGACCGCCATGGCCGTCGGAGACCGCAAAGACCCTTTCCGCGCATTCAACTTCCTGGTCGAGATCGACGGCATCGTGCGCGCCGGGTTCCGGGAGTGCTCGGGGCTGGACTCGACCCAGGACCCCATCCAGTACCGCGAGGGCACGGACCCCCTGACGCAGCGCAAGCTGCCGGGGCTCAACACCTACAGCAACATCGGCCTGAAGTTCGGGATGACGGACGACGCCGAGTTCTGGGAATGGCGCAGCAAGGCCATGGCCGGCAAGGTGGAGCGCAAGAACGGCTCGATCGTGCTGATGAACGAGGCGGGCGAGGAGAAGCTGCGCTGGAACTTCCGTGACGGCTGGCCCACCAAGTGGACGGGCCCCTCGTTCAACGCCACCGGCAACGACGTGGCCATCGAGAGCCTGGACATCGCCCACGAGGGCATCGAGAAGGCCTGATGATGCAGACCGAGTTCCCCTTCACGCTGCCCCGCGGCTACGTGGACCGGGACGGCGACGTGCACCGCGAGGGGATGATGCGCCTGGCCACGGCGCAGGACGAGATCGCCCCCATGAAGGATCCCCGGGTGCAGGCCAACCCGGGCTTCCTGATCGTCATCCTGCTGTCGCGGGTGGTGGTGCGGCTGGGCAGCATGAAGCACGTGAACCCCGCCGTCATCGAGGGGCTGTTCGCGGCCGACCTGGCCTTCCTCCAGGACCTGTACCAGCGCATCAACGAGTACGGGCACAGCCGCGTGGCGGTGACGTGCCCGCACTGCCAGGGCGAGTTCGAGGTGGAGACCGCCTCCTCGGGGGGGTGACCGGCTACCCCTCGGAGCGCCTGTACGAGGAGGTAGCCTACATCGCCTACTACTTCCACTGGCCGGTGGAGCAGGTGATGTCGATGGAGCACCGCGACCGGCAGCGCTGGGTGGCCGAGATCGCGCGGATCAACGAACGACTGAACCAGCATACCGCGCGGGGGGCGTAGGGCCGGCGGGCGCGCCGCCCCGCCCCGCGCGCGGACCCGACGATACGCACGGCACTGCACGGGAAAGGAGGCGGGCTTGGGGGTAAACGCGGGCTATGCCGCCGCGATGGCGCTGCTGGGGCTGCGCAACGACCCGTACGCGGGCTTCAACTTCCTGGTGGAGGTGGAGGGGCTGCTCGTGGGCGGCTTCTCGGACGTGTCCGGGCTTTCCGTGGAGACGGAGCTGGAGGCGTACCGGGAGGGCGGCAACAACGACTTCGTGCACCAGTTCGCCGGCCGCACCAAGCACCCCAACCTGGTGCTGAAGCGCGGGCTGACGGACATCGAGTCGCTGTGGAGCTGGCACCAAGACGTGGCCCAGGGCACCATCAAGCGCCGCAACGGCAGCATATTCCTGCTGGACAAGCGGCGCCTGCCCGCCATGTGGTGGAACTTCACCGACGCCTATCCCGTGAAGTGGACGGGCCCCGAGTTCCGCGCCGAGAGCAACACGGTGGCCGCCGAGTCGGTGGAGCTGGTGCACCGCGGCATCGAGAAGCCCATGGCCAGCAGCATCCTTTCCGCCGCGCGCATGGCCGCCAGCCTGGCCGAGCAGACGGCGAAGAAGCTGGCCGGGTGAGCGAGCCCGCCGACGGCCCCGACGTCCCCGTCCGCCCGCCCCCCGGCGCGTGGGAGGCCAGTATCGACCCCGCGCTGCAGTCGCGGCTCATGCGCACCGTGACGCGTCCCGGCGTGGCGCGGCCGGCCATGCTGGCGTCCGTGCTGGCGCGCGCCACGGGGCTGGGCGACCGGCTGCCGCTGCTGGGCCAGATCGCCCGCCGCCAGGGCGTGGAGACGGCCCGCGGCCCGCACACGCCCGTGGTCCACGCCCACCACGCCGCCGCCCGCGTGGCGCCGGACGCCATCACCGCTGCGG
>JAQBQD010000121.1 GCA_028287185.1 Gemmatimonadota bacterium | reverse complement strand
GCGCAGGCGTCGCCCGCCCACCCGCCCCCCGCCGGCGCGCATGCCGCCACCGGGACGAACGCCCCCCCCTCGCGCCAGGCGCTGGCGCCCTGCACGAAGGCGTGCTCCAGCGAGGTGCGCGCCATCTCCTTCAGGTCGCGGTATCCCAGGCCCTGGTCCAGGACGGCGCGCAGGTACTCCATCGACATCTCCGAGCGCGCCACGCCCTCATCGTCCGTTGCCAGCGCGACGGGCACGCCGTAGCGGCGGTAGGCGGCCAGCGGGTGCTCGCGTCCGCTCACGCCCAGGATGGTGAGGTTGCTGGTAAGGGCGATCTCCACCATCACCCCGCGGCTCGCCATCTCGCGCAGCAGGTCATAGGGCCGGTCCTCGTTCATCACGTCCACGCCGTGGCCGATGCGGCTGGCGTGGCCCAGCTCCACCGACTCGCGGATGTGGAAGCGCAGCCCCGCGGGCGGCACCAGCCCCGGCGCCAGCTCACCGGCGTGCAGCGCCACCTTCACGCTGGGGTAGAGCCGGTGCAGGTAGTCGATCATGCGCATGTGCAGCGAGAAGTCGCGCATGGCGATCAGCGCGTCCTCCGGCTGCACGAGGTTCAGGCCCACCACGCGCGGGTCGGTGGACGCCATCTCGAAGCCGCCCAGGATCTGCGCGAACACCTGCTCCGGCGACCGCGCGCGCGACACCTGGTAGATCCAGCGCACGCCCACCGCGCACCCCGGGTCCTGCCCGGCCGATCCGCAGCGCAGCAGCTCGCGCTCGCGCGTCTCGGCCGCCGCCAGCGCGGCGCCGGCCTTCACCAGGGTGTCGCGCAGCCCCGCGTCCAGCAGCTTCTGCCGCATGCGCCCGAAGTCGGCGTCCCAGCCCGCCTGCCGCCCCAGGGCAGCCACGCCTCCGCCGTCCGGCGTCTGCATCAGCTCCAGGTAGCTCACGTGCCCCATCGCCGCGCGCGACGCCACCTCGGCCAGCATGTCGCCCGTGCGGCCCTCGGTGGCCGCGCCGAACTTGCCGAAGGTGTCGAAGAACTGGTCGTGCCCGCTGCGCTGCGCCGGGTTCCAGTTGCGCATGGACCACGCGTCCACGAGCTGCCCGTACAGCGACGAGCTGGCCAGCGCCCGCGCCGCCGGCACCTGCCCCGCGGCCGAGTCGCACGGGGCGGGGGACAGGTAGGTGGTGCGCGGGGACACGCACAACCCCGACTCCGCCGCCCAGCCCAGGTAGCTCTCGGCGTACACCGCGCCCGACAGGTGGAGGTGCAGGTCGCCGCCCTTGGGCATGTCGCGGAGGAACGCCGTCACCAGCGGCGTCTGCCCCCGCACCGACTCCAGGTACCGCGCCGTCCGCGCCTCGTCCGTGGCCGCCTGCGCCCGCGCCGGCGCCGCCCGGAGCGCCAGGCCCGCCACCGCCAGCGGAAGCACCGCCGCCCGGCCGATGCGCCCGAGCCGCCGCATGCCCGGTGTCCGGGAAGTCGTCGAGCGCACGTCGTTGGGATTCATGTTGGATGGGGATGGGAGGAAGCGAAGCCGTGGATCACAAGACCGCGTCAAGCACACAATGCGACGGTTCGACCGATCACGAAAGCCTCAAGCCGAACGATGCGGGAGGGGTCGAGAAGAGAGATGCGTGGCGGCGGAGTCGACCGGCGCCCGATCGAGCGAGCGGAATTCATCTCCCGAGGCAGGGTCCGAAGCCGCAAAGCCGCGAGCAGCGGGGCAGACATCCCCACGGAATCCAGCAGTCTGCGAAGGCAGACTTCGCGTGGTCGTAGCAGCGAAACTCCTCATTCGCCCGTCGCCCGTCGCCCCGTCGGATTCTCCTCCGACACCTTACCCCGACCGCGACATCCGGTGCACCCCCGGCCGAGCGACCACCGCGCGGGCGATCTCCCGGTGCAGGAAGGCGGGGCCGTACACCTCGAAGGTGGCGCGGAAGCCGGCGCCGTCCTTCTCCACCGTCTCGCTCTCCACCTCCAGCCCCGCCTCGCGGAACGTCCGGTGGATGGCCTCCAGCAGCGAGGGGTCGGCGTCCAGGAAGAAGTGGTAGCGGTGGATGGCGCGCCGGCGCAGGAGGCCCGCCTCCACGGGGCCCAGGCCGCCCAGCACGAGCAGCACCAGCACCGTGGTGCCCACCGCCTCCACGTACGCGCGCGACCCCACGGCGATGCCGATGGCGCACAGCATCCAGAGCGTGGCCGCGTGGATGAGGCCCGCCGCCTGGCCGCGGGCCTGGACGATGGCGGCCGCGCCCATGAGCCCCACGGCGACGACCACCTGCGCCACCACGCGCCCGGGGTCGCCGTGGCCCTCGCCCGCGCCCACCGTGGGGCTGATGGCGAAGCGGATGGACATCTCCGTGAGCAGCGAGGTGCCCATGCACAGCAGCAGGCTGCCGCGCAGCCCGGCCGGCTTGCCCGAAAGCTCGCGCTCCAGCCCCACCGAGCCGCCCAGCACCCCCGCCAGGCACAGCCGCAGCAGCAGCCCCACCTGGAAGGTGGCCGCCCACGCGATGGGCAGCCCCAGCGCCGCAAGCAGCCGCTCGGTGCCCGTCACCGGTCCCGCCCCGCGCGCTTCGCCGCCGTGCCCGTCATGCCAGCCCGAGCACGTCGCGCATGGTGTACTCGCCGGCCGGCTTGCCCGCCAGCCAGCGCGCCGCCCGCAGCGCGCCCTCCGCGAACAGCGCGCGGTCCTGGGCCACGTGGGCCAGCTCCACCCGCTCGCGCTCGCCGAAGAAGCCCACGCGGTGCTCGCCCACCACGTCGCCGCCGCGCAGCGCGTGGAAGCCGATCTCGCCGCGCGGACGCTCGCCGGGGCGGCCGCTGCGCCCGTCCACGCGCACGTCCGCCAGCGCCACGCCGCGGCCGGCCGCGATCGCCTCGCCCAGCGCGAGCGCGGTGCCGCTGGGCGCGTCCACCTTGCGGCGGTGGTGCGTCTCCACCACCTCCACGTCGTACTCCGGCCCCAGCACGGCAGCCGCGCGCTCCGCCAGCGCCAGCAGCAGGTTCACGCCCACGCTGAAGTTGGCTGCCCGGAGGACCGGAGAACGCTCCGCCGCCCGCGCCAGCAGTTCCAGCGCACCGTCGCCCAGCCCCGTCGTGCCGACCACGAGGGCGCGCCCCGCCAGCGCCTCCGCCTGCGCGCCCAGCAGGCCGGAAAGCAGCTCGGGCGACGAGAAGTCCACCACCGCGTCCGCCCCGCGGATCACCTCGGCCGCGTCGCCTGCGGAGTGCACCACGGGGCAGCCGATGTCGCACGCCGCCTCGCCTTCGTGCCCGCCGATCCCGCCGACGAGAGCCAGCGACGGGTCCCGCGCGACCAGCCGCGCGAGCGCCTGGCCCATGCGCCCCGTGGCGCCCACCAGTGCGATGCGGATGGGGTCCGCCACGTCAGCGCGCCCCGGAAAGCAGACCCATCGCCTCCATCTCGCCCCGCAGCGCGTCCAGCGCCGCCGCGGAGGGCTCCGTGAGCGGCAGGCGCAGCGGGCCCACGTCGAAGCCCAGCAGGCGCACCCCCGCCTTGACCGGCATGGGGTTCGGCTCGCGGAACAGGGCGTTGATGAGGGGCAGGTACACGAGCTGGAGGCGGCGCGCCTCGGCCACGTCGCCCTCCAGGAACGCCTTCGCCATGCGCGAGGTGTCGCCCGGCGCCACGTTCGCCAGCACGGAGATGATGCCCATGCCGCCCAGCGCCATCACCGCCACCGTCTGGTCGTCGTTGCCGCTGTAGATGGCCACGCGCTCGCCCACGCGCCGCGCCAGCTCGGCGATCTGCGACAGGTCGCCGCTGGCCTCCTTCACGCCCACCACGCGCCCGTCCTCCGCCAGCGTCTCGATCGTCTCCGGCAGGATGTTGCACGCCGTGCGGCCGGGCACGTTGTAGACGATGAGCGGCAGCCCCGCCGCGTCCATCACCGCGCGGTAGTGGGCGATGATCCCCGCCTGCGTGGGCTTGTTGTACGGCGGGGGCGAGAGGAGGAGGACGTTCGCCCCCGCCTCGCGCGCCTGCGCCGCCAGCGCGCGCACGGCCGCGGTGTCGCTGCCGCCCGCGCCTGCGACGATGGGGATGCGTCCCGCGGCCTCGTCCACCGCGACCTCCACGGCGCGGCGCTGCTCGGCCGGCGACATGGTCGATGCCTCGCCCGTGCTGCCGTTGATGATGAGGGCGTCCGTGCCTCCCTGCACGTGGAAGCGCACCAGCTCGCGCAGCACGGCCTC
The DNA here is from genome assembly GCA_028287185.1 of Gemmatimonadota bacterium. GTDB lineage: Bacteria > Gemmatimonadota > Gemmatimonadetes > Longimicrobiales > Longimicrobiaceae > JAQBQD01. The sequence goes on along the minus strand of JAQBQD010000121.1, from coordinate 11,729 downwards.
GTTCACGCCGCCGCCTGCCGCGAACGGCGTCACCAGCGCCACGCCGCTGCCGGTGAACGGCGCCTTCTCCACGCGCGGCGTGGGCGTCGAGCGGTCGGTCATGGTCCCGTCGGTCGTTGGAGTGGTTCTGGAGATGGAAGAAGCGAACGCCTCGGGGGCCCGTGGGTCACGTCGAGCCGTCGAGCCGCCCGTTCGCCGATCCGTCGATCGTGTCGAGCCCGTCGATCGAACGAAGGGAGCCGGCGGGTCAGGATGCGTCGATCCAACCGATCCGCTGGCGTGGCCGATCCGTACGAGCCGTCGAGCCGCCGATCCGATCGGCTCCGCCGGTCAGAGCCGGTTCAGGTCCATCACGTCGCCGGGCAGCACGTCGCCCTCGGCGTCGTCGGGGTCCAGGTCGCGCTCGGTGCTGTCGCGGAAGTCGTCCGCGGCCTCGTCGCCCACGGTGGAGTGGAACGAGCGGAAGACGGTCCCGCCGCACTTGGCGCACTTCAGGTCCGCCGGCGGCGCCTCGTCCTCGAAGAAGTAGTCCTTGCCGCAGTTCTCGCAAACCAGCGTGAGCACCGACGTCTCCGCCGTGCGCCCGGTGCCGACGGCCTCGCCCGCCGGGTTGTCGCGCGGCTGCTCCGTGGCGCCCTTGCCGCGGGCGATGCTGCTGTCGTCCGACTCGGCCGCCTCGGCCCCGTGCAGGTGCTCTTCGCGCATCAGGATTCCGTCTCCTTCGCCGTCGCAGGGTCAACGCGCTCCGGCCCATCGTGGGGCCCCGCACCGCGTGCGCGGACGCCGGAGCATGCGCGCCGGATCAGCACATCCCATACCGGGAAGGCGGAGGCGGATTCGGCGGCCGCCGCGGACGGCGCCACACCACTGCGCGTGAATCCGCGGCCCGACGGGCTCGACCCTATCGCAGCCCCACCGCCTTCCACACGCGGTCGATCGTTCTCTCGGCGATCTCCTTCGCGCGGCGGGCGCCGTCGGCGAGGACGTCGTCCACGTAGTCCGGGCGGGCTTCCAGCTCGGCGCGGCGCTCGCGCATGGGGGCGAAGTAGGTCCAGATCGCCTCGAACAGCCGCTTCTTGAAGTCGCCGTAGCCGATGCCGCCGGCGCGGAAGTCGGCGTCCATGCGCGCCACCTCGTCGGCGGGCGCGACCAGCCGGTACAGCGCGAGGATGATGGAGCCCTCGGGGTCCTTGGGCGCCTCCAGGGGCGTGCTGTCGGTGACGATGCCCATCACCTTCTTCCGCAGCGCCTTCTCGGGCATGAAGATGTCGATGGTGTTGCCGTAGCTCTTGCTCATCTTCTGCCCGTCCAGCCCGGGCACCACGGCAACGTCCTCGCTGATCAGCGGCTCGGGCAGCTTCAACACTCCCACACCGTAGGCCTCGTTGATCTTGATGGCGATGTCGCGCGTGGCCTCCAGGTGCTGCTTCTGGTCCTTGCCCACGGGCACCACGTCCGCGTCGTACAGCAGGATGTCGGCGGCCTGGAGGATGGGATACGTGAAGAGGCCCACGCCGGCGGGAATCCCCTTCTGGACCTTCTCCTTGTACGCCACCATCCGCTCCATCAGCCCCATGGGCGTGACGGTGGACAGGATCCACATCAGCTCCGCGTGGAACGCCACGTCCGACTGCCGCCAGAACAGCGTGCGCTCCGGGTCCAGCCCGCACGCCAGCAGGTCGAGCGCCGCGTCGCGCACGTTGCGCCGCAGGGCGTCCGCGTCGCGTAGCGAGGTGAGGGCGTGCAGGTCGGCCAGGAAGACGAACACCTCCCCCTGTTCCTGCAGCGAGAGGATGGGCCGCATGGCCCCGAAGTAGTTGCCGATGTGCAGCGTGCCCGAAGGCTGGATGCCGGTGAGGATGCGAGGCATATGAGAAGGCAGGTCGTTGGATCGTCTGAGGTTCGGCGGATACCGCCACGTCGGCCCGTCGCGGATGCCTCGGGCGGTGATCGGCCGAGCGCGTCCGCCGGTCCCGCCGCCAGCGATCGAAGCGGTCGCTCGAAGCCACGGGCGCGCGGTCGGTGGAGCTCGACGCAGGGTCGGCCGATCCATCCCGCGGCAGCCGTCCTCCGGTCCCGGCGGCACATCGCCGTCGCGCGGACCGCGCATCGCGGCGAAAGCCCTGGCCCCGGCCGCGTGGGGCGGAGTAAGTTAGCCGGGAAAGAGCCGCCAGCAAGCACCTCCGCTCCCCGCGCACCGCCCACACCGCGCCGTGACCGATCCCGCGCCGCACCCGCTCGCCGGCCTCGCCCCGGCGCCCGACGCCCGCGACCCGCGCGCGCCCACGCTGCTCCGCCCGTGGACGCCCGGCGACGCGCTGGAGGGCCGCACCGCCGTGCTGGGCCTGCCCTACGACGGCGGCATCCCCTCGCGCCCCGGCGCCCGCTTCGGCCCGCGCGCCATCCGCGAGGCGCTGGCGTCGTTCGGCACGTTCGACGGCGGGCACGAGGTGACGCCCGCCTGCGACCTGGGCGACGTGGCGCTGCCCACGATGAACGGCGCGGAGGCCCACCGGCGGATCGAGGAAGCCGCGGCACGCCTCTTCGCCACCGGCGCGCGACCCGTCTTCCTGGGCGGCGACCACGGCGTCACGGGCTCGCTCATCCGCGGGCTGGCCGCCGCGAAGCCCGGCCTGCGCCTCGCGCTGGTGACGGTCGATGCGCACCTCGACGTCCGCGAGTACGACGACGAAGCCTCGCTCTCCAGCGGCACGCCCTTCCGCCGCGCGCTTGAGACGGGCATCCTGAGCGGGCATCGCGTGGCCATGCTGGGCATTCGCCGCTTCGCCAACTCGCGCTACTATCTCGATTGGGCGCGGGAGCAGGGCATCCGGCTGTCGACGGTCGAAGACGTGCAGGAGCGGGGCCCGGCGGCGGTGGCGCGCGAGGCGCTGGAGGCCGTCGCGGCGGACGCGGACGCCATCTACCTGAGCGTGGACATCGACGCCGCCGACGCCGCCTTCGCGCCCGGCGTCAGCGCCTCCGCGGCAGGCGGCCTCACCGCCCGCGAGATGATCGACGTCGTCCGCACCGTCGCCGCGCATCCCAAGCTGCTCGCCGCGGACCTGATGGAGGTCTCGCCGCCGCACGACCACGACGCCCGCACCGCCCGCCTCGCCGCGCGCCTGCTGCTGGAGGTGCTGGCGGCGCGCTGAGGCGGGTCGGTCGGCGAGTGGTCGGCGCTCGATCCTCCGTCGATCGACAGAGTCCGCCGGGACGCAGTGGACTCGTCGGATTCGTCGGGATTCGTCGATGTAGACCGCGCCGGGGATCGCCGTTCTCCGCGCGCGGACTGAGATTCAGTCCCGAGCCGGCGCATGGTCGACCGACGTTCTCGCCCGCACGATCAACCGAAGTCCGCCGTCGATCCCGGCGTCACTCCTCCGCCGCGCGCACCTCCGTGATCGTCTCGCCGTCGCGCACGCGGGCGCGGCCGCTGTTCATCGACCGGCGCTCCTCGTGGCCGCCGTCGAGGCGGCGGACACGCAGGACGACGTGCACGGCCCGGGTGAGGGCGGGGTTCCAGGTGGCGGTCTTTCCGCCGTCGGAGAGGCGGGCGGGGAGCGGCGCGGTCATCGTGTGTCCGTGCGGGCGGCGGCGAATGGACGGGGCCGGGGGCGGCAAGGTATATTCCGCGCGGCGCCTGCACCACGCGCACGCCGCACGACCCGACAGACCGAGGATCACGCCGATGGCCGAGATACAGTGCACGCGCTGCGGAAAGACGGGGCAGCCGCTTCCCTTCGCGCCCTTCAACAACGATCTGGGCAAGCGCATCCACGCCGAGATCTGCCAGGAGTGCTGGGCCGAGTGGCTGCGCCAGCAGACCATGCTCATCAACCACTACGGCCTGAACGTGCGCGAGCCCGACGCGCGCAAGTTCCTGCTGGAGAACACGGAGAAGTTCCTCTTCAAGACCGGCGACACCGAAGAGGTGGACACCACCAAGAAGGGCACCATCCAGTGGTAGCCTGACGGATGCCACGCAGCCGACGGCAAGAGCGCCGCTCCCGGGCAACCGGGGGCGGCGCTCTTTCCGTTCTCCGTCTCCACCGACGCGTTCCGGTCGATGGACTACACCGCGTTCCGCCGGGCCATCCGCACGGACATGGCGGTGGCGGCGACGCCCGCCCCCATCCCCACGCCGCCGAAGAAAAGGCCGATCACGTCCACCCAGCGTGCCGTGTGGCCCACCACCACGGCCACCGACGTCACGGCGACGACGGCGGAGAGAGCCGTGCCGAGTATCGAGAGGCGCATCGTCTTCACCGAAGGGCTCACCGGCGCGTCCCGGTGACGGCGCGCTCCTCCAGCTTCTCGTCGCGGGCGGCCAGGATGGCATCCACCAGCACGCCGGGGTCGTAGCGCACGGGGTCCGTCACGGGCAGCCCCGTCTCCGCCTCCGTGCGGGCGATGGCGGCGCGGGCCTCCTCGTCCGTCAGGTCCCAGGTGTTGAGGGAGATGGCGATGACGGACGACGGGCGCAGCGGCGCGATGAGCGACTCGTAGAGGCGGATCGTCTCCGGTACCGAAGGCAGCGGCATCCACGAGTTCACTCCGCCTCCGCCGTACGGGCACCTCCGGCCCGGCGCGTGGCACAGGATCATGGCGTCGGGCATCGACCCGTGCAGCAGGCCGAGCGTCACCCCGCTGTAGCCGGGGTGCACGATGGAGCCCTGCCCCTCCACCAGCACGATCTCGTTCCCCTCCGCCGCCTGCAGGACGAGCGTCTCGGCCGCACCGCCGATGAAGTCCGCCACCACCGCGTCCACCGCGATGCCCCAGCCCTCGATCAGGATGCCCGTCTGCCCCGTGGCCGCGAAGCCCACCCGCGACCCACGCCGGCGCAGCGCGTCCCGCATCTGCAGCGCCGCCGTCATCTTGCCGATGTTGCAGTCGGTGCCCACGGTGAGCACCGAGAGCGCCTCCACCGCGCGCGCCCGGCCGGCGGAGACGGGCAGTCCCGCGGGCGGGCGGCGCAGGTCGTGGATGCGCACGCCGTGCGCGGCGGCCGTGGATGCGAGGTCCCCGTCGTCGCCCAGGTGGAAGTGCAGGCCGCTCACCAGGTGCAGCCCGGCCCCGATGGCCGTGTGCAGCACCGGGCGCCACTCGTGGGGCAGCCGGCCGCCCTGGGGCGCGATGCCGATGAGGAGCGCCGTCGGACCCAGGCGCAGGCCCTCGTCCACGGAGGCGACCACGGGGATGCCGCCGCCGAAGCCCAGGACGTCGGCCACCGTCTTCCCCGCGTGGCGCGCGTCCACCACGCCGAGGACGCGGTCGGGCAGGTAGCGGATGGCGCTGTTGGCGGTCTTGGAGGTCTCGGGGCCGAAGTGTCCCTCGGCCAGCACGAGGTAGCGGTACGAGTCGAGCTGCTGCCGGAGCGAGTCCATCGCGCGCGTGTCGGTGGGGATCGAGTCGGAAGGACGAAGGACGCGCGGCTCAGCGCGGCGCCGCCCCCGCCTGCTCCAGGAGGCCGGGAATGCTGAGTGCGGCCGCGCGCTCGTCCACGCGCGCGGCGCCCTCCGGGATGCGGATCTCGGCGGCGGAGTCGCGCACGAAGCGCCGGAAGCCCTTGCCCTCCAGCAGCCGGTGCACGTAGATGCGCCGCACGATCACCATCACCGTGGCCAGCACCGGCACCGCCACCAGCAGGCCGATGGCGCCCAGCAGCTTGGCCATGACCAGCACGCTCATCACCGACAGCACGGGGGGCAGGTTCACCTGCCGCTCCATGATGAGCGGGTGCACGATGTTGGCTTCCAGGATGTGGAGGAGCACGCCCAGCAGCACCACGCCCAGCGCGTGCAGCGGCGTGCCCGACCCCAGCACGAAGGTGGCCGGCAGCAGCGTGGAAAGGAGGGAGCCGAAGAAGGGCACCATCACCACCACGCCGGTGAAGACGGAGAACGCCAGCGCGTACGGCACCCGCAGGATGCTGAGGCCGATGAAGGTGAGCACCCCCAGGAAGCACATCGCCAGGAGCTGCCCCCCGATCCACGCCGTGAGCGTGCGCCCCAGGTCGGACAGGATGTCGCGCACCAGCTCGCGGTGCACGGGCGGCGCCAGCGCGATCAGGCCCTCGCGGTACAGGCCCGGGCGCAGCGCCAGGTACAGCCCCATCACCATCACGCTGAAGATGTCGATGAAGATGTGCAGCCCGTTGAACAGGTAGGGGAAGAGCCCGGCGAAGTACGACCCCACGTGGCTCAGCACCCCCGAGAGCTGCCCCCCGTGCTCCCCGGCGGCCGCGGGCTGGGGGATCACCTCGGCCAGCAGGGGATAGCGCGCGGCCATCTGCTGCAGGCTGTGCGCCCACCCGCTGATGAGCGAGGGCAGCGTCTTCACCAGGTCCTGCGTCTGGCTGAGCACGGGGGGGACGATCAGGAAGCCGATGCCGGTGACCACCACAAGCGTACCCAGCATGGCGACGGCGATGCCCAGCCCCCGGCGCAGGTGCAGCTTCTCGTCCAGGAAGTCGGTGATCGCCAGCAGGTAGAGCGAGAAGAGGGCGGCGATGAAGAAGAGGAAGAGCACCTCCGCCACGCTGTACACGAAGAACAGGAGGAGCCCGGTGAAGACGGCGGCGATCAGGATCGCGTAGGGCGAGCGCGGCTCCCGGGGGTCCTGCTGCGGCGGCTGGGACTGCGGCTGCATGGGTCGGCGGCGAGGTTGGGGGCCGGAACGCGTGCGGGGCCGGCGGACGAACCGCCGGCCCCGCAACCTATCCGAAGGCGGGAGCCCGGGAAAGGTCCCGGACGGGCGCGGCCGTCAGGGGTGTCCGCGCTCTTCCTCCTCCAGCGCCTCGAACTCCTCCAGCAGCTCCGCGTCGCGCACCTGCTGGCCGCCGGCGGTGGAGGGAGCGGGCTGCGAGGCCCCTCCGGCCCCGGTGCCGAGCTGCCGCGCGGCGTCGCCGTTGCCCAGGCGCGCCGAGTCGGCGGGTGGGGGCGGGGGAAGGATGCCCATCTGCTGCTTGAGGGCGATCAGCTTGTAGTCCATCTCCTCCGGGCCGCCGCCCTTCTCCAGCGCCTTGAACTCGCGGTCCAGCGGGTCGCCCGTGATGGCGTCGGAGACCTCGGCGCTCGCCAGTGCCAGGCGCTCGTTCTGCTCGATGCGCTCGGCCATGCGGTTGAAGGCGTCGAACGCCGACGAGTCCGACAGGCCCGACATGGTCTCGTGGATGCGCTGCTGGGCCTGGGCGCGCTTCTGCTTGGCGATCAGCAGGTTCTTCTTCCGCTGCGCCTCCTCGATCTTGAGGTTCAGCTGGCGCAGGGCGTCCTTCAGCTTCTCCGTCTCGCCCGACTGGCGCTCCCACGTCTCGTGCAGCGACTGGGCGCGCTGGGCGTACTCCTGCTGGCGGATGAGCGCCTGCCGGGCCAGGTCGTCGCGGTCCTGCTTGACGGCCAGCATGGCGCGGCGCTCCCATTCCTGCGCCTGGCGGCCCTCGTCCTCGACCTGCGCCTTCAGCTTGCGCTCGTCGGCGATGGCGACGGCCACCTCCTGCTTCGCCTTGGTGAGCTGCTCGCGCATGTCCAGGATGACCTGGTTGAGCATCTTCTCGGGGTTCTCGGCCCGCGAGATCATGTCGTTCAGGTTGGACTTGAGCAGGGTCGAGAGCTTCTGGAAGATTCCCATGTTCCGCTACCGTTCAGAGCCCGAAGGGGGTGGCTTTCGCTAGGGTTGGCGCCGGGCCCGCCGCGCGGCGGGCCCGGCCGTCCGGATCGCGCCGGAGTCGGTTTCGCGGCCGCGGCCGGGTCAGCAGTTCTCGTACTCCGCCAGCGACTCCATGTGCGCGGCGACGGCGAGCTGGAAGGAGTCGACGGTGGCCTGGAACTCGTTGAAGTCCAGGTTCTCCAGCTCCAGCGACTCGGTGAGGATCACGTCGCCCTGCTCCAGGCCGTAGGCGGCGTGCAGCAGGTCGGTGGCGTTGTACTCCAGCAGCCGGCGGTACAGCCCGGCGCAGCGGCTCTCGTCCTTGGGAACCTCCAGCACCTTGAGCCGGAACACCAGCACGGGGGGGGAGTGGTGCACCACGAGCCCGGCGCCGCCGGGAACGCTTCTCACCACCCACATCCCCTCGCCCACCTCCTCGGTGTCCAGTCCCATCCGCAGGAAGAAGCTCTCCACGTCCTCACGCGTCACCATCGTGCATCTCCGGGTTGGGGCGCTCGGCCGGGGCCGGCGGTTCGGAAGGCGGCAGCGTCGCCGCGGGCTTCTCGGTCTCGGTCAGCAGGCGGAGCATGAAGGCGTGCTCCTCGTCCAGCCTGCGCACCTGCGCGCTCAGCTCGTCCACCTCGCCCCGCAGGCGCGCCACCTCGGCGTCGGCGCCCGAGCCCATCCGCCGGTTCGGGTTCCCCTCCACGAGCACCCAGCGGACGACCCAAGCCACGAACAGCAGGGCGAGCAGCGGAACGATCGGCATCTCGTTCATCGGTGCGGGCGGGCGGGCCGGGACGGCCCTTCGCCGTCCCGGGGAACGTACGTCGGTGCCCGGCGAAAGTTTCGGGTTGTCCCCGGCTCCGGCCTAGCGGCTGATGCCCGACGGCTTGGCGGTGGGGCGGATCTGCACCAGGCGGCGCGCGGACGGGGTGGCGGCCAGCCCGCCCATCGCCGTCTCGCGGAAGGCGGAGGGCATGCGGCGCCCCACCTCGCCCATCACGTCGATCACCTCGTCGGCCGTCACCGGGAAGTCCAGCCCCGCCAGCGCCATCTCGGCCCCGGCGATGGCCTGCATGGCGGCGGAGGCGTTGCGGTAGATGCAGGGGATCTCCACCAGTCCGCCGATGGGGTCGCAGATGAGCCCCAGCATGCCCTGCAGCGACAGCGCGACGGCCGTGGCCACCTGCTGATTCGTGCCCCCGTGGAGCCACGCCACGGCCGCGGCGCCCATCGCGGCGGCCGTCCCCGTCTCGGCCTGGCATCCCCCCTCGGCGCCGGAGAGCGAGGCGCGGTGCGCGATCACGCCGCCCACGCCGCCGGCCACCAGCATGGCGTCGATCAGCCGCTCGCCGTCGAAGCCGTCGAACTCGGCCATGCTCACCAGCACCGCCGGCAGCACCCCCGCCGCCCCCGCCGTGGGCGCGGCCACGATCAGCCCCATCGCCGCGTTCACCTCCAGCGTGCTGATCGCCCGCGCGAGCACCTCCGTGACGCGGGGGCCCATGAGCCGCGGCCCGTTCTCCCACAGGCGCCGCGCGCGGCCCCCCGTCATGCCCGAGGGGGAGTGCACGTCGCCCTTCAGCCCCTCGTCCACGGCGCTGCGCATGACGGCCAGGGTGCGGGCGATGCGGGCGCGCACCTGCGCGGCGGGCACGCCGCTCTCGGCGGACTCGGCCTCCAGCACCACCAGGGGGAGCGGGCGGCCCGTCTCGTCGGACTCGTGGACCAGCGACTCGATGGAGCGGTGCATGGGGTGGACGGGGAAAGCGGTGGCGGCGCGGACGGGGGCGTCAGGCGATCTTCTCGACGCGGCGCACCCAGCGCAGCCACCCGAACGGGCGGATGGCGGCGAGCACGTCGTCGTCGATGGGCTCGTCGCACTCGATGGTCATCAGCGCGTCCTTGTGGCGTCCGGTGCGGTCCACCCGCATGGTGGCAAGGTTCACGCCGTGCCCGGCCAGCGTTCCCGCCACGGCGGCGATGGTTCCCGGCTCGTCGTGGGCCAGCAGGACCAGGGTGTGGTAGCTGCCGCCCAGCGACACGGGAAAGCCGTCCACCTCGGTGACCTCGATGCGCCCGCCGCCCACGGAGGCGCCCCGCACGTGGCTGGTCACCCCGCCGCGCAGAAGCTCGATCAGGGCGGTGTTGGGGTGGGCTTCCGGCCCCAGGTCCACCTCCTCGAAGCTCCAGCGCAGCCCGGCCTCGTGCGCGTGCTCGTACGCCTCGCGCAGGCGCAGGTCGTCGGGGGCCAGGCCGATCAGGCCGCCCACCAGGGCGCGGTGGGTGCCATGCCCCTCGCCCGTGGCGGCGAAGGAGCCGTGCAGGCGGATGCGGGCCTCGTCCGGCGTGCCGTCCGCGATGGCGCGCGCCACCAGCCCCAGGCGGCAGGCGCCCGCGGTGTGGGACGAGGAGGGCCCGACCATGGTGGGGCCCAGGATGTCGAAGAGCGAGACCATGCGTCCGTGTTGCCGCGGGTGTGCCACCGGACCGTCCGGCGGGCCGTTCTCCGCCCCGTCACGCGCCCGGCGGTTCGTCGTCGGCCCGCGCCGGCGGACCGGCGGCACGGGGTGACCCGCGTTCACCGGCGCCCGGGGGGCAGGCGAGTAGCTTAACGTGCGTGGGCGCGCCCGCAAAGGGGTGTCCGCAACGGAAAGCGGGGGACGGGCCGCCATGGCCGTCCCCCGCCCGTCATCCATCGACCCACCTCGCCGGCTACTGGCCCAGGCGGACGCCGCTCAGCTTCCACGAGGCGACGCCGGCGCGCGTCATCAGCAGCGTGACGTTCGCCTTGCCGCTGCGTGCGTCGCGCACGTGCACCGCGAAGGTGCTCAGGCCCTCGTAGCCGCGCGACACCTTCACCCTGGCATCGTGCTCGCCGGCCGCGTCCCCGTCCGACCGCTCGCCCTTGAGCGCGTCGGCGCCGGAGCGCGAGCCGCGCACCAACCCGGCGATGCCGCGGGGCGTGACCAGCGCGTTGGCGACGTAGCTGGTGGCGACGCCCGCGAAGGCGCTGCCGAGCGAGCCCAGCGGGCCGTGTCCCAGGTTGCGGTCCACGCTGCCCGCCACCTCGGTGCGGATGCTCTCGCGGAAGGCGGGAAAGTCGACCAGCGTCTGCAGCGCCTGCTCGTCGCCCTTCTGCGCGGCGCTCTTGAGGCGCGCGAAGGCGATGTACGGCGAGAAGTACAGGTAGGCCCCGGCCAGGCAGAGGACCAGGGCCATGAAAGGGACCAAACGGCTGCGGCGCTGAGACATGGATGAACGAGGGTGCAGGTTCGTGCGCGAGGCGCGGACGGCGCGGCGTGGATGGATGCGGATGGTCTCCCGCCGCACGCGGAAGTGCATACACCGGAGCGCCTTGGGGGGTCCGAGGCGGGTCGACGGGAGGGTCGATGGAGCGCGTCGGACGCCGCGCGAAGCTTCGAGATCGGAGGCGGCGTGGGCGGCGGGGGCGGACGGTGGTGTGGGAGGGCGGGGGACGATCAGGGGCCATCATCATCGCCCTCGGATTGAAATCCGGGGCGCCGGAGGAGCCAGGCCCCCCTCGCGGACTCCGCCCGGCGCCGTCTCCGCGGCCGGTGGCGAGGATCGGCGCGGTCGTGCGGGTCCGGTCGGGAGGGTCCGCGGAGGGAGCCGGCGCGGGGGGCTGCGGCTCCGAGCGACGGCATGGCCGGGTTCGACGGGAGGGCCGACGGCGGGGCTATGGCGTCGGCGCGGGGCGGCCGTTGCCTCCGTCGGTGACGTACTTGTAGGAGCCGTCGGGCTGGCGGCGCCAGATGGTGAGATACTTGGAGTAGGAGGTCCGCGGCGCGCCGTCCGGGCCGGCGCCGGTGATGGCGGCTTCGCCCACGGTGTAGCCCAGCTCGCCGTCGGCCGACGCGCGGGAAAGGATGGGGCCCCAGAGCCAGTGCGCGGTGTCGCCGGCGAACGAGGCCGCCACCTCGGCGGGTCCGGCCGTGATCTGGCCCCCGACGTTCAGCACGTCCGGCGCGGCGAAGGCGACGAAGGCGGGCCCGGCGCCCCGCGCGGCGGCCATCGCGGCGAAGGCTCGGTCGGCGCGCTCCATGGCCGTGGCG
>JAQBQD010000116.1 GCA_028287185.1 Gemmatimonadota bacterium | reverse complement strand
ATCGTGGCTGGCGATCCGTGCGCGCCTGGTTCGCCCATGATCTGCGCGCATGGGTCGAGCGTGCCCTGCGGATCGCTTGCGGCGCCCCCGAACCAGCCCCGGAAACCTGACTTTCGACAACTATGGGGTTCAACCCGTGGTGCGTGCGCCGGCACCTGATCCACACCTCTCGCGTGATCGACGTCCACCAAGGCATCGACATCAACCGAGAACCACGACCCGAAACCGCCGCCGCCGACGATCGCATCAAGCTCGATCGAAATGAGAAGGGCTCCCGCGCCGAGCAGGAGCCCTTCTCCGTTCATCCAGCCCATCATCCCCGGGCAGCCGTCCATCCGCACAACCCGGACGCCCCTTCGCGCTGAGAACCGGCCGCGCTCACGCCTCGGCGGCGACCGACTGCCACTCGCACAGCTCGGCGGCGCGTGCGGTGCAGCGCACGTGGTCGGCGCGGTGGGGCTTGCCCACGTAGCGCGACACCGTCTCGGCGATGGCGCCGGCGTAGAAGGCGCAGGCGGCGCCCCCGGGATCGGCGCGCACGGTCAGCGGGTCGCGCAGGCGCACGGCGGGGGGGCGGCCCGTGATGTCCACGCGCGAGCCCCCGGCCACCTGGCGGAACAGACGGCGGACGGCGCGCTTGGCCGTGCGCGCGGCCAGGGCGCGGGGCATGACGCCCACCATGCGGCGGTACGCGGGCGAGCGGGCCTCCCAGGCGCGGCGGGCCACGCGGCGCCCGGCTTCCTCGAAGATCTCGTCCGCGTCCGGGCGGCGGATGACCAGGCGGATCAGGTCCTCCACCGTTGCCGGCGTCTGCAGGCGCTTGCGGCGCACCTCCTCGCGGAAGCGGTGGATCTGCGCGAACACCACGTCGCTCAGCCCCAGCCGGCGCGGCATGCTCACCGCCAGGTCCTCGCCCTCCAGCACCTCCTCGGGCCGGTCCATGTCGCGCATGGTCTCCAGCAGAAGGAGCGGGAAGTCGGGGGTGATGCTGGCGGCGTCGGGCCCGGCGCGCAGGGGGGCTGCGCTTCCGCGGCTGGCTTCCATCTGTAGCGTCGGCTTCGGTTTCAGGCGGTATTCCGGGAAAAGATGAAGCGCCCAATCTCGCCCGGCCCGGGCATCCGGGCAAGGCCCGCGGGGCCTGTCTCTTGCACGCTCCGTTCCCCGGCGGCACCTTTGCGCCGTGCACAGGTGCGAACCCACCGATCGCCGACCGCCGGAGGCCCCGTGGACCCCAACCAGAACCCGCATTGCGTCTTCTGCCGCATCATCGGCGGCGACGAGATGGTGAGCGTCATCCACGAGGACGAGGAGATCATCGCCTTCCTGGACGTGCAGCCGCTGCACCCGGGGCACGTGCTGGTGATGCCCAAGGAGCACTACAAGAACCTGTTCTACGTGCCGGCCGAGCTGGCCGGCCGCACCTTCGAGATGGCGCGGCGGCTGCTTCCCGGCCTGCGCAGCGCCACCGGGTGCCGCGCGGTGAACCTGTTCTCGCCCAACGGCGCGGACGGCGGGCAGGACGTGTTCCACTTCCACCTGCACCTGATCCCGGTGCCGCAGGGCGCGCCCTTCCCGCTGCAGCTTCCCGATCCCGGGGCCCCCGTGCCCTCGCGCTCGCAGCTGGACGTGTGGGCCACGCGCATCGGCCACTGCATCCACGAGCAGGAGGGATGCGCGGACCTGGGAGACGGGGACGACGAGGCGGGCGGCGCGACCGCGGCGGCCCGGCCCGACGGCGCGGACGGCGCCGAGGCGGACGAGCCCTTCGCGCTGCCCCGCTGACGGGCGCGGCCGGGAAGGTTGCACGGGCCCGGCGCGCGGCGTATCGTGCGCAACGGGCCGTGCCGCACGGCGCGGCGAGGGCGGGCACGCGCTCCCCATCCACACCAGATCGGAGCGACCCATGAGCAGCAAGATCGACGTGACGGGGCGCCTCTCCGTCTACCTCCGCGGCGGTGCGGTCATCGCGCTGGCGCGGGGCCGGGCGCAGATCTCCATCGGCAACTCGGGCCGCGTGGAGGAGATGCAGATCAGCGACGGCCAGGTGGACCTGGTCTGGATCGACACCGCCGAGGTGGTGGCGGTGGTGAAGGAAGGCGAGACGCGGGACACGCGCTTCTCGCGCTGACGCGGGCTGGAGATCGGCGCGCTCGCGGCAGGCCGGCGGCCTCCGCCGGAGCTGGCCGAACACCGGTCGACGTCAGATGGGATGTGCGACGGTGCGGGGGAGCGGGCGCGTGCCTGCTCCCCCGCGTCGTGCTTCCCGCCGTCCGGTTGCCCGGTGTTCCGCCGCCGCGTCGAAGGAGTCCGTCTTCCCAAACGCGATCGGGTCTCCGAGGCCCTCCCGGACCGAAGCTTCCATGGATCCGCTGTCCGCGTGTCCACGGGCGAATCCGGCGACGAGATGCTGGGGCCCTTCGACCTTCCGCCGCAGATTCCTCGATCCACCGATCCACCGATCCACCGATCCACCGATCCACCGATCCACCGATCCACCGATCCACCGATCCACCGATCCACCGATCCACCGATCCACCGATCCACCGATCCAC
>JAQBQD010000110.1 GCA_028287185.1 Gemmatimonadota bacterium | reverse complement strand
GGCGGCGAGGGCGGCGACAACCGCGGGCGCCGCGACGACCGCGGCGGCCCGCGCGGCGAGCGCCGCGAGTCGGACCTGAAGGAGAACGTCATCCACATCAACCGCGTCGCCAAGGTGGTCAAGGGCGGACGCCGCTTCTCCTTCACCGCGCTGGTGGCCGTGGGCGACCAGGCGGGCAAGGTGGGCGTCGGCACCGGCAAGGCGAACGAGGTTTCCGAGGCGGTGCGCAAGGCCATCGACTCGGCCCGCCGCGCCATGGTGAAGGTGTCGGTGGTCAAGGGCACCGTGCCCCACGAGATCATCGGCGAGTCGGGTGCCGGCCGGGTGCTGATCCGCCCCGCGGCGCCGGGCACCGGCGTGATCGCCGGCGGCGCCGTGCGCGCGGTGCTGGAGTGCGTGGGCATCCACGACATCCTCACCAAGTCGCTGGGCTCCAACAACCCGTTCAACATGGTGCTGGCGACCATGGACGCGCTGGAGAACCTGACCACCCGCGAGCAGCTCGCCCAGGAGCGGGGCGTCCCCGTGTCGTCGCTGGGAGGGATCCGTGGCTAAGATCCGCATCAAGCAGGTCAAGAGCGGCGTCGGCGCGCCCGAGAAGCACCGCCGCACGCTGGCCGCGCTGGGGCTCAAGCACCAGCGCTTCGTGGAGCACGAGGACAACGCCGCGATCCGGGGGATGGTCTTCCAGGTTCGCCACCTCGTCCAGGTGACCGACGTCGAGGGACAGGAGGGCAACCATGGCTGATCTTTCCAACCTTCGCCCGCCCGAGGGGTCGCACCGCGACACCAAGCGGCTGGGCCGCGGCCCGGGTTCCGGCACCGGCAAGACGGCCGGCAAGGGACACAAGGGCTCCAAGGCGCGCGCCGGCCACCACGGCCCCGGCGGCGGCAAGGCGCACTTCGAGGGCGGCCAGATGCCGCTGCAGCGGCGGCTTCCCAAGCGCGGCTTCACCCCACTCAACCGCGTCGAGTACCAGGTGGTGAACCTGTACCAGCTCGACGCGCTGGGCGAGGGCGACGTCACGCCCGAGAGCCTGAAGGCCAGCGGCCTGATCGGCCACGCGAGCCGTCCGGTCAAGATCCTGGGCACGGGCGAGCTGACCCGCGCCGTGAACATCTCGGCGCACAAGTTCAGCAAGTCCGCGCGCGAGAAGATCGAGGGCCTCGGGGGCCGCGTCGAGGAGATCGCGTAGACATGGCGAATCCCGTCACGAACCTGTTCCGCATCCCGGAGCTGAGGGAGAAGATCCTCTTCACCCTCTTCTGCCTCCTCATCTACCGACTGGGCGCGCACGTCACGGCGCCCGGGATCGACGTGGTGGCGCTCCGGGACTACGCGGGTAACCTCCAGGGGACGGCGTTCGGGATCTACGACATGTTCGTCGGGGGCGGGCTCTCCAAGGCCACGGTGTTCGCCCTCGGCATCATGCCCTACATCTCCGCCAGCATCATGTTCCAGCTGCTGGCGACCGTCTTCCCGAACATCGAGAAGATGCAGAAGGAGGGTGAGGAAGGGCGCAAGAAGCTCACACAGTACACGCGCTACGCCACGGTCATCCTGTCGATGTTCCAGGCGTGGGGCTTCGCGCTCTTCCTGGAGACGCAGGTGCCCGGCGCCGTGGCCAACCCCGGGACGGCGTTCCGGCTGATGATGGTGCTGACGCTCAGCACGGGCGCGGTGTTCATCATGTGGCTGGGCGAGCAGATCACGGAGCGTGGCATCGGCAACGGGATGAGCCTGCTGATCTTCTTCTCCATCATCGAGAGCCTTCCCTCGGCGATCGTGGAGACGACCAAGCTGGTGCAGGCCGGCCAGGTGCACCCGGTGGGCATCTTCGTGCTGATCGCCACCATGCTGGTGGTGGTGGCGGCCACGGTCGCGGTGACCATGGCGGCGCGCAAGATCCCCGTGCAGATCCCCCAGAAGGTGATGGGGCGAGGCCGCATCCGGCAGGGGCAGAAGTCGTTCGTGCCGCTCCGGATCAACTCGGCCGGCGTGATGCCGATCATCTTCGCGCAGTCGATCGTGATCGTCCCCTCCACGGTGGCGACCTTCACGAACAACCGCTGGCTGAAGGACGCCTCGGCGTGGTTCCAGCCGGGGTCGTGGATCTACTACGTGCTGTTCACCGTGCTGATCGTCTTCTTCACGTACTTCTACACGGCGATCATCTTCAACCCCGTCGACCTGGCGGAGAACCTGAAGAAGCAGGGCGCGTTCATCCCGGGGGTGAAGCCGGGCGCGCGCACGGCGGAGTACATCGACCGGGTGCTCACGCGCATCACCCTGCCGGGGGCGTTCTTCCTGGCGGCGATCGCGCTGATCCCCTCGGCCATCCTGCACGCCATCGGCGTGACGGGCCTCAGCCGCCTGCTGGGCGGCACGGGCCTGCTGATCGTGGTGGGCGTGGGGCTGGACACCGTCCAGCAGATGCAGCAGCACCTGCTGCTGCGCCGCTACGACGGCTTCATGAAGAAGGGCCGGGTGAAGTTCCGCGGCCGCCAGCAGCGCTACATCTAGGCGGCCGGCATGGACCTCATCCTTCTCGGCGCGCCGGGGGCCGGCAAGGGCACCCAGGGCGCCCTGCTGGCGGAGACGCTCGGGACGCCGAAGATCGCCACGGGCGACATGCTGCGCGACGCGGTGCGCCGCGGGACGCCGCTGGGGCTGAAGGCGAAGGCGATCATGGACGCGGGGCAGCTCGTGTCCGACGACGTGGTGCTCGGCCTGGTGCGCGAGGCCCTGTCGTCCCCGGCCGCCGCGGGGGGCGCCGTCTTCGATGGCTATCCCCGCAACGTGGCGCAGGCCCGGGCGCTGGACGGCCTGCTCCGCGAGCTGGGGCGGAAGATCGACGCGGTGGTCAACATCGGCGTGCGGGACGACGCCATCGTGCGGCGGATGAGCGGCAGGCGCACCGACCCGGAGACGGGGAAGGTGTACCACGTCGAGCACAACCCGCCGCCGGCCGAGATCGCGGACCGCGTGGTGCAGCGGCCCGACGACCGCGAGGAAACCGTGCGCGAGCGCCTTCGCGTGTACCGCGAGAGCACCGCGCCCCTGGTCGCCTTCTACCGGGAGCAGGGCGTGCCGGTGCACGAGGTGGACGGCGACCGCGCCATCGAGCAGGTCCAGGGCGACATCCTGGGCCGCCTGGGCCGGTGATCCACCTCAAGACGCCGGAGGAGGTGGAGACGATCGCCCGTGCCGGGGCGATCATCGGGGCGCTGTTCCGGGCCATCCCGGAGCGGGTCCGCGCCGGCGCCACCACGGCGGAGCTGGACGCCTTCGCGGAGGACTTCATCCGGGGGCACGCGGGTGCGGTACCGGCGTTCAAGGGGCTGTACAACTTCCCCGCGACGCTTTGCATCAGCGTGAACCACGAGGTAGTGCACGGGATCCCGTCCGCCCGCCGCAAGCTGGCGGCGGGGGACGTGGTGAGCGTGGATTGCGGGGTGAAGCTGGACGGCTTCTACGCCGACGCCGCGGTCACCCTGCCCGTGGGCGGGGTCGCGCCGGAGGCGGCGCAGCTGCTGGAGCGCACGCTGCAGGCACTGCACCGGGGGATCGCCGAAGTGAAGCCCGGCGCCCGCCTGGGCGACGTGGGCGCGGCCATCCAGGAGGTGGCGGACGAGGCGGGGTACGGCATCGTCCGCGAGCTGGTGGGCCACGGCGTGGGGCGCGAGCCCCACGAGGAGCCGCAGATCCCCAACTGGGGCAAGCGGGGCCGCGGCCTGAAGCTGGTGGAGGGGATGGTCCTGGCCATCGAGCCGATGCTGAACCTGGGCACGGCCGCCGTTCGCACGCTCCCGGACCGGTGGACGGTGGTGACCGCCGACCGCAGGCTTTCCGCCCACTTCGAGCACACGGTGGCGGTGACGGCGGACGGGCACCGCATCCTTACGCAGTGAGCTTTCCCTTGGGGAGGTTGTCCTTCCTGGGGGCGAGTGATATATTCCAAGGCTTCTGTTCAAACTCGAAGCGAGTGAGGCGACCATGAAGGTCCGCGCGAGCGTCAAGCCCATCTGCGAGCACTGCAAGGTGATCAAGCGGCGTGGGGTGGTGCGCATCATCTGCAAGAAGAACCCGCGCCACAAGCAGCGGCAGGGGTAAACTCAGGCCCGGCTACCAGGAGAAGCAGCGATGGCCCGTATCGCCGGCGTCGATCTTCCGCGCGACAAGCGGATCGAGATCGGCCTGACCTACATTTTCGGAATCGGCCGTCCGACCTCGCGTAAGATCCTCGCGGAGTCGGGAATCAATCCGGACGAGCGCGTCCACCAGCTTTCGGACGACGACATCAACAAGCTCCGCCGCGCCATCGACACGACGTACCGCGTCGAGGGTGTGCTGCGCTCGGAGATCGCCCGGAACATCAAGCGGCTGATGGACATCGGCTCGTACCGCGGGCTGCGCCACCGGCGCGGGCTCCCGGTCCGCGGCCAGCGGACGCACACCAATGCCCGCACCAAGAAGGGACCGCGCCGCGCCATCGCCGGCAAGAAGAAGCCCGGCAAGAAGTAGCGGCACCGGCCGGGGCGCCCGCGCCCCGGCGACCATACCCGCCGGGGACTCCGGCGGGCGCAGCACCGGACTCGCGGTAGGCCGCGAAACACAAAGGAACGAGCACAGATGGCGAAGCCGAAGGCCGGCGCCGGTCGTCCGAAGACCAAGCGCCACGTCGAGAGCGAGGGGATCGCCTTCATCAAGGCGACCTTCAACAACACCCTGGTGACCATCACCGACATGGCGGGCAACTCCGTCGTGTGGGGGAGCGCCGGCAAGGCGGGGTTCAAGGGCTCCAAGAAGTCGACGCCGTTCGCCGCGACGGTGGCCGCCGAGCAGGCGGCCCGCGAGGCGGTGAACCTGGGTGTCAAGCGCGTGCACGTGCGCGTGCAGGGCCCCGGCAGCGGGCGCGAGTCGGCCATCCAGGCGCTCGCCTCGAGCGGCCTGGCCATCCGGTCGATCCGCGACGTGACGCCGATCCCGCACAACGGCTGCCGCCCGCCCAAGAAGCGCCGCGTCTGATGCCGTGGGGCGAGGAGGCCCGGGGTGTGTGCCCCGCGCCTCCTCCACCCGTTCCATGAAGCTGGCGTAAACCTCCGAAACCGTCGGGGGGACGAAGCCCGAGCGAGAACACCTCCACAGGAGCTCACGGTTCAATGGCCCGTTACACCGGACCCGTCTGCAAGCTGTGCCGCCGCGAGGGACAGAAGCTGTTCCTCAAGGGCATGAAGTGCTTCACCGAGAAGTGCCCCGTCGAGCGCCGTCCCTACGCGCCCGGCCAGCACGGCCAGTCCACGAACCGCCGCAAGAAGACGTCGGAGTACGCGCACCAGCTTCGCGAGAAGCAGAAGGTGAAGCGCATCTACGGCGTGTCGGAGCGGCCGTTCCGCAACCTGTTCGAGAAGGCCGCGCACCAGACCGGCGTGACGGGCGAGAACCTGCTCGTGGCGCTGGAGAGCCGGCTGGACAACATCGTCTACCGCATGGGCTTCGCGTCCTCCCGCAAGGAGGCCCGCCAGGTCATCCGCCACCGGCACGTGCAGGTGAACGGCCGGACGCTGGACGTGGCGAGCGCGCAGGTCAAGCCGGGCGACGAGGTCCGCATCGCGCCGAAGAGCAAGGACATCCTTCCCGTGGCCGTGGCGCTCGCCTCGAAGTCCCGCCCGTCCAGCGTGGGCTGGCTGGCGGTGGACGAGGGAAGCCGCACGGGCCGCATGGTGGGCCGTCCGACGCGCGCGGACATCCCGCTGGCGGTGCAGGAGCAGCTCATCGTCGAGCTCTACAGCAAGTAAGCCGGCAGGCTTCGGACTCCGGCGGCGGGGCGCACGCGCCCCGCCGCGCAGTCCTTTCCTGCTTCCTGTCCAATTCTCGGAGGGGTTCAGTGGAACTCGATCTCATCGGCCTTCAGATGCCTGGGCTGCCGGAGCAGCCCCGTCCAGGGCAGATCGTCCTCCGGCCGCTGGAGCGGGGCTTCGGGCACACGCTCGGCAACACGATGCGCCGGATCCTGCTCTCCAGCCTACGGGGAGCCGCGGTGTGGGCCTTCCGGACGGACGGTGTTCTTCACGAGCACCAGACGATCCCGGGCGTGGTGGAGGACGTCCACCAGGTCATCCGCAACCTGAAGTCGCTCGTCCTGCGCATGGACGAGGGCACGGACGAGGCCATCCTGGAGCTTCGCGCCAGCTCGTCCGGCACGGTCACGGCGCGGAGCATCGGCTCGCACGCGTCCGTGGAGGTGGTCAACCCGGACCACCACATCCTCGAGCTGCAGGACGACCGCGACCTGCGCATCGAGCTGTACGTCAACAAGGGCCGGGGCTTCGCCCTGGCCGAGCACCACCCGATCCCGCGCGGCATGCCGGCGGACCTGGTGCGCATCGACGCCATCTACAACCCGGTGACCCGCGCCAACTTCGTGGTCGAGGAGCAGCGCGTGGGCCAGCGCACCGACTTCGACCGCCTGGTGCTGGACATCGAGACCAACGGCGCCATCGACGTGCGCACCGCGGTGCAGTACGCGTCGAAGCTGGCCATCGAGCACCTGGCGTTCCTGGCCGGCTCCACGCCCGAGTGGCGGAGCGACCGGCAGTGGGGCGAGGCGGAGGGCGGCTCGCGCCGCGTTCCCGCCGGCCGCGTGCCGGTGGCGCCGCGCCTGCAGGAGCTTCTGAACCGTCCCATCGAGGACCTGACGGAGCTTTCGGTGCGCAGCCGCAACTCGCTGCAGAAGGAGAACATCCACACCGTCCGCGACCTGGTGCAGCGCACCGAGGCGCAGATGCTGGGGATCGACAACTTCGGCAAGAAGTCGCTCCAGGAGATCAGCGACTTCCTGGCCGGGCACGGGCTGCAGTTCGGCTCGGACCTGGAAGAGGGCGACGACGGGGTGCTGTGGTGGGTGGTTCCGGCGGAGGAAGACGAAGCGAACGCGAACGAGGACGCCGTCGGCGCTGCCGCCGAGTCCCAGAAGGAGTAGGAATCCAATGAGACACAACAACAAGGGTCGCGCCCTCGGGCGCACCACGTCCCACCGGGATGCCCTGCTCCGGAACATGGCGACCAGCCTCTTCCGTCACGGGCGCATCGAGACCACGACGGCCAAGGCGAAGGAGCTTCGGCCCTACGCCGAGAAGCTGATCACCCTCGCCAAGCGCGGCGACCTGCATTCGCGCCGGCTGGCCGCGCGCGACATCCAGGACAAGGGGATCCTCTTCTACCTGTTCTCGGCCATCGGGCCGAAGAACGCGGAGCGGCCCGGCGGCTACACCCGCATCCTGAAGACCGGCTTCCGCCGCGGCGACGGGGCGGAGACGGCGCTGATCGAGCTGGTGGACAAGCCGGAGACGGCGGGTCCGGCTCCCACGCCGGCCAAGTAGTCAGGCGCTTCGCGGCGGCCCTCTCGGCCACCGCGGCACCGCGCCCCCGGCGCATGGCTTCGGCCGTGCGCCGGGGGTGCTTTGCGTTTGGAATGTGCGAAGTCGATCGGGATGGGGGTCGATCGGTCGCTCCGCCGGCGGGAAGGACGGTTCGGCGATGAGGTTCGGAACCGCGTCAGCGGATGGGTGGGGACGGGCGCCAGGTGGCGGTTCGTCTGAGCGGTTGAAACCGCGGCTGGAACGGCGCGAACTCGCCTGCGCGGGTCGGCGTCCGCGCCGGATCGGTGTTGACGCGGCACGCGGACGGTGGGGCGCGGCGGGTCGGATCGAGTGAATTCGCCGTCCGTCCTGTGGCCCTGGATTGCCGCCGTCTACGGAGTCGCGCGGCCCCACGATTCCGTCGCCGGATCAGGAGCGACGGCGAGGAACGCGAGGAGGGTATATCGTGATCGACAAAACCGTCGGCGATTCCGATCGACCACGAGTGGAGCGGACGAAGGGGCGGGACATGCGGGTGGGCGACGAGGGCGGGTACAACGAGAAGCGGCCGCTACCGTTGCAACGGTGCGGCCGCTTAGCTCGTCGCGCGGGGCAAGGTCAACCGGCCTTGCGAATCTTCCCCGCGGAGATGCAGCTCGTGCAGACCCGGACCCGCTGGCGCGTGCCATTCTCGGTCACGATCCGTGCGGGCTGAAGGTTCGGGCGCCAGACACGCTTGGTCTTGTTGTTCGCGTGGCTGACGTTGTTCCCGCTGCGCGGACCCTTGCCGCAAACGGCACAGAAGGCCATCGGAGTCTCCGTGATGCGTGTACAGAAAGACGAGAAGCCAAGGAATCTAAGCCCCGCGCCTGCCGCGGTCAACCCGTGGCGGCCGGTGCGCCGCGTTGACACCCCCCGCACCGAAAGCTACGTTTCCGGGCTGGGCCGGCCTTTTCCGGGCGCCCGCCTTTCCCGCGCAGGACCCACGAGATGAAGAAAGCGCTGATCACCGGGATCACCGGGCAGGACGGAAGCTACCTGGCCGAGCTGCTGCTGGAGAAGGGGTACCAGGTGTTCGGCCTGGTGCGCCGCAGCTCGACGGTGACGTTCGAGCGCATCCAGCACATCCAGGACCGGGTGGAGATGCTGTCCGGCGACCTCACCGACCAGAACTCGCTGCTCTACGCGCTGCAGCAGGCCGAGCCGGACGAGGTGTACAACCTGGCGGCGCAGTCGTTCGTGCAGACCTCGTGGACGCAGCCGGTGCTGACGGGCGACGTGACGGCGCTGGGGGTGACGCGCATGCTGGAGGCGATCCGCGTCTACAATCCCAAGACGCGCTTCTACCAGGCCTCGTCCAGCGAGATGTTCGGCAAGGTGCAGGCGGTGCCGCAGCGCGAGGACACGCCCTTCTACCCCCGCTCGCCGTACGGCGTGGCGAAGGTGTATGGGCACTGGGCCACCATCAACTACCGCGAGAGCTACGGGATGTTCGCCGTGAGCGGCATCCTGTTCAACCACGAGTCGCCGCGGCGCGGGCTGGAGTTCGTAACGCGCAAGGTGACGGACGCGGCGGCGCGTATCAAGACGGGCCTGGCGACGGAGCTTCGCCTGGGCAACCTGGACGCGCAGCGCGACTGGGGCTTCGCCGGCGACTACGTGCGCGCCATGTGGCTGATGATGCAGGCCGACGAGCCGCAGGACTACGTGGTGGCCACGGGCGAGACGCACAGCGTGCGCGAGCTGGTGGAGGCGGCGTTCACCTACGTCGGGCTGGACTGGAAGGACCACGTGGTGCAGGACGCGCGCTTCATGCGCCCGGCCGAGGTGGACCTGCTGGTGGGCGACCCCACGAGGGCGCGCGACGAGCTGGGGTGGAAGGACGAGGTGCCCTTCGGCCGGCTGGTGGAGATGATGGTGGACGCGGACCTGGAGCGTCTCCGCGGCGCGGCCGCCGTGCGCGCCCTCGCCGAGCGCTAGGCTCCCCGTGCGCGCTCTCGTCACGGGCGCGGCCGGCTTCGTCGGCCACTATCTCGTCCGCTCGCTGGCCGCGGACGGGCACGAGGTGTTCGGCGGCACACCGGACGCGCTGCCGCTGCACGACGCGGCTTCGGCCGTCCGCTGGGTCGCCCTGGACGTGACCTCGGACGAGTCTCTGGTCGCCGCCGTGCACCACGCCAGGCCGGACGTCGTCTTCCACCTTGCCGCGCAGGCCAGCGTGGGCGCCTCGTTCGGCGACTCGCTGGGCACGTGGGAGGTGAACGCCACGGGAACGCTGCGCCTGCTGCGAGCCGTCGGAACGTCCGCGCGCGTGGTGCTGACGTCCTCGGCCGAGGTGTACGGGAGCGCGCCGGAGCACGAGCAGCCGCTGCACGAGGCCCGCGCGCTGCGGCCCTGCAACCCGTACGCGGCCTCCAAGGCGGCGGCGGAGATGGTGGCGGTGCAGATGAGCATGAGCGGCGACGCGGACGCGGTGGTGGCCCGCAGCTTCAACCACACGGGGCCGGGGCAGGACGCACGCTTCGCGCTGCCCAGCTTCGCGCGGCAGCTCGCGGCGATCGGGCGCGGGCACGGCGAGGCGGTGCTGCACGTCGGCAACCTGTCCGCCAGGCGCGACTTCCTGGACGTGCGCGACGTGGTGCGCGCGTACCGCGTGCTGGCGGAGCGGGGCGCGTCGGGAGAGGTGTGCAACGTGTGCTCGGGCGAGGCGCGCTCCATCCGCTCGCTGGTGGACGAGATGGTGGAGCTGTCCGGCACGGGTGCGCGCGTGGAGGTCGATCCGGCACGCGTGCGGCCGGTGGACGTGCCGGTGCTGCGGGGCGACCCCACGCTGCTCCATGCGCTGGGATGGGAGCCGCGCATCCCGCTCCGCACCACGCTGGCCGACCTGCTGGCGCACGAGCGCGGGCGGGACCAGGCGGAAGGCTGAACTTGGAATGCGGGGCGGCGGATTCGCCGCCCGCGTCCGTTTCCGGAGGTGTATGGCGACGGTCTATCTCGTCGGGGCGGGCCCCGGCGACCCGGGGCTTCTCACGGTGCGCGCGGCCAGCCTGGTCTCGCGCGCGGACGTGCTGGTGTACGACGCGCTGGTGAACCCCGCGATCCTGCGCGCCCGCCGCGTGGAGGCGCGCATGGTGTACGTCGGCAAGCGCGGCGGCGACCACTCGCGCACGCAAGACGAGATCAACGCGATCCTCGTCGATCTCGGCCGCGGCGCGGAGGCGTGCGTGGTGCGGCTGAAGGGTGGCGACCCGTTCGTCTTCGGGCGGGGCGGGGAAGAGGCGCTGGCCCTCCAGGCTGCCGGCATCCCCTTCGAGGTGGTCCCGGGCGTCACCGCCGGGGTCGCCGCGGCCGCGTACGCGGGCATCCCGGCCACGCAGCGGGGGATGACGTCGTCCCTCACGCTGCTGACCGGGCACGAGGATCCCACCAAACCCGACACGGACCTGGACTGGGACGCCCTGGCCCGGGGCGGGACGCTCGTCTTCTACATGGGGGTCGGGCGGATGGAGGAGAACTTCCGCCGCCTGACGGACGCCGGGAAGGCGTCGGATACCCCCGCCGCGGTCATCGAGTGGGGCACGTATCCGCGCCAGCGCACCGTCACCGGGACGCTCGCGACGCTCCCGAAGCTCGCGCGCGAGGCGGGCATCGGCGCGCCGGCGCTGGTGGTCGTGGGCGAGGTCGTGTCCCTGCGCGAGCGGCTGCGGTGGTTCGATGCGCGTCCCCTGTCCGGCCGATGCGTGCTCGTCACCCGGGCGCGCGCGCAGGCCAGCGGGCTGGCGGCGGAGCTGGAGGCGCTGGGGGCGGAGGTGGTGCAGTTCCCCACCATCCGCATCGCCGACGCGCCCGATCCCGCGGCGTTGCAGGATGCCGCGGCCGGCGCGGGCGGCTTCGACTGGATCGTCTTCACGAGCTCCAACGGCGTGGAGCGGTTCTGGGATGCGCTCGCGGTGATCGGGAGGGATTCCCGCGCCCTCGGCCGCGCGAAGGTGTGCGCCATCGGGCCGGCGACGGCGGCGGCGCTGGAGGCGCGGGGCATCCGTGCGGATCGGGTGCCCGGCGAGTACGTCGGGGAAGCGGTGCTGGAGGCCCTCGCGTCGGCCGAGGACCTCGCCGGCAAGCGCATCCTCCTTCCCCGGGCCGAGATCGCGCGCACCGCGCTGCCCGACGGCCTCCGCGCGCTCGGCGCTGAGGTCGTGGAGGTCGCCGCGTATCGCACGCTGCCGGACGGCGAGGAGGCGGATGCGGTCCGCGCGCGGCTGGCGAGGGACGAGGTGGACTACGTCACCTTCACCGCAAGCTCCACCGTCCGCGGCTTCGTGGACCTCGCCGGGACGGAGCTGGGCGGCGCGCGGGTGGTATCCATCGGCCCCGTCACCTCGACGACGGCGCGCGAGCTGGGTCTCACGGTCGACGCGGAGGCGGAGGAGTTCACCATCCCCGGGCTCGTCGCAGCGCTCCGGAAGCTTGCGTCGCCGGAGAACGGTTGATGTCGGTCCTCCGTCGCGCCGCATCGACGGTGCTCCCCGTCGTGGTCGTCGGCGGAGTCCTGGCGACCGCGTCGTGTCGCTCTCTCGCCGCGCAGGCGATGGGTGCCGGCGCGGAAGCGGACGCAGCGCGGATCTCATCCGCTGACGCGGTTCCGAGCCGCGCGGCGGTGGATTCCACGCGGCGCCGGGCGCTCCCCGCATCGCCGCTGCTGCCGCCGGAGCACTGGGCGGTGGCTGCGGCCGCGCGTGCGGAGGGCATGGGGCTCGTGCGGCTCTATCTCCCCTCGCAGCGCGCCGTCCCCCGCCTGCTCGTGGCGCGCGCGCTCCGC
>JAQBQD010000037.1 GCA_028287185.1 Gemmatimonadota bacterium | reverse complement strand
CGCGGCGCCTGCATCGCCCTTGCCGCCGCAGCCGGCGAGCAGGAACGCGAAGGCCGCCACGGTGGCGGCCGCCTTCGGTGTGCGTGTCATGATGTGCATGGATGCGGCTCTAAGGCTCGTGCGTTCGCGGGGGCGGGGCGCCCGTCGCGCCGCGGGCGGCGGGTGCAAGGAGCGTGCTATCCGCGCCTTTCGCGGATGCAATGTTTCGGCGAGCCTCGGCCTCAGCCGGGCTCTTCGGCCTCGTCGTCGCCGGCGTAGGCCAGCAGGCGCGGCAGCAGGCTCTCGGCCAGCTCGGCCAGGGCGCGCTGGTAGACGCTGCGGGAGCGGGCCTCGGGCTCGCCCATGCGGTCCAGGTAGAGCGACACGGCGCGCGAGGGATCGGCCTGGGTCTCCAGCAGCTCCACGAAGCCGAGGGCGTGGCTCACGTGGGTGCGGGCCAGCGCCTCTTCGGCGCGGGCGGCGGCCAGCTCCATCCACAGCTCCTCCTCGGCGCTGCGGCGGCGCTGGCGGCGGATGTAGCGGAAGGCACCGACGGGGGTGACGTACTGCCACCGGAAGCCGCCGCCGCGCCGCCGCTCGCGGGCCAGCTCGCTGGGGATCTCGCGCTCGCTGAGCAGCTTGAGGGCGCGGGTGTTGACCATCTCGGCCTCTTCGCCCTCCATGCCCATGATCTCGAGGTAGCGCTCCACCGCTTCGTCGAAGGGCATGCGCGGCGCCAGGATGGCCACCAGGTCCAGCGCCTGGTTGGCGTGCGCTTCGGTGCGGGCTTCGCGCGCGGTGGCCTCGGCCAGCTCCAGGCGGCGGCGGAGGTCGGCGGGCAGCCGCGTGAGCCAGATGGGGTTGGCGGACGCCATGGGGTCCTCGCGAGGGTCGGGGGCCCGGCCGCCGCGCGATTGCTCGGCCTTGCGGCGGGTGGTATCGTTGGTCCCGGCTCGGCACGCGGCGAGCCCGGCGGGTCGGGGTAAGATGCGGCCAACGACGACCCGGGACAACTCCCCGGCTGCCCCTGCCGGTGCAGATTGGCGGATCACCTCTCTCTGATACAGGGACGGACGACATGGCGCTCTCGCGCAGCTCGTCGTGGAAGGAGCACCGGCTGGCCGACCGGCTGGACTGCGGCGGCCGGACGTACAGCGTGGACCTGGTGGCGCGGAAGGCGACCGGGGTGGAGGGGTGGAAGATGACGGTGGTGTTCCTGCCCCGCGACGACGGCGACGAGGTGAAGGCCGATCTTCCGAACGCGCCGTCCACCGCCGACGTGCGCCGCAAGGTGACGGAGCTGGAGGGGAACGAGGCGGCGCTCCGGGAGATGTTCGAGGCCGCGGGAGGCTGAGTCCACGGAGAGCGCGGTCTACCTTGCAGTAGAGGTGGACATGGGAGTGTGGTCGAAGGCGATGGCCCAGGCGGGCGAATTCGGGCGGCTCGGTCGATGGTGGGACGGCGGTACGGGTGAACCTTGCGAGGTGAGATGAGCACGCTGCGGGAGATGGAGGAAGCGCGCGGGGCGGTGTTACAGGAGGTGGCGGGGCGCGAGGTTCCGCGCCACTTCGGCGACCAGGCCGCCGAATACGCGGCGGTGCGGTCCGCCGCCGGCATCGCGGACCGGGGCGATCGCGCGCGCATCCGCGTGTGGGGCAAGGCCCCCGTGAAGATGATCCACGGCCTCGTCACGAACGACCTGCTGAAGGCGCCGGCCGGGCGCGCGGTCTACGCGGCCATGCTGAACCCCAAGGGGCGCACGCTGGCCGAGCTGCGCGCCCTGCGGCTGGAGCGCGACGGGGCGGCCGAGGTGGTGCTGGACCTGCCGCGAGAGGCGCTGGAAGGCACGCGCGAGCACCTGAAGAAGATGCTTCCCCCCATGTTCGCCCGCTGGGAGGACGCGTCCGACGCGACGGGCGGGCTGGGCGTCTACGGTCCGCGCGCGCGGGAGCTGGTGGCGGGCGTCGTACAGGGAGAGGTCCCCGCACTGGACGAAGACGCGTTCGTGGAGACGGCGTTCGGCGGCGCGGCCGTGGTGGTGCTGGGGACGCGCGAAGTGGGGGGCGTAGAGGGATACGACCTGTTTGCTCCCGCGGAGCAGGTGCCTGCGCTCTGGTCCGCGCTGGTGGAGAAGGGTGCCGGGATGGGCGCGCGGCCGGTGGGCTTCGGGGCGCTGGAGACGCTACGCATCGAGGCGGGGCGGCCGCGGTACGGGGCGGAGCTGGAGGAGGACGTGATCGCCACGGAGGCGTTCGAGGCCACGGGATTGATGCCGCGCGCCATCTCGTTCACGAAGGGCTGCTACACAGGCCAGGAGGTGATCGTCCGCATCGCCCACCGCGGGCATGTGAACCGGCACCTGCGCGGCCTGCTGCTGGGCGACTCGCCGACGCCGGCCGTGCGCACGCCGCTCTTCCATCCCGAGACGGGCAAGGAGGTGGGCCGCGTGACGAGCGCCGCCTTCTCGCCGCTCATGGGGCAGACCGTTGCGCTGGCGTTCGTGCGGCGCGAGATCGGCCCCGGCGGCAGCGTCCGCGTGGAATCGACGGACGGCGCGGAAGCAGCAGTCGTCGGCCTGCCGTTCGGGTCGGCACCGGTGGTGGAGCGCGAGGAGCCGATCACCGCGGGCGAGTAGTTCCATCGACCGAACGTCTTTCCGCTCAGTCACGCGATGGTTTGGGACGCGCTGGACGGGCTGCCGTTCGTTGGATGCCCGTCGGCGGAATCGGGCCGAAACCGGGCTCGCTTTCCGGTCGCGGAGAAGGTCTTGCGCGAATGCCTATCTATAGATTGATATACACTCCATGGACACCTCGAACACGGCGGTTCGGATTCTGGATGCGGCCCAGGAGCTGGTGCAGACGCGCGGCTTCAACGCGTTCAGCTACCGCGACCTGGCGGAGCGCGTGGGGATTCGGACGGCGAGCATCCATTACCACTTTCCCGCGAAGTCGGACCTGGGGCGGGCGCTGCTCCAGCGCTACCGCGGGACGGTGGCGGATGCGCGTGCGCAGGTGGATGCGGCGCTGCCGGGGGGCGCGGACGCGGCGGAGAAGCTGAGGCGGTTCGCGGCAGTACTGGAAGGCGTGCTGCGCGACGGTGGACGGATCTGCCTGGGCGGCATGCTTGCCGCGGACTTCGCGACCCTTCCGCATGAGATGCAGCGGGCGGTAACCGCGTTCGTGGAGGACAACGAGCGATGGCTCGCGCAGGTGCTCGTGGAGGGACGCGCCGCCGGGGCACTCGCCTTCCAGGGTGATCCGGACGTCGCAGGAACAGCGCTGTTCGCGGCGCTGGAGGGCGCGATGCTCACCTCGCGGAGCCGGGGCGACGTCGAGGGTTACCACTCGGTGAGCGATTGGCTGATTGATAACCTCGCGGCGGCTCGGAAGGGGTAGAACGTCGGCCTTGATGCAATCGCTTCGAACCCAGTTACCGATCTATCAGTAGATATATACTAGAAATCTGTTGAAAAATACTGCGCCAGAGAGGGCGAACCGGTAGATTTAGGGAGCGAATCTACTGGTGAACTCCTCCTCTGCGCAGAGCGATGCTCGGGCGAAACGATACTCCGCTGGAGCTGTTCCAGGTGCTGGACATGGAAGCGCTGGTGCCGGCGCGGCACTTCCTGCGGAAGGTGGATCGGGTGCTGGACCTGTCGTTCGTGCGGGAGACGGTGGCGCCGTGCTATAGCGCGAGCCGGGGGCGACCGAGCATCGACCCGGAGTTGGTGCTGCGGATGCTGCTTCTGGGGACGCTGTACGACCTGTCGGACCGGGAGCTGTGCGAGGAGATCGGGATGCACGTGGGGATGCGGTGGTTCTGCGGCTTGAACCTGCACGACCCGGTGCCGGACCACTCGACGCTCTCGAAGCTGAAGGATCTGTGGTCGAAAGCGGGGGTGTTCCAGACGGTGTTCGACCGGGTGGTGCGGCAGTGCTCGGATGCGGGGCTGGTGTCGGGGCGGCACGTGTCGATCGACGGCAGCGAGGTGCGAGCGAACGCGAGCATGAAGAGCCTGGCGACGAGAGAGCCGGATCGGAAGCCGGACATCTCGCCGCCCGCGGAGGCGGAGCCTGAGGCTGCACCTCTTCCGGAGCCGGACATCCGGCCCGCGGCGGGCCTCGACCCGGAACCCGAGTCCGAGCCTGCACCCGCCGCGGAAAAGCCGGCTCTGCCGGAGACCACACCGGACGACGAAGGTCCGGAGGGCGGGACAACGAAGGAGCCGCAGCCGGCGGGCGGGTGGAGTGGGCACGGAGTGAAGTACGGGAATGAGACGCACCGCTCCACGAGCGACCCGGAAGCCCGGCTGTACCGGAAGGGCAAGGGGAAGGAAGCACGGCTGTGCTACCTAATGCACGACGTGATCGACACGAAGAGCCGGGTGATCCTGCGCCGGCGGATCAGCTCCGCGCACTCCGCGGAAGAGCGGAAGGCGGCGCTTGCGATGCTGGACGAGGTGCGTGCGAACGCACGGGCGCTGGGGCTGCCGAAGCTGCCGGAGGTGGCGAGCCTGGACGCGGGCTACGGCACGGGCGAGTTCGCAGCCGAGATGCTGAAGCGCGGGATCCTGCCGCACATGCCCTTGCAGGCAGGCGCGGAGCGGGAGGAGGTGCCCACCTGGAAGCGGCGTACCTTCGACGTGGGCCAGCAGCGCAGGCGCAAGCAGAAGGTGCGGATCGTGGAGGCGAGGAACCGTGTGCGTGAGGCGCAGCGCACGCGCGGCTACACGGTCAGCAGAAAGCTGCGAACCCGAAGCGAGCACACCTTCGCCGAGGCGAAGAGCCAGCACGGCATGGGTCGGGCACGCAGCCGCGGCTGCCGGCGTGTGCAGGTGCAGAGCGACCTCACAGGCATCGTGCAGAACCTGAAGCGCCTCGCCGCCTTTCAGGGCCGCAGAAGAGGCACGGCGGCTCAGGTCTGTACCCCGACACCGGCCATTCGCCGTCCCTACATGCTCCCGTCACGCTCCCCAGGTGCCTGGCGGCGGCCCATCCGGCCCATGTGAACGCTACGGGGACCACAGCCCTGAGATCGCCTGTGAGCGCCTCTCTCGGTTCTGAGCACCCGATTTTCAACAGACTTCTAGTACTACTGTGTTAGAAACATCTTGACAATTGGGAATGTGAGTAGCAAGGTGTAGGAATGAACACCGAAGCAGCGGGCCGGCGGCGGTTCGAGGGCTACCTGGAGTGCCTGCGGAATGCGGTG
>JAQBQD010000016.1 GCA_028287185.1 Gemmatimonadota bacterium | reverse complement strand
GCGCGCCCTTCGCGCGGCCGCCCGCGCCCGTCCCCGCGCCGGCGCCCTCGCGTTCGGCGACGCCTGCCCCCGCGACCCCTCCCCATCCCCCTCCGCCTCCGGGCGGCCGGGGGAGGGGTGGAACGTGGTGGCGGTGGGCGCGTCCACGGGGGGCACGGAGGCGCTGCACGCCGTGCTGGGCGCCCTTCCGGCGGACGGGCCCTGCATCCTCGTCGCCCAGCACATGCCGCCCGGCTTCACGCAGGCGTTCGCGCGCAGCCTGGACGCGTGCGGCGCGCTGGAGGTGCGCGAGGCGGCCGGCGGCGAGGAGGTGCGCCCCGGGCTGGCCCTGGTCGCGCCCGGCGACGGGCACCTGCGCGTGGAGCGCGTGCGCGGGCGCCTGGTCACCCGCGTGGAGCGCGGCGGGCGCATCGAGGGCGTGCGCCCCAGCGTGGACGCCCTGTTCCGCTCCGTCGCCGCGGCGGCAGGCGCGGAGGCCGTGGGCGTGCTGCTCACCGGCATGGGCGCGGACGGCGCCGAAGGCCTGCTGGAGATGCGCCGGGCGGGCGCGCACACCGTGGCCCAGGACGAGGCGACCAGCGTCGTCTGGGGGATGCCCGGCGCCGCCGCCGCCCGGGGCGCCGCCGCCGAGGTGCTGCCCCTGGACCGCATCCCCGCCGCCCTTCTCCGCGCCGCCCGCCGCCGCCCGGCCGCGGTGGGCGCACGATAGCTCGAAGGTCGGAAGACTGACGATTCTAACCGTCAAACCAGGTATCGACAGTTAGAAGCTAGAAGATCGCGATCGGCATCGACATCGGGCAAAGGCGATCGAGGAGCGGGGGTCGATAGTCTGCGCGGCGGAAAGCGCTGATCTACAAGCGCGTTCTCTACGGATCCCTGTTGCGAAACACGACGCGGCGGCCGCCTTCTCCAGGGTGGCCGCCGCTCTCCGTTGATGGTCTGCGGTTCGGCGGACGAGTCCCGTCGGGCGGGCCAGCGTCGAGCCTCCAAACAGAAGCCTTGCCGTCCACCGCGGCGCGAGCAAAGCTTGGGAGCGGCGGTGCATCCCGCACCTCCCTTCCGCGCGCCGTCCCCATCCGCTCCCCACTGCCTCTCCGCCCACCCTCGCCGCGCGGCCGGCCTTGCCCGTCCGACCGTCCGGCGGACGCCGCAGTTCGAGGCCCTGCATCCCCATGACACGATCCCCACGACGGCGCGCGCTGGACGCGGTGCGGCTGCTGGCGGCGGCCTGCGCGGTGGGCTTCGCGCTGCTGATCGTGCTGCCCGCGCCCACGTACCTCCTGTGGCAGCTCTCGGTGCTGTCGACGGAGTGGGGATACTGGATGGCGCCCGCCGCGCTGGCCGCGCTGCTTCCCGGGGCGGGGAAGACCCGCGCCGGGCGGATCCACGCGGCTCTGGGAGTGGTGGCCGCCGCCGTGCTGCTGTCGCCGCTGGCGCAGGCGATCCCCGTCGCCCGCGCGCTGCCCGGCCGCCTGGACGCGGCGTTCGGCGCCGCGCCGCCGCGTGCCGGCAGAGACGCGCCCGCACGCCCGAGCTCGCTCTCCCTGGCGGACCTGCTTCGCGGCGTGCGTTCGCCGGAAGTCGGGCACGCGAGGGTCACCGCCACCTACGCCGTGCGCGACGGCGTTCCGCTGCACGTGGACGTGTACCTGCCCGCGGGCCCGACCCCCGCGCCGTGCGTGGTGCTGGTGCACGGCGGAAGCTGGCGCGGCGGCGACCGGCACGAGCTGCCGCCGCTGGACCGGTACCTGGCCGCGCGGGGCTACGCCGTGGCGTCCGTGGACTACCGCCTGGCGCCCCGCCACCGCTGGCCGGCGGCGCGGGAGGACGTGCTGGCGGCCGTCGCGTACCTCAAGTCGCACGCCGGCTCGTTCGGCATCGATCCCCGGCGGCTCGTGCTGCTCGGCCGCTCCGCGGGGGGCCAGCTCGCGCTGCAGGCGGCGCTCACGGCGCGCGACCCCGACATCCGCGGCGTGGTGTCGCTGTACGGGCCCACGGACCTGGTGTGGGGATGGGCGCATCCCGCCCGCCCCTCGGTGCTGGACAGCCGCGGCGTGGCCTTCCGGTTTCTCGGCGGCACCCCCGCCACCGCGCGCGCCGCCTACGTGGCCGCCTCGCCCTTGACCGCCGCCGGCGCGGCCTCGCCGCCCGTGCTGATCATCCACGGCGGTCGCGACGAGCTGGTGTCCGTGCACCACGCCGAGCTCCTGGACGCCGCGCTCGCCCGCGCCGGCCGCCCACACCTCTTCGTGCGCCTGCCCTGGTCCACGCACGCCTGCGACTTCGCCTTCAACGGCCCCTGCGGCCAGCTCTCCACCTTCGCCATCGAGCGCTTCCTGGCCGCCGTCACCCGGTAGCCCGGAGCTTCGCCCGCGACGGACGTGATCGTCCGACTGCGTCGCGGATTCGCGGCTTCCTTCCTCCTCCGCCCGACGTCGATTCCGCCGCACGACGTCGGCTTCCGCACGAGGGGCGGTGATCGTCCTCCATCGATCCGGTGCCATCTGGCCGTTCGCGCGGGCAGCGGGGTACAGGCGCCGGACCGCGTCGTCCGGCGCGCGACCCCCATCTCCCGAGCGCACCGCACCGTGGCCCTCAGCGCGACCATCCACAACTTCGAGATCCAGCTCGCCGACATGGACCGCGGCGTGTACGAGGCCCTGTCGCTACGCGTGGCGCGCCACCCTTCCGAGACGCCGGAGTACCTGGTGACGCGCGTGCTGGCGTACTGCCTGGAGTACGCGGAGGGAATCGCCTTCTCGCGCGGCATCTCGGATCCCGACGAGCCCAGCCTGTCCGTGCGCGACCTGACCGGCGCCCTGAAGGTGTGGATCGAGATCGGCGCTCCCGACGCGGCGAGGCTGCACCGCGCGGCCAAGGCGGCGCCCCGCGTGGCCATCTACACCCACCGCGACCCCGCGCAGGTGCTGCGGCAGCTCGCCGGCGAGAAGATCCACCGCGCCGAGGCCATCGAGCTGTACGCCGTGGACCGCGCGCTGGTCGCGGCCTTCGCCGAGCGCCTGGACCGCCGCACGGTGATGGACCTTTCCGTCACCGACGCGCACCTGTACGTCACCCTCGGCGCCGAGACGCTGACGGGAACGGTGGAGCGGCACCCGCTGGTGTAGGTGGAAGCGGGAGCCGGATCCCGCTTCCGGTGACCGGCTCCCCCGGCCCCGCCCGTCGGCGATTCCGCGGATGCGAACGCGCGCGCAGACGGCTTCGGCCTCCACCGCTCGGTTGACGAACCGCACCTCCGCCGCCCGGGGCTCGCCGGGCGCCGCGGGGGTGCGGTTTCGTGTGTCCGGATCGCGCGCCGGCTCGGTCCCGCGTGAGCCGGGAAGCCGGCGTTCGGCCGGGCGTGGGAAGCGGAGAACAGTAACCTTGTGTTCGAACGAAAAGCGGCGCAACTTGGGCGCACCCTACCCGAGCTTTCGGAGCGCTCCCCGTTCCTCTGCCTCCCGGACCGCAGCACGCTCGGGCCGCACGTCCTTTCCCGCCCAACGTGAAACGCCCCCCTCTTCTCCCCGGTGCTGGCCATCCGCGGACCGCCCGCCCGCGTCCGAGGAAGTGGCTGCGGAGCGCGATGCTCGCGCTGCCGTTCGGCGGGATGGCGGTGGTCTGGGCCGCCGCCACGGTGTCGGTTTCGGACGCGCCCCGCGGCATGGCGGGCAGCCTGCACCGTATGGGCCTGCGCCGCACCGGCATTCCCCGCCTGTCGTCGGATTCGGTCTACGCCCCCTGCGCCGCGGCGGTGCCGGAGGACGGAACCATTCCGCGCGGAGGGTGCGCTGCGGGCGCGCCGGACCCGCTCCCCGAGCTCCTGGGGCTGGCCGCGAACGCCGCCGATGCCGCCGCCACCGACCCCGAGGCCGCGCAGACCGCGGCGCTGCTCGACGTGCGCTCGCACGGCGCCGACACCGCGGTGCTGATCCGATCCATCGAGTCGCTCCGCCAGGCGGCGGCACGTTCGCGGCATCCCGCGCCGCTGCTGAGCGACCTGGCGGGCGTGCGGCTGCTGCTGGCCCAGGCCGACCAGCGGCCCGGCGGCCTGCTGGAGGCGGTGGAGGAGGCGGACCGCGCGGTCGCGATGGCGCCGCGCAGCCGGGCCGCGCGCTTCAACCTGGCGCTGGCGCTCGACTGGCTGGGGACGGACGGCGAGGCCTCGAACGCCTGGCGCGACTACCTGGCGCTCGATTCCTCGTCCGCCTGGGCCGCCGAAGCCCGCGCGCGGCTGGCCGCCCTTCGCGCCGGTCCGCCGCCCCAGCCGCCGTCCGCCGCGTCCTCCGACGCGCAGGTCGCCGCGTTCGGCGCCGATTTCCCCCACCAGGCGCTGCTGCTGGGGTGGGACGAACTGTTGCCGCGCTGGGCCGGCGCCGTGCTGCGCGGAAGGCCCGACTCCGCCGCCGCCGCGCTGAGGCTGGCGGAACGGCTAGGCGCCGCGCCGGCGCGCCGCG
>JAQBQD010000221.1 GCA_028287185.1 Gemmatimonadota bacterium | reverse complement strand
GGCGGCGCGGGCCAGCAGCGCCAGCGTCGCCACGCGCTCGGCGGGGTCGCGGCGGTGCGGCAGCACGCGCAGCAGCACGGGCAGCGCGCGGGCGTATCGCTCCTGGTCCACCCAGAGGGCCGCCAGGTCCTGCAGCAGCTGCGGCAGGTGCGGATGGCCCTTGCCGTAGGCGCGGCTGGCGCCGCGGGCCAGGCGCTCGGCCTCGTCCGTGCGCCCCTCCGTCAGCGCGATGCGGAACATCCCGTGCAGCGCGGCGCCCCGCACCCCGCTCAGCCCGTGCCGCCGCGCCGCCCGCATGGCCTTCACGAAGAAGCGCCGCGCCGCGGGATACACTTCGCGGCGGCGGTACAGCACGCCCAGGTCCAGGTAGCAGGCCGCGTAGGTGTTCCAGTCCCGCGCGCGCCTTCCCAGGCCGATGGCGCGCCGCAGCCAGCTTTCCGCGCGCGTCAGGCGGCCCAGGCGCAGCGCCAGCGCGCCCACGGTGCAGGCGCACGCTGCGTCCTCGGGCTGCGCCAGCGCCGCCGCCTGCG
The DNA here is from genome assembly GCA_028287185.1 of Gemmatimonadota bacterium. Taxonomy (GTDB): domain Bacteria; phylum Gemmatimonadota; class Gemmatimonadetes; order Longimicrobiales; family Longimicrobiaceae; genus JAQBQD01. The sequence continues at coordinate 28,687 of JAQBQD010000221.1, read as the reverse complement.
CGAACGACAGCGCCGTGCCGCCGGCGCCCCGCGCCTCGGCCCATTGCGCCACCTGCCCGCACACCAGGGCCAGCAGCGCGGGGTGCGCGGCGGCGGGGTCGTCGGCCAGCGCGCAGAGCGTGGTGACGGCCATCTCCACCTCCCCATCCACCGCCGCGGCGCGAAAAAGGGCCTGCCGGTGCGCACCCGCGCCCACGGCAAAGAGCTCACGGCGGGCGGCGGGCTCCGTTCCCGCCCACAGCGTCACGTCGCGTAGCGCCTGCCACAGCAGCAGCCCCGCGGCCCCGCCGATCTCCTCCAGCACGTGCGTGCCCTCCAGGGTTTCTGTCGGCTCCCGCAGGATGGCGGGGGGAACGCACCACCGCCGCTTCGGCTCGGGGAGGTACGCCGCCTCGCCGGATCCCGCTTCGTGGTTCGACTCCATGTGGTCGCCTCGCTGCGCGTCCGGCGGGGCGGGCCCGCGGACGGCGCCGTTCGGGATGTGCCGGGGCCGCGCGAGCCTCCCTGCCGCTCCGGGCCGACAATGTACAAAGTGGACAGAGTGGACAATGATCGTCCGCATCCGCGCCGCTGTCAATCCTCCTCTCCACGGCCGCCCCGTTCCCCCGTTCCGATGGCCGTCCACGCCGTCCATGTGTGGGGCGCGCTTGGGGCGGCGCGGTGTGGCACGCGTGCCCATCGGCGGCGGGTTGTCTCCTCCGGCGGACCCACTGAGGAACGGGAGGCAACGTGCTGGAGCTACGGTGGATGGGTGTCCTCGAGGCACCCCGGCGCGCGTCCGGTTGGACGGGGTGCGCGCGGCGGATGATCGCAGCCGTACGCACAAAATGGTCCCATGGTAGCTTTGCAGCGGAGGGGGTCCCCGTCCCAGGCGGCCGCTTCATGCGACATATGCCCTGTGGGACGGCTGCAAACGGACGGGCATACAGGCGCGCCAAGATGCGCCCGGGCCTCTGCTTGGCGCACTCGACCCTCGCCGCGCGCGGGGTGGCGGTGCCCCGGGCGCTTGCGCCCTTCCGCCGAATCCTCTAGTCTACCCTGTGTCGGAACCACGAAAGTGGACAGAGTGGACGGATAATACTCTCGGCCCCGCATGCCGTCAATGCTCCCGCTCGACGCATCCCGCCTGGAAGCGCAGCTCCGGTCCGCCGTGGGCGCGGCCGTCGAGCGCACCTCGCTGCGCGGCGTGGCCCGCGCGGTGGGCCTGAGCCCGACGGGACTGGGCAAGTTCCTGACGGGCTCGAAGCCGTATCCCGCCACGCGGCGCAAGCTGGAGCGCTGGTTCGCGGCGCAGGCGCGGAGCACCCGCGGGGCGCTGGCCGGCGGCGACGCGCTGCACGTGGTGCGCGTGCTGCTGCACGACCTTCCGCCCGACGCGCAGCCCGCGGCGCAGGAGCGCCTGCTGGCGACGCTGGAGTCGGTGTACGCCGCCTCGCGCGGCGGCGCGCCCGACTGGCTGCGCAGCCTGCGCTCGGGGCTTCCGCGCGCGTAGGCTGGCCGGCGCCGGCTCCATCCGCATCCTCCAACGCAACATTCCGGGCCCCGTGGGCCCTTTTCGGGAGCTTGAATGATCAAGGCGCGACTCGCTGCCGCGGCCCTGGCCCTGTGCGCGACCCTTTCGGGGTGCGGGGGCGACAAGGGACCCCTCACCCTGGGCGTGGCCGGTCCCATCGCCAAGGCCAACGGCCGCTCGCTGAAGCTGGCGGCCGAGATGGCGGTGGAGGAGATCAACAAGGCAGGGGGCGTGGGCGGCAGGAACCTCGAGCTGGTGATCGAGGACGACAACGGCGACGCGGGCACGGCCATCGAGGTGGCGGCGCGGCTGCGCGCCAACCCGGCGGTGCTGGCCGTGATCGGACACGTGAACTCGGGCGCCACGCTGGCGGCGGCGCCCATCTACAACGAGACGGGCGGCGGCGGCGAGGCCCGCGCGGCCGGGGACAGCTCCAAGGGGGTGCGCGCCGACATCCACGGAACGGACCCGCTGGTGGAGATCTCGCCCGCGTCCAGCCAGGCCGAGATCACCGGGGCGGGGGACTACACCTTCCGCACGGTGCCCAGCGACCTGGAGCACGGCCCCGTGCTGGCCCGCCAGGCCGCGGAGAAGCTGGGGCGCCAGCGTGCCGCCATCCTCTTCTCCAACGACGACTACGGCCGCGGGGTGATGGCCAGCTTCGCGGATGCGTTCCGCAAGCAGGGCCGCCAGGTGGTGGAGAGCGACCCGTACCTTCCCGGCTCGGTGGACAACAGCAGCGGCCTGGAGCCGTACCTTGCGCGCGCGCTGCGCGGCGGGATGGACGCCCTGGTCATCGCAGGAGCGGCCGACCGCGCGACGGTCATCATCGAGGCGGCGCGGCGGCTGGGCTTCACGGGGCCCATCCTGGGCGGCGACGGGCTCACCTCGCTCAAGGACTCGGCCTCGGCGGACGGGCTGTACGTGAGCTCGGCGTGGCTTCCCGACCGCCCGGACCCGCAGGCGCAGGACTTCGTGAAGCGCTACTTCGAGAAGTACCACGAGTACCCCGACCACCGCGGCGCCAACGCCTACGATCTGGTCTACCTTCTGAAGCTGGCCATCGAGCAGGGCGGCGCGTCGCGCAGCGGCATCCGCGACTACCTGGCGCAGGTGGGACGCGGCAAGCCGGCCTTCGAGGGCCGCGCCACGGGCCGCATCGCCTTCGACGAGAACGGGGACGTGGTGAACCGCGGCGTGGTGATCGGCGTGGTCCGCAACCGCAAGCTGGTCACGGCGCAGTAGCCGTCGCCGGAAGCAGCGCATTCGAGGGCTCCGCCGGTCATCGGTGGAGCCCTCGCTGCGTAGATTCCGCGGCTCTCCCGAGACTGCGACGACGGCGCTCCTGATCCACTTGGCCCGAGGGGCTTCTCGGCCCTCGATCGGGAGGGCGAGTCGAGGGAAACGAGACGCGGGCCGGAGCATCCATCGCTCCGGCCCGCTTCGTTTCCATCCTGCCGTCGACCGACCGACCGACCGACCGACCCACCTCCATCGACCGACCGGTGCTTCGGGCTAGTGCTCGTCGCCGCAGCCGCAGCCCGAGCCGCAGCCGGGGCCGTCCTTGGGGGTGCGGGCGGCGGAGATGGTCTTCCACCAGCGGCGGCCCACGAACACGGCGGCGCCCAGGAAGATGCTTCCCGCGGCGGCGGTCTGTACCAGCTCTGCGCTCATCTCGTCCTCCGTCGTTTGGCGCTCAGGTGAAGCCGAGCAGCCTTCCCCCCTGATACACCAGGAAGGCGGAAACGTACGCCAGCGCCAGCATGTAGCCGAACTGGAACGCGGCCCAGCGCACGCCCTTCCATCCCCCCCCCGTCTCGCGGATCGTCACCGCGCCCGTGCTCATGCACATCATCGCGAAGACGTAGAACACCATGAGCCCCACGGCGATGAGCGGCGTGTACGCGGGACGGCCCGTGGCGGGGTTGCGCTCGTGCTGCAGCTCCTGGCGCAGCGAGCCCGATTGCTCGTCGGCCGCGCCCACGCCGTAGATGGTGCCCATGGTGGACACGAACACCTCGCGCGCGGCGAACGAGGCCACGATGCCCACGCCGATCTTCCAGTCGTAGCCCAGGGGCCGCACGGCGGGCTCGATGGCGTGCCCCATGCGCCCCAGCACGCTGTGCGCCAGCTGCTGCTCCTGCGCCTGGTCCGCCGTGGCGCCGGGCGTGGGCGAGGTCTTGGGATACGTCGCCAGGCCCCACAGCACGATGGAGAGCGACAGGATCACCGTCCCCGCCTTCTTCAGGAAGAGCCGAGCCCGGTGCCACACCGAGAGCGCCAGCCCCTTCACGCTGGGAATGCGGTACGGCGGTAGCTCCATGATCATGGGCCGCGCCTGCCCGCGAAGCAGCGTGCGCTTGAAGACGGCCGCCATCCCCAGTGCGGAGAGCGTGCCCAGCAGGTACATCGCCAGCAGCGTGACGCCCTGCAGGTTGAACACTCCGGCCAGCGCCACCGGGGGCACGAAGGCCCCGATCAGCAGCGTGTAGATGGGGATGCGCGCTGAGCAGCTCATCAGCGGCAGCACCATGATGGTGGCCAGCCGGTCCTTGGGGCTCTCGATGGTGCGCGTGGACAGGATGCCCGGCACGGCGCAGGCGTAGCCCGAGAGCAGGGGGATGAAGCTGCGCCCGTGCAGCCCCACGCTCCTCATGAAGCGGTCCATGATGAAGGCGGCCCGCGCCATGTAGCCCGTGTCCTCCAGGAACCCGATGAACAGGAAGAGGATCACGATCTGCGGCAGGAAGACCAGCACCGAGCCCACGCCCGCGATCACCCCGTCCACCAGCAGCCCGTGCAGGTCGCCCGGCGGCACCACCGCGCCCACGGCGCCGCCCAGGGCGTTGAACAGCCCCTCCACCGCGTCCATCAGCGGCTGAGCCCAGGTGAAGATGGACTGGAAGACGAGCCCCATCAGCGCCACGAACAGCAGCGGCCCCCACACGCGGTGCAGGGCCACGGCGTCGATGCGGTCCGTCAGCGTGCGGCCCACCTCGGCGACCCGGGTGACGGTGCGCTCCACCACGTCCGCGATCCAGCCGTACCGCACCTCGGCTTCCAGGCTCCGCGGCGCGTGGCCGGCGCCGGTCACGTCCGCGCGCGCCTGCGCCACGGCCGCGGCCAGCCCGGGGATGCCGGCCAGGTGCCCGTCCGTGTGGTCCACCGCCAGCAGCCGCAGCGACTCCATGGCCGCGGCGCCTGCCGCGAGCCCGGACGCGGCGAGCAGCGCTTCCACCGGATGGAGGGCGCGCGCGGCGTCGGCGGGGAGGGAGAAGAGGCGCTCGGGGCGGGGGAGGGAAGGGGCCTGCGCGACGGCGTGCTTCAGGACGTCCAGCCCTTCGCCGCGGGTGGCGACCGTCGCGACGACGGGGGCGCCCAGCTCCAGCGTGAGCTCGATGGGGTCCACCTGCAACCCGGCGGCGCGGGCTGCGTCCACCTGGTTGAGCGCGATGACGGTCGGCACGCCCAGCTCCAGCACCTGGCTGGCGAGAAAGAGGTTGCGCTCCAGGTTCTGCGCGTCCACCACGACGACCACCACGTCGGGCGCAGGCACGCCGGGCGCGCGCCCCAGCAGCACGCCCAGGGCGATCTCCTCGTCGGGGCTGGCGGCCGAGAGGGAGTAGGTGCCGGGCAGGTCCAGCACCACCACGGGGTTGCCGGCGGCGTCGCGGTAGCGGCCCTCGACGCGCTCCACGGTGACGCCGGAATAGTTGCCCACGCGCTGCCGCATGCCGGTCAACGCGTTGAAGAGCGTGCTCTTGCCCGTGTTGGGATTGCCGATCAGCGCCACATGCAGCGCACCCCCGCCGCGGTGCGCGGGCGGGGGTGCGGCGGGCGCGGGCACCGGGCCGGCCTTCACTGCGTCCATCTATTCCACCGTGATGTGCTCCGCCTCGGTCCTGCGGAGCGTCAGCATGAAGCCGCGAAGGCGCACCTCGATAGGGTCGCCGAGCGGGGCGCGCCGCACCACCTCCACGGTGGTGCCGCGGATGAGGCCCATGTCCATCAGCCGCTTCAGGGCCTCGCCGTCCCCGCTCATCTCCACAACGCGGCCGCGGGCGCCGGCTTCCAGGTCGGACAGCGCGCGCCGAACGCTCACGAGCCCATGGGGAGCACGCGGATGGAGCGGGCCAGCGCGGCGCCCAGCGCCAGGCGCGCACCCTTCACCTCCAGCAGCATGCCGTTGCGCGAGTCCACCACCTTCACGCAGGCGCCCTCGTACAGCCCGAGCTGGCGCAGGCGCTGCGCCTCTTCGCCGTCGCACTCCATGAGCAGCACGGCGGCCTGGCACCCCGTGGCGCACGCGGCCAGCGTGCACCCGCCGCACCGCCTCGCGGGCGCGAGTGCCTCCGCCTTCTTCGTGCGTCCCAGGAGCCGCTTGAGCATTCCGGCCGTCGTGCGGGTGGCGAGTCGAAGCTGAGAATCAGTTTCATCCGATGGAAAAAGATACAGAGGCCATGCGTTCCCCGCAAGCTTCGGGGGGCCCGCCTTGCCGCGCCCGGGGCCGCCGCGGTAGCCTTCTCCGCGCGCGCCGTCCCGTCCGCGGTCCGTGCCACTTCGAACTCCGTCGCCCCGCCCGTTGACCTCGCTCCTCCCGACCGTCCCTTTGCCGTCCCCGACGCCGCTCGGCGCGCCGCCGCTGCGGCTTACGGGGACGCTGGTGGCGCAGCACTTCCGCTTCCGCTGCGAGCGGCAGCTGCGCTACGGGCTTGTGCCCGCGGGCCAGCGCGGCGGCGGCGTTCCGCGCGACAACGCCGATCCCGCCGCGGGGCCCGTGGTGGGCGACCGCGCGGGGATGCAGCTTCTCGCCAGCGCCGGTCGGCGGTGGGAGCGGCGCAAGCTGGCCGAGCTGCGCCGGCGCCTGGGCCCCGAGCGGGTGCTGGCCGCGGGCGCCGACGGCGAGGGCGACGCCCGGCGCCTTCCGTACGCGGAGGTGGTCGCGGCGCTGCGCGATCCGGGCACCCTCCGCTTTCTCGTGCAGCCCGAGCTGCGGCTGGCGGACCCCGCGCGTTTCCTTCTGCGATACGGCCTCGATCCCGCCCGCGTCGATCTGGCCGCGTCCCGTCCGGACCTGATCCGCGTCCGAGTCGGCAGAGATGGGCGGCCGCGGCTGGGGATCGCGGACATCAAGTGGAGCCGGCAGGCGGGCATCGCCCACTTCGCGCAGGTGGCGTTCTACACGCTGCTGCTGGAGGAGCTGTGCCGCGCCGAGGGCATTGACGCGGTGGTGGAGCGGCGGCGCGGGTGGATCTGGTCGCGCGGATCGCGGGGGCCGCGGCCTTTCGCGCTGGCGGCGTACCGGCACCACGTGCAGGAGTTCCTGCGCGACGACCTCGCCCGCGCTGCGTCTCTCGATCCCTCCGCCGCGGCCTGGCACCTGGCCCCCGCGTGCGCCGGCTGCCGCTGGTTCGGCCACTGCCGCGCGGAGGCGGACGGCGCCGACGACCTGGCGCGGGTGCCGGGCATCACGCCGCTCGCCAAGCAGGTGCTGCGCGGCCGCGGGGTGGGAACGGTGAAGAGCCTTGGCCTGGCGCTGCTGAAGAAGGATACCTTCACCGGCTGCCACGCGTTGGAGGCGAACGGGACCGCGCTGAAGCAGCGCACGCAGGCCATCCGCTGGAACAAGGTGTTCGACGTGGAGGGCCGCACGCGGCTGATGGGCGACGGCGAGTCCGTCCGGGCGCTGGTGAGCGCCGAGGCGGACCCCGTGACGGGCACCGTGTTCGCGCTCGGCCTCCGAGTCGAACGTCCGGGCGCGAAGGCGCAGGAGCACGTCTTCCTGTCCCCCGCCGGCACGCAGGCCGGCGAGCGCGTCCTGCTCGCCGGCTTCCTCGCGCGCGCCTCCGCCGTCGCGGGAGAGGCGGCCCGGTCCGCATCCGAGGCCCCGCCGACGCGGTGGCGGCGGAACGGGTCGTCGCCGGGCTCGCTGCGCTTCTTCTTGTGGGACCGCGCGGAGCTGGAGCACCTGCGCGGCCTGGTCGCCCGCCACGTCTCGGACGCCGGTGTGGGCCCGGCGCTCGCCGCGTTCGCGGACGCCGTCTTTCCGCCCGCCGGCGCGCGGGGGACGGCGGCGGGCGCGCCCGGGACGGTGCTGCTCGACGTCGTCGCGGAGCTCTTCGCGCTTCCCGTCCCGTACGCCTACGACCTGGCGTCCGTCTCCGACGCGCTGCGGCCAGCGGAGGGCGCGCGTCCCTTCCTTCCATCTGCCGACTACATGTGGCCGTGGTCGTCGCAGGTGGCGTTCGAGCGGATGCACGACGTCTGGCGAGCGCGCCGTCCATCCAACGGGACGGCTTCGGTCGATGGACAGCGTGCTGCTCCGTCGATCGGAGCATCCGGGGACGGTGGTTCATCGACCGATGACGCGGGCAGAGGTAGGCGGCGGGTCGACGTTCGATCCGTCGACGCGGAGGCGGGCATCCGGGCGGCGGTGGCGGGCAAGCTGGCGGCGATGGACTCCGTGGTCCGCGCGATTCGCGAGCGCGCGGCGAAGCGCGGAGAGAGCCGGCTGGCGGGGGAGGATGGATTCGTCCCGGCCATCGGCGGCGACGAGCCGATCGCGGTGCCCTCGCTGGAGGCGCTGCGGCTGTTCGTGCAGATGGAGGCGGCGGCCGAGGCGCTGTCCATTCGGGCGCTGCACGCGCTTCCGGCGCGGGACCGCGCGCGGCGCTTCGAGTGCATTCGCGGCATGGAGCTGGTGGAGCGTCGAGGGGACGGAAAGCTGGTGTTCGAGTTCGACCCCGAGTGCCGCGAGGCCAAGTTCCGCGTGGGCGACTTCGCGCTGGTGCTCACGAACGAGGACACGGACGGCCTGGTGGAGACCGACCGCCAGCCGTGGCTGCGCCGCAAGCTGATGATGGAGCTGGTGGAGTACGACCTGGCCGCCTCGCCGCCGCGCGTGGTCCTCGCCTCGTCCAGCGGCTTCGGCGCGGCGGTGAAGGACGGCGCCGTGCACCTGGACCGCGTGTGCGTGCTGGACCGCGCATCCACCGACTTCAGCAGCGCGCGCCTGATCGCCACGCTCCGCCGCCTGGGCGCGGGCGACGGCGAGGCGGCGGCGGTGCTGTCGCTGCTCCACGGCGAGGCGCCCGCCGGCTTTCCGCAGGCGCTGTCGGACGACGGTGCGCGAACGTTGCTGGAGGACGCGTCGACACGCCTCGACCGGTCGGTGCTGAACCCGGAGCAGGAGCGCGCGCGGGGAGCGGTGTTCGAGCGCGCGTGCTCCGTGATCTGGGGTCCGCCGGGGACGGGGAAGACGTACCTGCTCGCCTGGACCCTGCTCTCCCTCGCCGCGTCCGCGAGAGCGGAGGGCCGGCCGATGCGCATCCTCGTCACCTCCGCCACGCACCGCGCGGTCGTCAACGTCCTCGTCCGCATGGCGCGCGAGGTGGAGGGCGCGGGCATCGCCTGGCCGTTGCGCGCGGTGAAGCTGGCGGGCAGCGGCAGCGAGGCGGACGCGGAGCTGGACGGGTGTGCGGTGGAGGTGATCGCGGACGCGAAGCTGCCGCCGCTTCTCGAATCCGCGGAGGCTTCGGGCGAGCCCATCGTGGTCGGCGGCACCGTGTGGTCGCTGTGGAAGCAGATGCGCGCGGCGAACGCGTCCAAGGATCCCGCGGAGGACGACGAGGCGGGCGGGGAGGGCTCGCCCGTGCGGCCCTGGTTCGACGTGGTGGTGATCGACGAGGCGTCGCAGGTGAAGGTGCCGGACGCGCTCATCGCGCTGTCGTCCCTGCGCGCCGGCGGACGGCTGGTGCTGTGCGGCGACGACCGCCAGCTCGCACCCGTCGTGCGCGGCTCCTACGGCGGGGAAGGGGACACGCTCTTCGGATCGGCGTTCACGCACTTCGCCGGGCGGTTCCCCCGGCTGATGCTGCGCGAGAGCCGCCGGATGAACGCCGCGCTGGTGGAGTATCCGCGCGACCTGTTCTATCCCGGCCTGCTCTCCCTGGTCCCCGACCGCCGGCTCGCGGTCGCGCCGCCGGGCGAGATGTCGGTCGAGGACGGCGTGGACCGGCTGCTGTGGGAGACCTTCTTTCGGCCGGAGGACGCGGTCGTGCTCTGCACCTACCGCGGATACGGCGCGACGGCCCGCAACGCCTTCGAGGCGGCGATCGTCGGTCGCCTCGCGCGGCTGGCGCGGACGGCCCTGCGCGATCCGCGGACGGGCGATGCCTACACGGCGGACGGGTTCCGCGCGGAGGCGTTCGCCGTGCTGTCGCCGCACCGCGCGCAGAACAGCGCCATTCTGGGCGAGCTCGCGGCGGGGGGATGGCCGCGTGGCGAGCTGCCCGTGGTGGACACCGTGGAGCGCATGCAGGGCAACGAGCGCGAGATGATCGTCGTCTCGTACGCCGTGGCCGACGGCGAGTATGCCGAGCGCGAGGCGGCGTTCCTGCTCAACCCCAACCGCTTCAACGTCTCCGTCACCCGTGCGCGGCGAAAGCTGGTGGTGCTGATGAGCGAGGAGGTGCTGCGCGCCCTGCCCCGCGACGAGCGCGTGATGGCGGATTCGATGGCCGTGAAGGGCTATCCCGCGCACTGCACGGACGGGCTTCGAGAGATGGACCTGCCCGCGCCCGGCGGCGGCGTGGTGCACGCGACCATCCGCACGCGGCGGCTGACGGGGTGAGGTGTTGTTGATCGATTTCGGTGGAGATCGGCGGATCGCTGGAGATCGCCGGGGATCGGCGGAGGTGGGCGGACGTCGGCAGCGGTCGGCGCGGAGAGTGTTCCGGGGCCCCGCCCGCGGGTTGGAAACCCGCAGCTGCCGTAGGAGAAGGTCCTCCTTCGCGGACTCGGCGCGGGCGGCGCGGGGGGGTGGCGGGGGGCGCCGAGGAACGTCTCGATACGTCGAAGGGCTCCGCGCGGTGCGGAGCCCTTCGTGTTCTGGTGATTCTGCCTCGCGATCAGGTTGTCGGTGCCTGGGCGCCGCTGCTGCGGCGGGCGCGCTCACCGCGGTGTCTGCGTCCGGCGCGGGCCTGGTCGCGCAGGCGGGTCTGCTGATCGGCCGTCAGCACGGCGCGGGCCTGCTGCATCGCCGCGCGGCGGTTCTCGCGAAGCTGCTGCATGAGCGGGCGCGCCTGCTCCATTCGCGTTCGCATCGCCGCGCGCTCCTGCTCGCTCGCCTGGCCGCCGCGCATGCGCTGGCGCGTGGCGGAGTCCGGGCGGAAGGCGCGCAGGCGATCCGCGAGAGGCTGGTTCTTCTGTGTGAGCTGCTGGTCGACGGCCTGCAGCCGGCTCACCTGGTCGGCGGACAGGCCGAGCTGCTCGCGCCGGGCGACCAGGCGCGCCGCCGGGCTCTGCATGCCGCCGCGGGCGCCGCGCATCCCACCGCGCTGCCCCGCACGCTGGCCGCGCATGCCCACGCGGCCGCCGCGCGCGTGCCGGTGCTCGCGCATGTGCGACGCGACCTTCTGCTTCTGCGCGTCGGTGAGGATGGACTGGGTTTCGCGGCGTTCGGCTTGGCGCTGCTCGCGAAGCTGCTTCGCGATGGGCTGGGCCTGCGTGCGGAGGGCCTGGCGCTGCTCCGCCGTCACGGTGCCGCGGCGCGCGCTGTCGGGGCGAAGGGCGCGGAGCCGCGCGGCGAGCGGCTGGCTCTGCGACTGGTACCGCTGCTGCACGGCTTGAAGGCGCGACACCTGATCGGCCGAAAGGCCCAGCGAGTCGCGGCGCGCGATGAGCCGCGCGACGGGGTCGCCGTGGTGCGCACCGTGCTCACCGCGGCGGGCGTGCTGGTGGCGCGCGTGCGGCGCATCGGGAGCGGGCGTGGTCTGCTGCGCGACAGCCGGCAGCGCGGCCCCGGACAGCGCCAGGGCGAGCGCGAAGGTACGAGCGTTCATGAGAGGCTTCCTCGCGGGACAGGTGGGGACGTACAGGCCTTCCAATGACCTGCGCTGTAGAGGGTTACATCTCCCGACGGAAGTCCGTTGGGGAGGGTCGGAGCTGTCGATCCCGGCGAGGCGGGGCCCGTCATCGGCTCGCCAGACCTCCCGCGTCGGAGATCGGCCCAGTCCGCGCATCGCTAGGACGGGAGCGCTCGAAAGCCCTCGAAACGGTACGGGAGGCGGGCTCCAGTTCGATCCGGATGAGGTGGTTCGGAGGCCGGGAACGGATGGCGGAAGCGCCGCTGCCGCATGCACCTGCGCGGGTCCCGGGCCGCCGGATGATTCCGCCGCTTGACACCGTTCCGTTACTTTCGTACCGTAAGCTCGGCATCTCCTTCCCAGCGATGAGCGACAGCAGCGGCGCACCCGTGCCGCGGCTTTGCTGCCCTCCTCACCGCCGCATTTCCCAGCGTGGACCGCGGCACGGCCCCCTTTGCGGGGGCGTCCGCGGCCCCGGTACCCCGGCCGCCTGCATGAAATATCCCCAGGTCCGCAACTGGTTCGACGGCCGCTTCGTCGACGGTGCGGGCGCACACCTGGAAGTGTTCAACCCCGGCGACGGCAGCGTGATCTCGCGCGTCCCGCTCTCCTCCACGGAAGAGGTGGACGCGGCGGTACGCTCGGCCGCGCGTGCCCTGCCGGCGTGGCGCGCCATGCCCATCAAGGAGCGCGCGCAGGTGTTCTACCGCTACCGCACGCTGCTGGAGACGCACATCGACGAGCTGACGGCGCTGGTCACCGAAGAGAACGGGAAGATCGCCTCCGAGGCGCGCGCCGAGGTGCTGAAGGCCATCGAGGTCACGGAGTTCGCGTGCTCGCTGCCGCAGCTTGCGGCGGGCGAGATCCTGGAGGTGAGCCGCGGGGTGGAGTGCCGCATCGACCGGCACCCGGTGGGCGTGGTGGCCTGCATCACGCCGTTCAACTTCCCCTGCATGGTGCCCCACTGGACCATCCCCAACGCGCTGATGCTGGGGAACACCATGGTCCTGAAGCCTTCGGAGCTGGTGCCGCTGAACGCCGGCCGCATCGCCGAGCTGCTGGCCGAGGCGGGGCTGCCGGACGGCGTGTTCAACGTGGTTCACGGCGGGCAGGAGGCGGTGGAGGCACTCTGCGACCACCCCGAGGTCGCCGCCGTCACCTTCGTGGGCAGCACACGCGTGGCCCAGGTCGTGTACCGCCGCGCCACCGGCAACCTCAAGCGCTGCCTGGCCCTGGGCGGCGCCAAGAACCACCTGATCGTGCTTCCCGACGCCGACGTGGAGATGACCTCCAGCAACGTCGTTGCGTCGATGTCCGGCTGCGCGGGCCAGCGCTGCATGGCGGCGTCGGTGATGGTGGCCGTCTCCGCCAGCGACCCGGTGATCGCGCGGATGGTGGAGCACGCGCGCAAGCTGGTGCCGGGTGAGACGCTGGGACCGGTCATCTCGAAAGAGGCGCGCGCGCGCATCGTCGGCTTCATCGACGAGGCCGAGGCGGCGGGCGCCGAGGTGCTGGTGGACGGCCGCGACGTCTCGGTCGACGGGCGCGAGGACGGCTACTACCTGGGGCCGACGATCCTGGACCACGTGACAGCTGACATGCGCATCGCCCGCGAGGAGGTGTTCGGCCCCGTGCTGGCCATCGTGCGCGCGGACAGCGTGGACGAGGCGCTGCGCGTGGAGAACGCCTCCCCGTACGGCAACGCCTGCTCGGTGTTCACCGAGAGCGGCGGCATGGCGCACTACGTGGCCGAGCGGGCCAGCGCCGGGATGATCGGCGTGAACGTGGGCGTGCCGGTGCCGCGGGAGCCCTTCTCCTTCGGGGGATGGAACGACAGCAAGTTCGGCCCCGGCGACATCACCGGCCGCGGCTCCATCGAGTTCTGGACGCAATCCAAGAAGACCACCACCAAGTGGAACCGCGAGGCGGGCGTGAACTGGATGTCATAGCCCGCTCCAGCGCCACCCCGCACGCCGTTCGCACCCGCATACCGGCGGGCCGCGCCCTTCGCGGCCCGCCCCCTCACACCCGCCCGAGGGAGGAAGCATGGCAGTCGACACGTCCGTCAACTTCACGGGGATTCGCTTCCCGAACCCGTTCCTGCTGTCGTCCGCCCCGCCCACCGAGTCGGACAGCAACATCCTGCGCGCGTTCGACGCCGGCTGGGGCGGCGTGGTGGCCAAGACCATCGGCCTGCACCCCGTGGTCAACGTCTACGGCGCCAAGACCAAGTTCATGCGCACCGAGCCCGAGTCCAACCGGGTGAGCATGAAGAAGCAGCCCGGCGCCGCGCTGCACTCGTCGTGGAACTGGGAGCTCATCTCGGACAAGCCGCTGGACTGGTGGATCCCGCAGATCCAGCGCATCAAGGCCGCGTACCCGGACCGCATCCTCATCGCCAGCATCATGGCGGGCTCGGGCAGCGACAAGGAGCTGCGCAACTGGCAGCTCCTGGCCGAAGGGTGCCAGGACGCGGGCGCGGACGGGCTGGAGCTGAACTTCAGCTGCCCGCACATGGACCGGAAGGACATGGGCAGCAACATCGGCAAGGACGCCGTGCTCTGCTCCAGCGTGACTGAGGCCGTGAAGGAGGTGTCGCGCATTCCCGTGTGGACCAAGCTGACGCCCGCCACCGGCGACATCGTGGCCGAGGCCGGCGCCTGCTTCACGGGCGGCGCGGACGCCATCGTGTCGTCCAACACCTTCCCCTCGCTGCCCCCCATCGACCCCGACACGCTGGAGTTCGAGATCAACGTGGACGGGCTGGTGTCCAGCGGCGGCCTGGGCGGCCCCGCCATCCTGCCCATGTCGCTGGCCAACATGGCGAGGATGACGCAGGCGTTCCCACAGGGCTCGTTCTCGGGCATCGGCGGGGTGAGCGACTTCAGCCAGGCGCTCAGCTACTTCCTGCTCGGCTGCGGCACGGTGCAGGTGTGCACGGCCGCCATGCTGGACCAGGCCGTGGGCCCCAACGTGATCCGCAAGCTGATCAGCGGCCTCACCGAGTTCCTGGAGAAGAACGCCGAGCGGGGCTGGACCTCGGTGGAGGACATCCGCGGCATCCGCAAGGACCGCGTGGTGCTGCAGTCGCAGATCCGCCGCCCCGGCAAGGAGGACTACCACGGCGGATACGAGCCCGTGGAAGGCTACGCCGAGCCCGAGGGCGTCACCGCGGCCTGAGCCCGTTCCACCGTCGCCCGTCGCTCGGGCGGGTACGTCGGTCGACCGGAAGTGCGGCGGTCGATCAGACGTGCGTCGATCGAAGTCCTCGAACGATGAGGTTCGGTCGATCGGTCGAGGAGAATCGCGGACGGTCGAGGACGGATGTCGATCGAGGACAGGCGGTTGGTCGATCGAGAGCTGCTACTGGGGGTCGATCGACGGAATCCGCGGAATCCGCGCACGGGTTCCCGCATCCGCCCCGGCGATCGATCGACCGAACGGCACTGCTCGACCGAAGCGCAGGCAACGGTGGCCGGCGCAGCATCGAACGAGAAGCGAGTGCGAGGAGCGGCCGGCGTTGGCTGATCCTCCCGATCATTACGAATCCACGGAGTGCAGCCGATGACCCACGTGATGGCCCCGCCCGCCCTGCGCATGCCGCACACCGGCCACGTCCCGCGCCCCTACGACGGCCCCTCGCGCGACGAGGTGCTGGCGACGCGGCGCGAGTTCGTGAACCCGGCCGTGTTCACCCTGTACCGCGACCCCATCATGATCGTGGAGGGCCACATGCAGTGGCTCTTCGACGAGACGGGCAAGCGGTACCTGGACATGTTCGCGGGCATCGTGACCGTGTCGTGCGGGCACTGCCACCCGCGGGTGGTGGACGCGGTGCGCCGGCAGACGGAGACGCTGCAGCACGCCACGACCATCTACCTGCACCCCAGCATGCCGGCGTTCGCGAAGAAGCTGGCGTCCCGCATGCCCGACGGGCTGAACGTGACGTACTTCGTGAACAGCGGCAGCGAGGCGAACGACCTGGCGATCATGATGGCGCGCCTGTACACGGGCAACCACGACGTGATCGCGCTTCGCAACGCCTACCACGGCGCGTCGCCCAGCACGATGCAGCTCACCTCGCATTCGACGTGGAAGTACCCCGGCGTGCGGCCTGACGGCATTCACCACGCCATCAACCCCGACCCGTTCCGCAGCCCCTTCGCCGGCAGCCCGGAAGAGGTGGCGACCCGCAGCGTGGACGACATCCGCGACCTGGTGCGCTACTCCACGCCCGGCAAGGTCGCCGCGTTCATCGCCGAGCCCATCCAGGGCGTGGGCGGCGCGACGACCTCGGCGCCCAACTTCTTCCGCGAGGCGTACGGCGCCGTGCGCGCGGCGGGCGGCCTGTGCATCGCGGACGAGGTGCAGACGGGCTTCGGGCGCACGGGCGAGCACTACTGGGGCTTCCAGAACTGGGACGTCACGCCCGACATCGTCACCATGGCCAAGGGCATCGGCAACGGCATCCCGCTGGCCGCCGTGACCACCACGCGCGAGATCGCACAGACGCTCGCGCAGCGCGTGCACTTCAACACCTACGGCGGCAACCCGGTGAGCATGGCCGCCGGCATGGCGGTGCTGGACGTGATCGACGAGGACGGACTGCAGGAGAACTGCCGCGTGGTGGGTGGGCGCCTGAAGGCCGGGCTGGAGGCGCTGATGCGGAAGCACGCGCTGATCGGGGACGTGCGCGGGATGGGGCTGATGCTGGGGATGGAGCTGGTGCGCGACCGCGCCACCCGCGAGCCCGCCAAGGCCGAGACGCTGGATCTGCTGGAGCAGTGCCGCGAGATGGGCGTGCTGATCGGCAAGGGCGGCCTGGACGGCAACGTCGTCCGCATCAAGCCCCCCATGTGCATCACGGCGGAGGACGCGGACTTCACGGTGGACGTGATCGACCGGGCGCTTTCGCGGATCGGGTAGGCGCGCGCGAGGGCACGAGATTCGGGGTGGGCGGCGGGCGGGGCCTCACCCCCGGCCCCTCTCCCGCAAGCAGGAGAGGGGTGTCTCACGCCCGCGGTGGCGCGTGCGGCTGGGTACGGCCTGGTGATCCGGCGGGGTTTCCGTCGAGTAGGTCCTGATCGGCGGAGGTCGAGGTGCGGCGGGACCATTCGCGGCGTCTTTGGCGTGCGATGCGCCGCGCGCAGGACTGGCGGCGGAGGCGGGCCGCGGTTGCGGTGATCCACGGGGATGAACCCCGTGGCTGGAACGACGATCGCGCCTTCGCAGGGCCCCGGGAGCAGGCGCGGTCGGTCGATCCGGCGCGGAACGCCTGCCGTGTCCCCCTTCTTCCGCTTGCGGGAGATGGTGGCGAGCCCCGGCGAGCCGGATGAGGGCCGTCCTTCTCTTTTGAACCAGAGCGAGCGAACGAGATGAGATTCGACCGAGTCGTGCGCGGGGGGACGGTGTTCACGCCCGCGGGAAGCTTCGTGGGCGACGTGGGCATCCGCGGCGAGAAGATCGTGGCGCTGGGCGAGGACCTGCCGACGGAGGGCGCGCAGGTGATCGACGCGGCGGGGCACTACGTGATCCCCGGCGCACTGGACGTGCACGTGCACCTGGAGCTGCCGTTCTGCGGCACCGTGTCGGCGGACGACTACCGGTCGGGCACGCGGGCGGCGGCGCGGGGCGGCGTCACCACGCTCATCGACTTCGCCATCCCCTACGCCGGCGATACGCTGAACGACGCGGCGGACGCCTGGCTGGCGAAGGCGAAGGGCAAGGCGCTGATCGACTACACCTTCCACATCTGCATCACCCGCTGGGCCGAGCACCGGGACCAGATCGAAGGGATGGTGGAGCGCGGCTTCCCCACCTTCAAGGAGTTCATGATCTACGAGTCGGAGGGCTGGCAGTCCGACGACCGGGCCATGTTCTCCACGCTGGAGAAGATGCGCGAGCTGGGGGCGATGCTGCTGGTGCACGCCGAGTCCGCGCGCGTGCTGGACGAGCTGATCGAGCGCCACCACACGCCCGAGCTGATGAAGGAGCACGGCGCCCGCCTGCACCGCATGACGCGCCCCAACTTCATCGAGGCCGAGGCCATCCAGCGCGCCGTGGCGTGGAGCGAGGCCACGGGCGGCCAGCTTTACATCGTGCACATGAGCACGGCGGAGGGCACCGAGATCGTGAAGGCGGCGCAGGGACGCGGCGTGCCGGTGCTGGCCGAGACGTGCGTGCAGTACCTGGTGCTGGACGACAGCGTCTTCGACCGCGAGGACGGGCACCTGTTCGCCTGCTGCCCGCAGCTCAAGAAGCCCGCCGACGCCGAGCGCCTGTGGAAGGGCCTCAAGGACGGCACCGTCTCGGTCATCTCCACCGACACCTGCACCTTCAGCCGCGAGCAGAAGGCGATGTGGGAAGGGGACTGGACCAAGATCCCCATGGGCATGCCGGGCCTGGAGACGCTGCTGCCGCTGACCTACACGCACGGCGTGCTGGGCGGCCGGCTGACGATGGGCGAGATGGTGGAGAAGCTCTGCACCAACCCGGCGCGCATCATGGGCCTGCACCCCCGCAAGGGCGCCATCCAGGTGGGCGCCGACGCCGACCTCGCCATCCTGCATCCCACCCACAAGATCGCGGTGGACCCGGCGCAGATGGAGACCAACGCGGACTGGTCGCCTTTCGAGGGATGGGAGCTGGCCGGCTTCGCCCGCACCACCCTGTCCCGCGGCGAGGTGATCGTGGACGACTACCGCGTCGTGGGCCAGGAAGGCCGCGGCCAGTGGCTCCCGCGCACCCACGCCGGCCTGCGTCCCGCGCCGGAGCGCCAGACGGCGGCGGCGGAGTAGGCGGCTTCCACGCGCCGACTCTCCTCCGCCGTGGGGAGGGCTCGTGTGGAGGCGATCCGTCCTGCACGCCTGGCGCCCTTCGGTGAGGTTCGGCGCGGGGGCCTGATCCGCCTCGGAGCAGCCCGCGCAGGCGGGCTTCGTGCCGTTCCAGCCGCGGTTTCAACCGCCTGGGCGGAGTCCGGCGCCGCGGCTCCCCGAAGGCCCGGCCCCGCGGCCGCCCGCTCCAGTTCCGGCTCTCGAATTGGGCTCGCCAGCCCTCCATCCTCCTCCCTACCCATCACCCCGTGAGGCTCCCCCGATGCCCCTGGTGACATCGACCGACGCCGTTGCCGTGCCCAGCGACTTCGTGGTGATCTCGGACGACCTGTCGTCCAGCCCGTTGTGGAACGAGGACCTGGCGCCGACGCCGCTGTCGCGCCGCACGTGGTCCACGTACAACATCGCGGCCATGTGGATCGGCATGTCGGTGGTCATCACCACCTACACGCTGGCGTCGGGGCTGATGGAGCAGGGGATGACGTGGGTGCAGGCGCTGGCCACCATCCTGCTGGGCAACACCGTCGTCCTCGTCCCGATGATCCTGAACGCCCATGCGGGCACCAAGTACGGCATCTCGTTCCCCGTCCTGTGCCGCGCCAGCTTCGGGGTGCGCGGGGCCAACGTGCCCGCCATCCTCCGGGCCATCGTGGCGTGCGGATGGTTCGGCATCCAGACGTGGATCGGCGCGCTGGCGCTGACGGCGCTGGTGACGGCGGTGTGGCCGGCCTTCGCGCAGGTGCCGGGGAACCGGGCCATCGCCTTCGGGGCGTTCTGGCTGGTGGAGGTGGCCATCATCCTGCGCGGCGTGGAGGGCATCAAGGTGCTGGGCAGCCTGGCCGCGCCGGTGCTGATGACGGGCGCCACGGTGCTGCTGGTGTGGGCCGTCCGCCACGGCGGCGGGCTGGGGCACATCCTGGCCCAGTCGCAGCAGCTGCAGAAGGGGCACGGGAACTTCTGGGCGCTCTTCCCCGCCGCGCTCACGGCCAACGTGGGATACTGGGCCACGCTCAGCCTCAACATCCCCGACTTCACCCGCTACGCCAGGAGCCAGCGCTCGCAGGCCGTGGGGCAGGCGGTGGGGCTGCCGACGACCATGACGGCGTTCGCCTTCATCGGCGTGGCGGTGACCAGCGCGACCATCGTGATGTACGGCAAGGCGATCTGGGATCCCATCGAGGTGGTGGCGCGCATCGGGTCGCCGGTGGTGATCGTGGTGGGCGCGCTGGTGGTGCTGGCGGCGCAGCTGCACACCAACATGGCGGCCAACGTGGTGTCGCCCGCCAACGACTTCAGCAACCTGAGCCCCCGCCGCATCAGCTTCGTCACGGGCGGCCTCATCACCGCGGTCATCGGCATCCTGATGATGCCGTGGAAGCTGTACTCGGACGCGGCGGCGTACATCTTCAACTGGCTGATCGGCTACAGCAGCCTGATGGGCGCGCTGGGCGGCATCCTGATCGCCGACTACTGGGTGCTGCGGCGCCAGAAGCTGGACCTGGCCGACCTGTTCCGCGAGGACGGCCGCTATGCCTACAGCGGCGGCTGGAACCCGCGGGCCATCGCCGCGCTGGTCATCGCCGTGCTGCCCGTCGTCCCCGGCTTCATTCGCGCCGCGACCACGCCGGGCGGCCAGGTGGCGAACCCCGGCATCTTCGACACGCTCTACACGTACGCCTGGTTCGTCACCTTCATCCTCAGCTTCGGCCTGTACCTGGCGCTGATGGCGGGCCGCGGCGGGCTGGACAGGGAAGCGGCCGACCGCGCCCGTTCCGCGCCAGCCTGACCCGACGCAAATCGACCGAACGCCCCCTCCACCGACACCCGCGGGAGACGACGCAACCGATGCCCCGAATCGTCAAAGCCGGCCTCATCCAGGCCACGCACGCCTGCTCCACGGACGAGTCCCTGGACACCATCCGCGAAGCCAACATCGAGAAGCACCTCAAGCTGATCGACGAGGCCGCCTCGCAGGGTGTGCAGGTGCTGTGCATGCAGGAGATCTTCACCGGCCCGTATTTCTGCGCCGAGCAGACCACGCGCTGGTACGAGTCCACCGAGCGCATCCCGGACGGGCCCACGGTGAAGCTCATGCAGCAGGTGGCGAAGCGCCACAAGATGGTGATCGTGGTGCCCATCTACGAGGAGGAGACCACGGGCGTCTACTACAACACGGCCGCCGTGATCGACGCGGACGGCACCTACCTGGGCAAGTACCGGAAGAACCACATCCCCCACTGCGGCCCCGGATTCTGGGAGAAGTTCTACTTCCGCCCCGGCAACATGGGGTACCCGGTGTTCGACACCGCCGTGGGCAAGGTGGGCGTCTACATCTGCTACGACCGCCACTTTCCCGAGGGCGCGCGGGCGCTCGGCCTGAACGGCGCGGAGATCGTGTTCAACCCCTCCGCCACCGTTGCCGGGTTGTCCGAGTACCTGTGGAAGCTGGAGCAGCCGGCGCACGCCGTGGCCAACGCCTACTTCGTGGGCGCCATCAACCGCGTGGGCGTGGAAGGCCCCTGGAACATCGGCGAGTTCTACGGCCAGAGCTACTTCTGCGACCCTCGCGGCCAGTTCCTCGCCACCGGCTCGCGCGACAGGACCGAGCTGGTGACGGCCGAGTTCGACCTGGACCAGATCCGCGAGGTGCGCAACACCTGGCAGTTCTTCCGCGACCGGCGGCCCGAGACGTACGAGGGGCTGACGCAGCTCTGAGCCGGCAGCCCTCGGTCCGTCCGCCCCGGGCTTTCATGGGGGTGGTTCGGACGATGCTCGGCCGGCGCATCCGCGGATCGCGCCGGCCGAGCATCGTTTCCAGGGGATGGACCGTCCGTCGGCCGACGCTTTCCCGGCGGCCACGACCTTGCCGTCCGGACGGACGACGGCGCCGCGCAGGAGCCCGTGAAGGCGGGCTTGGTTTCTTCGGCAGTCCCGGGCTTCCGCCCGATGCCGTCCATGCAATCGCCCCCCATCCACCCCCCGATGCCCAACGCCGCATACCTCGCGCTCGCCGGCCTGCTGCTCGGAGCGTCCCTGTTCGCCGGCCGTGGTGATGCGTGGCCCGGCGCGCACGTACCGGCGGAAGCTCGCGCGATCCTCCTGCGCGGCACGGTGTGGGACAGCACGGCGGGCGGGCCGCTCGCCGGGGCCAGGGTCTTCCTGATGGGGACGGAGGACACGGCGGTGACGGACGCGGCGGGCGTGTTCTCGCTGGAGCACGGGATGGACGGGCGGTACCGCGTCTCGTTCTCGCATCCGCGGCTGGACTCGCTGGGCTACGTGCCCGATCCCGTGCTGGCCGAGCTCGCGGAGGGCGCGCTGGCCACCGTGCAGCTCGCCATCCCCTCCATGCGTGCCGTGCGCCAGAGCCTGTGCGGGGAGCGGGCGGCGGCGGACTCCGGCGTGGTCGTCGGCAGCGTCGTCCGCCCCGCCGGCGTGTCCGTCGAGGGCGTGGAGGTGCGGTTCGCGTGGGACGAGCGCTTCAACATGGATACCCAGCACGGCACCCGCATCAACGTCGAGAGCGCGGCGGCGGGAACGCTCACCGACGCGGCCGGGCGCTTCCGCGTGTGCGGCGTGGCGCTCCAGGTCCCGGTCCGCGCGACGTTGCGGATCGACGGCCGCGACCGGGCGGTGGGCATGCTGCGGCTGCGCGAGCTCACGCCGTATCGCTACGACGTCCGGACCCGGTGACGAGCCGGGCCTGCCGTGGCGGGGGAGATCGATCTTCCGCTCCGCATGACGGTCGACCTCCCGGCCATCTCATGCGGCTTTTATCGATGATCCTCCCAGGGAACTCCCCATGACTGCCGACAAGCTGGACGTCGCAGGCGTCGTCGCGCCGCCGCCGCTGATCTACGTCGCCGGGTTCGCCGCCGGTATGGTCGTGCAGCACTTCCATCCCATCCCCGTGCTGCCGGGCATCACCGGCACCGTCGTGGGCGCGGTGCTCGTCGTGGGCGCCCTGCTGCTCGCGCCCGCCGTCCTGGCGTTCAAGCGCGCCGGCACGCGGCCCGAGCCGTGGAAGCCGACGACGGCGCTGGTGGTGAGCGGGCCGTATCGCTTCACGCGGAACCCGATGTACGTGGGCTTCACGCTGGCGTACGCGGGCGCGGCGCTGTGCCTGCACGCGGGCTGGCCGCTAGCGCTGCTGCCCGTGGTGCTCGTGGCGATGCACTACGGCGTGATCGCCCGCGAGGAGCGGTACCTGGCACGCCTGTTCGGCGCCGAGTTCGACGCCTACCGCGCCCGCGTCCGGCGCTGGATCTGACGGACGCATCCGGTGCGGGCCTGGGCGAGCGATCGGGCGCGGCGCCATCGATCGACGTCCGAGGACGGACATCCATCGGTCGCGCGAAGTGACGTCCGCGGGCGGGTGGACGGCCATCGGGAACGGAACGGTACGATGCGAAGACGGGGGCGCGGCCACGAATGGCAGCGCCCCCGTCCGCGTGTCGCGAACGGGTTGTGTGGGGAGGCCCGGCGCGAGCCACATTGCGAAGCAGGCGCCGGGTGACCGCCGCGGCGCCGCGACGTCGGACGGGGGGAAGGGAGGGAGGATGGAGATGCGACGACACGCTCGACCGCCCCGCGTTCGCGGGCGCACGTCCGCGCCGCGGGTCGTGCAGGCGGAGCGCGAGGAGGACGCGGCCGGCCTGCTGCGCCGGTCGCTGGGGGTGCCGCGCTCGGTGCAGGCGGCGGACGTGCTGCGGCTTCAGCGAACGATCGGCAACCGCGCGGTGGGGCGCATGCTGATCCAGCGCACCATCCAGGACGACCTGAACGCGCTTCGGGCCGACCTCGCCACCACCCCCGATCCGCTGCTGAAGTCGATCCTGAAGGAGGTGCTCGACATGGCGTCGCGCACCACGGTCAAGCACGGCAAGTCGCAGCAGACCAGCCACGCGCTGAACACGGGCGCCTTCCCCAACCGGCAGCACGAGGTGGTGGTGGACCCCGAGGTGTGGACGGACCCGGTGAAGCGGCAGTCAATCCTGCTGCACGAGCTGATGCACACCAGCGCCGACGAGAAGTATGCCGTGAACGCCCAGGCCAACCAGCAGAACCCGAAAGACATGGGGGGATGGAACCTGATCGGCGGACCGGAGCAGTTCCAGTTCGCCCAGATGGACCGGCTGGACGAGTTGGGAAGGAGCCTGGCGGCGATCATCGAGGAGGAGCGCGGACGGCTGGGCGACCCCGTCACCGAGCACATGCTGGACCGGGTGGGCCGGGCCAGGCAGGCCGACCAGGAGTTCGACACCGTGATGTCGGAGCTGTACTACTACGCCCACAAGGTCGGGGTCCCGCAGAACACGCGCACGTTCCGGCAGCTGCGCGCCCTGGCCGATGCCGCGCGCATCAGCCGTACCTGGGGCGTCTCCATCTTCTCGTCGTACCCACCGCCCACGCCCAGCCAGCAGTTCGCGCGGTTCTCCGCGTGCTTCATCACCACCGCCTGCTGCCAGGCGCGCGGGCTGCCCGACGACTGCGAGGAGCTGACCGTGCTGCGCGCCTTCCGCGACGGGTGGATGGCCGCGCGCGAGGACGGCCCGCGGATGATCGGCCTGTACTATCGCATCGCCCCGCGCGTGGTCGCCGCCGTCCAGGCGCGGACGGATGCGGCGGCGGTGTGGGACGGCTTCTACGTCACCGTGCGCCGGTGCGTGGACCTGATCCGCGCCGGCGAGAACGAGCAGGCGATGCACGTCTACCGCGCCACCGTGCTGCGCCTGCGCGACGACGTGTGTCCGGAGGTGGGTGACGGGGACGACGGGGAAGAGGACGGGGCGGACGATCCCGGCGAGGAGGCAGGCTGGGGCTCAACGACGATCGCGGCGGGCGACAGGGCACGGACCATCGGGTGACGACCCTCGGCGGATCGCTGGCGTGTCGGATCGGCGGTATCCGCTGAACGCGCGCCGATCCGATGCGAGAGGCGAAGGTGCCGGCACTCGACACCCGCCGCGCCGCGGGCTAGAATGGGGCTCCCCGCGCGCAGGCGCACGACACCCGAAGCGGACGCAGCCGACGCATGGACGCCCTGAGACAGACCGACCCCGCCATCCACCGCCTTCTCGTGGACGAGGCCGAGCGGCAGGAAAGCCAGCTCGAGATGATCGCCAGCGAGAACTTCGTGTCGCGCCCGGTGCTGGAGGCGGCCGGCTCGGTGCTCACCAACAAGTACGCCGAGGGCTATCCGGGCAAGCGCTACTACGGCGGCTGCGAGGTGGTGGACGAGGTGGAGCGGCTGGCGCAGCAGCGCGTGCTGGAGCTGTTCGGCGCGGACCACGCCAACGTGCAGCCGCACAGCGGGTCGCAGGCCAACATGGCCGCGTACTACGCGCTGCTGCAGCACGGCGACACCATCATGGGAATGAACCTGTCCGAGGGCGGGCACCTCACCCACGGCTCGCCCGTCAACTTCAGCGGCCGTCAGTTCAACGTGGTGGCCTACGGCGTGGATCCCGTCAGCCACCTGATCGACTACGGCAAGCTGCGCGACCAGGCCATGCAGGTGAAGCCCAAGGCGATCGTGGCCGGCGCCAGCGCCTATCCGCGCATCATCGACTTCGAGGCGATGGGCGAGATCGCGAAGGACTGCGGCGCGCGCCTGGTGGTGGACATGGCGCACATCGCGGGGCTGGTGGCGACGGGGCACCATCCCAACCCCGTGCCCTTCTCGGACATCGTCACCTCCACCACGCACAAGACCCTGCGCGGGCCCCGCGGCGGGCTGATCCTGGCGCGCGAGGAGCACGCCAAGGCCGTGGACAAGCAGATCTTCCCGGGCATCCAGGGCGGCCCGCTCATGCACGTGATCGCGGCCAAGGCGGTGGCGTTCGCCGAGGCGCAGCAGCCGTCGTTCAAGGAGTACAGCGGCCGCGTGGTGGCCAACGCCCGCGCGCTGGCCGGGGCGCTCACGGAGCACGGCTTCACCCTGGTTTCCGGCGGCACGGACAACCACCTGGTGCTGGTGGACCTCCGCAGCAAGGGAATCACCGGCAAGGAGGCCGAGAAGGCGCTGGAGAAGGCGGGCATCACCGTCAACAAGAACACGGTGCCGGGCGAGACCGCATCCCCCTTCGTGACCTCGGGCGTCCGCATCGGCACGCCGGCGCTCACCACGCGCGGGCTGGGCGAGGACGAGATGCGCGCCATCGCCGGCCTCATCGAGCGCGCCGTCGAAAACGCCGCCGACGAAACCATCCTGGCCCGCATCCGCGCCGAGGTGCGCGAGCTGTGCGCGCGCTTCCCCCTGTACGGCGAGTGGGCGCGCGCCTGAGCGCATCCGACCTCCGTCCCGCGAGGTCGTCATGGCGAAATCCGCGACGACCTCCCATGGATTGGCCCCCCCACCTGATGCCGGGCCGTATCTCCCGCTGCAAACGCCGCGAACCGCCGAGCCCCACCGGGGTACGGAACGGCTTGCCCTCTCACGAGTTCGCGCGATCCTGAGCCATGCAGCCGAAGAAAGCCTACATCGAGACGTACGGGTGCCAGATGAACATCAGCGACACCGAGCTGATGCACGGCATCCTGGCGGAGCAGGGCTACGTCGCCACCGACGCGCCCGAGACCGCCGACGTCATCCTGGTCAACACCTGCGCCATCCGCGACCACGCGGAGCAGCGCGTGATCGGCCGCGTGGGCCAGCTTCAGCAGCTTCGCGACGCCAACCCCGACCTCGTCATCGGCGTCACCGGGTGCATGGCGCAGCGATTGGGCGACCGCCTGTTCCGCAACGCCGGCCAGGTGGACCTGGTGATGGGCCCCGACGCCTACCGCCAGCTCCCCGAGAAGCTCGCCGCGCTCCGGCCGGCCGCGGCGATCGTCGAATCGAACGAATCGGCCGACTCCCTCGACGCCTCCGGCTCCACCTTCGCCGGCAAGTCGGCCGAGTCCGTCGCGGCCCCCGCGCCCCCGTCGATTCCGGCGCCGCGCATCTCGCTGCCCGTCATGGGGTTCAGCGGCGGCGGGGCGCAGCCGGTGAAGGGCGGGCTCACGGTGCTGGGGTTCGATCCGCACGAGAACTACGAAGGGATCGAGGCGCGGCGCACCTCGGCGGTGTCGGCGTGGGTGCCCATCCAGCGCGGCTGCAACTACCGCTGCACGTACTGCATCGTGCCGTACGTGCGCGGCGACGAGAAGAACCGCGAGCCGGGGCAGATCTTGGACGAGGTGCGGCGCCTGGCGGACGAGGGCGTGCCCGAGGTGACGCTGCTGGGGCAGACGGTGAACTCGTACGTGCACGGCGACTGGGACTTTCCGCGGCTGCTGCGCGCCGTGGCCCGGGTGGACGGCATCCGCCGCGTGCGCTTCACCTCGCCGCACCCCAACGACTTCACCCGCGCGCTGGTGGACGCGATGGCGCAGGAGCCGGCGGTGTGCAACCAGCTTCACCTGCCCGTCCAGTCCGGCCACAACCGTACGCTCAAGCGCATGCTGCGGCGGTACACGGTGGAGGAGTACATGGAGAAGATCGAGTGGGTGCGCGAGGCCATCCCCGGCATCGCGCTCTCCACCGACGTCATCGTGGCCTTCCCGGGCGAGACGGACGAGGAGTACGGGGCCACGATGGACCTGATGCGCGCCGTGCGCTACGACGACGCGTTCATGTACCGCTACTCGCCCCGGGAGGGCACGCCCGCCACCCGCATGCCGCAGGACCAGTTCGTGCCCGAGGCCGTCGGCCAGGGCAGGCTGGAGAAGCTGATCGCGCTGCACCGCTCCATCCAGCTCGAGATCGGCGCGTCCGAGCTGGGGCGCGTGGAGGAGGTGCTGGTGGAGAAGGAGGGCCGCCGCGGGGGCCTGCAGGGTCGCACCGAGCGCAACAAGGTGGTGACGTTCGAAGGTCCCGCCTCGCTGATCGGCACCTTCGCCGAGGTGCGCCTGCTCACCACCTCCGGCGCCACCTTCGCCGGCGAGATGCTGGACGCGCGGGTGCCGCAGCCCGCCTGAGCCTCGGTCGAGTCCGACGCAGAAGCGGCCGCCGGTCTCTCCAGACCGGCGGCCGCTTCTCATCCGAGGACTCGTCGCGCGCTCGGTGGATCGGGCTCACCGTGGCGTCGCAGGTGGCCAGGACACGCGGTTTCCGGATTCGTTCTCTGCCGATACGGACCGGTCGATGCGGGTCCGGCCGATCGGCTGACACTTTTCCGGCGGGGTGCCCGTAGTCGATCCAGAAACGTCGATCAACCCCTCTCGAAAGGTGCTCCTATGGCCGGTCCGGGCTCCACCGCAAACGTGATCGCGGCGCTTGCCAGCTTCTTCGTGCCCGGCCTGGGGCAGCTCATCCAGGGCCGCCTGGGGCGCGCGATCTTCATGCTCGTCGTGGGCATCGTCATCTGGGCCGTCTCGTTCGGCACGCTGGGCTGGATCATCCACATCTGGTCCGCCATCGACGCCGCCCTCTGGAAGCCGCGCTACGAGTACTGACCGTCGATCCAAACGACCCCAAGGCCGCCCGGCCGCGAACGCTTCGCGGCCGGGCGGCCCTGTTTCATCCACCGATTCCCCAGCCTGCCACGCCCCGAACCTCTCCCGCCAGCCGCATCCGCCGCCGATCTCCGCCGGCTTGCGACGGCTCCTTCCGTGACGTACCGTGTCGTCGCGCTACGGCGTGGTGCCCTGCTGCGTGAGCACCCAGTTGGCCGACGCGGTGCCGCCGGCGGAGACGCTGACCGTCTGCGTGCTGTTCTGCCCCGCGCCCAGCGTGTAGCCGAACGGCACGCGCACGGCCACCGTGTACGTGCCCGCCGGCAGCGTGGCGAAGCGATAGTTGCCGGTGCCGTCCGTCTGCGTGGAGTCGCGCCCCACCAGCAGCACGCCGACCCCGCCCAGCCCGCCCGTGGCCGAGGCGACCTGTCCCTGCACGACGCTGCTGGCCGAGTCGCCGGACGCGCCGCCGCCGCCCGTGGTTCCCCGCTGGTTGGTGAACGCGTTGGTCACGCCGTTGTCGCACCCGGCCGACAACATCGCCAGGCCGAACGCACAGCCGACCATCCACTGCGCCCGAATGCTCACGCCGCCCTCCTCGTTTGCCAGGTAACCGACTGCATCGCATGCGCTTGCAACCCGTGGGCCACCGCTTCGCGTGAGCTTCCTGACGCTTCCCGTCGTGCGCGCGCTGCTGACGGTGCTGGCCGGCATGCTGCCCGGGCTGCGGCTGGGCGGCTCGCCCCTGGCGCTCGCCGGCGCCGCCTTCGCCGTGCTCGCGGGCCTGGTCGCCTGGCCACGCGTGGTGGGCGAGCGCGTCCCTGCACCGGCCGTCCGCCGCGCCCTCCTCGTCGCTCTCTCGCTCGCCGGCGGGGCGCTGGGCGCGCAGGCGCGGCATGACGCGGCGGCGGACTGCCGCGCGCGGTGGGTGGACGGCCAGGCTGTGGAGGTGCGCGGCCTGCTCGCGGCCAACCGGATGCCGCCGGCGGACTCCGCCGCGCGCCCGCCCATGGTGCCGCTGCGGGTGCTCTCCGCCC
>JAQBQD010000210.1 GCA_028287185.1 Gemmatimonadota bacterium | reverse complement strand
GCTGGCGCGCACCTGCGCCGCGTACGCCGGCTCCAGCGCGGCCGCGTCCGCCAGGGCGGAGTCCGCCGCGCGCCAGCGGCCCTGCGCGGCCAGCATGTGCGCGGCCAGGGTGTGGGCCAGCGCCTGCGCGCGGGCCGGGCGCGGCGGCTCGGCCAGCACGCGAGCCAGGCGCTCGCCCGCCACGGGGTCGCCCGTGTAGCCGGCCACGCGCCAGGCGTTCACCCAGAACGCGTCGTACGACAGGCCGCGGAAGCGCTCCAGCACGGCCTCGCGCGACGCCGCGCTCCCGCCGCCGAAGGCCTGCAGCGCCTCCATCTCCAGCGCGCGGGCGTGGCTGGGGTGCAGGCGAGCGAGGCCGGCCGCCAGCGAGTCGCGCTCCACCCCTTTCCCCTCCACCGCCGCGATGCGTGCCAGGTGGATGCGCGCGCTCTCGTTGTCGGGCGACAGCGCCAGCACGCGCGCGAAGGCGAAGCGCGCCTGGGTGAGCGGAACACCCATCCACACCCCGCGGTGGAAGAGCACCTCGCCCAGCTCGTGCCACGCCTCCACGTCCGCGGGATACTGCGCCAGGATGGCGCGGTACGCCTGCTCCGCCTGCTCGGCCGATCCATTCCAGTACGCGTCGCGCGCCTCCAGCAGCGTGCGGTCGTGCCAGTCCAGCCGCCCGCGGAAGCGCACCGCCTGGCGCACCACGTCCGCCGGGCTGCGCGAGCCGTACCCCTGCCCCACCCAGTCCAGCGCCGTGCTCAGCCGATACAGGGCCAGCGCGAAGGTGCTGTCCGCCTCCGCGGCCTCGGTGTACGCCTCGGCCGCCAGCGCGAACTTGCCCGCGCGCAGCCAGCGCTCGCCCGTCAGGTACGAGCGCAGCGCCGGCAGCGAGCGCGTGGTGAGCGCCGCCGTCTGCGGCAGGCGCTGGTCGGGCGCCGAGGGCTCGCCGGCCAGCAGCCCGATGGCCAGGCGGTCCACCACCTCGAAGAGCTGCCGCTCGTCCGCCGTCGCCTCGGCGGATGCGCGGCGGCGGCCGTCCACGCCGTACAGGGAGGCCGTCACCTGCACGCGGCCGCCCGCCTCCACCACGTCGCCCACCACGAAGCTGCCCGCCTGGAAGTGGATGGCCGCCGTCCGGCCGTCGTCCAGGTCGCCCGCCTGCAGCTTCTGGCGCGACGCGTAGCCCAGCAGCGCCACGGGATCGACCGTGTGCAGCGCCCCCGCGCCGTTCAGCCGCGTGGACAGCAGGTCCACCAGCCCTTCGCCCAGGTACGCCGACTGTGGCGCCCCGCGTACCCGGAAGGGCATCACGGCCACCCGGTCCTCCGAGAGCGCCGCATCCGCCGCGCGCACCCGCCGCATCAGGAAGGCGCCCGTCCCCAGAGCGACGACCAGCACCGCCGCCACGACCCAGGCGATCCGGCTCCGACGCCCCGACCTCAACGGAGAACGCCGGGCGTGGGCCGGCTCCGGCATCGCATCCGCCGAGGTCCGCGCCTCACCGTCCATCGGCGATCCATCCACCCAAGCGACGGCCGACGAAACAAACTTGTGGCTCCGCGCATCCTCCACGATTAACGTAGTGGACGGCTGCGACCGGGAGCGCTCGGCGGATGGAAGATTGGCCGCGGCAGGCGCGTGCTCCATCGACGGAGCGACGGCCGGGGAGGTGTCGGATGGAAGCGCGGAGCCCGGCCGGCGCGCCGCGGGCATGCGCTGACGGACGGCGCGGGCGATGGACTGCGTGGCGGGGAGCGGGGCATCGTCGTCCCCCTCGCGGCGCCGGACGAATGCTTCGTAGGCCCGCAGGGCGCCGGCCTGGTCGCCGGCGGCGTCCAGCAGCACCAGCAGGCGCTGCAGCATGGCCTCGTCGTCGGGGGCGATCTCCAGCCCGCGGCGGGCCCAGCGGACGCCGGCGTCCAGGTCGTCCGCGGCGTCTGCGGCGTCCACCAGGGCGCGCACGGCGGCGGCGGCGCGCTCGCACAGGCGGGCGCGCTCGGCCTCCACCCAGCGCTCCCACTCGGGCGCGCCGGCCAGGTGGAAGCCGGCCAGCAGCTCGCCGCGGTACAGCTCCAGCGCATCCGCGGGGCGCCCCTCGTCCAGCGCGCGCTCGAACTCCAGGGCGTCGCACCACAGCGTGCCGGGCGCGAAGCCCACGCCCTCGTCGCCGCGCCCCACCAGCACCCCCTCGCCCAGCGCCCTGCGCAGGAAGTGAAGCGCCAGCCGCAGCGCCCCCCGCCCATGCTCCGCGTCCGACTCGGGCCAGAAGCGCAGCAGCAGCACGTCGCGGCGCTGCGCCCCGCGGGGACGGGCCAGCGCCAGGTACGCGAGCAGGGCGAATCGCTTGGGCTGGGCCAGCAGCGCGCGGGGATCCGGGCCGTCCGAGCCGGCCAGGCCGGTGCTGCCGAGCACCCGCAGATGGATCATGGAGACGAGCCGAGAAAGGGCGGACGCGGGCGGCGGGACGTGGAAAGTACGACGCGGCAGCGGCTTCCACAAGATAACGATGAGGAAACGCCTCGCCCTAACGCGACCCTAACGCCCGCGCCCCATCCTTGTCGCAGCAGCAGGGCAGCGGTGGCGGTCCCGGAGGCATCGGGACGCACCGCCCCGGCCGCCGGGCGGAGGGCCTGCCCGCGGGGCGCGGCGAAGGCGGCGGCGTACCGATCCCCACTCACCGCGAACGGGAGGGACCATGCGCCACCTCTGGCCCGGCGCGTTGCTGCTGGCCCTGGCGTGCGCGGCGCACCCGCTGGCCGCGCAGCAGAAGGGCGCCGAGGGAGTCGCCCGGCGCCTGAAGGAGAAGCCGGACGCCGCGTGGAGCCGGGGCATGAGCCCCGTGGGTGCGTCGCTCACCGGCGCGCTGGGCGCCGACGGCAGCGCGCGCTTCTCGGTGAACCTTACCGCCGGGCGCACGTACGCGGTGATCGGGCTGTGCGACGCCGACTGCCACGACCTGGACCTGCGCCTGTTCGACCCCGACGGCGTGGAGGCCAACGCCGACGTGGAGCCCGACGACGCGCCCTACGTGCTGGTGACGCCGCGCCGCACGGGCGCCTACCAGGTGCGGGCGTACATGGCCGAGTGCAGGTCCGCCACCTGTGCCTTCGGCATCCAGCTCTTCGTGCGGCAGGCGCGCTGACGCACGCAGCACCCCGGGGGCCGCAAGCCCCCGCATCATCCAACCACCACCACACCACGCCAACACAGGTGCCGACCATGACCTCGACCCACCGCACCGCCGGCCTCGCCTTCGCGGCCGCCCTCTGCCTCGCCGCCGTCCCCGCCCGCGCGCAGATCCCCATCCGCCTGGGCCAGACGGTCTCGGGCGAGCTCACCGCCTCGGACCCGCGCGTCTCGGACACGGACAAGTCGCACTACAAGGCGTACGTTTACCACGCCACCCGCGGCGAGCCCATCCGCGTGACCATGAAGTCGTCCGCGTTCGACGCGTTCCTTTCGATGGGGCGGATGGAGGGCGGCACCTACCGCACGCAGCGCTTCAACGACGACGGCGCCGGCGGCACGGACGCCCGCATCGACTTCGTGGCGCCCACGGACGGCGACTACGTGATCCGCGCCAACTCGGTGAGCGACACCACGGGAGCCTACACGCTCATGCTGGAGCGCGGCGTGGCCCCCGGCCCCCTCGTGAACCGCACCATCAGCGTGGGCCAGACGGTCTCCGGCTCGCT
Organism: Gemmatimonadota bacterium; assembly: GCA_028287185.1. Classification (GTDB taxonomy): domain Bacteria; phylum Gemmatimonadota; class Gemmatimonadetes; order Longimicrobiales; family Longimicrobiaceae; genus JAQBQD01. The sequence goes on along the minus strand of JAQBQD010000210.1, from coordinate 37,759 downwards.
GAGCGAGCGCTCGCCGCAGGAGGACGACGGCACCTTCTACGACCAGTACACCTTCCACGGCCGCGCCGGGCAGACGGTGCAGATCACCATGTCGTCCAAGGACGTGGACTCGTACCTGCACCTGGGCACCATGAACGGCGGCACCTGGTCGTCCATCAAGACGGACGACGACGGCGCCGGCAGCGGCAACGACGCGCGCATCACCTACACGCTGCCCAGCGACGGCGACTACGTGGTGAAGGCCAACACGCTGTCCCGCGCCTCGGGCGCCTACACGCTGGCGGTGGAGCAGGGCACGCCCCCGCGCCCGGTGTCCAGCCAGGACATCCGCGCCGACCAGACGGTGAACGGCACCCTGGACAGCAGCGACGCCAAGCTGGACGACGGCTCCTACATCGACCAGTACGTCTACCACGGCCGCGCCGGCGAGCACCTGACCATCACCATGAAGTCCACCGACTTCGACAGCTACCTGAACTTCGGGACGCTGAACGGCGGAACCTTCAGCAGCACGCAGTCCGACGACGACTCGGGCGGCGGCAACGACTCGCAGATCTCGGTGACGCTGCCCGCCAACGGCGACTACGCGATCCGCGCCAACTCGCTGATGGCCGGGGCGGCGGGCTCCTACACCCTCTCCGTGGTGAGCGGAGCCGCGAGCGGCAAGTAGATTCCTCCCGCGGTTGTCCACGCGGCGGGATGAGCAACGAAGGGCGGCCGGGCGGTTGCCCGGCCGCCCTTCGGCGTCGTGGGAATGGACGCGGCGGCCCGTCATGCTTGGGTTTCCGTCCCGGAGGCTGCATCTTCCACGAGAAGCCAAAATATGCCTCGTTGGAGGCGGGTGCTGAAGTGGAAGAACTCGATGCCTTCTCTATCCCGGTCCGACAAGATCGGCTTGTGCTCGCTCGCAGTCGCGATCGTAGGCTGCACGGCGACTGTGATGACCGTGGAAGAGATTCGTGCGCTTCTCGGACTTCATCCTCAGCGTACTGCCGAGACTGCCTTTCTACCGAAAGGCAATGTCGTTCGTGAGCAGACTGCCCAGCCGCCTGCAGAGGTTGAGTCGGGCTTACGCTCGGCGCCGTCTCGCTCCATCCCGCCCGCCGATCCCGTCCCTGAGCCGGAGCGTCAACTCACGGCCCTTGCCGCCTCAGCCTCCTCCGTGCTTCCGACGAGCACCGTCGCGAGCTACGAAGCGTCGAAGGTGCTTGATGCCGATGAATCGACCGTCTGGGTTGAAGGGGCAGCGGGCGACGGAATTGGTGAATGGATCGACGTAGAGTTCCCAACGAACACGCGCATCTCCAGAATCGACATCGCAAACGGGTACAACCGCGGGGTGCGGTTCTCCGAGAACGGTCGGGTTCGCCAGGCACTCCTGACGTTCTCTGACGGAAGCAGTCAGATGATCGACCTTCTGGACCGACGTGGCATCCAAACGTTCACTCTGACTCCACTACGGACGCAGTCCCTCCGATTGACCATCCGGTCGGCCTATCCAGGCACACGATGGTCGGACACCGCTCTCGGTGAGATTCGCGTTTGGGGAATGCCGATCACGGATGGCTAGTAGCGCAAATCTCCGCCGCGCTCGCACAGCGGCAACTCTTCGGAAATGTCCCAGCCGATTGGACCGAATCCCCTACTCAAGTCCAATCAGCAACCTCAGTACAGGTCCGCCTCCCGCACCACCGTCGCCTCGATCAGGCCGAAGGGCTCCGTGGTGGAGATGAAGACCTCGTTCGGGTTGTCGAGGCCGAACGGAGCAAGGTCCACCAGCAGGTGGTGCTTGTTCGGCAGCGAAAGGGACACCTCGTCCACCTCCGCCCGCGCCTCCAGCACGGCCTGGCCCATCGCGAACAGCGTGTGCTGCACGGAGAGCGAGTCGTGTGTGGCGAAGGTCGCCAACAGCGCCTGCCGGGACGCGGTCCACGACGCGTTCCAGTCCACGTCGTCGCGGTTGAAGCGCCAGGTGGCGCGCACGGCGGTGGCGAACAGGCGGTCGGCCGTCTCGCGCAGCGTGGTCAGGTCGTCGCGCATGAACCCCTCGAAGCCCGACTGCGCCGTCTTCAGCACCGTCATCTCCTCCACCCCCGCCTCCACGCCCACGGCCTCGCGGGTGGCCGAGACGCGCGCCAGGCGGCGCTCCTCGCCCGCGCGGCGGAAGGCGGTGGGATGCGCGCCGCCGTCCGCTTGGATGCGGTCCCACGGGTGCTGGGCGATGGATACGTGCACGCGGCCGGCGTGGGGCACGCGCTCCAGGAAGTGCCGCGCCAGCCGCAGCGCGAACGCCTCCGGCGGGTCCACCGGCCCCTGCCGCGCCAGCGCGTAGACGCTGTTCTTCATGGTGTCCGTGGCGTACAGAAGCGAGTTGTCGCCCTCGGTGTGCGCCGTCTCGAAGTCGCCCTCCAGCGCGACGTCCACCGTCAGGTCGAACACGTCGTGGCGTCCCTCGCCGCGCTCCACCTTCACCAGCCGCACCCGCGACTTGCCGTAGCTGTTCTGCGCCAGGAATACGGACACGCTCACTCCCCGCGTTCGGTTGTCAGTGGATGCAATCGATGTCGGTCGACGGACGGCGCGATGCACGACGAACCGTCGACTGGATCGTCAGGATAGCGATGATTGCTACGGAAGGAAAATCGAGACGTCTCCAGACCGCCGATCCACCGCGAGGTTTATGCGAGCGCGGCGACCGTTACCTCAACATGAAAACCCGCGTGCCGCAGCATGTTCACCAGCGAGTCGATGGTGAACTGGTCGATCTTGCCGCGCACCAGGTCGCTGATGCGGGGCTGGGACACCCCGAACACCTCCGCCGCCTCCGTCTGCCGCAGGCCCCGCAGTTCGATGACCTTGCGGATCTCTATCATCAGCGTGGACCGCACCTTCAGGTTAGCGGCTTCTTCTTCCTCGATCCCCAGGTCGACGAATACGTTACCGCCGCGAGGGGTGATGTCCGTAATGGCCATGCGCGCCTCCGGCTCTTTGCTTGCGGAGCTCGCGGCGGTGCGCCACGGGTTCCCTGCACCGCTGCCGCCCGACCTCGACGTCGTGCCGGCTGGTCTGCTGCGTCGGCTTGCGAAAAGCGAGCAGGACGTCCACCCCTTCCGCGAACTTCGCGACGAAGAACACCCGGTGCTGAACCTGCCCGGCGCCCTCGTCGGTGCGGATGCGAATCTCGTACGTTCCGGGCCCGACGTTTTCCATCGGCTTGAAGTCGCCGGGCATCAGCCCGTTCTGCACCAGGCTCAAGTTGTGCCCCGCCGCACGCACCGCCGCCGTTGGAAACGCGATCAGATCCTGCTTTGCTGAGCCCACCCAGAAGATCGGCTTCTCGTCCGCACTCATTATATATTCAATTCCGATAGATGGCAAGTCGCAGCCCTCTGGCCCGCCAAGTCCCGAATTACCCGCTCTCTAATGCGTTCATATGCGAGGACCGAGCCGTTTCCGCAAGTCTTCAGCTCCCGCGATACGTCGAGTAGCCGAATGGGGAGAGCAGGAGCGGCACGTGGTGGTGGCGGGAGGTGTCGCGGACCTGGAAGACGATGGAGACCTCCGGGTAGAACGCCTCGCCGCCGGCCGCGGCGAAGTAGGCCCACGTGTCGAAGGTGAGGCGGTACAGGCCGGCTTCCAGGGCGACGCCCTCCGGCAGCAGGCCGCGGACGCGGCCGTCGGCGTCGGTGGCGGCGTCGCAGAGGCGCGTGGGGCCGTCGGGGCCGTCCAGGCGCTCCAGGGTGACGGGCACGTCCGCGGCGGGCAGGCCGCGGGTGGTGTCCAGCACGTGCGTGGATAGTGTGCTCATGGCGTCAGCAGCTTCTCCAGCCGAAGTCGGGTGATGCGGCGCTGCTCGTCGGCCGCCACGCGAAGCTCGTCGTCGGGCTCGTTGTCCAGGCGCGCGCGGGCCGACGCCAGCATCTCGCCCGCGGTGCGGCCCGTGGCGCAGACCAGGAAGATCCAGCCGAAGCGCTCCTCGTAGGCGCGGTTCGCCTCGGCCAGCGCGGCGCGGGTGTCGGCATCCGCATCGCCCACGCCAGCCTGCTCCTGCGCGGACCACGCCGCGGTGCCCGCCTGCGGCCGCTCCGCCTTTCGCTCGCCGATGCGGGGGTGCGCGCGGAAGGCGGCCAGCCACTCCTCCGGCGGCAGCGCGTCCCACGTCGCATCGGCCGCGTCGAGAAGCTCTTCCTCCGAGACGAACGGCCGCGCCGCCGCCATCCGCCGCGCCCATTCGGGGCTTCCGCAGCAGCGCCGCATCTCCGCGTCCGCCTCGTCCGCGGGCAGCGCGTTCAGCCGCTCCAGGCCGGTCACGCGGCGCCGTCCTCCGGCCGCCCGAACAGGCGCAGGCGCGCCACGCCGCCGTCCGGGAAGATGCGGATCCGCACGTGGGTCAGCGCGCCGTGCGCGGCGACCTCGGCTTCCCACGCGTGCCGGGCGTGCGGCTGCAGGCGCGTCTCGGCCACCAGCGGAATCCACTCCACCGCACCTGCGGACAGCTCCCCGACCGCCGCATCGGGGGCGTGGATGCCTTCCAGCGAGCAGCTTCCGGGCGCGTTGCCCTTGAAGTGGTCGGTATCCAGCTCCACGCGCGTCAGGCGGCCGGGGCGGGCGAGGCGGACGATGCTCCAGTCGTGCCCGGGGCCGCGCCGGCGGCTGGTCTCCCAGCCATCGCCCATGTGCGTGGAGCGGCCGGGCTGCAGCATGTTCTGCGGGTTGCCGTAGTGCGCGTTGCTGGACGCCAGCACGCGCCCGCCGTTCTCCAGCGCCCCCAGGTCCACGTCGCCGCCGCGGCGCAGCAGGGCCGCCCAGTCGGGTGCCGGCTCGCCGTGCACCCGCAGCCGCGCCACGCCGCCGTCGGGGTAGATGTGGAAGCGCAGGTGCGTCCACCGCTCGCCGGACTCCACCGGGAAGAGGTTGCGCGCGTCGCCGGCCAGGTCCGCGCGGGAGCGGATCTCGGTCCACAGCGCGTCGTCCGCCGCGATCGTCTCGGGGTCGGGCACGCCGGGCAGCGCGGCGGCCTCCATCGAGAACGCGTCGGGATAGTTGCCGGTGAAGAACGCGGTGTCCACGCACAGCCCGCGGATCACCCCCGGCAGGCCCAGGCGCACGATGCACCAGTCGTGGCCGGGCGTGCGGCGGCGGCGCGTCTCCCAACCGTCCATCCACTTGCCCCGGTCGGTGTACTCCCCCTCGCGCCACTCGGCCGGCGCGGCGCGCAGAAGCGCCTCCTTGGGCGCGAAGAACTCGTCGTTCGCCAGCAGCACGGCGCCGCCCAGCCGCTCGGCGGCCAGGTCGGTGAGGGCCGTGAAATCGGTCATTCGGGTCTCCGGTACAGGATGTGTCCGTGCGGCTCGGGCGCAGGCTCGCCCGCCGTGAAGGCGCGCCGCCCGCGCACCCAGGCGGCGTGCACCACGCCCTGCAGGATGGCGCCCGCGTACGGCGTCACGGGATGGCGGTGGAGCAGCTTCAGGGGATCGACCACGAACGCGGCATCGGGGTCCCACGCGGCGAAGTCGGCGTCCAGCCCCACGGCGATGGCGCCCTTCCGCCGCCCGAGCCCCGCCAGGCGCGCGGGGGCGGTGGAGGTCCACTCCGCGAGCTGGCGCAGGGTGTGGCCGCGGGCCCGCGCCTCGCTCCACAGCGCCGGCACCCACACCTGCAGCGACGCGATGCCGCCCCAGGCGCGCAGAAAGTCTCCGCTGCCGGCCAGCTTCATCGCCGGCGGGCAGGGCGAGTGGTCGGAGGCGACCATGCACGCGGTGCCGTCCTCCAGCGCGTCCCACAGGTGGTCGCGGTTGGCGCGGTCTCGGATGGGCGGGGCGCACTTGAACTCCGTGGCCCCGTCCGGCACGTCCTCGGCCGTGAAGCGCAGGTAGTGCGGGCACGTCTCGGCCGTGATCGGCAGGCCGCCCGCCCGCGCGGCGTGCAGCAGGGGCACGGCGGTGGCGGACGCGAGATGGACCACGTGCGTGCGGCACCCCGTCTCGCGAACCAGGCGAACGAGCAGCGCCACCGCCTCGTCCTCCGCCGCGTTGGGGCGCGAGCGCAGGTACGTCTCGTACCGCGCGGGATCGGCGCCGTCGATCGCCCCCGCCGCCGCGTCGATGGGCCCCGGCAGCTCGGCGTGGACGAGGAGCACGGAGCCCAGCCGGGCGATCTCGCGCATCGCGGCCCGCAGGTCCGCCTCGCCCAGCGCGCCGAACTCGTCCACGCCGGAGGGGACGAGAAAGCACTTGAAGCCCAGCACGCCCGCGTCCAGCATCGGCGCGAGCTCGCCGGCGTTCCCCGGCACCGCGCCGCCCCACAACCCCACGTCCACCGCGCACTTCCCCTGCGCCGCGGCCACCTTCGCGCGGAAGGCGGCGGCCGTCGTCGTGGCGGGCACCGCGTTGAGCGGCATCTCCACGATGGTCGTCACACCCCCGGCCGCGGCGGCGCGGGTGGCGGTGGCGAAGCCCTCCCACTCCTCGCGGCCCGGCTCGTTGGCGTGCACGTGCGTGTCCACCGCGCCGGGCATCAGCGCCAGGTCGCCGACGTCCTCCACGGCGCACCCCGCCGGCACGTCCTCCCAGCCGGCGACCGCGACGATGCGGCCGTCCGCCACGTGGACGGCGGCGGCGCGCTCGCCTTCGGGCAGCACCACGCGGCGCGAGCGGACGACGAGGTCGGGGATGAACGGGAGGGCCGCCACGCTCAGGGCTTCGCTCCGCGCTCGACCTTCTCTTCCACGTTGCCCGCCGGCCGGTACGACGCCACCAGGCGGGCGAAGTCGGGCAGCGCCGCGGCGAACGCCTCCTCGCTGCGCGCGGTCAGGGCGATCACCGCCACCACCTCGGGCGCGTCCACGTAGGCCACGGCCTCCACGCTGCCGCCCGGCATCCCGCGGAAGTGGCGCACCACGGCCGTGCCTCCGGCTCCCGTGGGCAGCGCGGGCGCCGCCTCCATGCGAGCCTGCGGCACCTCGGCGCGCATCCCCGCCACCTCGTGCGCCGCGGCCTCGTCCGCGTTGTGGATGCCGTCGGCCGCCCTGGACATGGAGTTGGCGTACATCACCGCTGTGCCCTCGCGCCAGCTCTCGCCCAAGCGGTAGAAGGTGCCGTACACGCCGTTCGCGCGGCCCGCATCGGCATCCAGCACCCACCCCGTGGGCGCCGTCAGCCAGAAGGCGAAGCCGTTGCCGAACATCAGCCCCACGTGCCCGTCCACGCGCGGCGACCCGGTGGCGGCCGCCGTCGCCGGCACGGCCTGCGCGCGGGTCTCCGCGGCGACGAGGCAGCCGAGGGCGGTGAGGACGAGCACGCCGCGGCGGAAGGGAAGCATCGTGGTCCGGGCTGGGGGTCGAGGAAGGAGGGCGAAGGCCGGCGGTGGATGGCTCCGGCAAGGATCGGGCTCCCGGTCCGGGGATTTCGAGACGCGCGCCGAGGTCGTGTCGAATCCCCCGGACGTCGTCAGCGCGGCTTCAGCCCGCCCGTGGCGCGGTCGTAGTCCACGATGTTCTCCCACTCGCCCGCGTCCGAGCGGGCGACGACGGCCACCACGGGCTCGGTGTCGCTGGCGTTGAACACCTCGTGCGGCACGCCGGGCTCGATGAAGATGAAGTCGCCCGCCTGGTTCTCCACCGTCTGCCGCAGCCCGTCGCCGTACTCGTGGCGCACGCGTCCCTGCAGGATGTAGAGCATCACCTCGAAGTCCACGTGCACGTGCGCGAACGCCACGCCGCCCGGAGGGATGGTGGCCACGTTCATCGACAGCTCCTTCGATCCCACGTTCGCGGCGGACATGCCGGCCTTGTAGCGGATGTTGTTCCACCCGCGGCAGAGGCCGCTTCCGCGCACCACGGTGATGCCGTCGCCGCCCTCGGGCAGCGGCTGCGCGTCGCCGGCGTGGGCGCCCGGGGGAAGGTCGTGGGCCTGCGGCATGGGTCGGCTCCCGCGTTGCGTTCGATGTCGATTGCGGCGCCCCCGGGCTCGTGCGCGGAGGCGGATCCGTTCAGCCCGCGTCCGGCTCGTCGCTGCGCGGCTCCGCGGGCGGCGGAGCGGGGGCGGGCGGCGACGCGGGCTTCTCGGGAATGTGGTAGAACTCGAGGTTGTGCTCGCGCATCAGCCGGCGGTGGATCTCCAGCGCGCGGCGGGTGGTCTCGTCGTCGGCGTCCGGCGCATCCGGGGCGCCGGGGTCGTGGCTGCTCATGCGGTCCTCTTCGATGGTGCCGCCCCGGTCGTCGGGCGCGGGGCGTGGCGGCTCTGAATCGCCCCGGCCGCAATAGTACGTCGCCCCCGCCGGCCGGGCCAGCCTCCGCGCCGGAACCGCCCTCGATCCGCGGAAGCGCACGGGGCCGGTCGAGGAGGGTTTCGAGTCCCGCCCGGCCCCATCGCACGAGCGCCCGCCGGATCCTAACGGGTCCGGCGGGCGATCGGCGGGCGGACGACACTGGAAGCGGCCTACGTACGGATCCCGCCGTCCGAGGCGAAGACCAGGCGCAGGCCCAGCCCGGCGGCCAGCTCCCGGACGGCGGGGGTGCGCAGGCGCTCGTCCACGCAGGCCATCCCGAAGCCGCTGAACGCGGCGGTGCGCAGCCGCCCCGGCACGTCCGCCTCGTCGCCGCAGCGGACCCGGTACGCGGCGTTGACGCCGTCGGGCACGTCGCGCAGGGCGCCCGTGTGCCCCAGCAGCAGCACGTACGAGCGCGGATCCACGCCGGCCAGGGCGGCCACCACCTCGCCGATCCCGGCGCTCCGCTCCTCGGCCGGCACGTCCGCGCCCGTAAAGCGGCAGTCGATGAAGGCGCTGCGGCCCTTCACCGCGTCGACGCCCTCCCCCAGCGGTGCGGAAGACCCGCCGGCCGGCGCGCTCCAAGCGAGGCCGCCGCCCGGTTCCCGGTCCACCGCCACCACCGCCGTCTCCCCCGCCGTGCCTGCCGGTCGCGCGGCCGGGAAGACCCCGGCCGCGAACGCCGGCGCCGCATCCACCGGCCGCGCACGCCAGAAGGCGTACAGGTGGCGGCGGGTGCGGGGGTTGGTTCCCAGGCGCGCGAAGGAGTCGTAGCCCGTCATCTCCGGGATCCGCGCCTCCAGCCACGCGGCGGGCGACTCGTGCGCCGCCATCTCCAGCATGGCGGGCCAGCGCTCCGAGCCGGGCACGGTGTCGTCCGTCTGCCCCGTCTCGAAGAAGAGCGTCTGGCAGTGCCGCCCGATCTCCCGGAGCACGCGCGCGCCCCGCGTCCGGTAGTCGCCGCCCAGGCGGTCGTAGTGGTGATACAGGCTCAGGAAGAAGCACACGTCGTAGGCGCGCTCGAACGCGAAGCCGTCCGCGGTCGCGCGGACGGCGCGGAAGTCCGGGACGTGCAGCTCCGCGAACCCGTCCGCCGCCACCTTCAGCGCGTCGGCGTCCAGGTCCACCAGGTGCACGGCCTGGGGCGCCCCCGGCTCGCAGGCGCGGCCGGCCGCGGCGCGCGCCATCTCCAGCTCGTACAGCGCGCTGCTGGCGCCCAGGGAAAGCATGCTGCTGCCCGCCAGGTCGAACCCGGTGTCCAGCAGCAGCCGCAGCTTGGGCAGGCACCCGTTGGGATCGTCGTCGTCCGCCGCGGCGTCGGGGGCGCCGGGCGCCGGCTGGTAGCGCGTGCCGCGGCGCATGCGGGCCAGCATGCCCAGCGCGTCCTCCGCCGGCGGCTGGCCCTCGCCCGGGCTCGCGCCGGACGGCACCGGCGTAGGCGTCACGCGCGCACCTCCGTGCGGACGGGGAGCTCGGTGCAAGGGGGCCGGGCGGCGGCGTGGGACATCGGACAGGCTCCGGGAGGATGGAAGGCAGGAGCGCGTGCATCGGGAGTCGATGCACCTCGCCGAACCTCGTGTGGAATCGTTTGCCGAGAATTTACGCGCACCCCACCCGGCCCGGCCAGGGCCCCGCCCCTCCTCCGAATCCCGGCTCCACGCGCGCGGATCGGTTAAGGAGGAGACCCCCGGCTCGGCTGGGATCGGCCGGCGGAACGTGCCGCGGACGAGATGCCCCGGCTCCGCGGCGCTTCCGAACCGACACCCCACGCGTCAGCGGATTCCGCACGCGCGCCGCGGGTGTCTCCCGATCCCGTGCCCCGCGCCGCGGCGGCAGATTGCGTCAGCGTGGGGCGGCTCCCCACGGAAGGCCGGCGAAGGGCACCGGACAAAGGCTCAAGCGATGGGCGCTTCCGCCGTGCAGGCCGTGACCGCGTGGGTGGTGCTGGGAGGGCATCCGTCCCGCCCCGCGCTGCTGGAGCTTTCCCGCCTTTCGCCGTGGGCCTGGGCGGCGCGCACGGCGGGCCTGCTGGCGCTGTGGGCGGGCGGCAGCATCGCCACCTTCGCGCTCACCTTCGATCCCTTCCTCACCGCGCTGCCGTTCTTCATGGTGGGCGCCGTGGTGTGGCGCGCCTTCCGCGGGCGCTACCGCGTGTACGCCTTCCGCGGCGACTGCCCCCGCTGCGGCCACGCGCTCACGGTGAAGCCCGGCACCGCCATCGGCCTGCCCCACCCGCTCGTCTGCTACCAATGCCACCACGAGCCCCGCCTGGCCGCCGCGTAGCCGGTCCGTCGGCGGCGGGGGCCGCGCCGGCGGCCGAAGCGCGCTCCACCGCCCGCCCGGCGGCCGTGACGATGAACCGCCCTCCCCCGCCCGACGACCTCGCACCGGCGGGCGTCCTCCTGTTCACCTTTCCGGCATCCCATCCGAGAGCGGGCACGGACGCCGATGCGCCGATCCCCTGCTCCCCGGACCCCGGCGGCGTTCTCCGATCCAGGCGGCGCGCTACGCGGCCGGCGCGCCGTCCACCAGGTGCGCCGGCACGGCGGGGTGCTTGAACTCGCCCGAGGCCAGGATGCGGATGTTGTGCGCCACGTCCGGGCTCTCGGTGCGGCGGATGAACGACACCAGCGGCCCGGGCGCCAGCACCGCCAGGCCCAGTCCCACCGCCTCGTCGTCGCGCGTCGCCATGGGCCGGAGCTGCCGCTCGATGGGGAGCGGGGCCAGGTGCTTCGCCAGGCTCCACGCGGCCGCGCGCGCCTCGCGCATGGCCACGCCCACGATCCTCAGCTCCAGCCTGGGCGCCAGCGAGGCGAGCGCGTCGAAGTCGAACGAGGTTTCGTCCAGCTCCTTCTCCACCACGGGCGTGAGCGTCGCCAGGATGTCGTTGATGCGGTCGAAGTCGCCCGCCAGGCCCGCCAGCTCCCCGCCGGGGCAGGTGCGCGCGGCGGCGACGCCCAGGTCCAGGTTGATGTGCGCGTTCATGCCCGCCATCAGGTGCTGCACCACCGCGTGCCCGTCGCCCGCCGCCGCGTCGAACGCCAGCAGCCAGGAGCGGCTGGGCACCTCGCCGGCGCGGAGCTGGTCGTACGCGGCCAGGTAGCGGTTGGCGAAGGTCACGTCCAGCCGCTCCATACGCGGCCCGTCGTCGAACTCCCCGTTGTCGATTCCCAGCTTCACCCGCTGCGTCACGCGGTTGTACAGCGCCGCGAAGTAGCCCAGCCGGCTTCCCGTGCGGATGCAGTGGTCGATGATGCCTTCCAGCCGGCCGACGACCTCGTCGATGGTGCGCGCCTGCGGCATGGGAACGGGCTCCGGAACGGGGGCGGGGCGGATCGGCGGATGGGAGGTGCGGTCCCGAAACATAGTCTGCAAACGGAGTCCGTTCAACCGGTCCGGGCTCCCCGGAGGTCTCCCGGCGTCGCATTTCGAGGCTCGGTGCGACGGGCATCCCGCGCCCGCGTGATCCGCGGCAACGCATCGTGTCCCGCATCCCACGCACCGTTACCGAACTTCCTTGCGCGCCGGTATCGCCCGCTTCATCCTTGGACTCGTCCGGGCCGTCTGTTTCCACTCCACCCGTCCCCCGGACCTACTCTCACGCACGTCTTTCCGCCCGAGTCGAGCGCCCCGCACGTGAGCGCACGGCAGGACGGCGGCGCGCCGTGCCGGTTTCCCCGTCGCCCATCCTGCCCGCGAGCCCCCGGTGAAGGAGCCCTCGCACCAGCCCGGTCCCCTGACCGCCCAGCCGTCCCGCGCCGCGGCCCCGGCGCCGGAGGCACACGGCTTCGCCGCCGCGCCCGGTGCGCTGCAGCGGACCCTGCCCGACCCGCGCGCACTGCGTCCCGAAGCCATCCTCCAGCTCCAGCGCCAGATCGGGAACCGCGCCGTGGGGCGGATGCTCGCGGCGAGCCGTCCATCGGCGCCGGCCCGGCAGGTCCAGCGGAAGCGGACCTACGTGAACTACCAGGGCAACCACGTGGACGTGATCCACGACAAGCTGCGGGCGCTGGAGGAGCGGGAGAAGCTGGAGCCGCCGCTGACGGAGACGGAGTTCATCTACGGGCTGTCGGGGCTGACCGTGTCGCCGCTGGACTACGGCGTGATCGACCTGGAGGACGAGCAGCACCTGATGCTGCTGTACAGCTACATCCGCAAGCAGGCGCAGCCGCTGAAGCGCGAGGAGAAGCGCACGGTGACCCGCGACGACGGCACCGTGGAGCCGGAGGTGGAGGAGAGCCGCATCGAGGCGCAGGAGGAGGAGGCGCGGCAGGAGCGGGAGCAGGTGAAGAAGCTGCTCGCCGAGCGGACGGACGCCGGCAAGACCTCGTACCGGGTGGCCTTCCTGGGCGCCGGGGCCAGCATCGCCTACTACCTGGCGACGCAGCGCTTCGAGCGCGACGAGGCGGTCATCATCGGCACCGACCAGCCCTGGGGCGGGCAGCGGGGCCCGGGAGTGGTCGCGCACCCGGCGCACATGATCACCCCCATGCTCCAGTTCCTGGGCGAGACGGCGATCGACGACCGCTGGCTGGAGCGCGGCAAGTTCTCGAAGCTGGTGGAGATGGTGCTGGCCAGGGCCGGCATCCCCCGCATCTACGCCAAGGTGACGGCCCTGGACCGCGAGGAGGCCGACGCGGGCGGCTTCTACGCGATCACCGTGGAAGACCGCGACGCGCCCGTGTACGCGCAGGAGGTGGTCGCCGGCATCGGCGTGGGCGAGCACATCCCGCCCGCCGGCGTCGGCGCCGAGAAGATCGCCAGGCACGGCGGCCAGGTGGGCCCCGACCGGCGCATCATGGACATGGACGTGTTCACCCAGGTCTCGCACCGGCTGAAGAAGACCGAGGCGGGCGTGGAGGTGGCGGAGGGCGGCGACCCCGGCGCCATCACCGTGGTGCTCTCCGGCGCCAACGGCGGGATCGACGTGGCCTTCGACGCGCTGAAGCTAGGCTACAAGGTGCACTGGATCGTGGGCAGCACCGGCCCCAAGTTCCTGCCGGGCTTCTTCAACTACGCGGCCTACCTCGCGTACCTGCGCTCGCTCACCCCCGACCAGCGCGACATCGCGAAGATCGACTTGAAGAAGGAGACGGACAAGGCGGACGCCATCCTCGACGGGCTGTACGAGAACCAGGAGGAGGAGATCTTCAAGGGCGCCCTGGAGCTGTTCCGCAAGGATTCCACCCGGTTCGAGGGGATCCACTTCGGCCGCTCGGGCGCCGTGGAGGAGACGGCGAAAGGGGTCAAGGTGACGGTGGGGAAGGCCGCCGTGGAGGGCGACATCATGGTCTACGCCCAGGGCCAGGGCCCCGGCAACTTCGCCCTGTTCAACAAGTTCCTGGACGACCTGGTGCCTGAGAAGGACGTGAGCCGGCGCTTCACCGAGAAGGGCGACACCACCATCGGCCTGCGGTCGGGGGACGACACCCTGAAGATCGTGGGCGCCACCGCCTTCCGCCTGGCCCCGGAGGTGGCGGCCACCCGCGAGGAGATGGAGGCCCACGACGACCAGCTGTTCGACGCCCTCGGCCTCGTCGGGGCGCTGCCTTCCGGGAACCTGGACTACATGGAGTTCAGCAGGGTCTGGAACGCGCACCACGATCTGATGAGAGCGGCGCATCCCCTGGACGAGGATGCGAAGCCGGAGCAGGTGAAGCAGATCAAGGGCTTCGCCGCCGCGTGCCGGGCCTACGGCGAGTACACCCCCAAGCTCAAGGACGTGGGGCTCACGGAGGAGGAAGCGAAGGCCCTCAAGGCGTTCGACGCCGTCCTGGCGAAGGCCCGGAGCAACTCGCAGGGGCTGATGAAGCCCGTCATCGACTCGCTTCCCGACAACGTGCTGATCAACGACCAGCTCACCCCCTCGCGCAGCCAGATCGTCGCCTCCACGGGCTTCCTGCCGTACGACATCGGGCAGCGCGCCAACTTCGTGACCGACGACCGCACGGCGCTGGCCGCGCACATCTCCGCCCGCTACGGCAAGCTCGCCGACTCGCTGGACTCGGCAGGCTTCGAGAAGCTGGTGGGCACCATCATCGCAAGCCGGACCAAGAAGGTCGACAGCGGACCCGATTTCGTGGCCGTCCCTCCACACGGGAAGAAATTCCAGGCCTACTGGGAGGGCGAGCTCGCGAAGGCGAACGCCTGACGCGCCGCCGGACGTCCGCCCCCCGGAAGGACGCACTCGGCGGCCGGCGAAGCCCGTGCGCGTCCGCCGATGCGCCCGTAGACCGTGCGATCGCGCCGCTCCCCCGCGGCACTTCCCCCCCGCTCCATCCGCCCGTCGAGTTGCGGAAAGGTCCCGGCACGATTCTTCTTCTGGATGCGTGCCGCGGCGCCCGCCGCCGCACGCACCCGCCGCCAGGACACCGATGACCCGCGATCCGCACGCCGAGGACGAGCCGCCGCTGCACCCCGAAGAGGGCTCGGTGATGGAGCCGGACGTGGACCCCCACGCCGACGCGCCGGCGCCCGGGCCCGATTCCCCGCCGCCGGACGCGGGCAAGCTGGAGCGCGCGCTGCACGGGCGCGGCGCGCAGTCGCTGGGGGTGACGGTGCTGTCGGTGCTGGCGGTGTTCTACGCGCTGCGGGTGGGGCGCGACTTCTTTCTGCCCATCGCCTTCGCGCTGCTGCTGAACCTGCTGTTCAGCCCCCTCATCCGCGCCCTCAAGCGGGTGCACGTGGCGCCGCCGCTGGGGGCCGCGCTCATCATCGTGGGGATGCTGGGCGCCATGTCGGCGGGCGTGTACCAGCTCACCGACCCGGTGCAGGAGTGGGTGGGCAAGGGTCCGACGTCGCTGCAGAGCACCATGAAGCGCCTGCGCAGCATCCGCCGCCCCGTGGAGCAGGTGAGCCGCGCCGCCGACCAGGTGGACCGCGCCACCAGCGTGGGACCCAGCCCGGGCGGCACGCGCGAGGTGGTGGTGAAGGGCCCGTCCCTCAGCGAGCGCCTGTTCGGCACCACGCAGTCGCTGGCGGTGGCGGCAATGGAGGTGCTCATCATGCTCTACTTCCTGCTGGCCGCGGGCGACCTGTTCCTGCAGAAGCTGGTGGGCGTGCTGCCCAACCTGAACGACAAGAAGACCGCCGTGCGGATGGCGCGCCAGATGGAAAGCTCCGTCTCGGCGTACCTCCTCACCCTGGCCGTGCTCAACCTGGGGCTGGGCACGGCGGTGGCGCTGCTGATGTGGGGCCTGGGGATGCCCAACCCCGTGCTGTGGGGCGTGCTGGCCGGTCTGCTGGAGTTCATCCCCTACATCGGCGCGGCGACGATGCTGGCGGTGCTGGCCGTCGCGGGGCTCGCCACCTTCCAGCCGCTGGGCCAGGCGCTGCTGGTGCCGGGGGGATACCTGGCCATCGACTTCATCCAGGCCAACTTCGTCTCGCCCGCGGTGCTGGGGCGGCGGCTGACGCTGAACCCCGTGGCCATCCTCATCGGGCTTGCGCTGTGGTACGAGCTGTGGGGCGTGCCCGGCGTGTTCATCGCCGTGCCGCTGCTGGCGACGTTCAAGATCTGCTGCGAGCACATCGAGACGCTGGCGCCCGTGGGCGAGTTCCTGAGCCGCTGACGGAGGGCCCGCCGCGAGCCGGACGTTCCCGATGCGGGACGGCGGCGTTCCCCGTCGGGAACGCACGCGCCGAGCGACCGGCCCGTCGGAATCCGCCATCCTTCACGGCCGTAAAGGGTTGCACCGATCGCCGGCCACGGCACGCCGGTTGCCGCTCATGATGGGTTTTCGGACGATCCAGCCGCACGCCCGGCGTCCCCTGGGGCGCGCGGGCCCTCCCCTGCCCATCATCTCCATGCCTTTCTCCAGCGTCCAGCCCGCGGACGCCTCCGCCCGCGAGGCGCCAGCGCTTCCCCCCGAGCAGCGCGCCGAGGCCATGCGCCGCCTGCTGCGCGGCGTGCCCGACCTGTTCCGCATCCAGACGCCCGACGACCTGTTCGCGGCGCTGCTGCGTCACGCCTGCCTGGCGTTCGGCACCGAGCGCGCCTTCGTGGCGGCCTACGCGGACGCGGACCTGGACGAGCTGACGGCCGAGGTGGAGGGGTGGATGACCACGCGCGGCGACGTGGCGCTCACCGACCGACCGCTGGTGGTGCGCGCCTCCACGGGCGGCGCGCAGCCGGGGTCGCCGCTGGACGCGCTGCCGCCGGCCGTGCGCGCGGCGTCGCTGCAGGCCGTGCGCTCCAACGCGCTGTGGACGGAGCACGGGATCGCGATGCCGCTGCGCCTGGGCACCCGCGCGGTGGGCGCCCTGTATCTGGACGTGCGCGGCCCACTGGCGCAGGACCCGGAGATCCCCGCGCTGCTGATGGAGACGGCCGCCACGGCGCTCGAGGGCGCGCTGCTGCAGGCCATGACCAGCGGCGGCCGCGTGGGCGAGCTGCCCTCGCGCGCCTTCGTGCTGCGCCGCCTGCGCCAGAGCCTGCGCTCGTCGGCGCGGCGGGGCGAGGCGTGCTCGCTGCTGCGCGCGGACGTGGACGCGTTCGCCGAGGTGAACCGCCAGCACGGCTCGGGCGCGGGCGACCTGGCGCTGCACGCGGTGGCGCGCATGCTCCGCTTCTGGGTGCGCGACACCGACATCGTGGGCCGCTGGGGGCCGGACGAGTTCCTCGTCGTCCTTCCCGACACCCCCGCCGGCGGCGCCCTGAAGCTGGCGCGGCGCCTGTGCGAGCAGACTGACCAGATGGGCGTGGAGAGCGCCGGCCGCCACGTGCCGCTGCGTCTCAGCTTCGGCGCCGCGTCGCTTCTGCCGCCCGACCCCGACGGCATCGGCGTGGTGGACACCGGGTGGCTGGACCGCCTGGCCGCCGGCCTGCTGGAGCGCGCCGGCGCCTCGCTGGACGAGGTGCGCGGAACCGCCGGCGTGGGCGACATCCGCACCTGCACCTGGAGCGAGATGGAGAGCCCCGCCGACGCGTTCGTCGCCGCCGCCATGGCGCGCCTGCCCAGGTAGGCGGGACCGAATCCCACCACAGAACCGCGTCGACGGTCGTGTGCCGATGACGGGGTTCGGGTGATTGATCGACGGCGAGACGGCGAGAAGACGAGGGGCGGCGCCCGGCTGGGTGCCGCCCCTCTTGCTTTTCGATCGACGATCACGATCGGCCGGCATCCCTCCACGCCGAACCATCGCACCGCCCAATTCTCGCCGTGTGCGCGGCGATCGCGGCGGGGCGGATGGCCGTGCAGCCCCGGGGTTCCAACCCGCGGGCGGATGCCGGCGCCGGGCCTCCGCCTGCGTCCCAGCCGGGTATCCGCAGCGCGGCCCCGGTCAGCTGCGTTCGATGGTGACGCCGCCGGAGCCGGTTTCGATCGACAGCGTGCCGCGGCCGTCGCCGATGGTGCCCTCCAGGTGCGAGCGCTCGGAGCGGCGTGCCTGCACGGGCACGTTCAGGTGGATGCCGCCACTGCCGGTGTCGATGCTCACCCGCGCGCCGAAGCTTTCGGGCACGGCCAGGCGAATGCCGCCGGAGCCGCTCTCGAGCCGCACCGAGCGGGCGTCGCCGCGCAGGCCCAGGCGCACCGAGCCGCTGCCGGCGTCCACCTTCACCTCATCCGCCGTCACGTCGTCCAGCGCCACGCCGCCGCTGCCCACGTCCACGGCCAGGGTGCCCACCTGCACGTCGGCGCCGGTGACGCCGCCGCTGCCGGTGTCCACGTTCAGCTCGCCGCCGTGGACGCGGCTCACGCGCACGCCGCCGGAGCCGGCATCCACCTTCACGCTGCCGGTGGCGCCGTCCACCTCCACGCCGCCGGAGCCCACGTCCACGTCCAGGGTTCCGCGCGTGTCGCGGGTGCTCACGCGGGCCGACGCGGTGCGCACGCGAAGCTCCCCGTTCACGTTGGCCACCGTCACGCTGCCGACGGCCTGGTGGATGGCCACGGTGCGGCCCGCCGGCACCAGCACGCGGGCGTCGGCCCAGGCGTGCGTGCCCGTTCCCCATCCGGCCACCGTGAACTCGCGCGAGTCGCCGTGCCCGTACCCGAAGCTGCCGTCGCCGCGCACGTGCACGGTGGTGCTGCCCATGCGCCCGCCGCGCTCGTACACGATGCGCCGGTCGGGATACACCACGCGCACGGCGTCGTAGTCGCCCGTGCGCACGCGCTCCACGCGCAGGCTGCCCGCATCGCTGCCACCGCGCGTGACCTCCACCACCACGTCGGCGCCGGTGCCCGGCTCCACGCGCACCTCGCCCGCCAGGTTGTAGAACGCCACCCGGGGACCGCCCACCGCAAAGCGCTGCGCCGCCGCCCGCCCGCCGCCCGCCGCCACCGCCAGCGGCAGCAGCGCAGCCACGAAGGCGGCCCGCCCCATCCATCCACGTCCGCTCATCGCATCCCCGCTGGTCACTGGTTGCTCAGGGCACATCCATCCCATTCGCGGCACCGCATCCATCTCGTTCTTCCCATCAACCGACCAACCGATCCCGATCACCGACTTCGTGCGTCGGAGGTGGTGCGGAAAGGCTCCGAACGCCAGCCTCATGCGCCCTGGATCTGAAGGTCGCCGCTGAAGGTGTGCACCATCACCCGCGCGCCGCCGCGGCCCACCTCCAGGTGCTGCGCGCGGGACGAGCCGCTCATCCGCATCCCGCCGGGCACGTCGCCCGACACGTCGCCGCTGAAGGTGTTGAACTCCACCTGCGCGCCCGTGCCGCGGGCCACCGTGAGCGTCACGTCGCCGCTGTGTGTGTTCACCTGGCTGCTGCCCGCGGGGTCCAGGTCGCCCTCGATGCGCACGTCGCCCGAGACGGTGCGCACGTCGGCCTGGATGCGGTGGCCGACCAGGCTCACGTCGCCGCTCACCGTGTTCACCTCGGCGCGGCCCGACACCGCCTCGACCCGGATCTCGCCGCTCACGGTGGACACGTGCGCCTCGCCCGCGGTGGCCGCCAGGCTCACGTCGCCGCTCACGCTGGACACGTCCGCCAGCCCGCGCACCGCGCCCGCCACCGTCACGCCGCCGCTCACCGACTCGGCCTTCACCCGCTCCGTCTGCGCGCTCACCATCAGGTCGCCGCTCTTGGTGGAGGCCATCACCTCGCGGGGGCGGCCCTCGATGCGCACCTCGCCGCTCACCGACTGCACGCCCGCCCGCCCGGTGACGCCGCTCACCGAGGCATCGGCGCTCACCGTGTGCACCTCCACGTCCTTGCCCCACGGCACGCGCACCTCGATCTCGCTGTCCTCGGTGTGCATGCTCCAGCGCGGCAGCACCACCCGCACCACCACGCGTCCGCCCTCCTCTGCCAGGTCCAGGCGCTCCACGCCGCGGCCCAGCTGGCCCGTCACCTGCACCTCGTTGCGGTTCCACCCCACCACGTGCACGCTGCCGGAGACGTTGCTCACGTCCACCACGCCCGCGGCGCCCGTGGCCAGGCGCCGGTCCACGTGCTCCTGCGCCGCCAGGCTGCCCGCCGCCAGCGCGACGGCCACCGCGGCCGCCGCCCAATGTCTGCCGTTCATCGTCGCTCCGTTCGTATGTTGGGGATGATGCTCGCCGTCATGCCGGTCGGTCCATCTCGTCAGAGCTGCACCGCGCGCTGCAGGGTCTGGATCTTGGTGTCGTAGACCCCGGACAGCATCTGCGTGAGCTCGCGGTTGTTGGGGTCCTTCAGCAGCGCCGCCCGCGACTCGCGGATGGCTCGGTCGATGATGCGCAGGTTGCGGTCGAGCGTGGCCGCCGTCTCGGGCGCCATGCGGCTGCGCTGCGCGCGCAGCAGCCCCTCCAGGTCGTCTGCGGCGCGCCGGTACTCGCGCTCCGCCGGCCGGAAGGCAGCGAGCGCCGTCGCGTTCACCACGGTCCCCTGCGCGCCCGTCCGCCGGTTGGAGGCGAGCGCCGCCCCCGCCGCCTGCGGACGCACGGTCTCCGTGCCTCCGTCGACCGTCCGTCCACCAGCCATCCGCCCATCGACCGTCGATCCACCAACGGGCGCAGAGGAGGGCTCGGCCGACGGGCCAGGGGCTGGATTCTGCGCGGAAGCCGGATCCGGCGTGCCGACTCCGATCGGCCGGGTGCCTGCGGTAGACACCGGGCTTCCGCGCTCCACCGTCACGCGCGGGAGCGCGCCGCCCACCGCCACCTGCTCACCGCGGCGAACCATGCGCGCGGTCACGGCGGAGGAGACGGCCACCAGCACCACCGCCGCGGCGGCCAGGAGCCAGCGCGGCGTCCGGCCTCCGCGCGGGAAGAGGGGGATCACCTTGATGTCGGCCGTAGCATCGCCGTCGCCGGGCGCGCGAGGCTGCAACCGGGGCGCGATGTCCGCCCACAGGTCGCGCCCGGGGGCGATTCCCCGAGGCAGCGCGGCGGCATCGGCCAGCAGGGCCCGCAGCGCGTCGGCGTCTGCGCGGCAGGCGTCGCAAGCCGCCAGGTGGGCGGAGACCCGCTCGCGGTCGGCATCCCCGAGCTCGCCGGCGACGAAGTCGTCCAGCAGGTCCATCGTCTCGTCGTGGCTCATCGGTTGAGCGCCTCCCTCAGAAGCTTGCGGGCACGGTGAAGCTGGGCCTTGCACGTTCCCACGGCCCAGCCGTGCATCCGGCCGATCTCTTCGTGCTTGTAGCCTTCTACGTCGTGCAGGACGAAGACGGTTCGCGCCCCCTTCGGCAGCCCGGCGATGGCGCGCTCCAGGTCCATGCGCGTGCCGGGATCGGACGTAAGCCGCGGCCGGTCGAAGGCCTCCAGGTCGTCCGTCACCGTGATCCGGGCGCTGCGCACGCCGGCGGAGCGCTTCTCGCCGAGCACCACGTTCACCGCCATCCGGTGCAGCCAGGTGCTGAAGGCGCTGCGTCCCTCGAAGCTGCCCAGCCGCTCCCAGGCGCGCACGAACACGTCCTGCGTCAGCTCCTCGGCCTTCGTGCGGTCGGCCGCCATCCGCAGGCAAAGCGCGAACACCCGGTCCACGTTGTCGCGGTAGAGCTGCTCGAACGCGGCCACGTCGCCGTCCTGCGCGCGCCTCACCAGGGGAGGCACGTACGCGATCTCGGGCACCGCCGCGTTCGGCACTTCAGCCAGCATGGTCGCCATCGGTGGGGCCGGGCTGATCGGGGGTTCGTCCTTGCTTCCGTCCATCGGATGCGCTTGGTCGGGAGATGGTTTGAACGCGCCCGCCGCCGAGCTGGGCCGGGGCGCGAATCGCAGGTGCGGAGGTGGATGCGGCGACTACGGTGTGGGGTTGATGCGGGATTCAGGAGGGATGCGGCGGGCGGGCGGGGGGCGCAAGAGTGGTGGATCGGGGATGGATGGGACGGCATTCGATGCTGAAGGCGGGGACGCCCGGGCGAATGACCGATTCGCGAATTCGCGGCAACGATCACGCGAGATCCGCCTTCGCGGACGACCGGCTTCGTCCCCGGTTCGGAGGCCGTGCGCGGGGCGGAACTCACGGCGGGACGACCTTTACCGAACTGCGCCGTCTACGAGCCGAGGGGGCGGGGGGCGGCGTGGATGACCCGGCGGACGCGCAGGAAGAGGAGGAGGGCGACGACGGCGAGAGCGGCCACGAGGCCTGCCCAGATGCCCGCGGGGCCGAAGGGGGTGTGAAAGCCGAGGATGTAGGCGACGGGGAAGCCGACGACCCAGTAGCCGACGAGGGTGATGAGCATGGGGATGCGCGTGTCTCCCGTGCCGCGGAGCACGGAGAGGCCGGCCACCTGCGCGCCGTCGAACACCTGGAAGGCGGCGGCCAGCAGCATCAGGCGCACGCCCACGCGCAGGATGCGCGGGTCCTGAGAGTACAGGCCGATGAGCTCAGCCGGGAAGAGCAGGAAGACGAGCGCGCAGACCGCCATGAAGCTGAGCGCGACGAGGTACGTCGCGATGGCGGCGCGCCGCACGCCGCGCCGCGAGCCGGCGCCCACGTGCAGGCCCACGCGGATGGAGCCGGCGATGCTGGACCCCAGCGCGACCATGAACGTGGTGGACGCGATGTTGATGGCCACCTGGTGCGACGCCAGCTCCACCTTTCCCATCCACCCCATCATCACCGCGGCCAGCGAGAAGATGCCCACCTCGGCCACCACCTGGCCGCCGATGGGCAGGCCCACGCGCAGGATGCGGCGCATCAGCGCGGGATCGGGGCGCGGCACGCGGAAGCCGGCACCCAGCTCGCCGCGCCACGCCAGGTAGCCGACGATGGCCAGCATCATCCCCCAGCGCGCGGCCGTCGTCGACCATCCCGAGCCCACGACGCCGAACGCCGGGACGTGGCCCGGGACGCCGAAGATGAGCAGCCGGTTGCCGACCACGTTGGCGGCGACGCCCAGGAAGGTGATGACCACCGAGGGGCCCGTGCGCCCCGTGCCCTCCAGGAACTGGCGGAAGGCGTAGAACACCATGAACGGCGCCACGCCGAACGCCAGCGCCCGCATGAACCCGCCCGCCAGCTCGGCCACGTCCGGCGCCTGCCCCAGCGCCAGCGCGATGGGCCGCCCCAGCAGCAGCACCACCATCTGCGGCACCGAAAGCCCCAGCGCCACCAGCAGCCCCTGGCCCAGCGCGCGCCGGCTGCCCAGCACGTCGCCCGCGCCGGCGGCGTGGCTCACCAGGGTGGTCATGCCCATGATGGTGCCCGTGCAGAACATCAGCGCCACCATCTGGATGGCGCTCGCCAGGCCCGCGGCGGCGAGCGCCGTGGGCCCCAGCGGCCCCACCATGATGGTGTCCGTCGTGGTCATCGCCACCGCGCCGAGCTGGCTGAACACCAGAGGCACCGCCACCCGCAGCAGCGCCCGCGATTCGTGCCGCAGCAGCACGCCGCCGCGCCGCCTGCCGGGCACGGCGGCGCGGGGGGCAGCGGCTTCGGGACGTCGGCGGACCGTGGCAGGCGGCATTTCCCCTGGATCGACAAAAGCGTTCGTAGGCGGCCGTGAAGATAGCACATCCCCCATCCCACCGGGACCACGCGCCCGACCGTCACGCCGCGCACGAATCCGCCCCCGGCGATGAGCCAAGGAGGTGGGCTTTGTTCCACCGGCAGCGCCGGGTTTCCAACCGGCGGTACGGCGGCCGCATCGCCGTCCGCTACCGACGCCGAAGGGCCGCCCCTTCGGACGGCCCTTCGTCTTGGATCTGAGGGCTGGACGGCCCCGCGTCAGTGCACGTCGCGCGGCGGCTGGACCGGGGGAGCGATCGGCCGGCGCTCGCCGTTGGAAAGCAGCGCCTCGGCGAAGCCCTGGCGCTCCTCCATCAGGCTCAGCCGGCCGTCGATGCCCTGCATCAGCTCGCGGATCTGCGACAGCTCCGGCTGGCCGCCGGGACGCAGCTTCTGCGCGGTCATCGCGTCGAACAGGCTGCCCAGGCGCTTGGCGATGGGCCGAAGCACCAGCACGCCGCCCGTGGTGAGGATGCCGACGACTGCCACGATGGTGATTGCGAGTCCTTCGTCCATGGGGTCCGTGCCGGTGCGGAGGTGCGTGGGAAGTCGTCCGAGCGGATGCGTCCGGCCGTACGCGCATCCACGACGGCGGGTTTCGGGTGGATGGCCAGCCGCGAACGATCGGCTCGCGGTCAGGGCGGCGGGATGCGCGCCTCCGGCAGCGGGATGCCCAGCTCGTCGCCGAGCTGGCGCAGCAGGGCGACCATGGCATCCGCGCGGCGGGCGGCCTCGGCGCGGCCGGCCTCCGTCAGCAGCGTGGGCGGCAGGCGCAGCAGCTTGGTGAAGAAGTGGTCCACCGAGTAGCGTCCGTCGTCCAGCGCTCGATCCATCGCCCACGGATCGGCCTCGTGGAAGAAGGCGCCGCCGAAGCGCACGCCCGTGGCGATGCAGCGGAACACGCCCAGCGCGCCCAGCGCCTCCAGCCGGTCGGCGTCCTGCAGCGCGCGGCCCAGCGGCGTGCGCGGCACCGCCCCCCGCGAGAAGCTGTGGTCGCGCACCGCCCCCGCCACCTCGTCCGCATCCGCGGCGGAGAAGCCGAGCGTGGGCAGCAGCGCCCGGGCCACGTCGGCAGAAAGCTCGCTGGCGCGGGGGCGATCGGGGCTGGTCTTGGGCACGTTCACCACGTCGTGCAGCAGCGCGGCGGCCACGGCCAGCCGGGGGTCCACGCCCTCGCTTGCGGCCAGGCGCACGGTCCAGCGTGCCACGCGGAACAGGTGCGCCTCGTCATGCGCGGCGTCCTGCTCCATCCGCGCGCGCACCTCCGCCAGCACCGCCCGCAGCGCCGCGTCGCCGTCGATGAACGCATGCAGCGCTGCGTCGTCCATCACTCCGCCGACGGAATCCGCCGACCCCGCCTGGATGATCTTCATCCGCCGAATCTATCGAGAGAACCGGCGAGTGACCATCCGGCGATCAGGCTCTTCCAATCAACCCCCATCAACCAGCAATGCCGGTTGGACGCACGCGGATTCACGTCTCCTGCGGCGACGCGGAGGAACGCGACGGAGAGCGGGCCGGGCGCATCTTCTTCGATCCGGCCAGCAGCGGAAGGCGGAGCGCCATCAACACGAGGAAGACGGCGCCGAACTCCAGCGGCTGCGTGACGTCGCGCTTCACCAGCCAGTAGAAGTGCACCACGCCCAGCGCGGCGACCAGGTAGATCATCCGGTGCAGCTTCACCCAGCGCTTGCCCAGGCGGCGGATGGACTTCCGCGTGGACGTGACCGCCAGCGGGATGAGCAGCAGCAGCGCCGTGAAGCCGACCGTGACGTACGGGTGCTTCACCACGTCCTCCACGATGAACCCGGCGTCGAACCCTTGGTCCGCGAGGTAGATGGCGAAGTGCAGGCAGGCATAGAAGAAGGCGAAGAGGCCCAGCAGCCGGCGCAACTGCACGAGCGGGTTCCACCCGGTCATCCGGCGCAAGGGGGTGACGGCGAGCGTCGCCATCAGCAGCGTGAGCGCCGTGAAGCCCGTGCGGTGCGTCACCTCGCGGATGGGGTCGGCGCCGAGGCCGCCGGTGAACGCGTCGAACACCGTCCACGCCAGCGGCAGCAGGCAGCCCACCCAGGCGGCGGGCTTCAGCGCGCGCCGCAGCAGGGCGTCGGCTTTGGCCGAGGGCACGCTAGAAGTTCCTCCGCAGGTCCATGCCGGCGTACAGCGAGGCGACCTGCGCGGCGTAGCCGTTGAACGGCAGCGTGGGCCGCCGCAGCCAGTCGCCGATGCGGCGCTCGCGGGCCTGGCTCCAGCGCGGGTGGTCCACGTCGGGGTTCACGTTGGCGTAGAAGCCGTATTCGTTGGGCGCGGCCTTGTTCCACGCCGTGGCGGGCTGGCGGTCGGTCAGGCGGATGCGGACGATGGACTTGATGCCCTTGAAGCCGTACTTCCACGGCGTCACCAGGCGCAGCGGGGCGCCGTTCTGGGGCAGCAGCGGGCGATTGTAGATGCCCGTCGCCAGCAGCGCCAGCGGGTGCATGGCCTCGTCCAGCCGCAGCCCCTCGGTGTACGGCCAGTCCAGCACGCTGCTCTGCTGGCCGGGCATCTGCCGCGGGTCCAGCAGCGTGGTGAGCTCCACGAAGCGCGCGCCCGGCCGCGGCTCGGCCCGGCGCAGCACGTCGCGTAGCGGGATGCCCTGCCAGGGGATGACCATCGACCACGTCTCCACGCAGCGGTGCCGGTAGGTGCGGCTCTCCACGCGGAACGGCTTGACCAGGTCGTCGAAGTGGTACGCACCCGGCTTTCCGACGAGCCCGTCGATGGTGACGGTCCACGGGCGCGGGTGCAGGTAGCGGGGCGCGTTCTCGGCCGGCTCGTCCTTGCCCGTGCCGAACTCGTAGAAGTTGTTGTAGGTGGTGATGTCCTTGTACGGCGTGGGCTCGTCGTCCTTGCCCAGCGCGCCGTCCTGCCGCGCCGCCCGCGCCGCCGCGCCGCCCTCGCACGCGGCCAGCGCCGCCGGGGTGACGAGCGCCGCCGCCGCCGCCATCCCCGCCGTCCGCACGAAGTCGCGCCGGTTGAAGTACAGGCGCTCGGGCGTGATCTGGGACGACGGCACGTCGCTGGGCGGGCGGATGAGCATGGGGCCTCCGGGTGGATGGTGGGGCGGGACGGCGGCGCAGTCCGGCCGATGCATACAACTCGCCGCGGGCGCCCGGGGTTCCGCTTCCGGCGCGGAGCGCGATGCATCGGACGAATCGTACGCTCCACCTATCGACCGCGGATGCGCGGCGTTGTCGCGTCCGATCGTCCGGAGCGCGTCCGTCGATTCGCGGGGAGTCGCTACGTCACGTAGTTGGAGAAGGTGATGGTGCCGTCCACGGTGCGGATGCTGGCGCCGACGGGGCCGATGGGGCGGCCGTGGAACTCGCCCCGGAGCGGAACGCGCAGCTCGGTGCCGGGAAAGAACGGCACGTCGCCGTAGGTGACCGCGGCCATGATGAAGACGTTGCGGCCGCGCACGTACTGGTAGGTGATGGAGCGGACCTGGAAGGTGGCGGTGTCCAGCCGGATGGTGCCCACGACGTCGATGCGGCCGCGCTCGGGCTTCACCGGGCGGAATCGTACCTGCCAGGCGCCGTCCTGCTCCTCCACGCCGGCCTCCAGGCAGTGCCGCGTCAGGAAGTCGGCGTCCAGCAGCTCCTTCTCGTCGGGAAGGTCCAGCGTCAGCACGTTGCCGAAGGTGTAGCCGAAACCCTGGCGATGCCGCTGCTCGCGCCGCGCCTGCTCGTCCTCCTCGGCGCGCGCGGGATCGTTCACCAGCACGCGGAACGACGAGTCGCGCACCAGGCGGGTTCCGCGGACCGGCGTGGCGGTCACGCTCTGGCGCAGCTCCAGCGCGTACGGGTACTGCCGGTCGAAGGCGCGGCGCGTCTCCACGCCCTTGGTGGCCTCGTTCCACACCGTCGCCAGCGCCGAGTCGCGCCAGAGCTGGCCCACCGTGAAGCAGGTGCCGTCGCGGTCGCCGCTTGCGGCCACGCGCGCCACGATGGGCGCCATCGTCACGGCCCGCGCGCGCCCGGCGAACTCGTGCGTCACGGTCGCGCCCGCCTGCACCTGCAGCGCCGCCGACGACTGGCGCTCGTAGCCGATGCGCTCCAGCAGCAGCCGGTAGCTGCCGGGCGGCACGTCCACGAAGCGGAAGCTCCCCGCGCGGTCCGTGAGCGACGACCGGCGCGGAACCGTGCTGTCCGCCGGTGCCAGCACCACCAGCGCGAGCGGCACTCCCGCCCCATCCGCGTCGCGCACGTGCCCGCTCACCGCGCCGCCCGCCTGCGCGGCGAGCGGAACTGCCGCGGCGGGCAGCGCGAAGCACGCGAGGACGACGAGTGCCACGCGGACAGGTGGATTCCGGCGAGCTGCGGAGTGGGAGGGCGACATGGGCGTTCGCGATGTCAGGAGGATGAGCGACCCTCGTGTCGGCGATCCGAGGGTCGCTTGCGGAAGAGCGGATGATGCGATGTAGTCTCGATCGCGCTCGGGAGTTCCGCCAGAGGGATCGCGTTCCCGATCTTCTCCACTGTCGCCGAGCTGCACTGCGAGCCCTCCATCCGCGGAAGCCGGCATGATCCGCGGAGAGGGGGCGAGGCAGTGGCAGCGCGGCACGCTTTGCGCGCGTCGGCCGGAGTGCGTGGAACATGCTGGCTGCCCGGTGAGGTTCGATCCTCCGAATGGCTTCCGCATCCGCAGGTGAAAGGCTCTTTCTCGCGATCCCGCTGGCGGACGACGCGCGCCGCGGGCTGGAGGCGCACCTGGCGGGCGCGCTGGGCGGTGATCGCCTTTCGGGGCGGCCGGTGCCCGCGCGCAACTGGCACTTCACGCTGCGCTTCCTGGGCGATACGTCCGCGGCGGACGTGGCGCGGCTGCGGGAGGGGATGCGGAGCGCGGTGCTGGGCCCGGCGTTCGACGTGGAGCTCGCACGGCTGGGTGCGTTTCGGGACCCGAGGCGGGCAGCGGTGGTGTGGATGGGCGTCGGCGCGGGCGTGGACGAGATGCGGGCGCTGGCGGCGCGCGTGGAGCGGGTGGCGGTGGATACGGGCTTCGCGCCCGAGCGAAAGCCCTTCTCGCCGCACCTGACGCTGGCGCGTGTGCAGCCACCGGCGGACGTGCGCCCGCTGCTGGCGCGGGTGCCGCCGTTCGGCGGGGCGATGCGGGTGCGCCAGGTGGTGCTGTTCCGCAGCATGCTGGGGAGCGGGCCGCCACGGTATGAGCCGGTGGAACGCTTCGCGCTGGCGTGACGCGGCGGCGGTTGCCCCGGGCGGCTGGCGCTGTATCCTACGAAGAAGGCTGGCGGGCGAGACCCGCCGGGGGTTGGGCGGGGCTCGCCCGCGGCCGGGGAGACCCCGGACGGAGGGGCGCAGGCAGTATTGCGCCCCGGAGGAGGAGGCTCGCCGGCCCCGCGGAGGAGACCGGCGGGGCCGTTTCCGCCGGGCTCCGGAGCGGCCCGTCACGGAGAGGGAGGCCAACCGCGATCCGGACACTCGGTTCAAGCATCCGGCCGGGTGTCCGCCGAGGGAGAGCAGGATTCACGCGCAGAACCGAGGGGACGACGGATGAAAGCGTACGACGAGCAGCAGATCGCCGACCGCCTGGCCGCGCAGCTTCCGAGCTGGCGCTACGCGGACGAGCACCTGACGCGCACCTACGAGACCGGAAGCTGGCAGCGCACGCTGCTGCTGGCCAACGCCATCGGCTACCTGGGCGAGGCGGCGTGGCACCACCCCGACCTGCTGCTCAGCTACCCGCGCCTGACGGTGAAGCTGCAGACGCACGACGCGGGCGGCATCACGGACCGCGACTTCGAGCTGGCGCGCCGCATCGAAGAGATCGCCACGTGGCAGCCGGCGGAGGGCTCCGCGCTCACCGGCCCCGAGGGCGGCTGGATCACCTGACCGTCGGTCACCCGCAATGGACGGCCGACGGTGTGAAGTCGACGCTCGGTGCGGGTGCCGGTGCGGCGCGGAGCACCTGACGGCCCGTCGTTTCGAACCGGGATGGACGACGGCTGTGTCCTGCGGTGGTACGAAACTCTCTGAGCGCTCGGGCCCTGCATGGCGGCCCGGACCCTCCGCGGCCGCCATCGGGAACCCGGACGCGGAGGCGGGACGATGCGGCTGGAGGGACGCGTGGCTCTGGTGACGGGCGCCGGATCGGGGATCGGCGAGGCGGCGGCGAAGCTGCTGGCGGCGGAGGGCGCGAAGGTGGCCTGCCTGGGCCGCACCCGCGACGAGCTGGACAAGGTAGCGGAGGCCATCCGCGGCGCCGGCGGAGAGGCGCTGACGGTGCTGGCCGACGTCTCGAAGCCGGACGAGGTGGAGGCGGCGGTGGCGAAGACGGTGAAGGAGTGGGGCCGGCTGGACGTGGTGTTCGCCAACGCCGGCATCAACGGCGTGTGGGCGCCGCTGGAGGAGCTGGAGGCCGACGAATGGGACCGCACGCTCGCCATCAACCTGAAGGGCACCTTCCTGACGGTGAAGTACGCCGCTCCGCACCTGAAGAAGCGGGGCGGGTCGGTGATCGTGACGGCGTCCATCAACGGCACGCGCGTGTTCAGCAACACCGGCGCGACGGCCTACGCGTGCAGCAAGGCGGCGCAGGTGGCGTTCACCAAGATGACGGCGCTGGAGCTGGCGCCCCACAAGGTGCGCATCAACGTGATCTGCCCCGGCGCCATCGAGACGGAGATCGACGACAACACCGACCGCCGCGACCTGGAGCACGTGAAGATCCCCATGGAGTTCCCCGAGGGCGACAAGCCCCTGGAGCGCGGGCCGGGGTCTTCGGAGCAGGTGGCGCGGCTGGTGCTGTTCCTGGCCAGCGACGACGCGGACCACGTCACGGGCACGGAGATGTGGATCGACGGCGCGGAGTCGCTGCTGCGGGGGTGAGGCGAAGGACCACTCGCGAACGAGGGGGAATCGTGGAGTTGCGTGACCTGGCCGGACGCCTGGCGGGCGAGGTGAACGTGGGACGCAACGAGCGCGTCGCCTGTACCGCGGCGGGCGCCGGGCTGCTGGTGCTGGGCGCCAGCCGCCGCTCGCTTCCGGGCGCGCTGCTGGCCCTGGCCGGCGGCGCCCTGCTGCTGCGCGGCACCACCGGCCGCTGCCCCATCTATTCCGCCGCCGGGATGAGCACGGCCGAGGGCGGCGGCGGCTTCGGGGATCTCGACGCGGACGCGGACGAGGGGGAGGGGAGGTCCGACGGGGATTCCCACGCCGCGCCCTCCCGCCGTCGCACGCCGCTGGTGGACGCGGCCGGCGACGAGGACGACCTGGGCTTCGGCGACGACGTGGGCACGATGCCCTCCATGGTCGCCGGCCGCGACTTCGACGACGTGGTGGACGAGGCATCCGAGGAATCCTTCCCCGCCAGCGACCCCCCGTCGTTCACCCCCGACAGCCATGTGGGCGGGCCGCCGAAGTAACGGCCTGCTGCATCCGCGCGAGCGGGTCTCATGCCCTGGCCTTTCGCCGGGAGCGTCCGGCCGCGAGGAGCAGCCTCCGCAGGGAGGCTTTGTGCAGTTGTCGCCGCGGCTTCAGCCGCCCGTCACGAGCCCAGCGCAGCCAGTGCAGGCGCGGTGGGTGAGAACGGAGCGGCGCGTCCAAGGTGCAAAGGCGGACTTTCCAAGTCCGCTCCCGCCGCGCAATATGATGCCGGGCGGGTCGAGAGGCGGGTTCCGGTGCCGGCACGCTGGCAGCCCGCCGCGCCGAGGCGGGAGATCCATTGCAACCGGGAGTGCGCGTTGAAGATCACCCTGCTTTCCGGCGAGCGCCTGCGCATCGAGGGCGGCGCGGGGCCGCTGACGGTGGAGGCGGAGTCGGCGGAGATGAGCTACTCGCCGTTCCACATGGTGGCGAGCGGCCTGGCGACGTGCACCTTCTCCGTGCTGCACTCGTGGGCCAGCAACGCCAGCCTGCCCGCCGACGACCTGGCGGTGGAGGTGGGATGGGCGTTCGTGGAGGACCCGCACCGCGTGGGGCGCATGGACGTCGCCATCGACTGGCCCTCGCTGCCCGAGGCGCGCCGCGCCGCCGCCGGCCGTGCCGCGGGGCTCTGCGCCGTGAAGAAGACGCTGCAGATGCCCCCGGAGATCACCACCGGCATGAAGGCCTCGTGAGCTTCCCCGTCGTCCGTTTCGTCTTCGGCGGGCAGGAGGCCCAGGCCGCCGGCGCCGGGCGCCCGTGGACGGTGGTATACGACGGCCAGTGCAAGGTGTGCAACCGCATCGTGTCCGTGCTGCGGCGGTGGGACACGCGAGGGGAGCTGGAGATGGTGCCCTTCCAGAACACCTCCGTGCTGTCGCGCTTCCCGTGGATCCCGTCCGAGGAGTACGCCAGGGCCATGCAGCTCGTGGGACCGGGCGGGCGCACGTGGCAGGGCGCGGGCGCCATCGAGCAGCTCCTGAGGGTCCTGCCCGCGGGCTGCGTGTTCGGCTGGGCGTTCCGCGTGCCGCTCGTGGGCAGGCTCATCGACCGCTTCTACCGCTGGTTCGCGCGCAACCGCTACAAGTTCGGCTGCGGCGAGCACTGCGCCTCGCGGCCGCTGAAGGTGGACTTCGGCGACGAGGAGTAGGCCCCCGCCTCCGCCCGCCGTTACGCACACCTCCGTTCCCACCGATCCACCGATCCACCGATCCACCGATCCACCGATCCACCGATCCACCGAACGCAAGAGGGTGACGACGCGATGGTCTGCGCCGCCACCCTTTCTTGCTCCACCCCTCCCCGCCCCACACTCCCGACCCGTCGCCGGGCCGGGCATCCCGTGTCCACCGCCCGCATCCACCGCTATTCGTTGTGCATCCACCCCAGCCGCAGGTCCTCCCCGCGTCCCGCTTCGCGAGCGTCGAACAGCGGCTTCCCGGCATGCCACCGAGCGTCCATCCGTTCCCGCAACCCTCACGCCGCGCGCGCTACAGCGTACGCTGCACTGCGCGGGCCGCGGAGGTCACCACGCGTCCGCCACCGCGGCCGAATCGCCGACGGCGCGGGCGCGGGTGGGCTCCGGCGCCAGCACGCGGTGCAGGTCCGCCACGCCCGGCAGCTCGGGGCGGAAGGTGTTCAGGTTGATCCAGGTGCGCTCCCACAGCTCCTGCGGGTCCATCACGGCGGCGCGCAGCAGGCGGTTCCACCGCTCCTGCTCGGCGGCGGCGGCCAGGGGCGCGGGCGCTGCGCCGCCCGCCACCGAGGCCAGCACGCGCTCGCCACCCTCGAAGTCGCGCAGCTCCAGCAGGAAGCCGCCCACCAGGCGCCGCACGTCGGCATCGTCCGTGGCCTCGGCCATCATGCGCAGTCGCGGGATGGCGAAGCGTTCGGTGCGCGTCTTCCGCGTGGCGGCCACGTAGTCGGCGATGGCCCGCTCCGCATCGCCGATGCGCCGGTCGCGCACCGACAGGAACGCCAGCGTGCAGTGCGCCCGCACCACCTGCGGCGCGAAGCGCAGAAGCTTGCGGCACATGGCCGCCGCCGACTCGAACGAGCCCGCCTCCAGGTAGGCGTCGATGCAGCGCCCGTAGTACCCCAGCGCCAGGTCGCGCTCGGCGGGCAGGCGCGCGCACAGGTCGCCGGCGCGGTTGAACACCTGCGCGCGTTCCATCCACCCGTCCGCCCGCTCCGCGTCCTCCTCCAGCCGCTGGAGCTGGTCCTCGAACCTCCGGGCCTCGTCCGGCAGTCCCACGATGCATCGGAACCAGTTCAGCATTCCCGCCGCCTCTCCCTTGCGTCCGCGTCCGCTCGCCGAAGGCTCCCGCCGCGCTCGATCAGGGCTTCACCACGCTCGTCTCCGCGCTTGCCCGAAGGGGAAAACGGAGGCTCCGGAACGTGGATGATGGATGGCGGCGTCGGAAGTGTACGGCGCGTACGCACGCGCGGCAAGACTCACCCGGTGCGCTCCGCCACTGCTACGAAACACGTGGCAGATTCAGCGTTTTCGCGGGTCAGGATCGTCAGGTTCGGAGCCGCGGCCGATGTGGGGCCGGACGGGCGCCGCGGTGAATCGGAGAGCTGCACGCGGGGGTAGAACCGCCGACCGGCGAGCGGCGGCTCGGACCTCGCATCCGGTCGGCAGGACCGCGACGGCGGATGTTCGCAGATCGCCACGAGATCACCGGAAATCCATGGACCGCAGCACCCGGTCGGACTCCCCATCGTCCAACGCCGAGCGCACACCAGCGGCGCATCACCTGCCGGACGGGCGCTTCACCAATCCCTGGCTGACGGAGGCCGAGCAGCGGCGCGGGTTCGCCGACCTGCTGCGGTGGAGCTGGAACCGCCGGCGGCATCCGAATCCGCGGAATCCGCCCCGCGGGCATTTTCCCGTCGCGACGGCGGACGTCGCGCGGCCGAGGGCTGCGGAAGGCGAGCTACGGCTCACGTGGGTGGGGCACTCGACGTTCCTCATCCAGGCCGGCGGGCTGAACGTGCTGACCGACCCCGTCTGGAGCCAGCGCGCCTCGCCCGTGCAGTGGGTGGGGCCCGCGCGCTTCGTGCGGCCGGGCATCGCGTTCGACGGCCTGCCGCCCATCGACGCCGTCCTGCTGTCGCATGACCACTACGACCACCTGGACGAGCCCACGGTGCGCCGGCTGAACGCGCGCTTCGGGCGGGCGCTGCGCTGGTTCGCGCCGCTGGGGCACGCCGCGTGGCTGCGGAAGCGCGGCGTGGAGAGCGTGACGGAGATGGACTGGTGGGACGAGGCGGAGATCGAGGCCGACGGCCGGACCACGCGCGTGGTGTGCCTGCCCGCGCAGCACTGGACGCGGCGCTCGCTGGGCGGCACCAACACGCGGCTGTGGGCCTCGTTCGCGCTGCGCACCGCCGGCGGACGCGGCGTCTACTACGGCGCCGACGGCGGATACTTCCCGGGATACGCGGAGATCGGCCGCCGCGCGGGGCCGTTCGACGCCGTGCTGATGCCCATCGGCGCCTACGAGCCGCGCTGGTTCATGAAGCCGGCGCACATGAATCCCGAGGAAGCCACGCAGGCCTACCTCGACCTCGGTGGGCGCGGCGTGCTCGGCGCCATGCACTGGGGCACCTTCCGGCTGACGGACGAAGATCCCCTGGAGCCGCCCGTCCGCATGCGCGCCGCCTGGCAGGCCGCCGGCCTTCCGCCGGGCGACCTGTGGATCGCGGCCCACGGCGAGACGCGCATCGTCCCGCCCATGCCCCGAGCGGTTTGCGTCGATCCACGTGTCCGGGAATCACCGCCTGTTCGGAGGACGGACGGCGGGGCGCTCGGCCGATCAGCGAATCCGCGGAACTCGGACGCCGGTTGGATGCGGTCCGCGCCCGTCGGCTACGGCCGAATCCCAGCGTTGTGCGACGCGGCGGCGCGCATCACATTGGGAGGAGGACGGGGAGCCTTTCCCCGCGGCCTTTGCCGGAGCGGCGTGCGATGGGGCGCAAGGTGCGCGAGTATCGGTCGGACGGCATCGCCGTCACCTTCGACGCCCGGCTGTGCATCCATGCCGAGCGCTGCGTGCACGGGCTGCCGCGGGTGTTCGATCCGGCGGCGCGTCCGTGGATCCGGCCGGAGATGGGCGACCCGGACGCCGTCGCGCAGGTCGTCGCGCGGTGCCCGACGGGCGCGCTGCAGTACACGCGGCTGGACGGCGGCGCCGCAGAGGCGCCGGAGCCGGAGGCCATCATCACCGTCTCCGCGGACGGCGCGCTGTACGTGCGCGGCGACGTGGCGGTGGTGGACGAGGACGGCGGCGTGTTCGCGCGGGGGCGGCGCATGGCGCTGTGCCGCTGCGGGCAGTCCTCCAACCGCCCATTCTGCGACGGTGCGCACGCCC
This sequence comes from Gemmatimonadota bacterium, assembly GCA_028287185.1. Taxonomy (GTDB): domain Bacteria; phylum Gemmatimonadota; class Gemmatimonadetes; order Longimicrobiales; family Longimicrobiaceae; genus JAQBQD01. The sequence continues at coordinate 2,813 of JAQBQD010000210.1, read as the reverse complement.
GCATCGGCTTCACGGGCTGAACCTTCCACGCCCGCCCGCATCCATGGGCTGGGCGCCACCCTCTCCCCGGCAGGAGCTTTCCACATGGCGACCCCCTGCACGCACACGGACCAGATCCACGACGTGACTCCGAGCGCCGACGGGTGCGAGGACTGCCTGAAGATGGGCGGCCGCTGGGTGCACCTGCGCCTCTGCCTCACCTGCGGCCACGTGGGCTGCTGCGACTCCTCGCCCAACAAGCACGCCACCGCGCACTTCCACCACACGGGCCACCCCATCGTCCAGTCGTTCGAGCCCGGCGAGGACTGGGTGTGGTGCTACGCCGACGAGACGTACGTGGAGTAGGCGCACGCGAAGCGGGCGAGCGGGGGCGCACGTGTGGCGGCCGCCGAGATGAGCGCGTTGCCACGGCAAGGATGCCGATCCGGCACGAATTCGTTGCTCCATCGGCGGCGGGCTCCTATACTCGGAGTGTCGACCGGGAGGCTGTTTCCCGGGGCGTAGAACCCCGACCGGAGGTGGACGATGGACGACCATCACGACGAGCCCTCCAACCTGATGACCGGCTTCGCGGGGCTGGCGATCGCGCTGGTCTGGCTCACCATCGTCGCCGTCCTCTGCTACCAGCTCGCCATCCGCTGATCCGCATCCACGCCGCCGGACAAACTTCCGTGACGGGTGGATCGACGGCCCGGTCCGATGAACGGCAGAGGATCGACGGATGGGCGGATGGACGGCGCGGTACCGAGGGCGCCGGACCGGCCACATCAGCGGATCGCGGACCGCTCGTCGATGCGAACGAGGGGTGACGGAAAGGCTTTGCATGCAGCTTCGATCGGACCGATCCCACCGTCGAGACACCGCAGCACCGACGCGAACCTGAGATGCCGCTTCCCGACGACCTGCACCGCAAGCTCTCCGCGGCGCACACGGAGGCGCTGGCCGTGGGCGACAGCCCGCTGCGTGCCGACCGCCTGGCCGACCAGCTTCCGCCCATCTCCCTGGCCGTGGCCGCCGCCGACGCCGCGGACGAGCTGAAGTCCCGCATCCGCGCCGCGCTGGCGGACGCCGAGCGCGTGCTGCGCCGGGACGACGACGGCCGCGAAGCCGCCCGGCACCTGGCCTCCGCGCTGCGGCTGGTGGACGCGAAGCCGCGCGCGCCATCGCCCTTCGGCGACGACTGATCCACCGGCCGCCGGACACCTCCGGTCCCAACCGGACGGTGCGTCCGGAGCGGGCGACGAAGCCGGACGGGGAGTCGATCGAACCCGCCGGGTTGTCGAAAAGCCGCCGAACCGCTAAATTATCGGCTCCGCGGCGTCCGCCCCGTGCGGCGACACGCGCATCAGGACGCATGGCCGGCCCAAGTCCCGGGCCAGCCATGTTTTTCTTTTATCGGGACATTGGCGCCCCGGACCGCACGGGCCGGGCGCGAGACGGATACACTGCATGTCGTTCCAAGATTTCGGCCTCCACCCCGGTCTTCTCAAGGCCGTGGAGGAGCTGGGCTTCACCAAGCCCACCCCCATCCAGGAGCAGTCCATCCCCGCCGGCATGGAAGGGCGCGACCTGCTGGCCTGCGCCATGACGGGCAGCGGCAAGACGGCGGCGTTCCTGCTTCCCATCCTGCACCGCCTGATGGAGAAGCCCCGCGGGAAGACCCGCGTGCTGGTGCTTTCTCCCACGCGCGAGCTGGCGGCGCAGATCCACGAGCACCTGCAGCAGCTGGCGAAGCACGTGGGCATCACCGGCGCGGCCGTGTTCGGCGGCGTGGGCATGGGCCCGCAGGAAAGCGCCTTCAAGCGCGGCGTGGACGTGATCGTGGCCACCCCGGGCCGCCTGCTGGACCACTTCCAGCATCCCTACGCCCGGCTGGACGGGCTGGAGGTGCTGGTGCTGGACGAGGCGGACCGCATGCTGGACATGGGTTTCCTGCCCGACATCCGGCGCGTGCTCAAGCACCTGCCGGCCAAGCGGCAGACGCTCTTCTTCAGCGCCACCATGCCGGCGCCCATCCTCAAGCTGTCCGAGGAGATGCTGCGCCAGCCGGCGCGCGTGAACCTGGAGCGCAAGAGCACCCCCGCCAGCGGCATCGAGCAGAAGGTGTTCCCGGTGTCCGAGGAGCTGAAGGCGCACCTCTTCCTGGAGCTGCTGAAGCGCGACGAGATCGGCAACGTGATCGTCTTCACGCGCACCAAGCACCGCTCCAACCGGCTGGCCGACTTCCTGGACCAGAACGGGATCCCCAACGCGCGCATCCACGGCAACCGCAGCCAGGCGCAGCGCACCGAGGCGCTGGCGGGCTTCAAGGCCGGCAAGTTCCGCGCGCTGGTGGCCACCGACATCGTGGCCCGCGGCATCGACGTGGAGGCCCTGGAGCACGTGGTGAACTTCGACGTGCCCCACGTGCCCGAGGACTACATCCACCGCGTGGGCCGCACCGCGCGCGCCGAGGCCACGGGCGACGCCTACACCTTCGTCTCGCCCGAGGAGGAGCAGGACCTGCGCGCCATCGAGCGCGCCGTGGGCAAGCCGCTGCCCCGCGCGACGGTGCCGGGCTTCGACTACAAGGCGCGTCCGGCCCAGCGCTTCGAGGTGCCCCTGGCCGAGCGCATCGCGGCCATCCGCGCGCGCAAGTCGGAGGAGCGCGCCCGCGCCAAGGCCAAGCTGGAGCGCAAGGCGCAGATGGACGCCTCCGGCGGCGGGCAGTCCCGCTCCGGCGGGCGCCCGGCGGCGCCGAGCCGCCCCTCGCCCACCGGCGACGGGCGACGCCACACCTCCTCGGGCGCGCCGTCCTCGTCCGGCCCGTCGGA
>JAQBQD010000171.1 GCA_028287185.1 Gemmatimonadota bacterium | reverse complement strand
GCTGGCGGCGAGGGGCCCGAGGGCGGCGCGGGGCGGGGCAGGCGCGGCGGCGGCCCGGGCAGCGGCCCCGGACGCAAGCCCGTGCGCGGGCCCGGAGGCGGACGCGGCAAGCGATGAAGGCCGCGCTGCTCGCCATCGGCGACGAGATCGTCGGCGGGATGACGGTGGACACGAACTCGGCGTGGATCGCGGGGGAGCTGCGCGCCATCGGCATCGAGCCGGCCGCCGGCTTCTCGGTCGCCGACGACGGGGACGCCATCGTCCGCGCGCTGGGGCGGGCGCTGGAGGAGGCGGACGTCGTGATCTCCACCGGCGGCCTGGGGCCCACCTCCGACGACCTGACGACGGCGTGCGCGGCGCGGTTCGCGGGTGTTCCCCTCGACCTGGACGAAGAATCTCTTCGATCGATCGAGGAGCGGTTCCGCGCGCGGGGCATCGAGATGCCGCCCAGCAACCGCAAGCAGGCCATGCTGCCGCGCGGCGCGGAGATCGTGCGCAACCCCACGGGCACGGCGCCGGGCTACATCCTCCCCGTCGAAGTCGGCGGACGGACACGGCATGTGATCGGCTTTCCCGGCGTACCGCGCGAGATGCGCCGGATGATGCGCGAGACGGTGCTGCCCTGGCTGGCCGCGCGGAACCCGGGTCGCCGCTTCCTTTCCCGCACCTTCAGCACCTTCGGCCTGAACGAGAGCCGCCTGGGCGAGCTGCTGGACGGCGTCGCGGCGCCGGACGAGGCGCGGCTGGCCTTCCGAGCCGCCTTTCCCCGCGTGCAGGCGCGGCTCACGGTGGACGGCGCGCCGGGCGACAACCTTGAGGCCCGGCTGGACGCGCTGGAGCTTCGCGTGCGCGAGCGGCTGGGCGCGTACCTGTACGCCACGGGCGACGAGGGGATGGAGGAGACCGTCGGCAGGCTGCTGCGCGAGCAGGGGCAGACGCTCGCCGTCGCCGAGTCGTGCACGGGCGGCCGCATCGGCGATCGTATCACGGACGTGCCGGGTAGCTCGGACTACTTCCTGATGGGGGCCGCCACGTACTCCGACGAGGCCAAGCAGACGCTGCTCGGCGTGTCGGCACGGACGCTGGCGACGCACGGCGCCGTGAGCACGGGGACGGCGGAGGAGATGGCGGCGGGCATCCGCCGGCTGGCTGGCGCCACGCTGGGGCTGTCGACCACGGGCATCGCCGGCCCGGGGGGCGGGACGGCGGAGAAGCCCGTCGGCACCGTCTGCATCGGCCTGGCGTGGGAAGGCGGCGCATGGTCGCACCGGTTCGATCTGGGCGACCGCGGGCGCGAGTGGGTGAAGGGACTCACCGCGCAGCTCGCGCTGGACGTGGTGCGGCGCCGGCTGCTGGGCATCGAAGGCGTGGTGGAGTGGAGATGAGCCCGCCCGATGCCGATCCCCGCGGCGGATACGAGGTGCGCCGCGGCGATCACGTGGTGAGCGACGATCCCGCGCGGCTGGACCCGGACGCCGTCCACCGGCTGCTCCTGGGGACGTTCTGGGGCGAGGGGATGGACGCCGACCTGCTGCGCCGGGCGATGCGCGGCTCGCACTCCTTCGGCCTGTACCGCGGCGAAGCGCTGGTCGGCTACGCCCGCGTGATCACCGATTACGCCCGCAACGCGCACCTGGCGGACGTGGTGGTGTCCGACGGCGAACGCGGGAAGGGGCTGGGCAAGTGGCTGGTGGAGTGCGTGCTGGATCACCCCGCGCTGCGCGACGTGCGCACCTGGCAGCTCGCCACCACAGACGCCCACGAGCTGTACCGCCGCTTCGGCTTCACCGAGACGCCGCCGGGCCAGGTCATGCGCCGCAGCCTGGACCACTCGCCGTGGATGGGCGTCCGGGCGTCCGTGGAGCCGCCGTCGGCCGATCCCGCGTCGAGCGCATCGACCTCGACCGGGCCGCCGGCGGAGGAGATGGGCGGCGAATCCGCCTGCCAGATGCACCGCTTCTACGACCTGGAAGAAAGCTGAGGCCCTCGCCGCGCATCCGTGCGGCGGGGGCCTCTCGCATTCCTCGATCGATGCCCTCCCGTCCCGCGTCCGCCGGCGCGGATGCCGACGCTCCGTCCGCGACGCTCAGTTCCCCGATGCCGCCGCCGCGAACCGGCGCGCCACGTCCCGCACGGCGACGGGCTCCACGCCGGCGCCCGTGTACGGCCCCTCGCGCGGGTCGCGGTCGAAGCGCAGGTGCGCCACCAGCAGGGCGCCGTCGTCCACCAGCCGGCGCTCGGCGCGGCTTCCGAACGCGGCCACGCGGTAGCCGCCGTCCAGTAGGAAGATGCCGGCGCGCGGCAGCGATCCCGGCACCCGCACGATGTCCGGCGCGACGTCCTCGTATCCCACGTGGATCTCGTACGACTTCTTCATGCGATGGCGGTCGGAGAGTGGATGCGAATGCGGCACATGTGTTTACGCGTGCCGTGGAATACCCGCCGCGCGCAGGGTGGTTCATCCCCTCGCCGGGCCGGCCCCGCATCTCGAATCGAACGACGGATACCGCAACCGTCGATCATCCCGCAGTCGATCACATCCTCCCGAGCGCCGTCACCGCCCCGAATACAGCTCCGCGCGCAGGTCGTGGATGCGGGCGCGGGTGACGGTGGCCAGGCAGTCCAGCCGCTCGATCGCTTCCAGCGTGCCGCCCGTGGACTCCGACGCGGCGAACCGGCACTGCGCGTCGCGGTAGCGCAGCCACGCGCGCTGCGCCTCCAGCAGCAGTCGACGCCTCCCCGCATCCAGCTTGCCCGAGAGCCGCCCGTAGACGCGGTTCAGCTCCGCGTCCGCCCTGCGCACGTCCGCCGTCCCGCACTCGCGCAGCGCCGGCGTTCCACGCGCGGCCGAGCACGCGCCCGCCTGCGCCGCCGCGGGACGTGCGACGCAGAGGAGCGCGACGAGCAGGGCGAGGACACCGGTCGAGAACGGGCGATGCGGCATGGGGTCGGTGGGGCTCGGGAGATGGACGGCGTGTCGCATCCGCGGCTGGATCGGAAGGGCCATCGACGGACGCGGTTTGACGATGCGCCCACGGAAGGCAAGTTTCCCGCCGGAGGAAGGCCCCGCTCACCGCCACGGAATGCACCTGGACCCTGCCGCCGGTCTGCTTCCCCCGGGCTGGAATGACACGGCCGCGCGCAGGATTCGTCCGCTCGGCACGGCGATGCACAGTGGCGAGAATCTCCGCGCGGGGCTAGGTTCGGCTCGTTCGCGCCCCGCACCCCAGCCGCACCGGAACATGCCTTACGAGCTGCAAGGAACCGTCCTCATCACCGGCGCCAGCGCGGGCATCGGCGCCGCCTGCGCGCGGGCGTTCGCCGCCGCGGGCGCCCGGCTGATCCTGGCCGCCCGGCGCACCGACCGCCTGGATGCGCTGGCCGGCGAGCTGCGCGCCGCGCACGGCACCCAGACGCTTCTGGTGGAGCTGGACGTGCGCGACGTAGGTGTGGTGACGCACGTGCTCACCGACCTGCCGGCGGGGTGGACGGACGTGGACGTGCTGGTGAACAACGCAGGCCTGGGCCGCGGCACCGAAAGGCTGCACGAGGGCAACAGCGCCGAGTGGGACGAGATGATCGACACCAACGTGAAGGGGCTGCTGTACGTGACCCGCGCGGTGGTGCCCGGCATGGTGCGGCGCGGCAGGGGCCACGTCATCAACCTGGGCTCGCTGGCCGGCCACGAGGTGTACCCCGGCGGCGCCGTCTACTGCGCCACCAAGCACGCGGTGGACGCCCTGACCCGCGGCCTGCGCATGGACCTGGCCGGCAGCGGCGTGCGCGTCAGCTCGGTGGACCCGGGGATGGTGCAGACCGATTTCAGCACCGTGCGCTTCCGCGGCGACCAGGCGCGCGCGGCGCAGGTGTACGCCGGGATGACGCCGCTCACGGCCGGGGACGTGGCCGACACGGTGCTCTACTGCGCCACCCGCCCGCCGCACGTGGTGATCGCCGACGTGGTGATGATGCCCGTGGACCAGCAGTCCACCACGCAGGTGCACCGCCGGCCGGCGTAGCGCCGGCCCGCCGGGAGGGTCCCCGTGTTCTATCTGCGCCTGCTGGCCGCGCTGCTGGGCTTCGTCGCGGCGTCGGCGTATGGGCTGTGCATCGCGCTCTTCCGCCGCGACCGGTGGTCGGCATCGAGCGACTACGCCACCGTGCTCGCCCGGCTCATGCTGCCGCCGCTGGGCATCCGCCTGGAGATCCGCAACGAGGCGGGGCTGTACGCGCCGCGGCCCTGCGTGTACGCCGGAAACCACCAGAGCGTGCTGGACGTGCCCATCCTGGCCGCCTGCTTCAAGCGCGGCTCGGTGATCATCGCCAAGCGCGAGGTGGGCAGCATCCCGCTGTTCGGGTGGATCTACCGCGCCACGGGAAACCTGCTGATCGACCGGTCGGACACCGGCCAGGCGGTGGGGATGCTGAAGGTGGCGGAGGGCGCCATCCGAGAGCGGAACGCCGCGGTCTGGATCTTTCCCGAGGGCACCCGCGGGCCGGGCGACGGGCTGCTGCTGCCGTTCAAGAAGGGCGCCTTCCGCATCGCGGTCGAGACGGGCGCGCCTCTCGTCCCCGTCGTCATCTCCCCCCTCAGGCCCGACTTCGACATCGGCGCCCGCCGTCTCACGCCCGGCCGCGTCATCGTGCAGGTGCTGGAGCCGGTGCACGCCACGGACGCCGGCGAGGAAGGCTTGGTCGCGCTGATCGAGCTGGTGCACGCCCGGATGGAGGCGGCGCTGCACGCGCTGGGCGTGGAGGTGGGCCGCCTTCCCGCCGGCGGCCCGCACCCCACGGGCCCGCGCTACACGTCCGCCAGGCCCTCGCTGCGCGCCGCCACCCCGGACTGATCCGCCGGCAGGGACCCGGGCGGAAGCGGCGGCGCGGCCGGCGCGTCGGACACCGGGCGTCCATCCCCCAGCCGGTCCACCGCCGCCAGCGTGTCCGGCTCCGGCCGCGTATCGGCAGGCGCGCCGATCCCGCCCTCGGTCCGCGCCCCTGCCCTCCCCGCATCGGCCGAAGCGCCTCCCGCGGCCGGTCCCACCGCGGGCGCCGGGGCCGCGTCGCGCGCGGCGAGCGCCGCCTCGGCCTCGACGCCGGGCATGGGCGTGGCGGAGGAGACGTTCGCGAACGCCTTTTCCACGCGGTCCATGATCAGCGGGTCCAGCGGGCCGCCCGTGTACGCGGGAAGCTGGGCCAGCGCGTGCGCCGTCAGGCCGTGCAGCCACACGTCGCTGCCGCGCTCGCGCAGGTCCACGCGCTCGGTGGGCACCACCACCATCCGCTCGTCGCGCAGGCGGAACAGGTCCTCCGCGAGCTTCACGGCCAGGTAGCGCACCGTCTTCGCCTCGGGGTCCACCAGCATCCCCGCCACCGTCCCCGCCCTCTCTCCGTCCGCGCCGAACACGTTCCACCCCGTCAGGTCCGGAGAATCGCCCGTCAGCCGGAAGCCCTTGGCCAGGCTGAGAGGCAGGATCTGCGCGTCCAGCGTGGCGGGCGGCGCCGTGGCCCCCGCGTCGTCGTAGAAGCGCGGGAAGGCCGTCGCCAGCTCGCCCAGCACCTCTTCCGTCAGCGGCACGTCGGGCTCGTACGGCGGCAGGCCCTTGAGCTGGTCGTTGGTCCAGCTCGAAAGCACCAGCGCGCTCTCGCCCCACGACACCGTCTCCACGGGCAGCAGCACGCGCTTCTTGAACAGGCCCTGGTTCACGGCCAGGAAGCGCACCTTGCCCGCGCGGTCGATCAGCAGGTCGTCCACGGTGCCCACCTTGTCGCCGCGCGAGTCGGACACCGTCCACCCCACGAAGTCGCGGGTGCGCAGCACCTCGGCGCGGGCGCCGCCGGTCGGGTGGCTCATGAAGTCTCCCAGTCTCATCGGGGTTTCCTGGTCTTTGGATGGGATGGAGGTGGGATGCAGGGATGGGGCCGCGACGTGCTCGGCCGATCGACCGTCAGGGCACGCGGGGCGCGCGGCGGGATGCCGCGCGCCCCGCGCCGTGCGTGGACGGATCGTCGGACCGACGCGCCGTCAGGTCGCCGGGGGCACGATCAGCACCTGGCCCGGGCGCACGCGGTCGTCGGTCAGGCCGTTCACGTCGCGGATGCGCTGCGCGGCCACGCCGTACTGCCGGGCGATGGAGAACAGGCTCTCACCCGCCGCCACCACGTGCCGGTGCGGCCCGTTGCCCGCCGGCCGCGCGCCATTCGCCGGGCGCGTTGCCGGCGGCGGCGCCGGAGCCGGCGTCGATGGACGGATGGTCAGCGTGTCGCGCCGGGCGGCGGGCCTCCGCGGGGCCGGCACGTCCGCACCGGAGTCCAGCCGCAGCGTGTCACGCGGCGTTCCGGGACGGCGGACGGCAGCGGCGCTGTCGCGTGCCCGCGCTGCCCGCTCGCGCACCGCGGCCGAATCCCGCCCCGCCGCCGTGGCGGGACGTCGCGCGAGGGAGTCACGGCGCGCGACAGGCGCCCGCCTGGCCGCCGCGGTCGCGGAGTCACGGCCGGTCGTCGGATAACGGCCGGCGTTCGCCGAATCTCGGCGCGCAGCGGCGGCCCTCCGCGCCGCGGCTGAATCCCGCGCAGTGGTCAGTCGATGCGCGGTGGCCGAATCGCGGCGAGTCGTCTGGCGGCGCGCGGCGGCTGAGTCGCGGCGGACCGGCTTCGGCGTCGTCGCGGAAGCAGCGGACTCGTCCGACGCACCGTCCGATGCCCGGCCCGAGCTGCTGTCCGACGCCGACGAATCCGCGGGGACAGACGCCGCGACGGGCTTCCGCGCGTTGGAAGCCTGCGGACGGGCGGTAGCCGGACGCGCCGGGGCGGGCGCGGCGGGGATGCGCAGCACGAGGCCGATGCGCACGTGCTCCCAGGCCACGCCGGGGTTGGCGGCGCGCAGCACGTCCTGCGAGACGCCGTAGCGGCGCGCGATGCCCAGGAAGGTCTCGCCGCGCGCCACGGTGTGCGTGCGCGGGCGGGCCGCGGCGGCCGGCGCCGCGGCGTTCGCCGCGGCCTGGATGGCGTGGCAGCTGCGCCACCCCTACCTGGCGACAGACAGCCTCGCCTACCACCTGCCGCTGGCGGCGGCATGGGCGCAGAGCGGGCACCCCGGCTCGCTGATCGGCGCGATCGCCGGCCTGCCCGTGGCCAGCTACCCGGTGTCCAGCGAGGTGCTGGTCTCCTGGGTGTTGTCCGTCTCGCACAGCTGGGTCGTGGCCTCGCTGTGGACGCCGGCGATGCTCGGGGTCCTGATCGCCGGCGCGCTCGTGGCGCTGCGCGCGTGGCGGGTGCCGCCGCTGGTCGGCGGCCTGGCCCTGGCCGCGTTCT
>JAQBQD010000144.1 GCA_028287185.1 Gemmatimonadota bacterium | reverse complement strand
GGCGCGGGCGGCGCCTGCGGGGCGGGCTGGGCGCTGGGCGTGGGCTGCTGCGAGGGCGGCACCGTGAGCGGCACGTCCTGCAGCTTCGGCTGCTGCGTGCTGTCGGGCTGCAGCGCCAGGTCCAGGTCGCGCTGCGTCTGCTGGCGCTCCAGGGCCTGCTGGTCGGTGGTGTCCCCGTCCTTGCCCTTGCAGCCGGCCACGAAAGAGGACAGCGGCAGCGCCACGAGAAGGGCGGCCAGGGTTCTGCGCAGGGTCATCGAACGGCTCCTAATCCGTATGGTGGCTTGATTTACCGCATAAGGAGGGGTATCCTCCACCCCGCTCGTCCCCACACGCCTCGGCCCCGCAAGGGGCAACCGGAATGCCAGGACCACGGTGAAGCAGCTTCGCGCGATCCTTCCCTACCTGCGCCCCTACCGCGGCCCCATCGCCTGGGGGCTGGTGATGGTGGTGCTCGCCAACCTGCTGAGCGTCGCCAGCCTGGAGTGCCTGAAGCGCGGCGTGGACGTGATGGAGGGGCACGGGCCCGCGGGCGCCGGCATCTTCCGCTTCGCCGCGCTGTCGGTGGGCGTGGCCGTGCTGGCGGGCGCCGCGCGCTTCGGCATGCGCCAGGTCCTGAACGGCATCAGCCGCCGCGTGGAGACGGACCTGCGCGACGACCTGTTCGCCCACCTGCTGCGCCTGGACGCCGCCTTCCACGACGCACACCCCACCGGCGAGATCATGAGCCGGGCGACCAACGACCTGCAGGCGGTGCGGATGGTGGCGGGGCCGGCCTACATGTACCTGGTCAACACCTTCGTCTTCGCCGTCTTCGCGCTGACCCGCATGGCGTGGATCGACCCGCGGATGACGGGGGTGTCGCTGGTCCCCATGCTGCTGCTGCCGCCGGTGACGCTGGGCTTCAGCAAGGTCATCCTCGACCGCTTCGAGAAGATCCAGGAGCAGTTCGGGGCGCTGTCCACGATGGCGCAGGAGAACCTGGCCGGGGCGCGCATCGTCAAGGCGTACGGGCAGGAGGACGACCAGACGGACCGCTTCCGCGAGGCGTCGCGCGACTACATGCGGCGAAACGTGGGCCTGGCGCGCACCTCGGGCATGTTCTACCCGCTGCTCACCCTGCTGGCGGGACTGTCGATGGCGCTGTCGCTCTGGGTGGGCGGGCACCAGATCGCCGCCGGGCGCATCACGGTGGGCGACTTCGTGCTCTTCGTGCTGTACCTGGGGATGCTGATCTGGCCGCTGATCGCCCTGGGGTGGGTGATCAACCTCTTCCAGCGCGGCTCCGCCTCGATGGGACGCGTGTCCGCCATCCTGCAGGCCGTGCCCGCCGTCGCCGGCCCGGCGGACGCCCACGCCCCGGCGGACGTCCGGGGCGAGCTCGAGTTCCGCGGGGTGTCGTTCCGGTACCCCGGCACGGAGCGGGAAGTTCTGCACGGGGTGTCGTTTCGCGTGCCCGCCGGCGCCACCGTGGCCGTCGTGGGGCCCACGGGGAGCGGCAAGAGCACCATCATCGCCCTCCTCTCGCGCCTGTACGACCCCACGGCGGGCGAGGTGCTGCTGGACGGCGTGCCGCTGCCCCGGTGGGACCTGCACCGCCTGCGCGCCGCGGTGGCGCTGGTGCCGCAGGACACCTTCCTGTTCTCGGCCAGCATCGCCGAGAACCTGGCGCTGGGGCTGGCGTCGCCCGACGCGCCGGAGGCGGGCGAGCGGGTGCGCGCGGCGGCGAAGGTGGCGCAGCTCCACACGTCGGTGGAGGAGTTCCCCGCGGGGTACGACACGCTGCTGGGCGAGCGCGGCATCAACCTGTCCGGCGGCCAGAAGCAGCGGGCGGCGCTGGCCCGCGCCGTGGCCCGCGACGCGCCCGTCCTGGTGCTGGACGACGCCCTGTCCGCCGTGGACACGCACACCGAGGCCGAGATCCTGGAAGGGCTGCGCGGGGTGATGGCCGGGCGCACGAGCGTGATCGTGAGCCACCGGGTGACGGCGGTGAAGGACGCGGACCTGATCCTGGTGCTGGAGGACGGGCGCCTGGCCGAGCGGGGGACCCACGCCGAGCTGCTCCGCCAGGGGGGCGTATACGCCGGATTGCAGCGCCGTCAGCTTCTGGCCGAGGAGGTGGAAGGCGGGGCAATCCTTGCCCGCGCGGGGAACGGCGTCTAAATTGGCTGACTCATACGTTTTCCCTTTCCGGACGGAATGACCCAACTCCGACTTCACATCGCGGGCGACGAAGGCACCGCCGCGCGGCTTCGCGAGCTGCTGGCCCGCGAAGGCTTCCGCGTGCTGGAGGACGGGGCCGGCGCGGCCGGGACCGGCGTGGCGCTGGTGCTGGACGACGCCCCCGCCGGCGGCACGGCGGCCCGCATCGAGGAGCTGGACCGCACCATCCTGGAGCTGCGGAACCTGGACGTGGCCAAGTCGCAGTTCCTGGCCAACGTCTCGCACGAGCTGCGCACGCCGCTCACGGCCATCGTCACCTACGGCGAGATCCTGCGCGACGGGCTGCTGGGGGAAGTCTCGGCCCGGCAGCGCGAGGCCATCGAGAGCATGATCTCGTCGTGCCGGCAGCTCCTGGGCATGATCGAGGACATCCTCACCTACGCGCGCACCAACGCGCGGGCCATCTCGCTGCAGCCCACGGAGTTCCGCCTGGACGACGTGGTGGCCGCCGTGCACGACATGAACGCGTCGCTCATCTCCCGGAAGAGCCTGCGCTTCGCGGCGCCCCTCCCCCGCGACCTGCCCCGCGTGCTGGCCGACCGCGACAAGGTGGCGCACATCCTGGGCAACCTGATCGGCAACGCCATCGACTTCACCCCCGACCTGGGATCGGTGCGGGTGGAGGCCCGGCCCTCGGCGTCGGACCCGGGCTGGGTGGAGGTGCAGGTGGCGGACAGCGGGATCGGCATCGACGAGCAGCACCACGAGCTGATCTTCCAGGAGTTCGCGCAGGTGGACGCCTCGCGCGCCCGCATCCACCACGGCACGGGCCTGGGCCTCGCCATCGCGCGCAAGTTCGTGCAGTTGCACGGCGGGCGCATCTGGGTCGAGAGCGAGCTGGGCAGGGGAAGCCGCTTCTTCTTCACGCTTCCCACCCCCGAGGTCGTCCCGGACACCCCGCTCCCGTCGTGACGGACGCGCCGCTGGTGCTGCTGGTGGAGGACGACGCCGCCATCCGCGGGGCCTTCACCCTGCTGCTGCGCGAGTGCGGATACCGGGTGGACAGCGCCGCCACCGGGGGCGAGGCGCTCTCCCTGGCCGCCGCCGTCCGCCCCGACGTGGTGGTGCTGGACCTGGGCCTGCCCGACGCCAACGGCGTGGACGTGGCCCGCGCCCTCTGCGCCGGCCCCCGCCCCATGCCCATCGTCGCGCTCACGGGGCGCGCCTTCGACGACGACCGGGACGCCGCGCTCCAGGCCGGCTGCTCGCTGTACCTGGTGAAGCCTGTCGCCACGCGCGACCTGCTGGGCGCCATCGAGACGCTGTCGAAGAGCTGACCCGCCCCCGTCCGTTCTCCCGCCGTACCCTCCGCGCCCCGTACCACCCGTCGTCCTCGCCCGACGTTGGACCCGCCGCCCTCGCCCGGGACCCGGCCTGGGTCAGCGGGTAGTCCTTCGCGTGCTCCACCTTCCGGCGCGGAGCCACTCCCGGACGTACCGACGACCTGCCATCCTCCCGCCCGCGTCGCGCTTCCGTCATCGAATCCGACCGTGAGCACGCGGACCCGCTCGTCCATCGAGCGGCGCATCGGGCGGTGCCTCCGATCCCGGTTTCGCGGCGTGCGATGGATCGATCGAGCAGCCGGGGGATGAGCGGCCAGCGAGGTCGAACCGTCGAGACGGGACATCGATCGACGTTTGTGCGGTGGTCGTGGGATGGCGGGACAGCGACGAGGGGGCGCCTCCGTGCCGGAGGCGCCCCCTTCGTCTTGGATCGACCTGCGGACCGGAGCCTAGCGCAGCTTGCTCAGCAGCTCGGTGTTCGACTTGGTGTCGGCCATCTGCTTGACCAGGAGCTGCACGGCGTCGTCGGGCTGCAGCGAGTGCAGCGCGCGGCGAAGCTGGAACACCTTGTCCAGGGACTCGGGCGGCAGCAGCAGGTCCTCGCGGCGGGTGCCGCTCTTCTCCACGTTGATGGCGGGGAAGATGCGCTTGTCGGCCAGCTCGCGGTCCAGCACGATCTCGCAGTTGCCGGTGCCCTTGAACTCCTCGAAGATCACCTCGTCGCCGCGGCTGCCCGTGTCGATCAGGGCGGTGGCGATGATGGTGAGGCTGCCCGTGCCCCCGCGCACCTTGCGCGCGCTGCCGAAGAAGCGCTTGGGCTTCTCCAGGGCGCCGCTGTCGATGCCGCCCGAGAGCATGCGGCCCGTGCCGCGTTCGCTGGTGTTGTACGCGCGGGCCAGGCGGGTGAGCGAGTCCAGCACGATCACCACGTCGCGGCCGCTCTCCACCTGGCGGCGGGCGTTCTCCAGCACCATCTCGGCGACGGTGACGTGGCGCTCGGCGGGGCAGTCGAAGGAGCTGGCGACCACCTGGCCGTAGCCCAGCATCTCCATCTCCGTCACCTCTTCCGGGCGCTCGTCCACCAGCAGCACGATCAGCTCGGCCTCTGGATAGTTGACGGACACGCCTTCGAGGATGGCGGTGAGCACCGTGGTCTTGCCGGCGCGCGCCGGGGCCACGATCAGGGCGCGCTGGCCCTTGCCCAGGGGCGCGATCAGGTCGATGATGCGGTTGGTGAAGTCCTTGCCCGCGCCGCGCCGGGTGGAGACGCACTCCAGCACCAGCCGCTCGTCGGGGTAGGTGGCGGGCAGCGAGCCGAACTCGGGGCGGCCGCGGGCCAGCTCCGGGTCCAGCGAGTTCACCGCGCGCACCGACTCCAGCGGCGGGCTCTTGCCGCGGCCGGGGGGAGTGCCCAGCTCGCCCTCCACCTTGTCGCCCGTGCGCAGGCCGAAGCGGCGGATGAGGGACTGGGGGACGAAGGCGTCGCCCTCGGCGGCCAGGAAGCCGTTGGCGGCGTGGCGAAGGAAGCCGCTGCCGCTGGAAAGGATCTCGAGAATGCCCTGCGCGAGCGCGGCAGGGGCGGAATCAGGCAACGCCGATGCGGCGGGCTGAGATACGGTCATTCAGTGCTCTTGGATGGACGAGAGAAAAGAGAGCGGAGCGGCCGGCGGCGAGCGCCGTCGGACGGGCACTCCGCGGAACGGATCTGCGGATTTGGGCCGGTGCGGCGTACGTCAACAATCGTGCCCGCCGGCTCGCCGTGAGGGGGCGGCCCGCACCCATGGGCGCAGGCCGGGGCCGGCCTTCGAGTTCCGCGCGTATCCCCGGGTGGAGGCGTCGAATACCCCCCTGCCACGGGGAAAGGTCCCCCGGTGGCGAGGCACCGGGCGGGCTGGCGAGAAGCCATTTGGCCATATAACTTTACGGCTCGCGAAAAGAATTCCGGCCCGTCGTCTTTTCTTCCGCCGCGCCCCGCACCCGCTTCCGTGCGTCCCGAGAACCCGTTCCACCCGAGCTCCCGCCGCCAGCGGGCGGTTCAGGCCACGCTGGCCATCTTCGCCGTGCTCTGCTGCCTGGGCGCGGCGTTCTTCCGCACCCAGATCGTCCGCAACAACGAGTTCAACCTGCGCGCGGACGGCAACCGCTTCCGCGTGGTGCCGGTGCCGGCCCCCCGCGGCACCATCTACGACCGCGACGGGCGCGTGGTGGCCGAGACGGTGGCCGGGTACACGCTGGCGCTGGAGCCCGGCCCGCCGGACTCCATCCGCCGACGGCTGGAGCCGCTGCGGGGGCTGCTGGGCCTGGACTCGGCCGAGGTGGAGCAGATCGTGGCGCAGTCGCGGAAGAGCCGCATCGAGCCCGTCACCATCTCGGACGGTCTCACCTTCGGCCAGGTGTCCAAGCTGGAGGAGGGCCGCGGGCGCATGCCGGGCGTGATCCTCGATCCCCATCCCATCCGCCATTACCCCTACGGCGAGTCGATGGGCCACGTGATCGGTTACGTGGCCGAGATCAGCGACGCGGAGCTGCTGAGCCGCGCGTGGACGGGCTACCGCAGCGGGCAGCACGTGGGCAAGGCGGGCGTGGAGCGCGCCTACGACCGCGCGCTGGGGGGCACGCCCGGCGCGCGCTACGTGGAGGTCGACGCGCGGGGCAAGGTGGTGGGCACCTTCGCCAAGCAGGTGTACGTGCCCCCCAAGGCGGGCAGCGACCTGCGCCTCACGGTGGACCTGGACCTGCAGCGCTATGCCCACCAGATCTTCCCCAAGGACAAGCGGGGGGCGATCGTGGCGATGGTGCCGGGCACGGGCGAGGTCCTGGCGATGTACAGCCAGCCCAGCTACGACCCCAACCAGCTCATCGGCCGCATCCGCCCCGAGGTGTGGCGCGCGCTGAACGAGGGCAACGCGCGCCCCATGCTGAACCGCGCCACCCTGGCGACGTACCCACCCGGCAGCACGTGGAAGCTGGCGACGGCGGTGGTGGCGCTGGAACACCGGGTGGTCGGGCCGCGCGACCGCATGCCCATCCCCTGCACGGGCGGGATGACCTTCCAGGGCCGTTACGCCCGCTGCGCCAAGAAGGACGGGCACGGCTTCCTGGACCTGGTGGGCGCCATCGCCAGCTCGTGCAACGTGTACTTCTACCAGCTCGGCATCCGCCTGGGGCTGGACATGCTGGCGGCGGAGGGCACGCGGATGGGCTTCTCGCACCGGACGGGCGTGGACCTGCCCAGCGAGCGCTCGGGCACCTTCCCCGCCTCACGCGAGTGGTACCACGAGCGCTTCGGGCACCGCCCGCCGCCCAGCGAGGTGATGAACGTCGCCATCGGCCAGGGACCCAACGACCAGACGCCCATCCGCATGGCCCAGTTCTACTCCGCACTGGCCTCCAGCGGTGTCGCCCTGGCGCCCCACGTGGTGCGCGGAGCCAGGGCCGCGCCGGTGGAGACCGATCTCCACGTGAGCCGCCAGACACTCGCCACGGTGCGTGAGGCCATGGCCCGCGTGGTGGAGGAGGGCGGCACCGCGGCCGCCGTCGCGCTCGAGAACTGGACGCTGTACGGCAAGACGGGCACGGCGCAGAACAGCCAGGACCCGGAGCACAACCACGCCTGGTTCACGGGCTTCGCCGGGCCGCACGGCAAGGACCCCGAGATCGTGGTCGCCACCATCGTGGAGTTCGGCGGCCACGGCGGCGAGACGGCGGCCCCGCTCGCGGCGAAGGTGGCGGACTTCTATCTCAACAAGCGCCATCATGTTCCGGGCAACCCGCCGCTGGAGCCGGAGGGGAGCTGAGGGGGATTCGGTCGATGCCGTCCGCCCGGCGTCGACACACGCCCAGGCGGTTGAACCCGCGGCTGGAACTGCTCGAAGCCCGCCTGCGCGGGCTGCTCCGCGCCGGATCGGCCCTCCGCACGAATTGAAGTGTCCCGCGCATGACGACGGCCCTCCCCGGTTTTGCCGAGGAGGGCCGTCGCGCGTCGTCGGTCATCAGGTGAGGGTCGGTGCAGACTCAGCGATCCCCGATCCACCGATCCACCGATCCACCGATCCACCGATCCACCGATCCACCGATGACGATCGACCATCGGACCATCGACGACCTGCCCTACCGGCCGTCGCGGGCGATGCGCTTGTCGGTGGGGACGTACCAGTAGGGGATGTCCTCCCACCACTCGATGCCGCGCATCTTCACGTTGGCGATGCGCGAGCTGACGCCGTAGTACTCGGGATCCAGGTAGATGGGCAGGTACACGGCGTCGTCCACCACCGTCTGCTCGATCTGCGTCCAGAGCTGCTTCGCCTTCGCGGGGTCGGACTCCACCACCACGGCGTCCAGGAGTTGGTCCAGCTTGGGGTTGGCGTACCCGGCGAAGTTGGCGCCGTTGGGCGGGATGGACTTGCTGCTCCAGATGACGACGGCGTTGGGCCCCAGCACGCCCGGGCCCCATCCCCACCCCCAGAACGAGCCCTGGAAGTCGCGGTGGCGCAGGCGTTCCACCCAGGTGGTGCTCTCGTAGGGCTGGAGCTGCAGGTCGACGCCCACCTGGTGAAGGGTGGCCTGCATGGCCACCAGGGCGTCGCGCCGGTTCTGGTCGCCGCTGTTGTACTCCACCGTCAGCCGCAACGGGCGGCCGCCCTTGTCGCGGATGCCGTCGGCGTTGGTGTCCTTCCACCCGGCGGAGTCCAGCGCCGCCCCCGCACGGACCGGGTCGTACGGCAGCGGGTGCACGCCGGGGTCGTGCTCCGCCAGCCGCGGCGGAAGGGGCGTGAGCAGCGCCTCGCCCTCGGCGCCGAACACGCGCTGCACCACGTCCGGCCGGTTGATGGCCATCGCAACCGCGCGCCGCACGCGGGGGTCGTCCACGGGCGGCTTCGCGACGTTCCAGGCGATCCACGCCGGGCGGACGCGGGGTGCGTTATAGAGTGTGGCGGTGCGGATGCCGCGGGTGCGGGCCTTCTGGTCGGCCGGCACCTTCATCCCGTCGCCGTTGCCGGCCAGCAGGTCGGTCATGGCCGCGTTCACGTCGGGCACGAAGCGCATCACCACGCGGTCCAGCGCGGGCCGTCCCTCGGGCGCGTCGGCGTTGGCCGAGACGACGAGCTGCTGGCCGCGGTCCCACTTCTCGAAGCGGAACAGGCCGTTGCCCACGGGCCGCGTGCTGAACGGGGCGAAGCGCATCTGCGCCGGGTCCACCTTCTCCAGCAGGTGCTTGGGGACGGGCACCACCTCCAGCAGCGCGTTCACGGTGGAGATGCCGGGCCGGTCCAGCGCCACGTCCACCGTGAAGCTGTCGCGGGCGGAGACGGACTTCACCGGCTGCACGTCGTTCTTGCGCGGCGAGGCGATCTTGGCGCTCTGCTGCATCTGAATGGTGAACACCACGTCCTGCGCCGTCACGGGCACGCCGTCGTGCCACTTGAGGCCGTGGCGCACGTGCAGGACCAGCGTGTTGGGCGCGGTGCCGGGCTCCCATCTCTCCAGCAGGTCGGGCACGTAGTGGCTGAGCGTGCTGTCGCGCCGCGCCAGCGCGCGGAAGAGCAGGTGCACCACCTGGAAGGCGGGGCTGCTGTCGAAGGTGAGCGGGTTGAGGTTGTCGGGCTCGCGGTCGGACAGGTAGATCACGGTGCCGCCCGCGGGGCCGCCGGCGAAGGTCTTCACGTTCGACGCCGCCTTCGTGCCCTGTGCGCCGTCCCCGCCGCCGCACGCGGCCACGGCGCAGAGCGAGGCCGCGGCCAGGGCGCGGCGCCGCGCGGCGGGGAAAAGGGCTCGGGTTCTCCGGGTCATGCGCGTCCTCGCTCCGGGTGGGCCCGCGGCCGGGTGCGGCGGCGGGGCGGGGAGTGTGAGCCGTCTCGTACGCGATCCGTCCATGGCCTCGACCAACGGAGGACGGCCGTCCCTCCGCGGAATCCACGGACGAGGTCCTGAGCCTGGCTTCCGCTGCGGGATCAGGACTCCGACGCGGCGATCAGAACCGCTCGAACGTCCAGGGCCGCGGCACGCGGAAGGCGGTGTTCAGCGCAGGCAGCGCGTCCAGCCGGTCGATGGTGGCGCGCTCCGCCCCCACCGCCTGCCCCGGCGTGATGGCACCCAGGTAGATGCGGGACAGCGTCTCCACGTTGGTGGAGAAGCGTGCGTCGTAGGCGCCCGCCGTGCCGCGCTCCACGTGCATCCGGCCGTCCTCGATCCGCAGCCGCCAGGGGCCGTCGTTCTCGGGGATCTGGGCATCCTGCACCTCAAGCATCACCGTGATCGCCCCGCCCGGGATGGCGCTACGCATCTCCAGGGCCGCGGGCACGGAAAGCAGCCGGAACATGGGGCCGCGCAGCACCACGGCCGAGGGGAACCACAGCCGCCAGCCGGGTTCGGCCAGCAGGGGCAGGCGCGGCTCGGAAAGCTGCTCCACGAACAGCTCGTCGGGGTGGGCGCGGTACAGAACCTCGCGCCACTGGTCGGCCACGGACGACAGGAAGGCGTAGATGGCCCGCTGCGCCCGGGGGGTGAGCCACATGCGCTCCTCCACCTCCAGGTAGCGCTGGGTGAGCGGCAGGTCGGCGCGGTAGCGCACGATCACGTAGCCTTCCGGCTGCCCGTCGTCGCCCATGCAGAGCATGCCCGCGTGGTCCGGGGTGCCGGGCCAGGCGCTGCGCCAGCTCCGCTCGTCGCGCTCGAACTGCCCCGTCTCGTGCCGTGCGCCCCGGGCGTAGACGGCGCGCATGGCGGCCTCGTCCTGCGCGGTGGAGACCAGGCGCAGGCGGTCGCGGGCCTCGCGATCGTCGGGAAACTGGTCCGGCGGCACGTGGTACTGGTGCGCGGTGCCGCCCAACCCGTAGCCCAGCCCGGAGTAGAAGGCCACCCGGAAGGGGTAGAGCGAGCTGGCCACGTCGCCCCGCTCCAGCGCGTGGCGGAAGCCCTCCTGGATCATCCGCCCCGCCAGCCCGCGCCGGCGCCGGGTGGGGCTGATGGCGACGGCGCCCAGCCCCATCACCGGCAGCGCCGCCCCGCCGATCCACTGCAGCTTGGGATAGAGTTGGCAGACGGCCACCGGCCGCCCCTCCTCCTCGCCCACCCACAGCGACTCCACGCCGCCGTGCGGCCCCCGCAGCACGAAATCCTCCCACCAGGCGGCGTCGCGCCCCGGATTGGGAAAGCTGTGCATCTCCAGCTCCACGAGGGCCGCGACCTCGTCGGCACGCCCCGGTCGAAAGACTGTGCTCACCCCGCCTCCCTGTCGCGTGTCGTCCGTTCCTCCGCCTCTTCGGTGGCCCGGCTTTCGCAGGCGCCGGGCCTCTCGACGCCGGGCCCGCGGCCCCGCCCCGGCCGACCCGAAAGCCTCCGCAACTTACGGACGATGACCACGCACCGCCACGAAGGGCTCCGCCGCCGCGCGCCCGCCGCGCTCCTCCTGGCCGCCGGGCTGCTGGCCGCGGGCGCCTGCCGATCGCCGCGCGCCGAGCAGGTGGGCGCCGGCGAGGTGGACACCGTGCCCCGACCGCAGGCGGCGGGCCCGCCCGCGCGCGTGCTGCCCGGCATCGACGTGCTGCTGCGCGACTCTCTTGCACTGTTGCGCGGCAGGCGCGTGGGCCTGGTCACCAACCAGACCGCCGTCACCGCCGACGGCCTCAGCGACGCCGACGTGCTCTTCGCCACGCCCGGCGTGCGGCTGGTGGCGCTCTACGGCCCCGAGCACGGCATCCGCGGCACGGCCGAGGGCGGCGCGACGGTCGCCAACGGGCGCGACACGAAGACGGGGCTGCCCATCTTCTCGCTGTACGGGCGCACGCAGAAGCCCACGCCCGAGATGCTGGCGGGCGTGGACGTGCTGGTCTTCGACATCCAGGACATCGGCGCGCGGCCCTACACCTTCGTCTGGACCATGGCACTGGCGATGGAGGCCGCGGCGGCGCAGCGCATCCCCTTCGTGGTCCTCGACCGCCCGAACCCCATCACCGACCTGGCCGACGGTCCCCTGATGCAGCGCGAGATCCGCGACCAGCACGTGGGCCAGGCCATCACCGGCCTCTATCCCGTCCCGCTCCGCCACGGGATGACCTCCGGCGAGGTGGCGCGCTACGTGAACGGCGAGTTCCACGTGGGTGCCGACCTGCACGTCGTCCCCGCCGCCGGGTGGACCGGCGACCGCTGGTTCGACGCCACCGGCCTGCGCTGGATCCCCCCCTCGCCGAACATCCGCACTCCGGACGCCGCGCTCAAGTACTCCGGCATCGTGCTGGCCGAGGCCACCAACCTGAGCGTGGGCCGCGGCACGGACGCGCCGTTCACCTACCTCGGCGCCCCCTGGATGGACGCGCCCGCCGTGCTGCGCCGGGTGGCCGCGTACCGGCTGGCCGGCGTGCGGCTGGACACCGTCCGCGTGACCCCGGCCGCCGGCGCGGACTACGGCGGGCGGTCCATGCGCGCCATCCGCATCACGATCACGGACCGCGACGCCTTCCGCCCGCCGTACGCCGCGCTGGTGCTGCTGACCGAGATCCGCCGCGCCAGCCCCGACAGCTTCAAGATCGGCGACCCGCCGGGGTTCACGCAGATGCTCGGCTCGCGCTGGGCGTACGACGCCTTCCTCCGCGGCACGGACCCGCGCGAGATCGACCGGCGCTGGCAGCAGGAGCTTCGCGCCTGGATGCCCGTCCGCGCAAAGTACCGCATCTACCCGCACGCGGCGGCGCGGTAGGTTCGAGCGGGCGCGGCGCGGGGGGCTCGGTCGAGGGCCACGGTTGCTCCGGAGGTCCGGAGATACGGAAGCGGCTGCCGGCGGGTTCGTCGGCAGCCGCTCGTTCTACACGCGTCAACCCGGGGCGCAGCGGCGGCGCTGAGTCCATCGTAGGTCGACGCGGCGGCGAGGGCCCTTCGTAGACGCAGGATCGAAGCGGTTCTCGCCCCCGCGGGGCGGACGGGGCCTCTCCGAAGAAGGCCCTCTCCGGAATGCCGATGAGCTTCTTGCCCCGCGGGATCACCGTGTGCCCGGACCACCTTCTGGCGCCGCAACGACCGGCGAGGCGGTTTGCACGGGGGACCCGATGCAGCGCGGGCTTTACTCCGCCGCGCCCGGTGCCGCCGGCGCCTCGTTGCGCTCGCGCTGCATCACCAGCTTCTCGGCCCAGCGCTCCACCTCCGCCGCGTCGGCATCGTCCAGGGGCTCGTCGCGGGTCTGCACGCCGTCGGGGGCCTGGCCGCCGCTGCGGCGCACCACCTCCTCCACGACGGAGCTCCAGGTGGCGGCCTGGAGCGCCCTGCCCACGGTGCGCATGGCCAGCAGGTGCGGCAGGTCGGCGGCGCGCACGTAGGCGCGCACCTCGAAGCGCACGGTACCGGGGCCCGGCTCCTCCGCCAGGAAGCGCACGACGCCGGCGAAGAAGTGGCCCTCCAGCGTGGCGCAGGTCACGGCGCGCGGCGTCACCTCCTCCACCCGCACCTGCACGTGGCCACGCCCGGGCACGCCGATGGTGAGGGTGGCGCCCTCCTCCAGGCGCGTGGGCGGCGCGGGCTCCGGCGCCACCTCCATCAGCCGGCCGTCGGGCAGGGTGTGGAACTCGTCGCGCACCAGCAGCAGCACCTCCTCCGGCGAGAGCCGGCTGCCGCGGATGTCGGCCCAGAAGCGCTCGCGGTGCAGCGCGCCCGCGCCGTCGGACAGGGCCTTCTCGGGCACCGCGTCGGACAGCTTCACCAGCCCCTCGAACAACGGGAGCGGATCGATCTTGAAGATGTCGGTCAGCGCGTTCTCGTGGCCGGGCGGGATCACGTTCTCCTCGTCCAGCATCACGAGCTGGTCGTTCGTCACGGGAATGGAGACGCCCAGCCGCTCGGCCACCTGCGTCCCCGCGCGTGCCAGGAACTCGGGCACCGGGACGCGCAGGGGGCTGCGGCCGGTGATCTGCTCCATCATGTCCAGCAGGCCGTCCACCGAGGTCGTCTCGCGCCCCGCAAGCTCCAGGTCGCGGTTCCAGCCGCCCTCCATGTCCACCGCCACCGCCAGCGCCTTGCCCAGGTCGTCCGCCCAGATGGGCTGGAACGGCTGCGAGCCGCCGCCGATGACGGGGATGGCGGGCAGCGTGCGCACCATCTTCAGCAGCAGCGAGATCACCTCGTCGCCCGGGCCGTACACGTTGCCGGGGCGCAGCACCAGCCAGCGGCCGGAAAACTCGTGGCGCACGACCTCCTCTGCCGCGCGCTTGGAGCGGTGGTAGCCCGAGGTGCCGCGGTCCGCGCCGAGCGACGAGACGTAGAGGAAGCGCTCCACCCCCGCCCGCGCCGCCTCGCGCACCAGGCTGCGCGTACCCTTCACGTTCACGCGTTCGAACGTCGCCTCCGGCGGGTTCTCGGCCACGATGCCTGCCACGTGAAGCACCGCGCCGCACCCGTCGGCGGCGCCGGCCAGGCGCGCGGGGTCGCCCAGGTCGCACTCGCACGCCTCCACGCCTTCCGGCCAGCGCTGGGCGTCGTGGCGGGCGTGGCGGGAAAGCAGGCGCACGGTGTGCCCCGCGCGCAGCAGGTGGTCCACCGCGGCGCGCCCCACCACGCCCGTTCCCCCGGTCACCAGTACCTTCATGCAGAGCCTCGCTTGGGATTCAGGTTCGCCCCGGCGGGTGCACATCGGGTGCCATCCACGTCCTTCCGCCGGCGCCCGCGCCGCGGGAGCGTGAGGGTGGAAAACAGGGTGCCTGGCGGCATACGCCGGCCGACGGACGCCTGGATGCGTGGCGCGCATGCGGACGCTCTGGACGTGGGGCCTCAAAGACTGCATCTTACCGGGAAACCACAGATCGAAAGTCCGTGCGCCGCTCCTTTGGCGCCGACCGTGCCGTGTGGGTGCGGCCTCCACTAGTGCGGAGGGGGCGGAGCTAGTAACGTATCAGAGTTCGATGCTCCTCCTTCGGTGATACAACTCCCCCGGAGCCCGAGTCCCATGAACGGATCCACGCCCGTCCCCCAGCGCAAGCCGCGCCGCCGCTGGCGCTGGCACGTACCCCCCGCCCTGCTGCACGGCCCCGAGGCCCTGGAGGGCGCGGAGGTCCTCGACGAGGTGAGCGGCCCGCTGTCGCTGGTGCTGTGGCAGTCCATCCGCGACGTGACGCTGTGGGCCAGCGTGCCCGAGCCCGAGGAGCGCGCGGACCTGTTCGACACCGGCAGCGCCGCGCGCCGCGAAGCCCTGCTCGCGCAGGTGCACGTGGACGCCACGCTGGAGCCGCCCCTGCGGGCCATCGCGGCCATGCTGGCGAACCCGGTGGGCACGGAGGAGGAGGCGCTCCTGGGCGCCTGCCGGCAGGTGAGCGACTGGGCCGACCGCGAGGGGCTGCTGGCCACGGCGCTGGCGTTCTCGCAGGCGGCGGCCATCGCGGCGCCCCGGCACGCCGCCGCCGGCTACCGCGTGGGCGTGCTGGCCCGGCGCCGCGCCGACTATGCCCGCGCCGAGACGTGGTTCCGGCGCACCATCGGCCTGGGCCGCCAGAGCAAGGACTGGAAGTCGTACGCCGAGGCGTTCCTGGGCCTGGGCAACCTGTACGTGCAGCGGGGCAACTTTCCCGCGGCGCGGCGCTTCCACGTGCGCGCCCTGCGCGCGGCGCGGCGCCACGGCATGCGCGACATCCAGGCGGCCGCCTACCACGACCTGTTCGGCATCGCCGTGCAGTCCGACCAGCTCGAGGAGGCGCGCGACTACGCCCGCAACGCCTACCGCGCCTACGGCCCGCGCCACGCCCTGCTCCCGCGCCTGGCGCACGACCTGGCCTACTACTGGATGATGCACGGCCGCTTCGACGCCGCGCTGGCCGTGTTCCGGGCCATCCTGCCGCACCTGCACGGCCGGGGCGCGCGCCTGCAGGCCGGCGCCGACATCGCCCGCGCGGCCGGCGGCGCGGGCGACCGCAAGGCGTTCGAGGCGGCGTGGGACGAGTTGTGGAGCCTGGCCCACGAGCCGGAGAACGAGGACGGTGCCGCCCAGGCGCTGCTGGACCTGGCCCACGGCGCCTCGTCGCTCGGCGAGTGGAAGAAGGCCGAGATGGCCGCCGGCGCCGCCCGCCAGATCGCCCAGCGGCGCGAAGAGGCCCGCGTGCTTCTGGCAGCCGAAGCCGTGCTCGACAGCGTGCGCTCCAAGCGCGCGCTGGAGACCAGCGCGGCCCGCGTGGCACAGCCCGAGAGCGAGGAGGAGACGCAGGGCTTCGCCGCCGAGCTGGTGCGCTCGCTGAACGCCGGCGCGCTGAGCTGACGGTCCGCGCATCGTCGACCGAGGAAGGGCCCGGAGCCGCGTGCGGTTCCGGGCCCTTCGCGCGTCCATGACTCGACGGCGGTGGATCAGGGTTTAGCCATGTTGTTCTTCCGCGAGCCAAGCTCCCCATCGGTTAGTGCCTGCGCTCCAGCACGCGTAAGCTGGTACACGGATTTGGGTCCGTCTGGATAAGCGGCCACCTATCCTGAACGTTGAGCTTCATTGATCAGGTCGGAGTACATTCCCTCCACCGTCGCGATGGGCCTCATCCTGTTTTCGTCCTCGGAAAGAAAGCGAAGGCATTTGATCATTTCGGGTGAGGCGGGCTGTCCCATGTCGGTACTCCTTGAGCAAAGGGGCCTTCAAGCTGCGTAATCAGAACAATACTGCCCAGCGCACAACCGCGGCATCGTGGACAATACTTGCCGCGTTTCCCCATTTCCGAGGATGGCTCGGCATCCAGAGGAGGCAACGGCGGATCGCGGGCGACGTGCGCTGCGTGTGCGCTGCGACCACGTTGTCTCTACGTGGAACCGACCGCGGCGGGTGGACGCGTCGTCATCCTCCGGACACGGGCGAGGGGAAGGCGCCGCAAACGCATGAGAATCCCCCGCTATTGTGTGAGTGGGGCTCATCCTTAGCTTCCGTTCGCAGCGCCTGACAGGCAGGCCCGGATGGGGCCCGGTTGTTGCGTTTTGCGAGCCCCCGCCCTTACAAGGAAGAGCACATGAGCGACCAGACGCACAACGGCCCCAGCGAGCAGGAGTCCCGCGAAGTCGCCGAGGCCGCACGCGAGACGGAGTGGACGGCGCCGAGCTTCGTGCGGGAGCTGTTCCTGGGCAACTTCCGGCTGGACCTGATCCACCCGTACCCCCAGCAGAGTGCCGAGGACAAGGCGAAGACCGACGCGTACATCGCGAAGCTTCGCCCCTTCATCGAGCAGAAGGTGGACTCGGACGCGATCGACCGCACGGGCGAGCTGCCGGCCGAGGTGGTGGACGGGTTGCGCGCGCTGGGCGCCTTCGGGCTCAAGATCCCCGAGGAGTACGGCGGCATCGGCCTGTCGCAGGTGGGCTACGGGCGCACGATGGGGATGGTGACCAGCCGCGACGGCAACCTCACGGCGCTGCTCTCGGCCCACCAGTCCATCGGCGTGCCGCAGCCGCTCAAGATGTTCGGCACCCCCGAGCAGAAGAAGAAGTACCTGCCCCGCCTGGCGAAGGGCGCCATCTCGGCCTTCGCGCTCACCGAGGCGGGCGTGGGCTCGGACCCGGCCGCGCTGGGCACGACGGCCACGCCCAGCGAGGACGGCACGGAGTTCATCCTGAACGGCGAGAAGCTGTGGTGCACCAACGGCACCATGGCCGAGCTGCTGGTGGTGATGGCCCGCACGCCCTCCAAGCTCAAGAACGGGCGCGAGATCCCGCAGATCACGGCGTTCATCGTGGAGGTGGACACCCCGGGGGTGACGGTGGCGCACCGCTGCCGCTTCATGGGGCTCAAGGCCATCCAGAACGCCGTCATCCGGTTCGACAACGTACGGGTGCCGCGCGAGAACATCCTGTGGGGCGAGGGCAAGGGCCTGAAGCTGGCCCTGGTGACGCTCAACACCGGCCGCCTGACGCTCCCCATGAGCGCCGCGTACGGGGCCAAGGCCGCGGTGGAGGTCTCGCGGAAGTGGGCCGCCGAGCGCGTGCAGTGGGGCGCGCCCGTGGGCAAGCACGACGCGGTGGCGCAGATGCTGGGCGGGATGGCGGCCGACACCTTCGCCATCGAGTCCATGGCCGAGCTGTCGTCCGCGCTCGCCGACCAGGCACGCAACGACATCCGCCTGGAGGCGGCCATCGCCAAGCTGTGGACGACGGAGATCGGCTGGCGCATCATCGACGACTGCCTGCAGATCCGCGGCGGCCGCGGCTACGAGACGTCCGACTCGCTGCGCGCCCGGGGCGAGAAGCCCATCCCCGTGGAGCGGATGATGCGCGACTTCCGCATCAACCGCATCTTCGAGGGTTCGTCCGAGATCATGCGCCTGTTCATCGCCCGCGAGGCGGTGGACACGCACCTGTCCGTGGCGGGCGACCTCATCGACCCCAAGGCCAGCGCGGGCAAGAAGGCGGGCGCCTTCGCCAAGGCAGGTGCCTTCTACGCCACCTGGCTGCCCAAGCAGTTCGTGGGCAAGGGGATGCTGCCCAGCTTCGGCGAGTTCGGCGAGCTGGCCACGCACCTGCGCTTCATCGAGCGCTCGTCGCGCAAGCTGGCGCGCAACATGTTCATGGCGATGGGGCGCTACCAGGCCAAGCTGGAGCGCAAGCAGGCGGTGCTGGGCCGCTTCGTGGACATCGGCGCCGAGCTGTACGCCATGTCGGCCGCCATCGTTCGCGCCCACGCCCTGCGGGGGGAGCACCCGGACGCGCTGCGCCTGGCGGACGTGTTCTGCCAGCGCAGCCGCCTGCGGGTGGGCAAGCTGTTCGACGACGTGTGGGACAACGCCGACGACGCCACCTACAAGCTTGCGCAGGACGTGCTGGCCGGCCGCTTCGCCTGGCTGGAGGAGGGTGCCCTGCCCGCCGTGCCCGAGGCCGGCGTGATGGCTCCCACCGCCGGCCCTGCGCCGGCGCCCGCCGCGAAGCCCGTCTCCAGCACCCGCGAGACGACGATGGTCGGCGCCGGCGGCTGACGCCGGCAGGTCTGTCGATGGAAAAGCGAGCGGCCCCGCGGAGTTTCCGCGGAGCCGCTTCGTTTTGCACGTCCGGTCAAGCACACTCGACACGTCCGGCCACTGCTCGACAGGTCGCCCGGTTCTAGCCCTGGACGCAGGACGCTTGGCCCGCCCCCCGCCGATGTAGCACCACGGACAGGCGATGTCCGCGAAGAGCTCGATCCGCATCCGCGCTCCACCTTCAATGACGCGATTAACTGCCGAACGAGCCGCATCGGCACCGCCGCGGCTCGATAGATCGCCATCGAAAATCACGCCGTCCGCGCACCTCCGCAACGGCGCCGGTCGGCATCAACACGCCCGACGCCCTTCGCTGTGCATCCGATCCTCCTCGCATCGGCCGAGCTCCCTGACGAGGGCGAGACGGGAGAGAGCCGAGTGTTTGCTTGCCCCGCCTTCACGCGCCGCATAGCGTGCGGTGTGGAAGCCGTCGTTCCGGTGCCGCCGTCAGCGCCGTTCGCGGCTCCGCCTCGCCTGTCGATCCCATCCCCCAAAGCCTGGAGGTTCCCGTGCACAAGCTCACACTTCGCCTGGACGATCTGCGCGTGGAGTCGTTCGCGGTGCAGCACGACGCCTCGGGCCGGGGAACGGTTCTGGGCCAGGGCGGCGGACCGTCGGAGCAGGCCACCTGCGACTCCTGCGCGGGGCCCAACTGCAAGCCCACGCGCGAAAGCTGCGCCTCCGGCGGCGACGTCTGCTGCGCCTGAGCGGGCATGATCGGCCGGGAGCCGGCGGGCGCTCGCGAGCTTGTCCCGCCGCCCTCCCGGGCTTTCCAATCCGCCCCGTCCAGGCGATATTGGAGGCCGACCCCACCCCTTCCGGCAACGGCGCCTACAGAGCCCGCAAGCCGTTGTTGGGCAGAAGGTTGCAGCAGACCAGCCAAACTCCCCAGAAGAGCCGCCGAGCCGAATGTCGTTCGTCCACCTGCACTGCCATTCCGAGTACTCGCTCCTGGACGGGGCGAACCGCATCGGCGACCTCATCAAGCGCGCCAAGCACTTCGAGCAGCCGGCGCTGGCGCTCACCGACCACGGCTGCATGTTCGGCGCGTGGCTCTTCCAGGAGCAGGCCAGGAAGGCCGGCCTCAAGCCCATCGTGGGGATGGAGGCGTACGTCGCGCCCGGAAGCCGCCTCGACCGCAACAAGCAGAAGGGCGAGAAGGGCTACTACCACCTGGTGCTGCTCGCGCGCGACCTGCAGGGCTACAAGAACCTCTCGAAGCTCACCAGCATCGGCTACACCGAGGGATTCTACTCCAAGCCCCGCATCGACCGCGAGGTGCTGGAGCGGTACTCCGAAGGCCTGATCGTGAGCAGCGCCTGCCTGGCGGGCGAGGTGGCGCAGCACCTGA
Source organism: Gemmatimonadota bacterium (assembly GCA_028287185.1). Classification (GTDB taxonomy): domain Bacteria; phylum Gemmatimonadota; class Gemmatimonadetes; order Longimicrobiales; family Longimicrobiaceae; genus JAQBQD01. Next base: position 22,378 of record JAQBQD010000144.1, on the reverse strand, counting down.
TGGAGGACCGCTGGGACGCCGCGCGCGAGGCGGTGGAGTGGCACCAGGAGGTGTTCCGCGACCGCTACTACCTGGAGGTGCAGGCCCACAACTCGCCCGGACAGGACGAGCTGAACCGCCGCATCTTCAAGCTGGCGGACGAGATGGGCGCGCCCGTGGTGGCCACCAACGACGCGCACTTCCTGCGCGCCGACGACCACCAGGCGCACGACGTCCTCCTCTGCATCGGGCTGGGCAAGGACTTCACCGACACCAACCGGATGAAGTACGACGACCAGCTCTACTTCAAGAGCTCGGACGAGATGCGGGAGCGGTTCCCGGACCGCCCCGAGGTCCTGGAGAACACGCTGCGCGTCGCGGACGAGTGCAACTGGAGCTACCCGAAGGGCTACTTCGTCCCCGCCTTCCCTGTCGCGGAGGAGGGCTACGCCACGGAGGACGAGATGCTGGCGGCGTGGGTCTGGAAGGGTGCGCTGGGCCACTACGCGCCGGCCGGCACGCCGGCGGACGCGGACCCGCGGCAGGTGCTGACGGCGGACATCGTGGAGCGCACCGAGTACGAGCTGGGCGTCATCACCAAGCTTGGCTACTCGGGCTACTTCCTGATCACGGCCGACTTCATCCGCTGGGCGCGCGACCACGGCATTCCCGTGGGGCCGGGGCGCGGCTCGGCGGCGGGGTCCATCGTGGCCTACTGCATGGGGATCACGGACTGCTGCCCCATCAGGTTCGACCTGCTGTTCGAGCGCTTCCTGAACCCCGAGCGCGTGTCGATGCCCGACATCGACGTGGACTTCTGCTTCGAGCGCCGGGGCGAGGTCATCGAGTACGTGCGCGACAAGTACGGACGCGACGCCGTGGGCCAGATCATCACCTTCGGGACGATGAAGTCGCGCGCCGTGGTGAAGGACGTGGGCCGCACCCTGGGCTTCTCGCCGGCCGAGATGGACAAGCTGGCCAAGCTGATCCCCAACGGCCCGGCCTACTCGCTCACCATCGAGGAGGCGCGGGACAAGATCCCCGAGATCCACGACCTGTACGAGAAGGAGGAGCGCTACCGCCAGCTCCTCGACTACTCCGCCACGCTGGAGGGACTGTCCCGCCACAGCAGCGTGCACGCGGCCGGCGTGGTGATCGCGCCCGGGCCGCTGGACGACTACGTGCCCATCTGCACGCAGAGCAGCAAGGGGTCGGGCGGCGGGAGCGGCGAGGCGGTCATCGTCACCCAGTACGACATGACCTGCCTGGAGAAGGCGGGCATGCTGAAGATGGACTTCCTGGGCCTCAAGACGCTCACGGTCATCTTCGACGCGGTGACCATGATCCGCACCCGGCACGCCGCGCTCAAGCACCCCGCGACGGGGGTGGAGTACGCGCGGCCCGAGGACATTCCCCTGGACGACCCGGACGTGTACCGGATGCTGGCCCGCGGCGGCACGGCGGGCGTCTTCCAGTTCGAAAGCACGCTGGCCACCGAGAAGCTGCGGCAGATGAAGGCCGACCGCTTCGACGACCTGGTGGCCGCCAACGCCCTGCTGCGCCCCGGCCCGCTGGACATGGGCATGGACCAGGTGTACATCCGCCGCAAGCTGAACCTGGAGAAGGTGGCCTACCCGTTCGACTCGCTGACCGAGGTGCTGCAGCCCACGTACGGCGTCATCGTCTACCAGGAGCAGATGATGCGCATCGCCCAGATCCTGGCGGGCTTCTCGCTGGCCGAGGCCGACGTGCTGCGCAAGGCGGTGGGCAAGAAGGACGCGGAGCTGATCAAGAAGGAGCTGGGCGGCTTCGTGACGCGCGCCGTGGAGAAGGGCAACGACCCGCGCGCCATCCAGGACCTGGCCGAGCAGATCGAGGCGTTCGGTCGCTACGGCTTCAACAAGTCGCACTCCGCCGCCTACGGCCTGGTGGCGTACCAGACGGCGTGGCTCAAGTGCCACTACCCGGCCGAGTTCATGGCCGCGCTCATGTCGTCGGTGGTGGACAAGATCGACGACGTGGTGAGCTACATCGCCCAGTGCCGCGAGATGGGCAAGTACCTGCCCCGCGTGGGCCGCGAGGGCATCGAGGTGCTGGCTCCGCACGTGAACGAGTCCAACTGGAAGTTCACCGTCGTCGGCGAGGGCGTGGGCAGGATTCGCTTCGGGCTGGGCGCCATCCGCGGCGTGGGCGAGGGTGCGGTGCGCAGCATCCTGGCGGCGCGCGAGGCCGAGGGGCCGTTCGGGAGCCTGTTCGACTTCCTGTGCCGCATCGACCTGCGCCTGTGCAACAAGCGGGTGATCGAGGCGCTGGTGTGCGCCGGCGCGCTGGACGGCTTCGACGACGACGGCGGCCGCAACCAGCTCCTGGCCGGGCTGGACGCCACCTTCGCCACCGCGCAGGCCGTGCAGAAGGACCGCGACAGCGCGCAGGACTCGCTGTTCGACGCGCTCCTGGGCGGCGACGGGGGCGGCGGGACCATGCTGGTGCAGGCCCCGGCGCTGCCCAAGGTGGACAAGTGGGGCGAGACGGAGCGCCTGGCCCGCGAGAAGGAGATCCTGGGCTTCTTCATCTCGGGCCACCCGCTCAACAACTACCGCGACCTGGTCCGCCTCTACGAGCCGCGCGTGACGACGGCTACCCTGCGCGCCAACCGCGACGGCAAGGTGGAGCTGGCCTGCGTGGTGACCGAGGCCGCCCGCCAGATCAGCAAGAAGGACGGCAACGAGTGGGGCCGCATCACCGTGGAGGACTTCCACGGCACGGCCACGGTGCTGGCCTTCGGCGAGCCGTGGATGAAGTGGAAGGAGGTGCTGCAGCAGGACGCCCCCGTCGTCATCTACGGCTCCGTCAGCGGCCGCGAGCGCGACGAGGACGACCCGCCGCTCTTCCTGGACCGCGCCGTCCGCATGTCCGACCTGCGCGTCACCGGCGACCTGGGCGTGGAGCTGGAGCTCGCCACCGGCGCCGCGCACGCCGAGGCCGTGGCGCAGGCCAACGCCGTGCTCGTGCGCTTCCCCGGCCCCGGCTCGCTCTGGGTGGCCTGGCGCGGCGCCCCGGACGCCGTCGGCGGCGACACCATCCGCCTGCGCTCGCGCACGGTGAAGGTGGACCCGCACGACGACCTGCTGCGCGAGCTGCGCGACATCCTCGGCGACGACCGCGTCCGGCTCACGCGGGGGTAGTGTCTGTCGACGGGCGGATGATCGGATGGGCGCGGACGGGGAACGGCCGCCGCTGGCCGTTCCCCGCCGCATCCGTCGATCCGGATCGGTGCGCCCTACGTCATGGCAGCCCGCAGCGCCCCTTCCGCCTGGGCGGCGCCGCTGAGGCGGAGGGCGCGCTCAGGGGTCATACCCTCCAGCACGTCCTCCTTCGCCGCGACCAGGATTCCGCGGATCAGGTCGGCGTCGGTCAGGATGCCCACGCTGCGGGCGGCATCACGTGCGGCGCCAAGCATGTCCTCGGGCGCGCGCAGGGAGATGCGCATCCGGGCGCGCCCCTCCGCCAGCTCGGATGCGGCGAGCGCCTTCACCCGCTCGGCGAACGGCGCGTCGCTGATCACCTCGCCCAGGTAGAAGCGCAGCAGGTCCGGCCGGAACGCCGCCACCGCCGTCGCGAAGCGCTCCGCGAGCAGGTGGATCACGTCGTCCAAGTGCGAGGGGATCTTGGCCTCCAGCGACTCGGCCTTCCGCCGCTCGCGCGCCTCCTTCAGCCGCGGCGAGGACTGCGCCGGGATCGCCACGATGCCGCCGCACTCGTCGCACACCGCCACCAGCAGGTCGGGCACTTCCACCTGGCTCTCCTGCAGCGTGTAGCCGCGCACCGCGAACCGAGTGGTGACCCGCTTCTCGCAGGCGCGGCAGATGGCTTCGGAACGGTCCCCTTCCTTCCACAGATGCATGGCGCCTCGTTATCGGTGGACGCTGATGAACACGGCGTCGCTCGAGAGAAAGTAGGCCTTCACGTACCACGCCTGTCCGGCCGAGACCGGCTTGAACTCATGGCAGAGGATCCGGGCGTCGAAGTGGTACGGAGAGGCCTTGTACTGGTTGCCGCGACAGGCCTTCAGGAGGCCAATCACGAACTCCGCCGATACGTCGCCCACCGCCAGCAGGTTCTTGCGTTCGAGATCCCGCCGCTCTTCGTGCTGGAACCTGCCGGACAGCAGTGCGTCGATCAGAAGCGAACGTGCCGCGGTGAATCCCATAGGCGAGATTGGAATGTACGACAATTGACGTACAATTGTCAAGGTGTGAGTCAGCGGTCCTGCCGCGGGACCGTGCATCCGGGTAGGCGAGGGCGACACGATACGGCTCCATTCGCGGGCATCGCAACCTTCTGCTCGCACCTGAACTGCGTTCCGCGTTGGAAAACGTACGCGCTATGGCCGCATCAGGATGCGACATCTGATGCCGCTGTTTTGATCTCCGACGCGACGGGCGGCCGGTGAAAGGGCGTGATCCAGCGTTTCGCAGCGGCGGAAGCGTCGTGCGGCGGTGCGATGGGAGCCCAAACGTTGACGAACGGCACCCTGAGCGGCGAATATCCCTGGTTGGCGCGTCGCGCGCGCCTGTGGACGAGAGAGGAACGAGCCGGCCCGCCCAGGGCCCATCCCGCCGACGAGGGAATACGTGGCAACGGTAGCCCATCTGGATTTCGAGCGCGCCATCGCCGAGGTGGAGGAGCAGATCGGCAACCTGCGCGACATGGCGCGGGAGCGCGGGCTGGACGTGTCCAGCGAGCTGCGGTCGCTGGAGCGTAAGCTGCACGGCCTGAAGCAGGACACCTTCCGCAACCTGTCGCCCATCGAGCGGGTGCAGGTGGCGCGTCACCCGCGACGGCCCTACACGCTGGACTACCTGCAGCTCGCCTTCACCGACTTCGTGGAGCTGCACGGCGACCGGCAGTTCCGCGACGACGCCAGCATCGTGGGCGGATGGGCGCGGCTGGAGGGCGAGTCGGTGATGGTGATCGGGCAGCAGAAGGGCCGCGACATGAAGGAGAACCTGAACCGCAACTTCGGGATGCCGCACCCGGAGGGCTACCGCAAGGCGCTCCGTTTGATGAAATTGGCGGAGAAGTTCAAGCGTCCGCTGGTCACCCTCATCGACACCCCGGGGGCCTACCCGGGCATCGGCGCCGAGGAGCGCGGGCAGGGCGAGGCCATCGCCCGCAACCTGCGCGAGATGGCGGCGCTCACCATCCCCAGCGTGGCCGTCATCATCGGCGAAGGCGGCTCGGGCGGCGCGCTTGCCCTCGGCGTGGCCGACCGCGTGCTCATGCTGGAGAACGGCATCTACTCCGTCATCTCGCCCGAAGGCTGCGCGGCCATCCTCTGGAAGTCGGGGAACGAGCGGGAGAAGGCCGCGACGGCGATGAAGATCACGGCCGAGGACCTGAAGGGGCTGGGCGTGATCGACGACATCGTGCCCGAGCCCACCGGCGGCGCGCACTCCGACTGGGAGGAGACGGCCGGTGCGCTGCGCGACGCCCTGGTGCGGCACCTGGGCGAGCTGACGCCCCTGCCGGTGGAGGAGCTCCGCCGCCGGCGCTGGGCGAAGTACATGGCCATGGGGGAGTGGCGGACCGCCCGCTGACCCCCGCACGCCCCCATCGAATCTCGAAGCCCCCGCCGCCACCGCGCGGCCGGCGGGCTGTCGGATAGAGGCATCCCGGTGAGTCTTTCCCTTCCCGTCTTTCAGCCCCTGCCCAGCGCGGCGGAGGCCGGCCACCTCGCGGAGGTCGGCTTCAAGGGCATCCGCAGGGGGTTCTACACCTGCGGCGACCCCACCCTTCGCACCGGCGAGTGGGTGGTGGTGGAGGTGGAGCGCGGCCGCGACGTGGGCCGCGTGAAGGCCCTGGGCGGCGTCGCCCGGCAGAAGTGCTCGGCCCCCGACGGCGGCGGCGAGCCCCCCGCGGGCGCCTGCATCGCAAGGCGCGCGTCGCCCGAGGAGGTGCAGCAGGTGGCCGTGCTGCGCGCGGACGAGGAGCGCGTGCGCCGCGCCACCCGCGAGCTGGTGGAGCAGCACGGGCTGAAGATGAAGGTGAGCGACGCCGAGTGGCAGTGGGACCGGAACAAGCTCACCATCTACTTCACGGCCGAGCGCCGGGTGGACTTCCGCCAGCTCGTCCGCGACCTGGCGCGCACCTTCCGCACGCGCATCGAGCTCAAGCAGATCGGCGTGCGCGACGAGGCGGCCCAGCTGGGCGGCGTGGGCCGTTGCGGGCGGCAGCTCTGCTGCGCCACCTGGCTGCGCGAGATCAAGCCCATCTCGCTGCAGCTCGCCAAGGACCAGAACCTGTCGCTCAACCCGCAGCAGATCAGCGGCACCTGCGGCCGCCTGATGTGCTGCCTGACGTACGAGCACGACGCCTACCTGCAGGCCCGCAAGCGCTTTCCCCGCGAGGGCAAGACGGTGCGCACCGCCGTGGGCGCCGAACGCGTGATCGCCATCGACATCTGGCGCAACCTGGTGACCTTGCAGGACGAGGCCCGGCAGCGCCGCACCATCGAGCTGCAGCAGCTTCGCGACGAGATGGCCGCGCAGCCCGCCGCCCCGCGCGACGCGGCGGCGCCCGCCCCCGAGGCACGCCCGCAGCTTCCGACGCCGGCGGACGCCCGCCCCCCGCGGCGACCCCGCCGCCAGCCCGAGCGGAAGCCCGAATGACGGACGGCAAGCGGTTCTACATCACCACCGCCATCGACTACGCCAACGGTCCCCCGCACCTGGGGCACGCGCTGGAGAAGGTGGGCGCGGACGCCATGGCCCGCTACCGACGCCTGCTGGGCCAGCGCGTGCACTTCGTGATGGGGCTGGACGAGCACGGCCAGAAGGTGGCGCAGACGGCCGCGCAGGCCGGCGTCACCCCGCAGGAGTGGACGGACGGCATCGCCGCGCGCTTCCGGCAGGCGTGGGCCGAGCTGGGCATCGGCAACGACGACTTCATCCGCACCACCGAGCCCCGCCACCGCGCCGCCGTGGAGGAGATGATCCGGCGGATGCAGGCGAAGGGAGACCTGTACCGCGCCACGTACGCCGGCTACTACTGCGTGGGGTGCGAGGCGTACAAGACCGAGGACGAGCTGGTGGACGGCCGCTGCGCGCTGCACCCCGGCCGCGAGATCGAGTGGATGGAGGAGGAGGACTGGTTCTTCCGCCTGTCCGCCTACCGCGAGCCGCTGCTGGCGCTCATCGACCGCGTGGACCCGCCCTTCGTGCAGCCGGTCGCGCGGCGCAACGAGGTCCGGCGCATGGTGGAGGAGATCAAGGACATCTCCGTGTCGCGCTCGCTCATGCCGTGGGGCATCCCCTGGCCCGGCGACCCGCAGCACACCGTGTACGTGTGGATCGACGCGCTCACCAACTACCTGTCCGCCACCGGCTTCCCGGACCCGTCGTACACCGAGACGTGGCCGGCTTCGGTGCACGTGATCGGCAAGGACATCACGCGCTTCCACTGCGTGTACTGGCCGGCCATGCTGATGTCCGCCGACGTGCCGGTGCAGGAGTCGGTGTGGGCGCACGGCTTCATGACGATGGGTGGAGGCAAGATCAGCAAGTCGGCCGGCGTCTCCTTCACCTTGGAGGAAGCGGTGGAGCGGCACGGGGCCGAGGCGCTGCGCTTCTACCTGCTGCGCGAGATCCCATGGGACGGCGACGGCAGCTTCAGCTTCGACCGTTTCGACGAGCGCTACAACGCCGACCTGGCGAACGACCTCGGAAACCTCGCGAACCGCGTGCTGAGCATGGTCGCGAAGTACCGCGATGCCATCGTTCAGCCCGCCGCCCGCGTGGAGCTGGACGAGCACGCGGATGCGGCCGTCCGGCAGTATCGCGCCGCCATGGACGCCAACCTGCTGCATGAGGGCGTCGCGTCGGCGATGCGCCTGGTGTCGCAGGCCAATGCCTCCGTCAGCGTGGCAGCGCCGTGGAAGCTGGCGAAGGATCCGGAGCAGGCCGCTGCGCTCGATTCGGTCCTCGCGTCCCTGGTCCGCTCGCTCGCGGTCGCCGCCGTGCTGCTGTCGCCGTTCATGCCGCAGCGGATGGCCGAGCTATGGCGCCGCCTGGGCACCGGCCGGGCGGAGATGCCCTTGCTGGACGGAGTCGGCGCCATCGACCCCGCCGGGTGGGCCGTCGAGCCCGGCGAGCCGCTCTTCCCGCGCTACGAGCCCGCGAAGGCGTAGCCCATCGAGACGCCGGTCCTGCACGGTTGGTCGTCGGATGATGGACGGCGGCGGGGATCACGCGATCTCCGCTGCCGTTCATCGTCCGATGCGATCCGGTCCGATCCGCCTCCCCGTCGATCTCCCACGGACGATGGAGCATCGCCGAGGTTCGACATAGCCGGCCTGTCGACGAGTCGGGGGTTCGCGATCGAGGTCGTCCACCGGGGCGGGCCGTGTCCGGCCGTCGACACCCATGCGCCGCGGGCTGGAGGCTGATCCGCCGATCCTGACGACCCGCGGTTTGCGATGGGGAGACGCGGGGGATCGATGGACGGATGGCCGTGCAATCCGCCCGGACGCCTTCGGTCTTGCACGGCGGCCCGGGAGCGACGAGACCGGTCGATGGAGGCGCATCCAATTTCATCGCATGCACTTACGTGCGATCGAGAGAAGACGGACCGCCGCTTGCCCTCCCGAAGGTGTCCCCAGCCCGCCTCGTCGTACGCAACCGATTGCCGCCGTTCGGCTTGGGAACGTCCGTCGCGGTGCTTGACACGTCCCCCGGAGCGGGCTTAACATAGCTGCTTCCGGCTCACTTCCGTGGTTCCGCGAAGCGGCTCCCCGCGGCTCCTTCCAACGGGTAAAGCAGGCGCATGCCCCGATCTCGCTGGACGCTGGTCCTCGTCCCGCACGACAACGAGCGCGTCCGCTCCTTCCAGGTTTCCGCGAAGCTCGTCCGCTCCGTCATCTCGGCCTCGCTGGCCATGGTGATGCTGCTGGGCACGTTCAGCGTGGGCTTCTTCGTCAAGCAGGGCCAGCAGGTGCGCGCCGAGTCGCTGCGCACCGAGAACGAGCTGCTCGCCAGCGAGGTGGATCAGATGCGCGGCCGGATGGCGCAGCTCAACCGCTCGCTCGTGTCGCTGTCCGTGCGCTCCGACAACTACCGCGCCATCGCCGGGCTGCCCAAGCTGGGCGCCGACGTGCAGCAGGCCGGCATCGGCGGGCCGGGGGAGAGCGACGGGGCCAAGGGGATGCTGGCGAGGCTCAACCCGCGGCTCGGCGGCAAGGTGAGCGATGCCAGCACGGACCTGAGCGCGCTGATCCGCCGGGCCAACCTGCTGCACGGAAGCATGGACCAGGCGATCCGCTCGCTCGCGGCGAACCGCGAGAAGCTGGCCTCCATGCCCTCCATCGCCCCCTCCACCGGGCCCCTCTCGTCGCTGTTCAGCACGGGCCGCTACCACCCGGTGCTGCACATCACCCGGCCGCACAAGGGCATCGACATCGCCGCGCCCGTGGGCGAGCCCATCGCGGCGCCGGCGAAGGGGATCGTGCGCTTCGCCGGAAACCGCGCCAACGGCTACGGCAACATGGTGGAGATCGACCACGGCTTCGGCTACATCACCCGCTTCGCGCACTGCTCGCGCCTGCTGGTGAAGGACGGCGACGTGGTGCGGCGCGGACAGGTGATCGCGCTGGTGGGCGCCACGGGCATGGTGAGCGGCCCGCACCTGCACTACGAGGTGGAGGTGAACGGCCGCCAGGTGAACCCGCTCAACTTCATCATCGCGGACGAGATCCCCGACTGAGCCGGACGTCCGGCGCGGAACCTGCCTTCCGCCCCGCGCGCCCCACGAAGCCGGCCCGCATCCGGCCTTGACCGAACCTTTCCGAAGGAGCGCCCCGCGGCGCTCCTTCCCGTATCTGGAGCCGATGCTCGTTCTCGCACTCGCGCTGGCCGGGGCCATCCGCGCCGACACGCTGCCCGCGCGGGCCGACGCCGCGCGCGACGCGCCGCCGCCGGAGGTGGCCGTGCACCGCCAGCCGGCGCTGCCCGTGGTGGCGCTGCGCCTGTCGCTGCTGGCGGACGACCCGCCGGGCTACGCGGGGGCCGGGCACCTCTTCCAGCACCTGCTGCTGCCTTCGCTGCAGGAGCAGGTGCGGCGGGTGGGCGGCCGCGTCTCCATCGCCCGCAGCGCGGACGCGCTGGTCTACACGGTGACGGGCCCGGCGGCGGAGCTGGACTACCTGGCCGGCGTGCTGCGCTCCGCCCTGCGCGCACCGGTGGCGGGCACCGGCGAGATGCTCCAGGCGCTGTACCTGGTGGGCGAAGAGCGCTCGGCCGAGCGCGAGATCGCGCCGCAGTTCATGCGCGCTGCGCTGCGGTCCCGGCTCTTCCCCGACCAGATCTCCGCCGCCGGCACGGACGCGGGCGCGCGGAGGCTGGAGGTGGCGAAGCTGGACGCGGTGTGGGCCGCCATGTACCGCCCCGACCGCGTCTCGGTGCTGGCCGTCGGCGACGTCCAGGCCGACGCCGTGCGCCGCGCCTTCGCCACGCTGCCGGACGCCGAGGCGCAGCCCGCGGAGGCGCTGGAGGACTCGCTGCCCGCGTACGGCGGCGTGCCGCCCGAGGCCACGCGCGGCTGGGTGGGCGCCGCCTGGCCCGCGGACAGCGCCGCACCCGCCGCGCTTTCCGTGGCCGCCCGGCTGCTGGGGGACGACCTGCGGCGCCGGTTGCCGGGCGCCCAGGTCTCGGCGGAGCACTGGTGGACGCACGAGGGGCAGGCGCTGGCCGTGGTGATGGCGGCGCCCGCCCGGCAGCTTCCCGCCGCCCGCGCGGCGGCGGGGGACGCGCTGGACTCGCTCGCCGCCGGGCTGGACTCCGCCGCCGTGGTGAAAGCCGCCGCCGGCCTGCGCCGCGACATGCTCTTCTCGTCGCGCACCCCCGAGAAGATGGCGGAGCTGCTGGGCGGCTTCGCGGACCGCGCGGGCGACCGGGGGGCGGCGGACGCCTTCTATGCCGAGCTGGACCGCGTGGACGCCCCCCAGGTGCGCGCCGTGCTGGAGCTGCTCGCGCGGGCCGCGCCCGTGCGGGTGGACGTGCCCCCGCAGCGCCTGAGGCCCAGCCCGTGACCCGCGCATCCCTCCTCCGCCTGGCGGGGTATCTCGGGATCGCACTCGCGGTCTTCGGCAGCCCCGCGGCCGCGCAGGACCGCATCGTGGTGCGGACCGAGCCGGGCACCCCCGTGGTCTCGCAGGAGCTGCTGCTGGCCGTGGGCCCCGCGGACGAGCCGGAGCTGCAGGCGGGCATCGCCAGCCTGACGGCGCGCGCCGTCACCTCGCCGCTCCGCGCCACGCTGGACTCGCTGGGCGCGCACCTGGAGGTGCAGGTGCAGCACGACGCACTGGCCTTCACCCTCACCGCCGCGCCCGAGGTGTGGGAAGACGCGTCGCGCGCATTGCTGACGGCGCTCTTCCGCGACCCGGCGGACACGGCGGCGGTGGCGCGCGAGCGGGCCCGCATCCGCGGCGAGCTGGAGGCGGCCGAGGCGAACCCCGCCGCGGTGGCCGCCGCGCAGACGGACAGCGTGCTGTACGGCGCCGGGCACCCGTGGGCGCGTCCCGCGGCGGGGCTGTCCGCGACCGTCGCCACGCTCACCCCGGCGGACGTGGACGTCTTCCTGCGCAAGAACTTCACGCCCGACCGCGTGACCATCGCCGTGGTGGGGCCCGTGGACCCGGTGGAGGCGAAGGGCTTCCTCATCGGCCGGCTGAACGCCGCGGCGCTGGAGGCGCCGGCCCCGCCCGAGACGCACCCCGGCGACGGGCCCGTGCGCCGCGAGTTCGGCTCCATCACCGCCTGGGTGACGGCGTCCTACCGCTTCGGGCGCGACGCGGACGTGGAGGCGCTGCGGCTGCTGGCGCTGGTGGTGGCGGACCGCTTCGAGTTCGGCCCCACCAGCCGCGCCCTCTACGACGCCCGCGGCGAGGTGGTGCGCCGCCCGGGCGGGGGCGAGGTGCGCTTCACGCTCGTGGTTCCGCCGGGCGAGGTGGACGCGTGGGCCGAGCGCCTGCGCGCCGCCGTGGCCGCCGTGGCGGACGCCCCCCTGCCCGCCTCGGCCTTCGCCGACCGCGTGCGCCGCTTCCGCGGCGAGCGACTGCTGGCGCTGGATTCGCCCGAGGCCCGGGCGCGCGCCCTCGCCCGCGAGCTGCTGCTGTCCGGCAGCCGCACCGGCGAGCCGGTGCCCACCGACCGCCCCACCGCCGAGCGCCTGCAGGCCGCGGCAAAGTCCCTGCAGGGCCCGGTGATGGTGTACCTGGGCCCTTCCGTCAACGCGGGCACCTAGAGGATACGAACCCCATGCTCGGCTGGCGCTTCCTGCTCCTCACGCTGCAGCTCTTCCAGCTCCTGATCGTGGTCCGGGTCATCCTGTCGTGGGTGGTGTCGCCGTTCTCGCGCAACCCCGCGGTCGAGGCCATCCGGCGGGTGACGGACGCCGTGCTGGGCCCCATCCGCGGCGCGCTGCCCGCCACCACCGGCTTCGACTTCTCGCCCATCATCGCCATCTTCGTCCTGCGCATCGTCCAGCAGGTCGTCGTCAACGCGATGCCGTACTGACGAGCGGCCCTCTCCTCGGCGATCGGATGTCCGTCGCCAGAAGCGCCCCAGCATCGGACCGAGCGTTCACACGCCCAGAGAATTCGACGTGGTCATCGAACGCGACTCGGAGGAATCGGTTCGTCGCCAGCGTTCCCGCGTTCCCGGGCTGCCACGCGCATGCGCGGTCGGTCGATCGGCCGGTGGAGGTCGCATCTCACCCAAAATCTGACCGACGTCCATCCGCCGACCGATCGTGAACTGTATTGTCCGATTCCGGATGCGCGTACCTGGTCAGGTGTCATCGAGAATCCATGCGTCGGCAGTCTTTCCACTTGAATTTCCCAGCATACACAGCGGTTCATCCTCTGGCCCCTTGCTCATCCAGCGCGGATGTGCGAAGCTGCTTCGACGGCGCGAAGTGCGCTACGAAGGAGACCGCGCGTTCTGATCGACGGAGCGCCCGCGCACATCGGCACGCCGCACACCCCCATTCCGCTGGAGGAACCATGAAGAAGACGGCCCTGAACGTGAGCGAGCTGCACGTGGAGTCGTTCGAGACGCTGCTCGCGGAGACGCAGGAGCACGCTGCCATCGGCACGCGCGTCGGCTGTCCGTACACGGCGTACGTGACGTGCTACGCCACGCCGCGGCAGGAGGACTTCCGCGTCACGAACCTCTGCTGCTAGGCGCGGACGCCGCCCATCCACCGATCCACGAACGACCGTACGCCTGAACGGCCGCCCCCATCCACGGGAGCGGCCGTTCGTCCGGGTATCCGTCCCGCGATCCAAGCTACCAGATCTGCGGGATGAGGCTGGTGGAGCGCACCATGGGGTCGCCGACCTTGCACTGGAAGGCCTGCGCGAAGGCGGGCATGTTGGAGAGCGGCCCGTTCACACGCCAGCGCTCGGGCGCGTGCGGGTCGACCGTGACGCGGTTGCGGAGCGCCTCGGGGCGCACGTGGCTGCGCCAGCTCTGCGCGTATCCCAGGAAGAAGCGCTGCTCGGGCGTGAAGCCCTCGATGGAACCCGGGCGCCCGTTGCGCTGGAGGGCGCGTTGAAGCGCGTCGTACGCGGTGAGCAGGCCGCCGTAGTCGGCGATGTTCTCGCCCAGGGTGAGGCGGCCGTTCACGTGCAGCGTGTCCACCTGCACGTAGCCGTTGAACTGCTCGGCGACCAGCGTGGCCTGCCGCGAGAAGTGGACGGAGTCGGCGGGCTGCCACCAGTCGCGCAGGTTGCCGGCCGCGTCGTAGTGGCGCCCCTCGTCGTCGAAGCCGTGCGTAAGCTCGTGTCCGGCCCAGCTGGCGCCGAGCGACCCGTAGTTGGCGGCGTCGTCCGCCTTGGGGTCGAAGGTCTGCGGGGCCAGCGCGCCCGCCGGGAAAACCATCTCGTTCTTGGTGGGATCGTAGTAGGCGTTGACGGTGGGCACCGTCATCTCCCACTCGGTGGAATCGACCGCCGTCCCCGGCCGGTTCACGGTGCGCTGATGCTCGAAGGAGGCCGCGCTCCGGAGGTTGCGGATGAACGGCCCGTCCGCCACCTGGAGGCGCGAGTAGTCGCGCCACTCGCCGGGGTAGCCCACCTTCTCGTGCATGCGCGACAGCTTGTCGAGCGCCTGCGCGCGCGTGGTGTCGGACATCCAGTCCAGGTGCCGCAGCCGCTCGCCGAACGCGGCGCGGATGTCGTCGATGACGGCGCGCGCGCGGTCGCGGGCCTGCGGCGAGAAGGTCTTCTCCACGTACGCCTGCCCCAGCGCCTCGCCGATCGTGGAGTCGGTGGCGCGCAGGCAGCGCTTCCACCGCGGCAGGAGCTGGCGCGCGCCGCTGAACCGCGAGGTGAACGCGAAGTTCTCGCGCACGAACGGCGTGCTGAGCCAGGGCGCGGCGCTCTCCAGCACGTGGTAGCGCAGGTAGGCGCGCCAGTCCGCCAGCGGCGTCGAGTCCACCAGCGCGCCGACGCGCCGCACGAACGCGGGCTCGGCGACGTTCACGCGCTGCACCGGGATGCCGAGCCCGACCGCGCGGAAGTACGCCGCCCAGTCCACGTTCGGCGCCAGCGCCCGGAGCTGCTCGGGCGTCATCGGGTGGTCCGTGGCCGCGGGGTCGCGGCGGGCGGTGCGCGTGAGGCTGGCCTTCGCCAGCTCCGTCTCCAGCGCCATCACGCGCGCGGCGTGCAGGCGTGCGGCGGCCGGCGTCTCGCCCGCGAGCGTCAGCAGGCGCGCGACGTGGGCGACGTACGCGGTGCGGATGGAGTCCGCCGCGGCGCCGGTGTTGGTGTAGTAGTCGCGGTCCGGCAGGCCAAGGCCGCCAGCGTGCAGGGCGGCCACGTAGCGCGAGGCGTCGTGAGCGTCCACGTCGGCGTTGTACTGGAAGCCGACGTCAGCGCCGGTGATGGGCAGCGTGGCGAGCTTCGCCAGCAGCGCCTGCCGCGTGCGCACGGAGTCGATGCCGGCCAGCGTGGCCCGCAACGGCGCGGCGCCCGCGCGCTCCACGGCGGTGGAGTCCATGCAGCTCGCGTAGTACGTCCCCAGCTTGCGCGTGGTGCTGCCCGCGGGAAGCTGCGCCCGGCGCGCCACCGCGTCGTCCAGCACCGCGCGCACCGCCAGCTCGTTGCGGTCGCCCATATCGCGCGACACGCCGCTGGTGGAGTATGCCGCCGGGATGCTGTCGCGCTTCAGCCACCCGCCGTTGGCGAACTGGAAGAAGTCGGTGCAGGCGTTGGCCGAGCGGTCCATGTACGCCGTGTCCACGACCTTCAGCGGCGCGGGGGCGGCGTCCATCGCGGGCGGCGCGTTCTGGGCGTCCGCGATGGCAGGCAAGAGCGCGAGCAGTGCGGCGGCGGTCAGGACGGCCGTGGTCGCAGACCGGCGGGGACGGACGAGAGGACGGCGCATGGCGGTGGATGTGCGAGGGCCCGAACGGACTGTGGACGAACGCCGAACGTATCGTGCGGACCGCGCGGGGTCAACGATCTCCACTCGTTCCTGACGCAGCCACCACGTCACCGGGTTCATCCCTTGATGCCGCTTCCCGGAGCGGCCTCCCCGGGACCGCGCAGGAGCTCACGGGTCGCCGCGTGCGACGGGCGGTCCAGGACGTCGGCCGCCGGGCCCTCCTCCACGAGCACGCCTTCGGAGAGGACGACCACGCGGTCGGCGTGCGCGCGGGCGAAGTCGACGTCGTGGGTGGAGATCAGCAGGCCGCGGCCCTGGCGCGCGAGGCCGCACAGCGTCTCGCCGAGCGCGCCGCGCCGCGCGGGATCGAGCGCGGACGTGGGCTCGTCCATCAGCAGCATCGTTGGGTTGGGTGCGAGCGCGCGGGCGATGGCGACGCGCTGCGCCTCGCCGCCGGACAGCTCGCGCGGGTAGGCGCCGGCACGCGCCGCGACGCCCAGCCCGTCCAGAAGCGCGAGCGCGACCTCCTCCGCCCGCTCACGCGTCCACCGCAACGCGTGCACCGGCGCCAGGGTCACGTTCTCCAACGCGGTGAGGTGCTCGAAGAGCGAGTGTGCCTGGAACACCATCCCCACCCGGCTCCGGAGCCCCCGCAGGCGCGACTCTCGGGGCAGCGGTCCGGGACTCAGGCGGAAGTCGCCGACGGTGATGGTGCCTGCGCTGAAGGGCTGGAGCGCTCCGATGGAGCGCAGCACGGTGGACTTGCCGGCGCCGGACAGGCCCATCAGCACGCAGACCTCGCCGGGCGCGACCTGCAGGTCGATGCCGCGCAGGACGCGCTTCTCGCCGTGGGCCACCTGGAGCCCGCGCACCTCCAGCGCGTCGCTCATGCCGAGCTCCAGCGCCGCTCCAGCCCGCGCGCGAAGCGGGAGAGCGGCAGCGAGAAGGCGAGGTAGACGAGTGAGCACAGGATGCCGGGCAGCGTCCAGCTTCCGATGTTCGTCGCGAAGATGGCCGTCTGCTTGGTCAGCTCGACGACCGTGATGACGGACACGAGGGACGAGTCCTTGAGCAGCGCGACGAAGTCGTTGGTCATCGGCGCCAGCGCCAGCCGCAGCGCCTGTGGGCCGCGGATCAATCGGAGGATCTGCCCTTCCGACAGGCCGAGTGTACGCCCCGCCTCCAGCTGCGACCGCGGGATGGCCTCCAGCGCGGCGCGGTAGATCTCGGATTCGTAGGCCGCGTAGTTGAGCCCCAGCCCCAGCACGGCGGCGGCGAAGGCAGGAAGCCGCACGAGCCCCGAAAGGCCGTAGTAGATGACGAAGAGCTGGAGGAGGACGGGCGTGCCACGCATCACCTCCACGTACACCGTGAGCGCCGCGCGGACGAGTGGCGGCCCATATACGCGCCCGGCCGCGACCGTGAGGCCCGCCGCCACCGCAAGCGCCATCGCCAGGCACGATAGGACCAGCGTGACGCCGGCTGCGCGAAGCAGCGCCGGCACGTAGGCCGCGACGGACCCGGCCACCGACTTCGTGCTGGCGGTTCGCTGCGTCGCCTGGGCGAGCACCCGCCGGAAGTAGCGCGCCTGGCCGTCGTCCCAGACGCCCCACGCGCGAAACGTCTTCTCCAGCGACCCATCGCGCATCCGCGCGCGGAGCACCGCGTCGGCGGAGTCGCGGAGCGCCGTGCGGGAGCGGGCGAACACGGCGACGTAGTGCCCGGTGGCGGCCGCCTCGGGCTGGATCACGAAGCCGCCCGTGCGGCGCAGCGAGCGGTCGGCGATGATGTTGTCCAGCAGCACGGCGTCCACGCGGCCGGCGACGAGGTCGGCATAGGGATGCACGTCGTCGTCATACGAGACGGGGACGAGCCCGGAACGCGCCTGCTCGTCCAGCAGCATCTGGTACGCGGTCGTTCCGCCCAGCGTGGCGACGCGCCTGCCGGCGAGGTCCGAAAGGCGGCGGAAGCGGGGCCGATCGCCCGGCCGCACCGCCAGCACCTCGCGGAACTCGAAGTACGGCAGGCTCACCGCGTGGCGCGCGCGAAGCTCCGGCCGGTCCTCCACGCCCGACATCCCCACCTCGAAGTCCCCGCGCTCCACCGACGCCTCAATGGACGCCCACGCCACCTGCGCGAACTGCGGCTCGCGACCCAGCCCCCGCGCGATCATCCCCGCGATCTCCACGTCGAACCCGCGCACGCGGCTGGGGTCGGCGGGGTCCGCCTCCACGAACGGCGCTCCGCCCTCCGCGTCCCCGCCCCAGCGCAGCGGGGGGTGCGGCGCGTGGCGGGACGGTGCGGCGCTACACGACGCCAGCAGCAGCGCCGCGAGGAGTGGCGCGAGCCTTCGGAAGCGAGTGCCGATGGAGACGATTCGGGGGGGAAGGCTCATGGCCGCAGGTGGGGGTGGGCGGGGTGAGCAGGAAAAGCGCGTTCTGCCGGATCGCCTCCGATCCGCCTTGCCAGTCGATGAACTTGAACTCGGCGACCCGTTCGCTCGTCTCCAGATCGAACGGTCGCCCCGTGTTCCCCGCTCCCAGGGACAGGTACTCGACGCGCTCGTGGGGATCGAGAAGCTGCGGAAGGCACAGGAGAATGCCGGCCGTGTGCACGACGACATTGATCTGGCCGGCGGCCCGCTTCAGCAGGGTGGCGGCTGCAAGGAGCTGATGGGACACGGCGGCCTCGCTGAGCCGGATTCGGACGTCCTCCGCACTCGCGCCTTCAAACGCCGCTTCGAGTGAGGCGATCCGAGCTGTCAGACGGGTGCCGGCGAAGGCGTTGACTGCGGCCGCAGCGGCGACGAGATCGGTAGGTTCGGTCTTCAAGAGTGCGGCTCGGATTGGATCGCCAACGGCTGAGCGCGGCTTGGAAGCGCCGGCGCGGCGGCCACGGGTTGCCTGACTCGTTGGCGAGCGACTTGTCACTCGGGTACAACGGCCGCGCCCGGCGCGGCGAGCAGTTCCCGGTAGAGCTCCAGCGTCTCCGCCGCGATCGCGCGCCAGCTGAACGCGGCCAGCACGCGGGCCCGGGCCGCCTTTCCCATCGCAGAGCGGCGCTCCGGCGCGTCCAGCAGCTCGTTCACCGCGGCGGCCAGGGCACGGGAGAACTCGGCGGGATCGGCCGGCTCCACCGATCCCCCGCCCTCCGTCCGCAGCGGCACCAGGATGCCCGTCTCGCCTGGGACGACGATCTCGGGGATGCCGCCGACGGCCGACGCCACGACGGGCGTCTCGCAGGCCATCGCCTCCAGGTTGATGATGCCGAACGGCTCGTAGACCGAGGGGCAGACGAAGACGGCCGCGTGCGAGTACAGGGCGATCACGTCCGGCTTCGGCAGCATCTCTGCGATCCAGACGACATCACAGGCCGCTGCCCGCTTCGCCTCCGCCACGAGCTCCGTCATCTCGGCGGCGATCTCGTCGGTGTCGGGCGCGCCGGCGCAGAGCACCACCTGCACCCCGGCGCGCAGGTGCGGGATGGCGCGCACCAGGTGCAGGATGCCCTTCTGGCGGGTGATGCGGCCCACGAAGAGCACGATGGGCAGCTCCGGATCGACCCCCATGGACCGCAGCCGCTCGGGATCGAGGCGGGGGCGGTACTCGTCGGGATCGATGCCGTTGTGGATCACCCGCACGCGGCCGGGCTCCACGCCGTAAAGCGCCTCCACGTCCGCCTTCATCGCCCTCGACACGGCGACGACGCCGTCGGCGTTGCGGTACGCCGTGCCCTCGATCCAGGTGGTCACGTGGTACGCGGTGCCGAGCTGCTCCACCTTCCAGGGCCGGTGCGGCTCCAGCGAGTGCGTGGTCAGCACCAGCCTGGCGCCGGTGAGGGGCCGCGCCAGGACCCCGGCCAGGTGCGAGTACCAGGTGTGGCAGTGCACGATGTCGGGCGCGTCGACCTGGCCCACCATCGCCAGGTCGCGGACGAGCGCGTCCAGCAGGCGCCCGTGGCGCGGGTCGCGGGCGGGCAGGCGCACGTCGGGATGCACGCCGCGCACGCGCAGGTTGGCCGTCTCCTCGTCCTGGTCGCCGAAGCAGAGCACCTGCACCGCGTGGGCGCCCTCTTCGGCCCGCGCGAGCTCCCGCGCCAGGTACTCGATGTGGACGCCGGCGCCGCCGTACACGTTTGGCGGATACTCGTTGGTGAGCTGGGTGATGCGCATGAAGGGGCGTTCCTGGGCGTCAGATGACGGTGCCGTCGGGGATCTCCGCGTTCTTCAGGATCACCACGATCCCGTCGCGGATGAAGAAGCCCGGGCCCTCGCCCTCCTGCACCCCCGCCGCGTTCGTGATCACGCAGTTCCGCCCGATGGACGCGTTCTTGTCGATGATGGCACCCTCGATCACGCTGTCCTCGTCCACGCCCGGGCACGCGGGGCCGTCCACCTGGCTACGGCCGGCCGCAGCTTCCCAGCGGTAGTAGTCCGCGCCCATCAGCACCGCGCGGTGGATGCGCGTGCGCGCGCCGATGTACGAGCGGATGCCGATCACCGCCTCGCGGATGTCGCTGTCGATGATGACGCACGCCTCGGCGATGATGGCGTTCTCGATGCGCGTGCGCGTCACCTTGGCGGGCGGCAGCATGCGCGCGTTGGTGTACAGCGGCATGCGCTCGTCGAACAGGTTGAACGCAGGCTTGGCCTCGGCCAGCATGATGTTGGTCTCGAAGAACGACCGCACCGTGCCGATGTCGTTCCAGTACCCGGTGAAGGGGTACGACACCACCTTGCGCTCGCGGATGGCGCGCGGAATGATCGCCTTGCCGAAGTCGTTGGCGTCGGGGTAGGCGTCCAGAATGTCCTGCAGCACCTTGCACTCGAAGACGTAGATGCCCATCGACGCCAGGTAGATGCGCCCGGCGCCCTCCATCTCCGCCGTCACCGGACTCTCCTTGCCGCCCAGGTCCTCGCTCGCGGGCTTCTCGTAGAACTCCGTGATGCGGTGCTCCCCGTCCGTCTTCAGGATGCCGAAGCCGGGCGCGTCCTGCGCCGTCACCGGCGTGGCCGCGATGGTGATGTCCGCACCCGTGCGCCGGTGGTGCTCCAGCATCAGCCGGTAGTCCATCGTGTACAGCTGATCGCCCGACAGGATGACCACCTGGTCGTGCGCGTACGTGCGGATGTGCGGGATGGACTGGCGCACGGCGTCGGCCGTGCCCTGGTACCAGTGCTCGGAGCTGGGCGTCTGCTCGGCCGCCAGGATGGACACGAAGCCGCCGCGGAAGCGATCGAAGTTGTACGACCGGGAGATGTGGTCGTTCAGGCTTGCCGAGTTGAACTGCGTGACCACGAAGATCCGGCTGAGGCCGCTGTTGATGCAGTTGGAGATGGGCACATCCACCAGGCGGTACTTGCCCGCCAGCGGCACGGCGGGCTTGGCGCGCTGGGCCGTCAGCGGGAACAGCCGCGTACCGGCGCCGCCGCCCAGGATCACCGCGAGGACTCGATCCATCATGCGAGAAGGGCAAGATTCGGTGGAGAAGGTCGCACACGCCGTCCGCGTTCATCATCAGGCCGGCGGGGAGCCTGAAGCCGGTGCAAGGTATCGACCACCGCGCCGCTCCGATACGCCGCCGGCCCGCGTGGAGAGACGCCGTGCGACGCTGCCGCCCCCGGACGGCCACCCTGCGCGAGCCGCCGGAGCGTGCGTCGACTCGACTCCATTCCGCGAACCGGGCGATCCCCACGTGCGCCAGCGCCCGCAACCCGCCGCCGCTCCCCTCACGGCTGCTGCCTGCGAAACATAGATGTTGACAACGCGAAATCCGGCGTATTTCGTAGCCATGCCGACGGGATCGCGCGACGGCACCCCCCCCAGTCTTCCCCTGAATCCCCTCCGGGAGCCCGATGAACACGCAACGCATTTCGCTGGCGCTGGTCGTGATGCTCTGGGCCTGCACCCCTGCCGACCCGCCGAAGTCCGCAGAGGCGGCCGAATCGACCGGTGCGGCGGCGGCGGCGTCCGACTCCACCACGGCCTCTGCCGCACCCGCCGCGCAGCTCGACGCGGGCCGGGGAAAGGAGATCGGCATGGTGTTCGAGGCCTATCTCAGCCCCTGGCAGGAGGGCGACGAGGAGGCGAACACGCCGAACTCCACGCCGTCGCAGTTCCGCTCGACCACCGCCTCTCTCACCCGTGCGCAGCGCGAGGCGGCCGGCCACCAGGCGCACGGCCAGCTGCGCTTTACCCGCGACCTGAGCCGGGCCTACGTGGACGTGCAGGTGAAGGGCATCGACCTGGCTGCCATCAACATGTTCCACATCCACTGCGGACGCCCGGGCATCCTGGGGCCCATCGTGGTGGACTTCTCGCAGGCCACGAACCTGAAGGACAACCTGGCCGACGGCACCTTCTCGGTGGAGCTGACGGACGGGGTGATGGTGAAGACGTCGCAGAGCGGCGAGGGCGCGATCGGCGTCGCCACCATGGGGTGCGTGATTCCCAGCCCGTCGCTTGGCTCCAACACACCGCTCAAGTACTCCACCATCGCCGGGCTGGCGCGGCTCGCCCGTGACGGGGAGCTGTACTTCAACCTCCACACCACCGGCCAGAGCTACTACGGCGACATCCGCGGACAGCTTCTCCCAGCCGATACCTGACGCGCCACGCAGGCGCGATCCGGCCTCCGAACCTGCCTGGTACGGCGGCAGGATGTGCGCGCGGCACCCATCCGACGCGCGCCTGGTCCGGCGGAGGGATAGCCCGGGGGCTGAGGCGACCCTCCGCACGGCGACGAGCCACGCAGGACTTCATCGACCTCGCAGACGAACGCCCCCGCCACGATCGCTCGCGGCAGGGCGTTCATCGTAGCACAGAACCCGCCTAGTAGTCAATCACAGATGATTTGACCCGTGGCACTCTCCGCTGTAGAGTAAGTGCTTTCCCCATGAGGAGAGCCGATGAAGAAACTCTATACGGTGAGCTTGGAAGAAGCGGAACGGGTGCGTC
>JAQBQD010000114.1 GCA_028287185.1 Gemmatimonadota bacterium | reverse complement strand
GGCGGCGGGCAGGGCGCGGCGCAGGGTGGCCGCCCGGTGCGCGTCGTCGTCGTCGGTGAGCACGGGGCGCCACGCGGCCCGCCACGACCCGCCGTGCGCCTCCAGCACGGGCATCACCCGCCCGCGGGCCACCAGGTCCAGCGCCATGCGGGCGGCCTCGGCCAGGGCGCGCAGGCTGTCGCCGGCGGCCACGCCCTCGGGCGGTTCGCCCAGGGCCAGCAGGAAGGCGAGCCCGTCGGCCCGCTCGAAGGCCAGCACCGGCACGGACCAGGGCGCGGCGGGTCCCGGCTCGGCGGCCGGGTGGTGGTCGGGAAAGGCGCGGGCCAGCTGCGGCGAGGCCTGTGGGCCGCGGGGGTGCGACGGAAGGTGCAGCGTGGCGGTGGGGCCGAAGGTGCGCTTGTGCACGGGCCCCAGCGCCTCGGCCGCCCCCCGCAGCGCGCGCGTGTCGGCGGCGAACGGGTGCGTGCGCGGCCGGGGGACGCCCGCCGCGGTGGCGGGGCGCCCGCGCGCGGCGGCGCTGCCGGCGGAGGTCTCGGCCCACAGGTGCAGGCCGCCGGGTGCCCAGAAGGCGTGGACGACGATCAAGGCGCGCGGGGCGTGCGTCGGGAGAGGAGTCCGCCGAGCGGTGGCGGCGGGGGAACCGTTCAACCTAGCCGCCGTGGACGTGGGGTGGTAGTGGACGGGGCGGACGGTGCGCCATGCGAGCCTCTCTGCCGGACCTCGGCGGACTTCGCGCGGTCCTCGCCCGTGCGACCTACCTCCGCGTCGGGCGGCCCGTCGGGATCTTCCCGGCGTTGTAGACCAGCCCGGCATACAGGGCGTTGGGCTGCGGGCCCGAAAGGCGGCGGATGACGCCGGCGTCCAACGCCAGCCAGGGGCGGACCAGGAAGGTGGGGCCGACGAGGAGCGCGGTGGTGGGTGCCGCGCCCGCGGGTCCGGAGGTGCCCGGGTAGCCGAAGAGCTCCAGCGCCAGCCCCGCCGGCCCGCGGACCGGCGCGCCGAACGACGCCGTCCACACGGTCGCATCCCGCGGCGTGGCGGTCCCGTCGCCGCCGCGGCGTGTGTAGCCGGCGTTGAGGTCCACCGCCACGCCGTACGCCTGGTGGCTGGAGATCAGCAGCAGCCCCGCGCCTGTGGTGCCGGCGCCCGTGCCCCGCTCGGCCGAGCCGGTGGGGAGATCGACGGAGGGGAGGACGGCGAACCGGCCCAGCAGCGGCGCGGCGTCCGCCACCCGCCACTTGACGCCCACGCTCACGTCGCCGATGCCCGACCGCGCCGCCGCGGCCCCACCCGAGAGCCGCAGGAACGCGGTGCCCACGTTGAGCTGAACGCGCGGGGCGAGGCCGACCTTCACCACCGTCGGCGTGCCGAGCTGGCGGCCCACGCCGTCGGGAAGCCGGTCGGCCTCGACGCCCGTCTCGACCTCGATGTACCCGGGCGCCACGGTGCCCGCGTGCGTCGCCACGGTGGGCCGCTCGGGCTGCACGGCGCGCGGGTCCGGGGCCGCCTGCGCGGCGAGCGTGGACGCGAGCCCCGCCCCGGCAAGGAGCGCGAGTGCGATGCGGATGCTGGACCACGGGGCTGGGGATCGCATGGTGGAGACCGGTCGGGAACGGGAAAGGCGCTTCGGGAAGCGTAAAACGTCGCGGCGATGTGCGGCTCCGGCAAGGCTTTCCGTCGGAAATCCCACAGGGCCGACAGGAGAGGCGAGCCGTCCTGGAAAATCCGGACGATCTACTTGTCTGACCCGATCTGTGGATGGACACGTCCGGAGATTCGCCATCCGGGTCAATCCGGCGCCCACCAACCCCGTCGCCCATCCATCCGATCGCTCACGTCTCAAGCCCATCCGACCCCGGCGATGCAGGACTCCTCACCGCTTCGAGCGTCGACCCGAACGCCCCCGATCCCACCGTCCCCACGCGATCCTGACGAACCGGTGCGTTGCAGGGCGTGGGAGGCGCGCGTATGCTGTATCCCGAAACCCCGTCGGACGCCACCGCTCCACCGCGATCCACCTCACCGCATCCTGAGACGTCCATGATCCGACGTTCCTCCGCCGTGCTCGCCGCGCTCGTCGCCGTGCCGGCCCTGCTGGCCGGGCAGGGCGAGCCGGGCACGCCCGCCCGCACCGCGCCGGCGCCTTCCGGCCCCGTGCTGGACACCACCGTCTTCGCGCCGGCGCTCAAGGCGCGCAGCATCGGCCCCGCCATCATGGGCGGGCGCGTCGCCGACATCGCCATGGACCCCGTGGACCCGTACACGTTCTACGTGGCGCTGGGCACGGGCGGGCTGATGAAGACGTCGGACAACGGCGGCACCTTCTCGGGCGTCTTCGACCACCAGTCCGTGGCCTCGGTGGGCGCGGTGGCCGTGGCGCCCTCGGACGCGAAGACGGTGTGGGTGGGCAGCGGCGAGGCCAACGACCGCAACAGCGTGAGCTGGGGCGACGGCGTGTACCTGTCCACGGACGCGGGCGCCACGTGGAAGAACGTGGGCCTGCGCACCAGCCGCGCCATCGCCCGCATCGTGGTGCACCCCCGCGACCCGCGGACGGCGTACGTGGCGGCCACGGGCGACGTGTGGACGTACGGCGGCGACCGCGGCTGCTACAAGACGACGGACGCGGGCGCCACCTGGAAGCGCATCCTGAGCGCCCCGGCGCCGTACACCGACCGGGTGGGCTGCGGCGACATCGCCATCGACCCGGGCAACCCCGACGTGGTCTACGCGGCGCTGTACGCCCGGCGGCGCACGCCCTGGTCGTTCGCGGCGGGGCCGGACGCCACCGACGGGCGCGACGCGGGCGGCATCTTCAAGAGCACGGACGGCGGCGCGACGTGGCGCAAGCTGTCGAATGGGCTGCCGCCGGGCACGGGGCGCATCGGCCTCTCGGTCTACGCGAAGAACCCGCGCACGGTGTTCGCCGTGGTGCAGAGCGACGCGGGCGGCACCAGCAGCATCGACGACGTGCGCAGCCGGCGCGGCGGCGTGTTCCGCAGTGACGACGCGGGCGAGACGTGGACGCGCACCTCTCCACTCAACCCGCGGCCCTTCTACTTCTCGCAGATCCGCGTGGACCCGCAGGACGACAAGCGGGTGTACGTGCTGGGATTCGCGCTGCACGTGTCCGAGGACGGGGGGAAGACCTTCCTGGAGGACCGCTTCAAGAACGTGCACAGCGACAACCACGCGCTGGTGATCGACCCCCGCAACGGCAAGCGGCTGCTGCTGGGCACGGACGGCGGCGTGTACGAGAGCTACGACGGCGGCTCCGGGTGGGCGCACCTGGACCGCTTCGCCGGCGGCGAATTCTACCGCATCAACGTCGACGGCTCCACACCGTACCGCATCTGCGGCGGGCTGCAGGACAACCAGAACTGGGTGGGGCCCAGCCGCACGCTGTCCAAGGAGGGCATCCGCAACGGCGACTGGACGGCGGTGCCGGGCGGCGACGGCTTCTACTGCTTCTTCGACGCCACCGACCCCCAGGTGGTCTATGCCGAGTCGCAGCAGGCGTTCGCGGAGCGCTTCGACCTGCGCAGCGGCGCGCTCAAGGAGATCCACCCCGAGCCCGCGGAAGGGCAGCCGGCGTACCGCTTCCAGTGGGACAGCCCCCTCATCCCCAGCCGGCACGACCCCAGGGTGTTCTACCTGGCGGGCAACCGCGTCTTCCGCTTCACGGACCGGGGCGAGGCGTGGCGCATCATCTCGCCCGACCTGTCGATGAACGAGCAGGACAAGACCACCACCACGGGCAGCGGCGCCGAGGCGTACGGGGTGATCTACGCGCTGGCCGAGTCGCCCGTGAAGGCGGGGATGCTGTGGGCGGGCACGGATGACGGAAAGCTGTGGACGACGGCGGACGACGGGGGAAGCTGGACGGACCTGACCCGGAGCCTGCCCGCGGCCGCGCGGGGCCACTGGATCTCGCGCGTGGAGCCGGGATGGAAGGACGCGAACGTCGCCTACATCGCCGTCGACGCGCACCGCGACGGCATCCTCGCGCCGCTGGCGTTCCGCACGGCGGACGGGGGGCGCACGTGGCAGAGCATCGCCGGCAACCTGCCCGCGGCGGGACCGGTGAAGGTGGTGCGCGAGGACCCCTTCAACCCGTCGCTGCTGTACGCCGGTACCGAGTTCGGCCTGTTCGCCAGCCCGGACGGCGGCCGCACCTGGACGCGCATCGGCGCGCTGCCCACGGTGGCGGTGGACGACATCCTGGTGCACCCGCGCGACCGCGACCTGGTCGTCGCCACGCACGGCCGCAGCCTGTACATCATCGACGACGTGCGCGCGCTGGAGGAGATGACGCCCGCCATCCGCGCGGGTGACGCGCACCTGTTCCCCATCCGCAACGCCACCGCGTACGAGCCGGCGGCGGGGTGGGTGGAGTCCAGCGGCAGCGACGTGTATCGCGGCGACAACCCCAAGGTGGGCGCTCTGATCACCTACTGGGTGAACCACTACACGGGCGACGACGTGAAGATCAGCGTCGCCAACGCGGCGGGGCGCACGGTGGCGAACATCACCGCGCCGGGCACGCCGGGCCTGAACCGCGTGGCGTGGGACCTGAAGACCAGCAAGGACCTGCTGACGGAGTACGGCGGCGAGGGCCAGAAGTTCGTGCCCGCCGGCGAGTACACGGTGACCCTCACCTTCGGCCGCGTGAAGCAGGAGCAGAAGCTGCACGTGGACGTAGGCCCCAACATCGAGACGAAGTAGACGCCGGTGCGATCCGACCGCGGGCGGCGATGCTTCGGCGTCCCGCCCGCGTCCACGGAGGGTCGATCGGACGGATGGACCGTTCGCCGACCAGTCCGGGGATGCCGCCCGCACGGTCCTCCGATCCCGATCGACCGACGTATTCCCCTCCACGCCCAGAACGGAGCCGCTGCCATGGAGATGCCGAAGCCGACGGACGCGCACCGGAAGATGGAGGCGATGGTGGGAGAGTGGCGGGGCGAGGAGCGCATCCACCCCTCCCCGTGGGACCCGGCGGGCGGCATCGCAACGGCCCGGGTCAGCAACCGCCTGGCGCTGGACGGCTTCGCGGTGGTGCAGGATTACGAGCAGGACCGTGGCGCGGGCGTCAACTTTCGCGGCCACGGCGTGCTGCGCTACGACGCCGCGGCCGGGGAGTACGCGTTCCACTGGTTCGACTCGTCCGGCATGCCTCCGGGCGAGTTCCGCGGCCCGTTCGACGGCGACGTGCTGACCGTGACCCATCGCGGACCCCAGGGACACGCCCGCGCCATCTTCGACTTCGGCACCGCCGGCCGCTACCTGTACCGCATGGAGGTTTCCGGCGACGGCGAGGCGTGGCACCCGTTCCTGGAGGGCGAGTACACGCGGGAAGGCTGACCCCGCGGCATCCTCCACTGACCGTCACCGCTCGGCCGCGGCATCGGACGGCGCGTTCGTTTGATGCACGGAGGAGCCGGCGGTCGATGGGAGAGTGGGCGGTTCGGCGATCGTCGTGTGGGCGGCCATCCTCCGTCCATCAACCACCGAGTGGCCCTCCGGTGAGGTGCGACGCGGCCGCCCGTCGCACCGCTTCGCTCGATACGGATTCGGTCGATGCGGATTGAGTCGACGGCCGGAGCATCCACGGGGGAGGCCGCGGCCGGCGCGAGTGGCGGACAGGTTGCATCAGCGGCGGACAGGCTTGCACCCAGGCGCGGCCGGCGGGTGCCGATCCGCATCCCCATCCAACGAGACGCGAGACAGATGAAGCACAACCGATCGCTGCTGGCCGCGCTGCCGGCGCTGGCCGGGGCGCTGGCGCTGGCGGCCCCCGTGGCGGCCCAGCTCGGCGCGGAGCCGGGCGACACCACCGTGTTCCGGCCGCTGTCGCTGCCCACGCCCAACGAGTACCGCCTGTCCACCGGCGAGCCCGGGCCGCGCTACTGGCAGCAGCGCGCCGACTACCGCGTGGAGGCCACGCTGGACACGGCCGCGCAGTCCGTCAGCGGCAGCGTCGGCATCCGCTACACCAACCACTCTCCGGCGCCGCTGCGCTTCGTGTGGCTGCAGGTGGACCAGAACCTGTACCGCCCCGGCAGCGCGGGATCGTACCTCAACTCGGCCGACGACCGGTGGGGCGCCCGCGACTTTCCCGGCGGCTACGACCTGCGCTCGGTGCGCGTGGCGGGTGCCGCCGTGCAGCCGTACGTGCACGACACCATGATGCGCATCGACCTGCCCACGCCGCTGGCGCCGGGGGGGACGGTGGCGATCGACATCTCCTATGCCTTCAAGGTGCCCGAGCACGGCTCGGACCGCATGGGGCGCGAGGGATCGCTGTACCAGGTGGCGCAATGGTTCCCGCGCATGGCCGTGCTGGACGACGTGCGCGGCTGGAACACGGACCCGTACCTGGGCCAGGGCGAGTTCTACCGCGAGTACGGCGACTACGACGTGGCCGTCACCGTGCCCGCTGGCTACGTGGTGGCCGCCACCGGCACGCTGCAGAACCCGGCCGAGGTGCTGACCGCTGCGCAGCGCGAGCGCCTGGCCCGCGCCGCGACGTCCGCCACGCAGGTCGCCGTCATCACCGCGGACGAGGCCGGCACGGCGTCCACGCGTCCGCACGGCACCGCCGGGACGACGACGTGGCGCTGGCGGGCGGAGAACGTGCACGACTTCGCGTGGGCCGCGTCGCCCCGCTTCCGGTGGGACTCGGAGACGGTGGGCGGGGTGCGCTGCCACGCCTTCTACCAGGCCCAGGACACCGCGTGGGTGACGGCGGCGGACATGACCTGCGCCTCCATCCACGACTTCTCCACGCGCTGGTTCCCGTACCCGTGGCCGCAGGCGACCAGCGTGGCGGGCCCGGTGGGCGGCATGGAGTACCCGATGTTCGTGATGGTGCACGGCACCGGCGCCAGCCCGTCGGTGTTCTCCACCATCGCCCACGAGCACGGGCACGAGTGGTTCCCCATGATCGTGTCGTCCAACGAGCGGCGGTACGCGTGGATGGACGAGGGGTTCAACACCTTCATCGACCAGTTCCCCAACGCCGCGCGCTACGGCGACGCCGACCGCAACAACGCGGGCCAGGGCTACTTCCGCCGGCGCTACGCCGAGCTGCAGGGGGCCGGGCGCGACCAGTCCCTCATGCTGCCGCCGGACCGCATCAGCCCGGCCGGCCTGGGCGTCACGGGCTACCGCAAGCCGGGCATGGTGCTGAACCTGCTGCGCGACCAGGTGCTGGGCGCCGAGACCTTCGACCGCGGATTTCGCGAGTACGTGCGCCGCTGGGCGTTCAAGCACCCCACTCCGGCGGACTTCTTCCGGACGATGGAGAACGTGAGCGGGCGCGACCTGTCGTGGTTCTGGCGCGGATGGGTATACGGCACCGAGGCGCTGGACCAGTCCGTCGCCGAGGTGAAGCAGACCGCCGACAGCGCCGGCGGCTGGAACGCCGAGATCCGCCTGGAGACCAGCCCGCGCCTGGTGATGCCGGTTACGCTGCGCATCACCACCGAAGGCGGCCAGACGCGCGACGTGCAGCTCCCGGTGGAGGTGTGGTACGGCGGCCCCAGCTACACTTACCGCGTGCACCTGCCGTCGAAGGCCACCGCCGTCACCATCGACCCGCTGGACCAGCTTCCCGACGTGAACAAGGGCAACAACGCCTGGAAGCCGGTGTGACGGTGCGGTGAGTGTCGGCGGGTGCCCGTCTGGCTTCGGCAGGGGACGAGGCGACGGGGAGGATACGAGAAGGGGCGGGCTCCCGTGGTGGGAGCTCGCCCCTTCTCTGATCGTAGGCGATCGAGAACTGGGCGTGCGGTCAGAAGATGGCGATCTCGCACGCGTCCAGCATGGGCCCGATGACGTCCAGATCGCCAAGCCACCGGGTTTCGCGGACCCCGCCGACCTTGTCCGCGGCGCGGTCGAACACCGCCCAGCAGAGCTGGCTGTTGTCCCACCGCGAGCGATACTGGATGCCGTCCCACTCCGGTCCGCGCCGGAACAGGTCGAGCGCGAGCCGCTGGCACTCCGCGTAGTCGTCGCCGTGCGTGCGCTCGGCGGCAATGCGCAAACGCGGAAGGCCGGGGCCCTCCAGCCGCAGCAGGCGAAGGTCGGCGGCCGCGCTCAGCTTCGAAGCGCTGCGCGCCTCCAGGGCCGTGCGCGGAACCAGCCGGTCGGCGCTGCGGATGACCGTCTCCAGCACCGCCGTCTGTGCCGTCGCGGCGAAGTAGCACACCCCGAACTCGTGCGCCGGCGCGGCGAAGCGTCCTCGCGGCGCCTGGCTCCGGTCCGGACCGAACCACACGGGGCCGTGGTCGCGCCGGTGCACCCGCCACAGCGGTGAGCCCGCGCGCAGCCGGACCGCGGGCGGGTTCGCGGGAAGGACGATCGGCATCAGGCGGCCGAGTGCTCTCCGTACGTACGAAGCCTTTCCACCATGCCCCGCAGAACGTCGCGCTCGTCCAGCCGCTCCATCATCAGCCGGCCCTTCGACGCCGGATCGGGTTCGACGAGAAGCGACAGGATCACCCACGCGTCCACGTCGGGCGCCGACTTCAGCACCTGCGCGATTCCGGCGCGGACCTCGCCGTCGGGCCCGAACTGGCGTGCGGGGATGCCCCACCGGCCGCCGGATGTCCTCACCCCGAGCAGGGCGCGCCGCTCGATGCGCTGCTTCACGGCCTGCGGGCTGATCTCCAGCCGCCGCGCCACCTCCACCGGCAGGAGGCAGCCACCGGCACGCTCGATGAGCTCCTGCTTTCTCTCCGCGCCGCGCGCCAGCGCTCGCGTCCATGCGCTCTCGGCCGGCAACCCGGCGTCCGGCGCGGACGAGATCACGCGCACGATGGTTTCCGCCGGCGTCTTCGCCTCGACGGCACTCAACATCTCGTCCATCGACATGGCCGCGAGCGAGGCGCGGAACTGGCCGACCGAGCGGCGGTAGAGGGCACGCGCCAGCTTGGAGCGGGCAGCCAGCTCTGAATCCGTGGCTTCGGCCGATCCTACATGGCGCATCGACTTCGCGCGTGCGCCCACCAGGCGTGCCGGCTCTGCCGCTTCTCTGATCGGTGTTCGCTTTCCCGCCGGCTTGCCATGGACAGTCATTCGCCATTTCCTTGCATCTGTACACCGAATGCATGTGACACACATATGCAAGATACAGACGCACGCCAGGTGCGGCAACACTGCCGATCGCCGGCCCGAAGGTCGGCAGGGCCGGTGCGCAGACTACGAAGGCGCCGCCTCAAGCAGCTCCCGGACCCGCGCCGTGTACTCGTGCTCGGCGCCGACGGTGGCGGTGAAGGCGGCCACTGCGGCGGCGAAGTGGGTGCGGGCGCCGTCCTCGTCGCCGAGCGCGCGAAGCACCACGCCTAGGCGGTGGTGGTCGCGGCCGACGCTGGTGTGGTGCGGGCCGTACGCGGCGGTGTCGATGGAGAGGGCGCGCTCCAGCAGCGCGCGGGCTTCAGTCGGCTCGCCGCGCGCGTGGCGGATGAGGGCGGCGTTGTTGAGGATGGTGGCGAGCATGGGATGCGTGGGGCCCAGCGCCTGCTCCCCGTCCGCCGCCGCCCGCTCGAACCAGCCGAGTGCCTCGTCCGCGCGACCCATCCCGTTCAGCACCGAGCCCACGTTGTTCAGGTGCGTCACCGTCGCCGGGTGGAGGGGGCCCGCCGCGGTCTCCACGATCGCGTGCATGCGGCGCGCGGTCTCCAGCAGCCCCCTCCAGTCGCCGCGCCGCTGCTGCACCGCGCAGAGCGATTGCAGCACCGGGATTAGCCGGAGCGCGTGGGGCCCGTGCTCCGCCTCCTGCTCCGTGAGCACGCGGTGCACGTCGGCCAGCGCGTGATCCAAGTCGTCCGACGGATTGGGCATGGGAGCGATGGAGTCGGCCGGCCAGCGTCTATTGTCAGTGATGGCGGTGCGCGTTCCAGACCAGAGCGTCGCAGGTGAGACAGTCATCCGCTCGGACCCGAATCCACTGGCCATCCGCGCCCGGTGAGACTCTGTCGATCCCGGCGCGGAATCAGCCCTCGCGCTCGGCGGCCCGGCGGATGCCGCGGAGCAGGTCGCGGCGGATGAGGCCGCTGAACGGGCCCACGAGGCGCCAGTAGCGCAGGAACCGGCGGCGGCTGTCGGCGTCGGTGCAGAGCACGCGCGTCTCGGTCGCCAGCCGCTGGGCGCCGTCCGCCTCCGCGCGCAGGGTGAAGTTCCACGTCGCGCGGGCGAATCCCGGCTCCGACCACGCGCGGAACTCGTCCGCCGTCACCCGCCGGATGCCCCCGTTCGCCGTCCAGAAGCGCCCCACCACGCCCAGCAGCAGCTCCTCGCCCTCGCGCTCCTCCAGCAGCACGAAGCCCTGGCGCAGCACCGATTGCAACGCCGCCTCCGCCGGCGCCTCGCACCTGCGGCCGCGCGTGAGCAGCGTCGGCAGGCCGCGAAGCAGCATGAGCCCACGCACCACCGGCGAGCGCCCGAAGTCCAGCTCGCGCACCACGCTCCACACGCGCGCGGCCGGCGCGTGGATGCGCGTCGAGTGGTGCTCGGCGGCATCGAACCGCGGCATCCACTCGTCGATCAGCGTCGGGGCGGCTGCGCTTGTGGCGCGCATTGGCGGAACCGGGTTTCATCGGGCGACATTGACCAGCAGCGAAGCGTAGCTCACCCCCGCCGCGTGAATCCGGCATCGCCCGGCAGGCACGACGGGACCGGGACCTCGGCGTGCGAGGCGGACGCTGCACCGACCACATCGACGGAGAAGATACGACGGGAGGCGCCTCTGGACGAGACGTTCGGGCAGGACGGGGAGGCGGAGACGGCGCGGCCTGGCTGATGGAACGGAAGCAGCGGGGAGCGGAAGGGTGATGCGGCGGCTGGGGGGCGAGAGGCGGGGAGGAGGAGGAGGAGCGAGGCGCGCGGCTACAGCTCGCGGGGGCAGGGGCCGAACTGGTCCTCCAGCTCCCGCGCCCGGTGGGGATCGAAGGTGACCTTGTCGTGCAGGCGCACGGCGGGCTCGTCCTGGGCGGAAGACATCTGCAGCACGCAGGTCTTCACGCGGTCGCCGGGAACCGACCGGCTCTGGCGGCCGAACTCCGTCACGGAGGAGCCGCGCACCCATCCGGCCGGCGTCAGGTGCCACTCCGTCCACTGGCTCGTTTCCACGATGCTCATTCCGATCATGCCTTCGGTCGGCGGTTCGCGTCCAGATGGATGACGGGACTCCGTTCCGGGCGGTTTGTGACGCGTGCGCGGGAGCTGCGGTCGGGGCGTAGTTCCCGCGCGGGAACACGCAGCCGGCCGGTCGAACGCGTGGCCTGGGGCAGGGCGCAAGAAACGTACTGCGTTTGCACGGGAATCCAACTCCCTTTCCGACAAACTCTTACGGATAGTGCATCCACGTCTGCCGGAGCGCCCCGTTGCCGTTCGGGAACATCCGGTGTGTCGTGTTGGACACGGGACGGGGATCGCCGGCCGCGGCCCGCGGCACCCTCCGATCCGGCGGCCGGGACCGGATGCGTCGCCACCCACGGAGCCCCACGTCAACCCTTTTGGGCCGATCGGAAGATGCGGAGACGGCGGCCCCTACTGCCGCTCGGGAGCCCGACCCGTCCGCGATCGGACGCCCACGAGTCGCGCGGCGCGGCGGCGCAGGATAGAATCAGCGCCGCTGACGAACCCCGAACGGTGCGATCCATGGACCCGATCCTGAGCCACACCCGCGTCGCCGCGGCCGGACACACGCCCCAGCGCTGGCTGCTGGTGCTGCACGGCATCTACGGCTCCGGCCGCAACTGGGGCTCCATCGCCCGGCGGCTGGTGGAGGCGCGACCCGAGTGGGGCGCCCTGCTGGTGGACCTGCGCCTGCACGGCGCCTCGCGCGGCTTCGCCGGGCCGCACACCGTGGAGTCCGCCGCCGCGGACGTGGGCGCGCTGGTGCAGCACCTGGGCTTGCACGCGGCCGCGGTGCTGGGCCACTCGTTCGGCGGCAAGGTGGCGCTGCTGTACGCGCGCGACCACGCGGATGGGCTGCGGCAGGTGTGGGTGATGGATTCCACCCCGGCCGTGCGCGAGCCGTCCGGCAGCGCGTGGGAAATGATCGAGGCCGTGCGCTCGCTGCCGGCGGAGTTCGGGTCCCGGGCGGAGGCGGTGCAGGCGCTGGGGACGAAGGGCTACGGCGAGGGGCTGGCGCAATGGATGGCCATCAACCTGGAGCCGGTGGACGGGCGTTTCCGCTGGCGTCTGGACTTCGCGGCGATGGAGGAGATGCTGCGGAGCTTCTTCGACACGGACCTGTGGGACGTGGTGGTCCATCCGCCCGCGGGCGTGGAGATCCACTTCGTGAAGGCGACGGAGTCGAGCACGCTGGACGAGGAGGCCGAGCGCCGCCTCTCCGCCGCCGCCCAGGCGAACGGGCGCGTGGAGCTGCACCACGTGGAAGGCGGCCACTGGCTCAACACGGACAACCCCGACGCGGTGCTGCGACTTCTGGTGGACGGGCTGCCGTAGGGGGAGACGGAGCGGAGTGCGCAAGGCGGGCTGCGGCGCGGCGGAACGCCTTCGGGATGAATCCCGGGGCCGCAACGACAATCCGCCCGCCTTCGCGGGCTGGTTCCGCGCGGAGTCGGACCGTTGGCCTCAAGGCGCGCATCCACGGGCAGAGACGCCGGGGATCGACGCGGGTACACATTCCTCGGGTCAGGCGACGGGCGCGTCCACGAGCACGAGGATGATGTCGTTGACGTTGGTGCCGGTGGGGCCGGTGACGAGCAGGTCGCCCGTGGCGCGGTGGAAAGGGTGGGAGTCGTTGCGGAGCAGGGCGTCGTGCGCCTCCATGCCGTGCGCGCGGCCGCGGGCGACGGAGGTGCCGTCCACCACCGCGCCGGCCGCGTTCGTGGGCCCGTCGGTGCCGTCCGTGGCGATGCAGGCCACGGTGACGCCGGGCTCGCCATCCAACTCCAGCGCCACCGCCAGCGCCAACTCCTGGTTGCGGCCGCCGCGCCCGGCGCCGGTGACGGTCACGGTCGTCTCGCCGCCCAGGATGAAGACGTGCGGTAGGCGCGCGGACGGCCCCTCCGCGTGGGCGCCCCACGCCAGCGCCGCCACCTGCGCGGCCACCTCGCGCGCCTCGCCCTGCAGGTCGTCGGCGACCACGGTGGCGTTCCACCCCAGGTGCTCCGCCTCGGCGGCCACGGCGTCCAGCGCGTGGCGGTTGCGTGCGATGACGTGCGCGGAGGCGCGGAGGAACGCGGGGTCGCCCGGCTTCGGCGTCTCGGGCACCTCGCCCGCGTCGCCGGCCTGGAGATGCGCCAGGACGGCGTTCGGCACGCGAGCGCCGCGGCTCAGGAGCACGCCCAGCGCGTCGGCGTAGGTCGTAGGATCGGGCACGGTCGGGCCGGATGCGATGGAGTCCAGCGCCGAGCCCACCACGTCCGAGATGGCGAGCGTCACGACGCGCGCGGGCTGGGCCGCCCGCGCCAGGTGCCCGCCTGCGATGCGCGACAGGTGCTTGCGCACGGCGTTCACCTCCGCGATGGGCGCTCCCGAGCGCAGCAGCGCGTCCGTCACCGCGCGCAGGTCCGAGAGCGACACGCTGGCCGGCGGCGCGGGCCACAGCGCGGATGCACCGCCGGAAAGCAGGCACAGCAGCAAGTCCCCCTCTCCCATTCCCCGCGCCACGTCCAGCGCCGCGACGGCGCCCGCCAGGCCGCGCGTGTCCGGCACCGGGTGCGCCGCCTCCCACACGTCCAGCCGCGGCAGGTCGAGGGCGTGCCCGTCCTTCGTCGTGATCGTCCCGCCGAGGAGGCGGTCTCCCAGCACCTCCAGCGCGCCCTGCGCCATCCCCGCCGCCGCCTTTCCCGCGCCCACGATCCACACGCCCCCATCCGGCCCCAACTCGACGACGTCGCCGCCGGCCACGATGATCGAACCCTCCCGCAGCTCCAGCGCGCGCTTCACCGCCCCGCGCGGGTCCACGGCGGCGAGGGCGGCGCGGAGAAGGTGCGTCACGGCTTCGCGGGCGCGCATGGGCTCAGGGGACGGGGTTCGGGGGCGGCTCGCCGCGCAGGACGGCGGCGGCGTTGGCGGCGGCGAGCGTGGCCATGCGCGTGCGCGTCTCCAGCGTCGCGCTGCCGATGTGGGGAAGAAGCACCACGTTCTCCAGCTCCAGCAGCCCGGGGTGCAGGGCGGGCTCGTGCTCGTACACGTCCAGCCCCGCGCCGGCCAGGTGCCCGCTCCTCAGCGCATCCACCAGCGAGGCCTCATCCACCAGCGCGCCGCGGGCGGTGTTGATCAGGTAGCTTCCGCGCCGCATGCGCGCGAAGGCATCCGCGTCCAAAAAGTGCCGCGTCTGCGCGGTGAGCGGCGCATGCAGCGTCAGCACGTCGCTGGCGGCCAGCAGGCCGGCACGGTCCGTCCACGACATGCCCAGCGCGCGCTCCTCGTCCGTCGGCAGGCGGGTGCGCGAGTGGTAGGCGATGCGCATGCCGAACGCCGCCGCGCGCTTCGCCACCGCCCGGCCGATGCGGCCCATGCCGAAGATGCCGAGCGCGGCGCCCTGCAGGTCTCCGCCCAGGTAGTCCCAGAATCCCCAGCCGTGGAAGCTGCCGGCGCGCAGGTCCCGCTCCGCCTGGGGGAGGCGGCGCACGGTCGCCAGCAGCAGCGCCCAGGTGAGGTCTGCCGTGGCCTCCGCCAGCACGCCGGGCGCGTGCGTCACGGCGATTCCGCGGGCGCGGCATTCCGCGACGTCCACGTGCTCGAAGCCGGCGGTCGCGCAGGCGACCACCTTCAGCCGCGGGGCCGCGTCCAGCAGGGCGGCATCCACCCGGTCCGTGAGCAGGCAGAGCAGCGCGTCCGCCTCACCCAGCGCGTCGCGCCAGCCGTCCGGGCCGCGCACCTCCGCGACGTCCGCCAGCAGGGCCAGCGCGCGGGGCGGCAGGGGGAAGGTGGTGAGGGCGATGGACATCCGGCTAGCCGACCGCCTTCTCGAACAGGGCGATCATGATGCGGCCTCGGTCCAGCGCCACGTGCTTTCGCTCGTCCATCGGCAGAAATCCCAGGCCGCGCAGGATGGCGTGCGCGCGCTCGTCTCCGGCCCCCACGCCGCTCCGGATTCGGCGGATGCCCCGTCCTGCCATCCACACCTCCAGCGCCCCCAGCGCCTCGCGCGCGATGCCCCGCCGCCGGTGCTTCGGATGGACCATCAGCATTCCGAGCAGGGCGACGTCCGGCTCGGGGCTGCCCGCCCACCAGCCGGCGGCGCCCACGTCCTCGCCCGTGTCGCGCAGGGTGAAGATCGCCACGTCGCGGCCGGGGGTGCCCGTGCAGCCGCGGATCTCGCGCTCGGCCGCGTCGGGCTCGGGCTCGGGGCGGCCGGTGACGGTCAGGAAGTGGTCGCCCGCCGCCCGGAACACGCGCTGCAGCCGGTCCACGTCGTCCGGCCCCAGGGTCCGGATGTCCAGGCGGTCGCTCTCCATGCCGGCGGCCGGGGGCTGCTGCGCTTCGCTCACGTGCGTCCAGGGGGGTGGGGGGCTGATCGAGAAACCCGCACGGTGCCTGCGGGGGCAACGGGGAAGTTGCCCCGGGGCCGGGCGCGGCGTCAAGTTAGGAGATGGACGGGGCACCGACACGACGTCGGGAGCGCCCCACGTTCGCAGCACCGCACCGGAAGGCCCGTGAGCACGCAACTGGAGTCGCGGCACTTCTACCACACCGGGGACGTGGTGGAGCATCTGAACGGGTCCCTCGGCACCGTCGTGGAGGGCTTTGCGCTGTGGGCCGTGATCCGCTGGGAGGACGGCCGCCAGGAGGAGGTGGACCAGCTCGACCCCGGCATCGGCGTGCGGGAGCGCGCGGCCAGGGAGTAGCCCCCGGCCGGCGCAGGCTGCTACGGATGACGGTTGCAGTCGATGTGAAGTCGTTCGGAGGGAACGGTTTGCGATCTTCGCGGGACTGGCGCGGAGGGCGAGAGCGGGTTACGATGGACGCATCCCATCCCACCTTGGAGCCGTCGATGCAAGCCGTTCCCACCCGTCCGCAGACCGTCCTGATCGTGGAAGACCAGATGGAGCTGCGCGCCATCCACACCGCGCTGCTGGAGCACCACGGCTACCGCGTGCTGGCCGTGGGCGATGGCGAGGCGGGCCTGCGCTGCGCCCGCGAGCAGCACCCCGACCTGATCCTGATGGACGTGTCGGTGCCCGGCATCGACGGCATCCGCGCCACGCGGCAGCTGAAGGACGACCCCCGCACCGGGCACATCCCCGTGGTGATCGTCACCGCGCACCCGTACGGCTCCGTGGGCAGCCGCGTGCGCGAGGCGGGGTGCGACGGCTTCATCGGCAAGCCCTGCGACCCGCGCCGCATCCTGCAGGAGGTCCGCCAGCGCCTGGGGATGCCCAGCGCCGTGTGATGGCCTGTTCCGTACGGCATTTTCCGACATCCCACGCCTGACTCAACTCCTCCCTCCGCGGCAAACATTCGGGAAGAAACACGCTCGTTTCCGGATCAAAGAGCGTGTTTTCACCTTGTTCCAGCGCCTACCCTTGTTTAAACAAATGTCCAATGCTACAGATCGGTGTGATTTTGTGCGTGAACCGGGTGCCCCCGTCATGATACCCGGCAGGCGGACGAGGGTCGCCACCAGCGCAACATAATCCTGACATACAACCCTGTGCGCGACGGGAGCAGTCGTACGTTCATCAGGGTGAGGCTCCCGACCTGCGTCACGCCACTCCGGCGGCAAACGACGCGCCCGTGCATACATCCGTTTTCTGACCAATTGTTCCGCCCCTGAACGGCGGGAGGTTAACCCCCTACCGCACATTCGCGACATGCACCGATACGTCCGCGCCTTTTTGTCGGCAGCCGTTCTCTGCGGCACTCCCCACGCGCACGGCGCGGCCCAGACCGGCGGCGCGGAGGCGCCGGCCGGCCTGCTGGCGGGCACCGTGGGCGCGGCGGAGGGAGGATCTCCCGTGCCGTTCGCGCTGGTCACGCTGCCCGACCTGGACCGCCGCATGTTCGCGGCGGCGGACGGCACCTTCCTGGTGAGCGGGCTTCCGGCGGGACGCGTTCGGCTGCGGGTGGAGCAGGTCGGGCGGGCCACGGTGGACACGGCGGTCCAGATGCCGCTGCCGGTCGCGCGGCGCGGCGACCCTTCGGCGTTCGTGGTGCGCATGCCGGTCCGGCCCGTGGCGCTGGAGGCGATCGCGGTTCCCGCAGCGGCGGGCGAGTGTGCCACGCGCGGTC
This sequence comes from Gemmatimonadota bacterium, assembly GCA_028287185.1. Lineage (GTDB taxonomy): Bacteria > Gemmatimonadota > Gemmatimonadetes > Longimicrobiales > Longimicrobiaceae > JAQBQD01. The sequence continues at coordinate 101,665 of JAQBQD010000114.1, read as the reverse complement.
TGAGCGACCCGGCCACGGCGCCCACGGCCGCGGCCGTGATGGAGGCGCTGCGGGTGAACGCCGACCGGTACCGCGCCCTGATCGACGAGTACCCGCTGCGGATTCGCAGCGTGCGCACCGAGCGCTTCCTGGCGCCCGACGGCAGCGTGCGCGGCGAGCGGACCGACACGTCGGCGTTCTCCACGAGCGAGCGGCGGCGGCCGTACGTGCCGGGCGCCGTGCTGGTGCAGGAGGGCCAGAGCGGCTGGCGGCTCTACATGCCCTCGGTGTACGAGGTCGCCCAGCCCGCCTTCCAGGAGCACCACTGCTTTCGCTATGCCGGCGTGGCCGAAGCGGGCGGCCGGCGCGTCCACCGCATCGAGTTCGTGCCCACCCGCGACGTGGCCGGGCCCGACGTGGCCGGCGCGCTCAGCATGGACGCGAGCGACGGCACGCTCAGCGGTGCGACGTTCCGGCTGCTGAACGTGCCGGCGCGCGGGGTGAGCTTCGACTCGGTCACCTCCAGCGTCACCTACCGGCAGATCCGTCCCACGCTGTCCATTCCCGACCGCATCCACACCACGCAGCGCCTTCGCAACGCCCGCTGGCAGGGCGAGCGGGTGGTCGCGAGCGAGGCCGTGGACCAGGTCGTGGACGCACGTTTCCTGGCCGCCGATCCCGGCGACCGGCCCGCGGCCCCGGCGGCTTCCGGGGCGAGTCACCCATCCACACAGTGAGGTGCATCATGGCCGTTCTTTCCACCTCGTCGTTCGAGGCCCTGCTCGCGTCCGAGGAGCTCGAGGAGCGCGTGGAGTTCATCCAGTGGAGCGCCAGCGCCGAGTGCAGCACGGCCGACGGCGGCTCGTGCTCGGTGGGCGTGGGCGCGACGTTCTGAGCGTAACGACGCCAACCGGGTGCCGCGCGGCGCTGCACGGCCGCGCGGCACCCCATCCCTTCTCCACGCCTTCCACGCCATGAACCCGCTGCTCGCCCTGCTGGGACCGAAGCTGGCCGACGAAGCCCGCCGCGTGCACCAGGCCCACGAGGCCGCGTGCCAGGCGATCGCGCGCGCCGTTCCCGGAGCGCGCGTGCAGCCCGTTCCCGTGCAGGTGTACCACGTGCTCCCCGCGCTCTTCGCCGAAGCGTTCCCCGGCGTGGGAACGGACGCGCAGCGCACGGTGGCCGCGGCGGGCCTGCTGTACTTCTCGCACGTGCTGGTGCTGGACCGGCTGATGGACGGCGACGCGGTGCCCGACGGCGCGGGGCTGCTGGCCGGGAGCGTCATGCACGAGCGCGCGCTGACCTCGCTCTTTCCCCTGCTGCCGCCCGACACGCCCGCCTGGGACCTGCTGGCCCGCTACGGCGCCGAGTACGCCCGCGCCGTGACCGCCGAGCGCGAGCACCAGGGCGCCGTCCGCCCCTTCCCGTGGGAGCGCTTCGAGGCTATCGGCGGCGGCAAGGCGGCGATCCTGAAGGCGTCGCCCATGATGCTGGCCTGCATCGCCCGCCGGCCGGGCGACGTCCCGCGGGTGGAGGCCGTGATCGAGCCGTTCAACGTGGCCGGGCAGGTGCACGACGACCTGGAGGACTGGCGCGCCGACTTCCGCGCCCGACGCTTCTCGCACCTGCTGACCTGCGCGGTCGAGCGCTGCGGCTGCGCGGGCTCCGACCTTCCCGGGGAGGAGGAGGTGGGCCACGCGCTCTTCCACGGCGGCGTGGCGGAGGATGCGCTGGCGCGCGCGGTGGACCTCTGCGCGCTCTCGGCCGAGCGGGCGCGGACGCTGGGTGCCGGCGGGTGGGCGCGCTACGCGGCGCTCTTCGGCGAGCGGCTGGCGAAGCTGGCCGACGGGTTCGCCGGCCTGCGGGCGCGGGCGGAGCGCGTGGCCGCCCCCGCGGGCGTGCGGAACGAGCTGGACGGCGCGCTGGGCCGGCTGATGGGCCGGTTGACCGCGGAGCACGCGCGCGGCTACCCCGAGGCGCGCCACACCATGGGGTTCGCCCACGCGCTGGGCTTCACGGGCGCCGAGGAGGTGCACCACGGCGGCGTGTTCGCCCGCGCGGTGCTGGGGTGGATGTACGGCGTGGCGGAGCGCGCCGGCCTGCGCCTGCCGGACGGCGTACGCGACGCGAACCTGGCCGCGCTGAAGGCGATGCGGCCCGACGGCGAGCGCGGCGGGTGGAGCTACTTTCCCACCCTTCCCGAGCTGGCGCCCGACGCGGACGACCTGGCGCAGGTGATCCACGCCTTCGGCCCCGGCGCGGCGGCGCACTGGGACGCGCTGTTCGACGTGCCCGTGCGCCTGGTGCTGGATCACCACGCGCACCCGGACGGTGCGGTCGATACCTGGATCGTGGACCCAGGGGCGCCAACAGAGCGACAGACCCGCTATCGCGACGCCATCGGCCGGTGGTGGGGCCGCGGCGTGGACGCGGAGGTGGTGGCCAACTTCTTCGCCGCGCTGCACGCGCACGCTCCTGGCGTGGCGCCGGACGCCGTTCGCGCGGGCGCCGAGTGGGTGGCGGGCCGGCAGCGGGCGGACGGCTCGTGGACGAGCACCTGGTACGTGGGCCCGTTCTACGGCACCTTTGCGGCCTGCCGGCTGGTCGCGGCCGTCCTGCCCGGCCACCCGTCGCTCGGCCGCGCGGCCGCCTTCCTTCGGCAGACGCAGCGGGCGGACGGCGGATGGGCGTCGAACGGGCGGAGCGACCCGCTCTCCACCGCGCTGGCGCTGCTCGCGCTGCTGGAGGCGGGCGGGGAGGCACGGGAGCCCGGGCTGGACGACGCCGTGCGCCACCTGCTGATCTCGCAGCGAAGCGACGGGCTGTGGCCGCGCTCCGACTTCATTCGCATGGACTTGAGCCGCGCGGCGGGCGGCCCGGCGCGGTGGGCCACCTACGGCAGCGCCACCATGGCCGCGGCCTTCGCCGGCGCCGCGCTGCTGAAGAGCGCCGAAGCCCGCGAGGCCAGGTGAGCGCCGCTTATCGCCCCCCCGCCGGGTGGTCCGTCCGCCCCTTCGACGCCGCCGACCGCGACGCGCGCTGGCTGGTGGAGGCGCCGGGAGGACGCCGCTGGCAGGTGAACGAGGCCACGGTGCGCCTGCTGGAGGCGCTGGACGCCGCGCCCACGTTGGAGGAGGCTGCCCAGCGCGCCGCCGAGTTGTGGAAGCGCGCCGTGCCGCCGAGTGCGCTGCGCGACTACCTGGACCGCGTGCTCGTTCCCCAGGGCCTGGTGAGCGGCGCGGACGGCGCCACCGCGCCCGACCCGCGCGCCTCGGGGGGCCGCCTGGCCTACCTCTCGTTCCGGCGCACGCTGGTGCCCCCCGCCCTGCTCGAGCGGGTGACGGGCATGCTGCGGCACCTGTACCAGCCCGCGGCGTTCTGGGCGTGCTCGCTGGCGGCGCTCTGCGCGGCGCTGTGGTACCTGGCGTGGCAGGCGGGCCGGCTGGCGTCGCTTCCGGCGGCGATGCTGCAACCCGGCGCCGTGCTGCTCGCGCTGGCCAGCACCTTCGTGCACGAGCTGGGGCACGCGGCCGCCTGCCGGCGTTTCGGCGCGCGGCATGGGGCCATGGGATGGGGCATCTACCTCGTCTTCCCCGTGCTGTACATGGAGGTGGACGAGACCTGGCGCCTGCCGCGCTCCCAGCGTGCCGTGGTGGATGCCGCCGGGCTGTACCTGCAGCTGCTCTTCGGCCTGGCGGTTGCGGCGGGGGGCCTCGCGTGGAAGCCGCTGGCCGATGCCGCGCCGGGCACCATGCTGCTGATCGGGGTGGCGCTGCTCACCAACCTGAACCCACTCTTCCGCTTCGACGGCTACTGGCTGCTCTCCGACGCGCTGGGCGTGCCGAACCTGCGGCGCAAGTCGGGCGAGATGCTGCGCTCGCTCCTCCGCGGGCCGGCCGCCCGAGGCGCGGCGAGCGGGATTCCCCAGCGCACGGCGTGGGTGCTCGCCGTGTACGCGGTGGGCAGCAACGTGTTCTTCGCCGTCTTCTTCGCCCGCCTGCTGGCCCAGCTTCCGGGCTACGCCATGCACGTGTACCCCGCCCTCGCCGCGGCCGAGCTCAGCACGCTCCGCGACGCGGCGCTCGCCCTTCGGCCCGGGCGCGCGCTGCGGGCGGTGCTGACGCTCGCGCCGCCCACCGCCATGCTGGTCGGCGTTCCGCTCATCGTGCTGACCCAGCTGCGCGCGCTCGCCCGCCGGCTGCGGCGCGGTGCACCGCCGGCACCCGCCGCCCCCGCTCCCCTGACTCCCACGGTGCCGCGATGAAGCCGCGCTCACCGAACGCAACGGCGCCGCATGCACGGCGCGCCCCGGCCGCCGGCGCCGACGAACGCCGGCGGGCCGTGGACGAGGCCCTGCGCGACGCCCTGGCCGACGACCGGTTCATCGCGCTGGACCTGGCCGCCGCCATGCGCCACGCCGTCTTCCCCGGCGGCCAGCGCTGGCGCCCCCTGGCGACGCTCGCCGCCGCCGAGCTCGCGGGCGCGGCGTGGGAAGATGCGCTGTCCGCCGCCGCCGCCGTGGAGCTGGTGCACTGCTCGTCGCTGGTTTTCGACGACCTGCCCGCCATGGACGACGCGCGGACGCGGCGCGGCCTACCGGCCGTGCACGTGCGCTACGGCGGCGGCACGGCGATCCTGGCCGGGCTGGGGCTGCTGACCACCGCGTTCGGCCTGGTGGCCCGCGCGCCCAGGCCGCGCCGCGCCGTGGCGCTCGCGTCGCACTACCTGGGGCCGGTGGGCCTGCTGACGGGCCAGGCGCTCGACCTGGCGTCGCCGCTGCCGCCCGCCGAGCCGCGGCTGCGCGCCGACGCCTCGGCGCGCGAGGTGCGCCTGCGCAAGACGAGCGCGCTGGTGCAGCTCGCGCTGCGACTGGGCGCGCTGCACGGAGGCGTCACGCGCGAGCAGGACCGGGCGCTGTCGCGCTTCGGGCGCGAGATCGGGCACGCGTACCAGTGCGTGGACGATTTGAAGGACGCCGCGGAGGATGCCGGGCACCCCGCGTCCGCGCGCCAGCCGCAGTGGACGCACCTTCGCCGCGCCGAGCAGTGCCTGCGCCGCGGCACGGACGCGCTCTGCGCCGCCTTCCCCGACTCGCCCGCCCGCCGCCAGATGCTCGCCTTCGCGGGCCAGCTGGGCGGCGCGCTCCTCGCCGCCTGCGGCGAGCCCGCGACCCGCGCCGCCGCACCGTGACGGCTGGCGGGTTGGTGCGGGCCGGGAGCGATGGTTAGCCTTCGGCTTCCGACCACCGGACGTCCGGCCATCCACCCAACCCGCTGGCGATGCACGGTCCCGACCCAAGCTGGTGCGCGCGCCTGCACGCCCCGGGCAGCGCGCCCCATTTCCGGCATGCGACCGGCGAGCACGTCGGCCGCGGGGAGCGCACACGCCATGACGGCCGAGACGCCGCGCCGGGCGACGTATCGGAGACCGCGTCCATCGCTCCCCCGTCCGAGAACGCGTCTCCCGACCTGCCAGCGCCCACTCCGTTCGTCTACCGCGAGATCCCGTCCGTGCACGAGTGCGAGATCTGCGGACGGGTGATGTACGACCACAACTGCAAGATCGTGTGCCCCAACTGCGGCTACAAGCGCGACTGCTCGGACCCCTGACGGGCTGGGCGGCGCGATCGGCGCCTCACCCTCTGCCGCGCCGGCATCCACCGAAGCATGATTGCGCGACGGCGGCGCGGACCTCGACATCCTTGAGGCCGCGCCGCCGTTCGTTCACCGATGATCGCGCGCATCCGAAGCGTTCGTCGGGCGCGCTGTCGGTTTTCGGGTCGTGGATGGGCTGACAGGGCCGGAGTCGGGCTCCTTCGGTGCCGGGGTGCGGCACCGGCTCAACGGCGCTTGGCAGGGTGGAAAATCCGGTAGCTGCTCGGTTCTATGCCCCGCCGTCCCAACCCATCCACGTCCATCGATCCACCGTCCGCACGAAATCCCGACCCGCTACAGGTCGTTGGAGTACGAGGCGAACTTGAACCGGCCACCGCGCTCCAGGATGGCGCCGAAGAGCCGCAGGTCGGCGCGGCGCCCCCGCTCGTCCGCCACGTCCACGCGGCAGCCGGTCCACAGCCGGTTCTCGCCCTCCACCTGCGGCGCCGGCGCGCACCGGTAGCCGCGGAAGCGTAGCGGGCGGCCGCCGTACGCGCGCAGGGCGCGCAGGGCCCCCTTGCGGTCGGCGAGCTGCGTCTGGAACCACATCAGCTCCGGCGGCAGCTCGTACGGTGGGCGCGACTGGGCGTTGCTGGGATAGTAGAGCCAGGCGAATTCCGCGCGGTCCATCGCCATGCGCTGCAGTGCCGCCGTGTCCGTCCTCTCCAGCGCCTTCACGAAGCGCCGCACCAGCGCGTCGCGGCTCGCCTCGCCACCCGTGAGCGCGACCGGCGCCGGGCCCATGCCGACGCGGAAGCGGCGTAGCGCCTCGGCGATGGGCAGCACGCTGTCCACGTGCGCGGCGGGGGGAGCCGCGTCGACCGTGCGGACGGCGCCCTCGCGCCCGCGGGCGGCCGCGTCGGAGGTGCCGCAGGCGGTCAGCAGCAGCGCCGCGGCGGCAGCGGCGAGGGACGCGCGGGGTCCCGGCATCGAACGCATCCTTGAGCTTCGTTTCGACATCGATGGGAGGACCGGGTAGAAATTTTTCTACGGATCGACCGTGTCCCGGATCGATCGTGACCGACGGAAAGGCCAGAACCCTCGAGTCCCGGCCTTTCCTGGAGAGGTCCGGCTACCTGGTGGCGTAGACCGTCCAGCCGGCCCACCACTTGGCGGCGGCGGGATCGGCGGCGCCCACGTAGGCGGTGGCGGGCATGTCCGCGCCGAAGAAGCTCGTGACGCGGCCGGCGATCTTCGTCCCGGCGAAGCTGCTCAGGCCGCCGGTGAGGAGCGCGGAGCCCGCGGCGGGCGTCCAGTCCAGCGTGGCGGCCGTGGGCACCGCCTTGGCCGCGGGCAGAGCCGTGAACAGCGCGCCGACGCCCGCGACCTCGCGGATGCCGCGGGTGCCGTCCGACAGCACCGAGCCGAAGTTGGTGCCGGCCGGCTCGAAGTTGCTGCCGTTGTCCGACAGCACCACGTTGCGGATGGTGAGCGAGTCGGCGTCCAGCAGCGCCTTGGTGGCCGCGTCGCGGATGCTGATGCCGTACAGGGGCCAGCGGCCGATCACGCCGTTCACCAGCGTGCCCGCCGAGCCGCGGCGGATGACGGCGCCGTTGCCGTCCGCGGGGCTGAACACGCCCGTGCCGGGGCCGATGACGGTGAAGTTGGCCCACACCGGCTGCGAGTACGGGGTGTTGGCGTAGGTGCAGCCCGCCTTGTCGTTCTCGCACCCGTCGCCCTCGAAGCCGCGCGGGTCGCTGGAGACGGTGCCCGTGCCGGCGCGGGGGGTGACCACGGTGGTCTGCAGGGCGATCAGGTACTGGCCGCGGCCGCGGTACCCTTCCGTCCAGTCGTAGTGGTCGTCGCCGGCCTCGTACGACACCATGTGGCGGATGTCCACCGCGCCGCCGAAGAACTCGAACGAGTCGTCCAAGCCGGCCATCGACTGCACGTAGTCGTACGTGGTGCCCGAGCCCACGGCGTAGCTGGAGATGGAGTTGAGCTCCTGCCCCGCGCCGTTGGACACGTCGTAGCCCGCGAACTCCACGCGCACGTACTTGAGCGTGCCGCTGTTGTCGGTCCAGCTGCTGCCGCCCGCATAGTTCTCCGCCGCGCCCACCGGGCCCTCGGTGAAGATGGGGGTGGCGGTGCGGTTGATGGGGGCGTTGCCGACGATGACGATGCCGCCCCAGTCGCCCGGCTTGCGGTTGTCCGCCGTGCGCGCGCTGGTGAAGACGATGGGCTTGTCCGCCGTGCCCACGGCCTGGATCTTCGATCCGCGCAGGATCCAGAGCGAGCTGCCCGGCGTGAGCGTGTCGCCGACGATGCGGGTGCCGGGCTGGATGGTGAGCGTGGCGCCGTTGGAGACCTTCACGTAGCCGCTCAGCACGTACAGCGAGTCGGCGTACAGGGTTGTGCTCTGGGTGATGCCGTACAGCGTGCGGACCTTCGGCGCCTCGGCGGCCGTCGAGGCGTTCACCACCTGGCTGGCGTCGCTCACGCTGCCGCCGCGTACCGAGTGGATGCGGTAGCTGTAGCTGGTGCCCGGGGCGAGGCCGGTGTCGTCGTAGACGGTGGCCGTCAGGTTGTCCGCCACGGTGGCGTACGCGGCGCCGGCGGCGGTGCGCTCCACGCGGTAGCCGGTGGCGTTCGGCACCTGGTTCCACTGCACGCGGATGGCCGTGGGCGACGAGACGACGGCCGCCACTCCGGACGGCACGTCGGGCGTGCTGGAGCCCGTCGAGTCGCTGCTGCACGCGGCGGCTCCCGCCAGGAGCAGCGCCCCGGCGGCGATGGACAGGATGGTTCGAGCGGTCGTTCTCATGGTCCTTGTCGGTCTCGGGGAGAGTGCGGGCGGCTCCGAAGCGCCGCGGGCCCGGCAACACCAAACATCCCCCCGCTCCGTACGCCCCCCGCGACGCCCCGGCCACGGCTCTGTCACCGTCGGGCCGCTTTCCCGCGATGGGGCCGACGGTCCGTTACGACCCCGAACCTGTTCGGCATCGGTGCGTCGGCCCTCGCCGGCGCTTCCGGACCGGTTCGCAGGACCAGCCTGCCGCCATCCCCAACGGCGAAGGGCGGCCACCCGTGGCCGCCCTTCGTGCATCATCCATCCGACGTCATCGACCGATCCACCCCATTCCACCGAATCCTCGTCCGACCCTACCGCCCGCCCGCCGCGCGCCACGACAGCCCGAACGCAACCGTGCGGCCGGTCCGGTAGCTGCGGCGCACCACGTCGCCCTGCTTCTCCTGGAAGCGCGAGTCCAGCAGGTTGGAGCCGTCCACCTTGGCGGCCAGCGTGCTCCACAGGGGAAAGCGCAGCGACAGGTCCAGCACGCTGCGGGGAAGCTGGTACACGTCGTCGGCGATGGGGAGCGTGGCCGCGCGGGTGATGCGGCGCCCCACCACGTTGTACAGCAGCGTGGCGCTGGTGCCGCCGTCCCCGGCGTACGACACGCCGGCGTTCACCACGTACGGCGCCTGCCCCACCATGGCCCGGTTGCCGTTCGTAAGCGCCGAGTTGCCCCCCTCGCGCAGCCGCACCTGGCTGCGGATGAAGGTGGCGTTGGCGAACACGCTGAGCGGCGACAGGCGCTCGCCCAGGAACTCCAGCCCCTTCCGCGCCTCCAGCTCCACCCCGTAGCTCGTGGCCGACTTCGCGTTGGTGTAGCTGATCTGCTGTGCTCCCGAGGTGGCGACCTCGATCTGCTCGATGGGGTCGGCGAAGCGCTTGGCGAACAGGCTGGCGCTCAGGATCTCGCCCGCCGCCGGGTACCACTCCCAGCGCGCGTCGTAGTTCTGCACGCGGGTGCGCACCAGCGAGGTGTCGCCGAAGACGTCCTGCGATCCCAGCAGGTCGCGGTACGAGACGGGCGACAGCTCGCGGTACTCGGGCCGCGACAGCGTCTGCGTGGCCGAGAGGCGCACGTTCTGCCGGTCGGAGAGCGCCACGTTCACCGCCAGCGAGGGCAGCACGTCGGTGTTGTCGCGCGCCACGTCGTAGCGGCCGCCGGCGGTGGTGGCCGTGCCCAGGCGCAGGCGCCAGCTCTCCAGCCGCGCCCCGCCGATCACGCGCACCGCCTGCACCGGCGACACCTCCACCATCGCGAAGCCCGCCGCCACCCGGTCGTGCGCGTCGTACGTGCCGCCCGAGGTGTTGGGGCTGAGCGTGAGGGCCGAGTCGCCCGCCTGCGTGTGCTGCACGAAGAAGGTCTCGGGCTGCTCGGCGCGCTGGTCCGGGGTGAGCGCGCCGGCGCGGGCGCCGGGCAGGATCTCGTACGACTGGCTGGCCGCGTCGCGGGCCGTGGTGCGCAGCGCGCCGCCCACCTTCAGCAGCCCGTCGCGCGCGCCGCCGAAGCCCAGCCGCCAGCTCGCGTCCTCGCTCCAGGTGCGCTCGCGCAGGTCGCCGAAGGTGCGCTTGGAGCCGTCCGGCACGCCGAGCCACGCCAGCGGGCCGTATCCCCCGCCCGCCACGCTCTCGCGGCCGTACACCAGGTCCGCCCGGTCCGGCTCGCGCCGGGTGACGGCGGAGCTGGTGACCGACCAGTCGACCGTGGTGCCGGCCAGCGTGTGCGTGGCGCGGAGCTGGTTGCTGCGGATGCGGCGCTCCACGTAGCGCAGCTGCGTGCGGTGCACGTCCCTGATGTCGGCATCCGTGAACAGGCCGGTGTCCTCGTGGCCCGTGTTGTCGGCGCTGCGGTCGTAGGTGTTGTTCAGCTCCAGGCGGCTGCCGGTGCCCAGCATGGTGCTCAGGTTCAGCAGCCCGCCCCACAGCACGCTGGTCTCGCCCGTCTGCCCGCGGAACACGTCGCGGGCCACGGGCACGCCGCCCGCGCCGGCGCCGCTGCGGGCGTTGACCTCGTCCAGCCGCACGTCCTGCGTGCGCGCGTAGGTGAGCGAGCCGATGTAGCCCACGCGGTGGCCCAGGAACGGGTCCTCGCCACCCACCGACAGCGCGGCCGACCCGTTGGGCTGCGGCGTCTGGCGGACGGGCGTCCAGGTGTTGCGGAAGGAGCGGATGAGCCCGTTCACCTGCGGCTGCGTGAGCGCCGACGAGCCGAAGTCCACCCCCGCCAGCGCGCCCGGAAGCGCGCGGCTGGACGCGCCGAGCGCCACCCAGTCGCGGCCGCCCACCGTGGGCGCGAAGGGCAGCGACTTGCCGGCGGCGGAGGCGTTCAGGCCGCTGGATACGGAGTAGCTGACGGTGTGGTGCGCGGGAAACGAGCGCGTCTTGAGGTTCACCTGCGCGCCGCTGAAGTCGCCCGGCTGATCCGGCGTGAAGGTCTTGGAGGTGGTGATGGACTCCAGCAGGGCGCTGGGGAACAGGTCCAGCGGCACCACCCGCTTCTCCGGCTCCGGGCTGGGCAGCCGCGCGCCGTTCAGCGACGCCGTGGTGTAGCGCTCGCCCAGGCCCCGCACGAAGACGTAGCGGCCGTCCTGCACCGTCACGCCGCTCACCCGCTGCACGGCCCGCGCGGCGTCGGCGTCGGGGCTGCGGGCGATCTGCTCGCTGGTGGTGGCGTTCACGATGCCGGTGGCGCTGCGCTGCTCGTCCAGCGCGCGGCTCACGGTGCCGCGCTCGCGGGTGGCGCTGACGGAGATGGCCGCGAGCTGCACCGCCGCCTGCGTAAGCGCCACGTCCAGCGACGTCGCCCGCCCGGCGCCCACCTGCACGCCCGTCACCGTCTTGGCCGCGTGCCCCAGCAGCGTCACGGCCACCGACCGTGTGCCCGCCGGCACCCGCAGCAGCGTGTAGCGGCCGTCCACGCCCGACACGGCCGCCGCGGACGAGCCCTCCACCGAGATGCGCGCGCCGGGAAGCCCGCGTCCCGTGGCCGCGTCCACCACCCGCCCCACCACCTGCCCGGCCTGCTCCTGCGCGCGCGCCGGTGCGGCCGCGCAAACGATCGCGAGTGGCACCAGCAGTGCCCGGGCACCCCGTTGATAGCTCATGGCCTGCGTCCGTTGATGAGGATGCGTTCCCGCGCGGCGCGACCGGATCGCCGCTGGTGCAAGCTCATCTCCTTTCCCCACGGATCGAACGCCTCCCGGCCACCGGAGGGTCACGACTTCGCGACGGATGGATGCAGACCCGTTCAAACGTCGCCGCGGACCCGCGGGTTGGAAACCCGGGGGCGGAGGGCGAGCCGCAGAGGCATCAGCCGGGGACAACAGATCCCATCACCTAACGCAAACCGGCCCGGACCTCCACGCGGAGGCCCGGGCCGGCTCGCAGCATCACCCGACGCGAATCCGTCGTCCTCTTCGGTCCAGAGAGGTCGACGGGATCGTGGGATGAACGGCTACCAGATCTTCACGCGCTGCGCCGGGGGCACGTACATCTTGTCCGTGGGCTGCACGTTGAAGGCGGCGTAGAACTCGGGCATGTTGCGCAGGATGCCGTTCACGCGGTACTCGCTGAGGGCGTGCGGGTCCGTGAGCAGGCGCTGGCGGATGTTGGCTTCGCGGTAGGCGCGGCGCCACACCTGGGCCCATCCCAGAAAGAAGCGCTGGTCGGCCGTGAAGCCGCCGATGACGGGGGCCTCGCGGCCGGCCTGGGCGCGCTTGTAGGCGCGGTACGCCACCGTCAGGCCGCTCAGGTCGCCGATGTTCTCGCCCAGTGTCAGCCGGCCGTTCACGTTCATGCCCTCCAGCGGCGAGAAGCCGCCGTACTCGGCCACCAGCGCGTCCGCCCGCGTCTTGAAGGCGGCCGCGTCGCTGGCCGTCCACCAGTCGCGCAGGTTGCCCTGGGCGTCGTACTGGCGGCCCTCGTCGTCGAAGCCGTGGCTGATCTCGTGGCCGATCACGCCGCCGATGGCGCCGTAGTTGGTGGCGTCGTCGGCGTTCGGGTCGAAGAACGGGGGCTGCAGGATGGCCGCCGGGAAGACGATCTCGTTCATCACCGGCTCGTAGTACGCGTTCACCGTCTGCGGCGTCATGCCCCACTCGGTGCGGTCCACGGGCTTGCCCAGCTTGCCGACCTCGCGGTTGAACTCGTACTGGTTGGCGCGCATCACGTTGCCCACCAGGTCGCCCGGGCGCACGGTGAGCGCGCTGAAGTCCTGCCACTTGTCGGGATACGCGATCTTGACGGTGAAGTGGGCAAGCTTCTCCTTGGCGCGGGCCCGCGTCTCGGGGCTCATCCACTCCAGGTCGTCGATGCCCGCGCGGAAGGCCGCGAGCAGGTTCTGCACGAGCCCCTGCATCCGCGCCTTGGCCGCCGGGTTGAAGGAGCGCTCGATGTACAGCTTGCCCGAGAGCATGCCCATCGACCCCTCCACCGCGTCCACGCCGCGCTTCCACCGGGGCAGGTTCTGCTCCAGCCCCTGCAGCGTGTGGTCCACGAAGGCGAAACGGGCGTTCACGAAGGGGCTGCTCAGGTGCGGCGAGTAGGCGCTCAGCAGCTTGAAGGTCATGTACTGCTTCCACGTGGCCAGCGGCGTGGCGCGCACCGCCGTGTCGAACGCGGACAGGAACGACGGCTGGCGCACGATCACCGCCGGCGTGCGCGCCACCCCCGCCGCCGTGGCGAACGCCGTCCACGAGAAGGCCGGCGTCAGCGTGTTGAGCCGGGCCAGGGTGAAGCGGTTGTAGGTGGCCTCGGGGTCGCGGTTGCGGGCTCGGTCCCACTGGGCCGCCGCCAGCCGCGTCTCGAGCGCCATGATGTTGCGCGCGGCGCCGGCGGGGTCGGGCTGGCCGGCCAGGCGCATGAGCGTCTGGATGTAGGTGAGGTACGCCGCGCGCGCCTCGGCGAACTTGGCGCCGGGGTTGGTATAGTAGTCCCGGTCCGGCAGCCCCAGGCCCGACTGGCCCACGGACACCACGTACACGCTCACGTTGCGGTCGTCCTGCTGCACCGACGCGCTGAACGGCCGCTGCACACCGATGCGCTCCAGGTGCGCGAACGCCGCGGGAAGCTGCGCCTTGCCGGTGACGGCCGCGATGCGCGCCAGCTCGGGACGGAGAGGAGTCAGGCCCAGCGACTCGATGCGGGCCGTGTCCATGAAGGCCGCGTAGAAGTCGCCCACCTTCTGCGCGTCCGAGCCGGCCGCGCGGTGCGGCGACGTGGCGGCGTCCTCCACGATGCGGCGGATGATGCTGTCGCTGCGGTCGGCCAGCTCCAGGAACGAGCCGAAGTTGGAGCGGTCGTCCGGCAGCTTGTAGCTGCGCAGCCACCCGCCGTTCACGAAGCGGAAGAAGTCGTCCTGGGGACGCACGGTACGGTCGAAGTTGGCGGTGTCGACGCCCAGGTTGGACTGGGCGCGCGCGGTGCCGGCCAGCCCGCCCGCCAGGGCGACGAGGGCGGCCGCCCGCGCCAGACGGCGCGTACGAGTGAAGGTGCTCATGGGATCCGGGGTGTGGGTCAGGGGTGTCCGGGACGCGATCCTACCGGGGGCGGAACGCCTATCTTCCGATCTCCGAGGCGCTTTGTCAACCAGCTTGCGGCGGAAAGAGGATGCCTTCCGCCGCGCGAACGCGACCGGCCCGGACTCCATCGGTGGGGTCCGGGCCGGCCTCGTCAACCTCGCCTTCTCCTCGTCGATCGACGGTGCGAGGCTACCAGATCTTCACGCGCTTGTCGGCGGGCACGTACATCTTGTCGCCCTCCTTGACGTCGAAGGCGCGGTAGAAGGCGTCCACGTTGCGCAGCACGCCGTTCACGCGGAACTCGCCGGGCGAGTGCGGATCGGTGAGGAGCTGCTGGCGGACGGCGTCCTCGCGCTGAAGGCTGCGCCAGATCTGCGCGTAGCCCAGGAAGAAGCGCTGGTCGCCCGTGAAGCCGCCGATGACCGGTGCCTCGCGGCCGTTCAGCGAGCGCTTCCAGGCGCGGTACGCCACGGCGATGCCGCTCACGTCGCCGATGTTCTCGCCCAGCGTCAGGCGGCCGTTGATGTGCAGGCCCTCCACCGGCGAGAAGCTGCTGTACTCGTCGGCCAGGGCGGTGGCGCGGGCCTCGAAGGCGCGGGCGTCCTCCGCCGTCCACCAGTCGCGCAGGTTGCCGAAGCCGTCCGAGCGGCGGCCCTGGTCGTCGAAGCCGTGGCTGATCTCATGCCCGATCACGGCGCCGATGGCACCGTAGTTCACCGCGTCGTCGGCGTCGGGGTTGAAGAACGGGGGCTGGAGGATGGCGGCCGGGAAGACGATCTCGTTCATGGACGCGTTGTAGTACGCGTTCACGGTCTGCGGCGTCATCCCCCACTCGGTGCGGTCCACCGGCTGGCCCAGGTGCGCCAGGTTGCGGGCGCGGTTGAAGCGGGCCGCGCGCATGCGGTTGCCCACCAGGTCGCCGCGCACGATCTGGAGCGCCGAGTAGTCGCGCCACTTGTCGGGGTAGCCGATCTTGACGTTGATGTGCGACAGCTTCTCCTGGGCGGCCGTCTTGGTGGCCGGGCTCATCCAGTCCAGCTCGTTGATGGCGTCGTGGTAGGCGCCCAGCAGGTTGGTGACCAGCGCCTGCATGCGGGCCTTCTGCTCGGGCCGGAAGTTGCCGGCCACGTACAGCTTGCCGGCCGCCTCGCCCAGCATCCCCTCCACCACGCCCACGCCGCGGCGCCAGCGCGCGCGGTTCTCCTGCAGGCCCTGGAGCGCGCGGCCGCGGAACTCGAAGTTGGCGTCCGCGAAGGACCGGCTGAGGTCCGTGGCGTAGCTGTCCACCAGCTTGAACGTCAGGTACTGCTTGACCGTCGACACCGGCGTCTGCTGCAGGATGTCGTTCATCGCCGGCACGTAGTCGAGCTGCCGGACCACCACGCCCGGGGTGCGGTCGGCTCCGTACGCGTGCACGTAGCGCGTCCACGAGAAGCCCGGCGTCATGGAGTCGAGCTGGGCGACGGTGCGCAGGTTGTAGGTGGCCGTGCGGTCGCGGCTGCGGGCGCGGTCCCACTGCTTGGCCGCCAGCGCCGTCTCGAAGGCCACCACGTTCGTGGCCGCCGTCGCCGCGTCGGGCTCGCCGGCCAGGCGCAGAAGCGTCTCCACGTAGGTGCGGTACGCGGCGCGGGCCTGGTCGAACTTGGGGCCCTGGCTGGAATAGTAGTCCCGGTCCGGAAGGCCCAGGCCCGACTGCCCCACGCCGGCGATGTAGCGCTCGGCGTTGCGGGCGTCCTGCGAGATGCCGAAGCTGAACGGCGTCTGCACCCCGTAGGTGCCCACCTCGGCGAACAGCTCCGGGTATTCGCTCTTCTGCCGCACGGCGGCGATGCGCGCCAGCTGCGGACGCAGCGGGGTGATGCCCAGCGCCTCGATGCGCGCGGTGTCCATGTACGTGGCGTACAGGTCGCCCACCTTCTGCTGCTCGCTGCCCGGCGCGCCGGGGTTGGCCGCGGCGCGCTCCAGGATGGCGTGCAGCGCGTCCTCGCTGCGGTCGCGCAGGTCCAGGAAGGCGCCCGCGCCGGTGCGGTCGGCGGCGATGCGCGCGTTCTTCATCCACCCGCCGTTCACGTAGCGGAAGAAGTCGTCCTGCGGGCGCACGCTGCGGTCGAAGTTGGCGCTGTCCACGCCCAGTCCGGTGCCGTTCTGCGCCTGCGCGGCGCCGGCCAGGCCGCCCGCCAGCACGCACGCGGCGGCCGCGCGCGACAGGCGCTTCGTACGAGTGTTCGTTCTCATCGGGTCCAGGGGTTCTCCTCGGAAGGGATCGGCGACGGTGCCCTTGCTACCACCCGCCGCCGCGCCGGTTCCCGGCCCGCGCGGACAAGTGGTCACGCGGCATCGGGTTACGCAGGGCGGCGGAGTGCCTCGGCAGGTCGCGCGCGGGGTAGGCAGCGGGGACGGATGATAGACCGCTTGCCCCGCGTGATCGTTTGACACGCCCCGTCCGCCGCGGTACACTCGCCCCTCCCACGGGCCCTCATCGACCGATCTCGACCTCGACCTCACGAACTGCCTTGGCCGCACGCTGCCTGATGGTGCAGGGCACTTCCTCGGGCGCCGGCAAGTCGCTGCTGGCGGCGGGATTGTGCCGCGTCTATGCGCGCCGGGGCCTGCGCGTGCTGCCGTTCAAGGCGCAGAACATGAGCAACAATGCGGCGGTCACCGCGTGCGGCGGCGAGATCGGCCGGGCGCAGGCGCTGCAGGCCCGCGCCGCACGCGTTCAGCCGCGCGTGGAGATGAACCCCGTGCTGCTCAAGCCGCTAGCCGACGACCGCTCGGACGTGATCGTCCTGGGCCGGCGCGATCCCGCGCTCGCTGCCCTGCCCTGGCGCGAGCGCGGCGCGCACCTGTGGAGCACGGTCGCCGCGTCGCTCGCCACCCTCCGCGGGGAGGCGGACCTCGTCGTCATCGAGGGCGCGGGCAGCCCGGCGGAGATCAACCTGCCGGACGTCGTCAACATGCGCGTCGCGCGGGAGGCGGATGCGCCGGTGCTGCTGGTGGCCGACATCGACCGCGGCGGGGCGTTCGCGGCGCTGTACGGCACCTGGGCGCTGCTGCCGGAGGGCGATCGCGCCCGCATCGCCGGCTTCGTGCTCAACAAGTTCCGCGGCGACGCGTCCCTGCTCGCCCCCGCGCCGCAGATCCTCCGCGAGCGCACGGGCATCCCTACGCTGGGCGTCGTCCCCTGGCTGCGGCTGGACCTGCCGGACGAGGACGCCGCCTCCCTCGGCGACCGCGGCGCGGGGGCGCTCACGATCGCCGCCATCCGCCTGCCGCACGTCTCCAACTTCGACGACCTCGATCCGCTTGCCGCAGAGCCCGGACTGCGCGTTCGGTGGATCGACTCCGTGGACGCGCTGGACGGATGCGCGGCGGTCGTGATTCCAGGCACGCGCAACACCACGGCGGACCTGCGCTGGCTGTGGGATACGGGGCTGGCGGCCGGCCTCCGCGCGCTCGCGGCCGGCGGCGTGCCCATCGTCGGACTCTGCGGCGGATACCAGATGCTCGGCGCATCCGTCGCGGACCCGCTGGGGCTGGAGGGCGGCGGCGAGGTGCCGGGCCTGGGCCTGCTGGACGTGCGCACGGAGCTGCGCGAGGCGAAGTCCACCCGCCGCACGGCCGGTCGATGGACGGGCGCCGCACCGTTCGCTGCGCTCGGCGGATCGGACTCACCAGGATACGAGATCCACCACGGCCGCACGACGCTCGGGCCGGATGCGATGGTGCTGATGGAGATCGACGGCGAGCCCGCAGGTGGGGCGTCCGGAAGCGTCTGGGGATGCTACCTGCACGGCGTGTTCGGGGACGATTCCCTGCGCGGCGCCTGGCTCCATCAACTGCGCGCTTCCGTCGATGGTGCCTCGACGGCCGACGGTAGCTCGGGGACCAACTCCGTCGATGCGGGCGGCCTGCGCTGGGATGCGCACATCGACCGAGAGCTGGACCTGCTGGCGGATGCGGTGGAGGCAGCGCTGGAGTTCGACGTGATCGATGGGCTGATCGGCCTTGGTGCGGGTGCCGCCGTTGGGTCCGGTCTCCGCGTGGAGGGCTGACGATGGGGATGATCGTGCTGGTGACCGGCGGCGCGCGCAGCGGCAAGAGCTCGTGGGCGGAGGCGCGGGCATCGCAGGAGGGCGCGCCCGTCACCTACGTCGCCACCGCGGAGGCGCTGGACGACGAGATGGCGCGCCGCATCGCCCGTCACCGCGCCGAGCGGCCGGCGGAGTGGACCACGGTGGAGGCGCCACGCGACGCCGCATCCGCCGTCCGCGCCGCTGCGCCGGGAACGGTGCTGGTGGACTGCCTCACCGTCCTCGCATCCAACGCCCTGCTTTCGGTCGAGTCCGCGGGCGAGCAGGCGTGCATCGACGCCGTGCTGGCAGAGGCGCGGGCGCTCCGCGACGCGGCGCTTGGCCGCGACGGAACGACGGTCATCGTGACGAACGAGGTCGGCATGGGCGTGCATCCACCGACCTCCCTCGGCCGGTGGTACCGCGATGCGCTCGGCCGCGCCAACGCCCTGGTCGCCGCGGCGGCGGACGAGGTCGAGCTGCTCGTCAGCGGCATCCCGGTGCGTATCAAGTGACGGCGGCCCGCGGGGACAGCAGACGTCCGTAGAATCGACTGAATCGACCGAATCGACGGGCTGATACGACAGCTTTTGCAGGACGTGACGGCTACGGGAGCGCCGATCCATCGAACCAAGCGCCGACAGCGCCGAACCTTCCGGCCGCGAGATAGCCGACCGGCGGCGTGGAACCGCCACGCTCCGTCCTCTGCGTCTGGCGCGGATGGCTGGTGCGTGTAGGTTGGTTTCCAAGCCACGAGGCGAGGCGTATCCCCACATCTATACGGTGCCTATGAAGCAGCTACGGTTCCTCCGCGGCACGCTGGCCCTGCTGGTCGCGCTGGTCACGGCCGTCCCGTTGCACGCGCAGGGACGCGGGCGCTGGACGCCGGAGCAGGCGGCGGCGTGGCAGCAGCAGACGGGGTGGCTTGCCGGCAGCAACTACGCGCCGGCCAGCGCCATCAACCAGCTCGAGATGTGGCAGGCGGAGACGTGGGACCCGCGCGGCATCGACCGCGAGCTGGGGTGGGCGCAGGGGCTGGGCTTCAACACCATGCGCGTGTTCCTGCATGACCAGGCGTACCGGCAGGACCCGGCGGGCTTCCTGAACCGGGTGGACGAGTTCCTGGCCATCGCCGACCGGCACCACATCAGGCCGATGCTGGTGCTGTTCGATGCGGTATGGGACCCGTTCCCGCGCACCGGGCGGCAGCGCCAGCCCACGCCGGGGCTGCACAACTCCGGCTGGGTGCAGTCGCCGGGGGCCGAGGTGCTGCGCGACAGCACGCGCTACGCGGAGCTGCTGCAGCCGTACGTGAAGGGCGTCGTCGGCCGGTTCGCGGGCGACCGGCGGGTGCTGGCGTGGGACCTGTTCAACGAGCCGGACAACCGCAACGGCGGCTCGTACGGCGCGTTCGAGCCGGCCAACAAGGGCGCGCTGTCGATGGCGCTGCTGCGCCGCACCTTCGCCTGGGCGCGCGAGATGAACCCCGTGCAGCCGCTCACCGCCGCGCCGTGGAAGGGCGACTACGTGGACCCCAGCCAGACGCTGCCCATCACGCGCTTCATGCTGGACAACTCCGACGTCATCACCTTCCACAGCTACGACGCGCTGCCCGACCTTCAGCGCGAGGTGGCCGCGCTCCAGCGGCTGGGCCGCCCCGTCATCTGCACCGAGTACATGGCCCGCCCGCGCGGAAGCACCTTCGAGACCATGCTGCCCTTCTTCAAGCAGCAGCACGTGGGCGCCATCAACTGGGGCTTCGTCTCCGGAAAGTCGCAGACCATCTATCCGTGGGACTCGTGGGAGCACCCGTACCCCGCCGAGCCCCCCGTCTGGTTCCACGACATCTTCCGCACCGACGGCACGCCGTACCGCCCCGCCGAGGTGGAGCTGATCCGCTCGGTGACGGCGCGGAGCTGACACCCACGAACGTCTCGGCAGCCGGAGGCTTTCCGGCTGCCGAGATGCTTCCCGGCTCGCGCCACCACCCGCGCTCCCTTCCGGTACGCCGCCAGGCACAATCGTGCTGATACACGGCCCGCACCTCTCAGAACTAATGATTGATCACGATGTCGGGGTTTCATTGCTACAACATACAGTCTCAAGCGGCTTGATTCTGACTTTTTCGAGGATGGGCTGGGGGATGCGTAGGTACACGGAACGACGACGATAAGGGTCTCTCTCGGTCAGAACGGGTGCGAGCAGCCCGACTCACTCTTGCAATCGTGATGAGATGAACAAATCCCACTTCATTGTCGCCAAGGCTACGGACGGACAGGTCGAATTCCACCCGATGAAGCAATGGTTGCGCGAGAACCCGCAGCACCTTCCTGCTGGGTTTAGTCCAGATGGGAAGACATCGCATCAGGTGCGAGCCGCCATGCGGAAGGAGGGCTGGCTGTTGCAGCAAAACGGAGATCGGGTTCTTTTGATCCGACCCGATGCCACCGAAGACATTACCAATGCTGTGTCCATGTTGGCGAATTCCGATGATGATGACGAGGTGCTTGAGGCGGAGGAGATTACCTTCGGGCTTGAACGGGACCTTCAGGCGGCCTTGCGAACGCACATTGATCAACTTGAGCCCGGTCTCAGGATCACCGACGGGGGGAAGGAGCGTAGCACGGAAGCCGGACGAATCGACATTACCGCCACAGATCCAAGTGGTGCTGTTGTCGTGATCGAACTCAAGGCGGGAACTGCAACTCCAGAGGTCGTTGCCCAGATCTTGGCGTACATGGGCTCTGTCGCTGATGAAGATAACAAACCCGTGCGCGGCATCTTGGTGGCAGGCGATTTTCACAAGCGAGTCATCCTCGCGTCGCGTGCAATCTCAAATCTCGAGCTGAGGAAGTATTCCTTCCAGTTCAAGTTCGATGCGGTGAGTTGATCGCGTGAACCCGTTGCTCGTGAGGCTTCGATCACAGCGGCAGTCCCTAGCGACTGTCGCTCGGATCGCGTGAGGTCCTCCAGTTTTGATGGGCTCGAGGCATCACCACTCGCCGCGGTCACCACCACCCTCGCCGACCCCTGGCTCGTCGTCCGCTTCGCCGCGCGGCACGCGGTGGCGAGTTGGGCGGTGGTGGGCGGGGGGATGCGGACCGCGGAGGCGGTCGCGTGGCTGCGCATCCGGAACGCGGACCTGGGGCTGGACGTTGACCCGCGGGCGCTGCTGGCGGAGCGGATGGCGACGGCGGGCCTCGCCGGCGCCGTCGTACTGCTGACCAGCGCGTCCCTGGATGGCTTCGCGGACGTGACGCGGGCGGCCGAAGGCGTGTCGGCGCGCTGCGTCGCCACCGTGGGCATGGGCAACGCGCTGCGGGCGGGCGACCCGCCGGGCGTGGGGTCCACCATCGCGCGTGTGGGCACCATCAACCTGCTCGTCCGCGTCTCGCGCCCGCTTTCGGGCGAGGCGATGCTGGAGGCGCTGGCGCTGGCGGCCGAGGCGCGCGCCCTGGCCGTGCGCGAGGCGAACATCCCCAGCCTGCGCAGCGGCCTTCCCGCCACGGGCACCGGCACCGACTGCATCGTGGTCGCCGCGCCGCTCGCGCCCGATCCGACGCATTCGGCGCATTCCGCCGACTCCGCGGATGCGAGAGATTCGGCGGAGTCTGCGGATGCGGACCGGGCGCTGGACTCAGAGCCGTACGCGGGCAAGCACACCGCCGTGGGCCACGTGGTGGGCGCCGCGGTGGCGGATGCGATCACGCTGGGCCTGGAGCGCTGGCGCGAGGCAAAGCGCAAGTAGAAGCAGCGAAATGACATCCAACGAGATACTTGCGTTTCCGCCGGTGCGTGACCTACCTTGTTGCACATCAACCGCATACTTAAATCTGCTACATTCCTGCGACCGCGCCGCCCCCACGTGCGCGATCGCCCCCCGCCACCCCGTCTCCCGAAGGAGGAGAGGAACCCCGCACCAACCAGCGTACGGAGCCTTCACCGCGAAATCCAGAAGTTCCCCCCGCATCAACCCCGGGAGCGCAAACCGGGACATCTTCGACAACGGCAAACCCGCCGAAAGACGGGGACGCAAAGCTACGAGGCTACCGTGGGCGCGGTCTGAGCGAAGCCCACCATGCCGGTCGAGCCGCCGAAGCGAACGCCAACCATGCGAGCCAACCGACAGCACCCGACCGTCCGCACGTCCGTCCGTTCCGCATCGCGCCGCCTGCCCCCCGCACTGTCCGCGGCGCTTCTCTGCCTGGCCGCCGCCGCACCCATCGGCGCGCAGTCCGCACCCCGCATCTTCAGCGGGTCGCTGGTTCCCGACTTCACCTACCTGCGCAGCGTGGCGGCGCTTCACCTGCTGCTGCCCGTGAGCGGCGTGCGGCCGACGCAGCTTCGCGACACGTACCGCGAGGCTCGCTCCGGCGGGCGCGTGCACGACGCCATCGACATCCACGCCCCACGCGGCACCGAGGTGTACGCCGTCACCGACGGCACCATCCTGCGGCTGCACCAGGGGTCGCTGGGAGGCAACGCCATCTACCAGCTTGCCCCCGACGGCCGCACGCGCTTCTACTACGCGCACCTGGAGCGCTACGCCCCCGGCCTGCACGATGGGCAGGAGGTGAAGCGCGGCGACGTGATCGGCTACGTGGGCGACACGGGCAACGCCGCGCCGGGCGACACCCACCTGCACTTCTCCATCGCCATCCTGGAGAACGTGCACCGCTGGTGGGAGGGCCGTAACGTGGACCCGTACCTCATCCTGCACGCCGACCTGGCGAGCGCCGACACGGGAGGCGGCCCTGCCGGCAGGCGACAGGGCTCTACGCCGGCGGAATCCATGTCCAGGCTGGGCGGACATTTCGCCCCTCGCAGACACATGCTGTTCTCGGATACGACGGAGGCATGGTGATCGGTCGATGAGGTGAGGATGAGGGAGGAAAGACGAGGCCCACGGGAGCAGCCTGCTTCCGTGGGCCTCTTCGACCGATGCCGTGACGCTCGATGCGATCCCGCCGCCCGGGTGATGAACGGCGCCGGGCCGGCGCCCGCGTCAGTCCGCCAGGGGAAGGCGCAGGGTGAACGTGCTGCCCTGGCCGGGCGTGCTGCGGGCCCACAGGTCGCCGCCCATGCCGCGGGCCAGGTCGCGGCTGATGGCCAGGCCCAGGCCCGTGCCCTCCTGCGGGCGGGCAAGGTCGGAGCGCACCTGCACGAAGGGCTCGAAGATGGGCTCCAGCTTGTCGGCGGGAATGCCCATCCCCGTGTCGCTCACGTGGAAGTCGGCCCACGCGCCCTCCGCGTCGCACGCCAGCGCCACCGAGCCGCCCGCCTCGGTGAACTTCACCGCGTTGGACAGCAGGTTCACAAGGATCTGCCGCAGCTTCTCGCCGTCGGCGCGCACGGCCAGGCTGCCGTCGCAGGGGCGCACCCGCAGCGCCAGGCCTTTGCCGCGCGCCTGCGGGGCCACCAGCGCCTCCGCGAAGGCCAGCGTCTCGCGCACGGGCACCTCCGCCAGGTCGTAGTGCACCATCCCCGTTTCCAGCTTGGCATAGTTCAGGACCTCGTTGATGAGGCCCAGCAGGTGCCGCTGGCTGGTCTGGATGCGGCGCAGGTCCTCGCGCTGCGCGTCGTTGATGGGGCCGCGGATGCCCATCTCCAGCAGTTCGGCGTAGCCCCCGATGGCGTTCAGCGGCGTGCGCAGCTCGTGGCTCATGACGGCCAGGAACTCGCCCTTGGCGCGGTTGGCGGCCTCGGCCTGGGCCCGCGCCGCCTCCACCTCGCGCCGTGCCAGCACGTGCTCGGTGACGTCGGTGCCGTGGGCGATGATGCCCGCCCGAACGCCGCCGGCCTCCACCAGCGGCAGGTACGCCAGGTCCACGAAGCGCTCCTCGGGCTCGCGTCCCGGCGTACGCCGCAGCTGCACCGGCACCTCGCGTCCCACGTACGGCACGCCCGTCCGAAGCACTCCGTCCAGAAGCTCCTGGAAGCCCTGTTCGCGCACCTCGGGAAGCGCCTCCATCGCCGGAACCCCCACCAGCCGGCGTTGCCCCACGAGCTGGTAGTAGGCCTCGTTCACCAGCGAGAACACGTGCCGGGGGCCGCGCAGCACGGCCAGGAAGGCGGGCGCCTGCTGGAACACGAACTCCAGCCGCGAGCGCTCCACGTCCAGCTCGCGCAGCAGCGTCTCGCGTTGCACCTCGGCCCGCCGCTCGGCCACGCGCGCCGACACCTGCGCGGCGGCGGCGGCCAGGAAGCCCTCGTACCCCTCGCCGCTCGGCAGCCGCGAGCTGAGGCCCAGCGCCAGCATGCCCAGCGGACGCTCCACACCGGGCGCCTGCAGGGGAAAGACGGCGGCCTCCTCCGGGGGCTCGGGCCAGGGCCCCACGCCCCGCAGGGCGTCCCATCCCGCCAGCTCCACCCCCTGCGCCCGCCCGGAGCGCACCGCCTGGACGAGCGACGCAGGCAGCTCGCCCGCGCCGCGGGGCAGCCCCGCCGCCTCCACCAGCTCCGGCGCGCCGTCCGGGTCGCCTTCGGGCGCCAGCCAGCACAGGGCGAAGGGCACGTCCGGCGACTCGACGGCGCGGGTGGCGGCGGCCGCCGTCTCGCGCACGCTGCCCCGGAGCGGCACCGAGGCCAGCCGGTTCAGCGTGCCCAGGCGCCGCTCGGCCAGCACCCGCTCGGTGGTCTCCTGGCACACCACCAGGGTGCCGCCGATGGAGCCGTCGTCGTCGGGCACGGCGCTGTAGCTGTAGGTCCAGTAGACCTCCTCCAGCCCGCCGTTGCGCTCGATGGCCACGAGCTGGTCCACGTGCCAGGTGGCCTCGCCGCCGTCCATCACCTGGCGGATCTGCGGGCCGATGGTCTCCCAGATGTCCGTCCAGAACTCCTTGCCGCGCATGCCCAGGGCGCGCGGGTGCCTCCCTCCGTCGCCCAGGCTGCGGCGGTATCCGTCGTTGTAGACCTGCACCAGCTCCGGCCCCCACCACAGGAACATGGGGTGGCGCGAGGCGAGCACGGTGGACACCATGACGCGCAGGCTCTGCGACCACCCGGCGGGGTCGCCCAGCGGCGTGGACGCCCAGTCGAGCTCGCGGCACAGCCGGGCCATCTCGCCGTCAGCGGCAGGGAACAGGCCGACCGGCGCGCCGGCGTCCGGCGAGAGCGTGGGAGGCATGAGGTGCTGGCTGGGGAACCGAGGTCGAAACGGCGGTGGTGTCGCCGTCCGCGCGCGCACGATCCGTTCCCGCCGGGGCCGGCGCCCGCCGCTACGCGCCCAGGATGTGGCGGACGACGCGGGTGAGGGCCAGCGGAAGCTGGTCGGGGCGGCGCAGGATCATGTGGCCCGGCGCGCCGAAGATGCGGGCCAGGTACGCGGCGCCGGCGCGGTCCACCGTCAGGCAGAAGGGGAAGACACCGCGGTCGCGCGCCTCGGCGATGGCCTGGCGCGAGTCCTCCACGGCGTAGCGGCCCTGGTAGTGGTCGTCGTCGTTGGGCTTGCCGTCGCTCAGGATGAGGAGCAGGCGGTGCGTGGTGCCCTGCGCGGCCAGCAGCCCCGTGGCGTGGCGCACGGCGGCACCCAGGCGCGTGTATCCCTCCGGCTGCAGCGCGGCGATGCGGCGCCGCACGGGGTCGCCGCCGCGCTCCGCGAAGCCTTTGATGGTCCGCATCCGCACGTCGTTCGCCGTGCGGCCCGAGAAGGTGAGCACGGCCCAGCGGTCGCCCAGCGCGTCCAGCGCCTCGCCCGTGAGCAGCAGCGCCGTCTTCTCCACGTCGATGATACGCGCGCCGGTGGCGTTCACGGGCTCCACGGTCGATCCGCTCACGTCCACCAGCAGCAGGATGGACATCTCGCGGCGCGCCGGGCGCACGGACGAGTACAGGCGGTCGTCCACGGTGTGGCCCGTGCGCAGGTCCACCAGCGCGCTCACGCAGGCGGCCAGGTCCAGCTCCTCGCCGTCGCGCTGCTGGCGCAGCCGCGTGCGCCGTGCGCGCAGCCGCTCGAACTGCTCGCGCAGCCGGCGCACCACCGCGGCGTGCCGGCGCAGCTCGTCCGCCGCCCAGTCCGGGTCGCCCGGCTCCGGGTCGCTCAGCCGCACGGTCGCCGCCGCGGGCACGTACCGCCCGGCCCACGCGTCCCACTCGGGGTACGTGAACGAATCCGCCGGCGGGGCGGAGCGGGCCGCCGCCACACGCACGCGGACCGTCGCGGCGTGATCCGTCTCCGGCTCCGCGGAGGGGTCCGGCGCCCCGGTCCGCTCCCCGTCTCCCTCCTCCGTCCCCTCGGGATCGTCCGGCCGATCGGCCCCGGTCTTGGGATCGGCCGCCTCGCCCGTACCCTTCGACTTGCCCTTACCCGAGCTCTTCCTGGCCGCGTCCTGCGTCTTTCCTTCCAGCCCCTGGTCCGCGTCCATCCCCTCGGCCGGCCTGGCGCTGCCGCGGGCCGACTTGCCGCCCTGGCCGCCGATCCCCACTCCGGTCAGCGTCGCGCGGGGCGGCGGCGGGGTGAATCGCTCGACGGCCCGCACGCGAACGGCCGGCGTGGGCTCCGCCACCTTGCCCCACGCCGCGACCGGCGTCACGCCGCGGTATGCGCCTGCGTGAAGCGCGCGCAGGCTGGCGGCGCGCTCCCGCGCCCATGCGGCGGTCTCCTCGGGCGTCGATCCCGGCGCCGGGCCGCCCACCTCCTCGGCCCCATCCGTCAGCAACGCGGACCGCACCAGCGCCTCCACCTCGCGCTCGGCGGGCGTCAGCGCGTCCAGCGCCGGCCGCGCGGACAGCGCCGCCGTGCGCTCGGCACGCAGCGCGGCGCGAACGCCGGGCACGTCGCGGGTGATGGCGCGGTCGACGGCGGCGCCCTCGGCCAGCAGGTACAGGTCGCGGGCCAGCGCGTCGTCCTCCGGCGCGTGCAGCGGGGTGCCGCGCCGCATCCGCTCCGCCTGCTCGATGGCCAGCAGCCGGTAGCGCGCCAGCGCGTCCGCTCCGCCGGGCTCCGGGGGAAGCTCGGCGGGCAGGTGGATACGCTCGCCGTCCGTGGACGCCGTCGCGCGGACGCCGCGCAGGTGCGGCGGCGGGCGGCGGAACACGCGATCCAGCACCCCCGGCGGCGGCTCCGCGCGCGACGTGGCGATGGGGATGGGGCGGCCGTACAGCGCGGCCAGCAGGATCTCCAGCCGCCGCCGCACGTCGTCCAGCCGCACGGTGCCATCGTCCGTCGGCGGGTCGTCGTCGATCGACGGAGGGCGCCTGAGCGGACGGCCGAGGAACGAGAAGGCCACGGCCGTCAGAAGGTGGCGGCGATCAGGTCGCTGATCGCCGCCAGCAGGTCGGGATCGTCCGTCAGCGGGTTCACCAGCGCCACCCGGCAGGCGTCGGGCGCGGCGATTCCGCCGGCCATCAACCGCGCGGTGGCGACCAGCAGGCGCGTGCTGGGCGCCTCCGCCAGCCCCTGGTCGCGCAGCCGCCGGATGCGCTGCGCCAGCTTCACCAGCGCCGCGGCGGGGGCGCGGTCCACGCCGCTCTCGTGCATCACCACCTCCGCCTCCAGCTCGGCGGGCGGAAAGTCGAACTCCAGGGCCACGAAGCGCTGCCGGGTGCTGGGCTTCAGGTCCTTCAGCGCGTGCTGGTAGCCGGGGTTGTAGCTCACCACCAGCTGGAAGCCGGGCGCCGCCTCCACCAGCTCGCCCGTCTTGTCGATGGGCAGCAGGCGGCGGTCGTCCGTGAGGGGGTGGATGACCACGATGGTGTCCTGCCGCGCCTCCACCACCTCGTCCAGGTAGCAGATGGCGCCCAGGCGCACGGCCGTGGTCAGCGGCCCGTCCACCCACACCGTCTCGCCGCCGCGGATCAGGTAGCGGCCCGTGAGGTCGCTGGCCGACAGGTCGTCGTGGCAGGCGATGGTCACCAGCGGCCGCTTCAGGCGCCACGCCATGTGCTCCACGAAGCGCGTCTTGCCGCACCCCGTCGGCCCTTTGAGCATCACCGGCAGCCCGCGCCCGTGGCAGGTGCCGAACACCTCCACCTCGTTGCCCATCGCCACGTAGTACGGCATCTCGCCGTCGGGCTGCCGCATGCCGCCGTGCACCGAGGCGGGGGATTCGGTCATCGTCACGCTGGTCTTCCGTCCTTGTTGATCGGTTCCGGCCCGTCCGGTCTTTCACCCGGAGAACCGCGCCTCGCTCGCTCCTGATCCAACCCTCGACCCGCGCTTTCGGTCCCGGCAAATCGTAAAGGTTTTGTGATGGCCGGCTCCTGTCACGGTCGATGCCAGGGGGCCGGGACCGCTCCCGGTCCAACGCCCGCCGCCCGCGAGACCAACGCTCCCGCGACACCTTCGGCCGACCACCAGAAACGACGAACGCCACCGCTGCCGGTGGCGTTCGATGCCCAGTGGAACCGGGCTGATGCGACCGAGCCCCGCTCCGGTCTTCATCCGATCAACCGACGTCGAATCCACCGATCGGCGACCGTTGCCTCGGGAGAGGATCGACGGCCCTCACGCCGCGGTCGCCTCGGGCGGCGCGATGGTGGAGGCTGCGCCGCGGGTCATCAGCGTGGCCACGTCCGTCAGGATGCGCGGCAGGGCCAGGCCGCCGGGCGAGGCCAGGTAGCGCGGCTCCCACACGGGCGCGAAGCGCTGCTTGAATGCGCGCACGGCGGCGGAGTCCGGGAAGTGCTCGCCGTGGGGGAACAGGTGCGGCCCGGCGGCGGCCCACACGGGGCCCAGGGTGCGGTCCGGCGGCCCCTCCAGCGGCGCGCTGCCCAGGCTGAACCGGCGGAAGCCCTGCGCCCGGGCCCACAGCGCCACCTCGGCGAACAGGAACTCGGCCGTGCCCGCGGGCGCCCCCGGCGACAGGCGCAGCTCGTCCACCGCCAGCTCCGCGTCGTCCGCGGTGGTGAACAGCGTGCCCACCGCCACCGTGCGCCCCTCCACCTGCACGGTCGCGCAGCGCGGCGCGGGAACGGGCTCCGCCGGCGGCGCGTCCGACGGGGCGCCCGCCAGCTCCGTGAACCACTTGGGCGTCGCGGCCGGGGCACCGTCCAGCGCCGGCGGGCCGCCGTCCTCCACGCGGAAGGCGGCGCCCCGCGCCAGCAGCCCGCCGTGCATGCGCCGCAGCTCCTCGCGGCCGGGAGCGTCCAGGGCGAACTCCGCCAGGGGCAGAAGCGCCTCCTCGCCCACCTTCAGCAGCGTGAGCCCCAGGTCCTGGTAGACGGACAATTCCTCCGCGCCCACCTCGTGGAAGACGGGGGTGGCCCGGTGCAGGTTGGCCTCCTCCCAGAAGGTCCACGCCACCTCGGCGCGGTCGGCGGGGGGGCCCACGGGGTCGCCCACGGCCACCCACGTCTTGCGCTCCACCCCGTAGGCCAGCATCGCGGCGCCGTCGCGGCTGAACAGCAGGTCCAGGTCGCCGCGCAGGGCCCGGGCGGCGCGCGCCTCGGGCGAGAGGCCCGCCACGCGGCGGGCGCGCTCCAGCTCGCGCGTGGTGGGCAGGTGCGGCTCGGGCTCCGCGTGGCGGAACAGGCGCACCAGGGCGAACACGGCCACCATCGCCAGCACGCCCACGCTGGCCCGCATGAAGCGCGGCGCATCGCCCGTCACGCTGAACCGCCACCACAGCGCGTCCGAGAACTGCACGTGCCGGTACGCGAAGAAGCCCAGCCACAGGCTCGATCCCACGGCGAGCACCACCGCCACCACCCACTCGGGGGTGAAGGGCTCGGACAGCAGCGTGGTCTTGCGGTAGAAGGCGCGGCGCGAGGGCAGCAGCAGCCCCAGCATCACCGTGAGCACGATCGCCTCCTCCCACTCGAAGCCGCGCAGCAGCGACGCCACGATGCCCACCAGCAGCACCGCCACCGTCATCCCCCACGCCGCGTCCAGCCGCCGCGACAGGCCCCACGCCAGCACCACCAGCCCCGCGCCCGCCAGGCTGGCCGCGAAGTGCGAAAGCTCCACCACGCCCAGGGGAAGCAGCGCCGTCACGGCCCGCACGCGCCCGTGCTCGGAGGGCGTGGAGCCGCTCAGCAGCAGCACCGCGCCGCCCACGAAGGTGGTGACGCCCAGCACCTGGGGGACGATGGAGGGCACCCACCGCGCGCTGATGGTGGCCGCCGCCGCCAGCCGCTTGCCCTGACGCCGGATCTCGTAGATGCCCAGCAGCACGACCGCCACGAAGAAGGGCACCAGGTAGTACAGCGCGCGGTACGCCACCAGCCGCCCCAGCACCTCGGGCGCGGGGATCCAGGCCTCCAGCAGCAGCACCATCAGCGTCTCGAACACGCCCACGCCGCCGGGCACGTGGCTGATGAGGCCCGCGAAGAGCGAGATGAGGAAGGCGCCGATGAAGATGGGGAAGGTGATGCCGTGCCCCGTGGGGAGCATCACGTACAGCACGGTGCCCGCCAGCACCCAGTCGCCCGCGGCCACGGCCAGCTGCACCAGCGTGAGCTCCACCGGGGGCACGGGAAACTCCCACCCGCGGAAGCGCAGCGGCTTGCCGCGCTTGATGACGCTCCAGACGAGGTAGAAGACGACGCCGATCACGCACAGCGCCCCCACCGGACGCAGGGGGCCGGCCGGAAGCTTGAGCAGCTCCACCGCGTAGCGCGGCTCCAGCAGCAGCGCCGTGCCGATCACCGCGCCGGCGCAGACGGTGTGCGTGGCGTTGGCGAAGGCGATGGCCTCGGCGATCTCGGCCGTGGACAGGCCCCAGCTGGACCACAGGCGGTAGCGGATGCCGCTTCCCGTGACCAGGGGGAAGCCCAGCGTCTGGCTGATGCCGTAGGCCAGGAAGCCCGCCAGCTCCACCCGGTGCCAGGGCAGCTTCTTCTTGACGTATGCCAGCGCGGTGAAGTCGTAGCCGGGCAGCAGCGCGTACGACACCACCGTGAGCGCCAGCGCCAGCACCAGCCGGTGGTGCGGGATGCCCACCACCGCCGCCTTCACCTCGCGGAAGTCGTAGTGGGCGAGCTGGCGGTGCAGCAGCCAGAGCGCGCCCAGCATCATCATCAGAACGGCCGCGGGGCCCAGCCAGCGCAGCAGGCGCGGGGGCGGCTTCTTGAGCGGGATCATCGGGAGCTGCGGGGTCCGCGGACGAAAGCGGCCCGGCGCGCGTGTGCGTCGGGTCGCGGGACGGCGGCCTCCCCTTGCAAGAGCCAAACCCCCGTGGAGATCCCTTGCGCGCGGACCCCCGTGTGCCTAGATTTGCGACCGATCGGTCTCATTAACCGGGGCTTGGAGCGATGGGAAAGGGCGAGCAGACGCGCGAGCGCATCCTGGAGAAGGCGGCGGTGCTTTTCAACCGGCAGGGCTTCGCCGGGTCGTCGATGGCGGACGTGATGCACGCCACCGGGCTGCGGAAGGGCGGCATCTACCGCCACTTCGAGAGCAAGGAGGCGCTGGCGCTGGAGGCGTTCGACCACGCGGTGCAGCGGGTGCGCGTGCGCTTCGTGGCCGCGCTGCGCGACCGGCACGACGCCGTGGCGCGGCTGCGGGCCATCGTGGGCGTGTTCCGCGAGTACGCCGTGGACCCGCCCATGCCCGGCGGCTGCCCGGTGATGAATACTGCGATCGAAACGGACGATGGCAACCCCGAGCTTCGCGCCCGCGCCCGCGCCGTGATGGAGGAGTGGCGCGCCATGGTGCGCCGCACGGTGGAGCGCGGCCAGGAGCGCGGCGAGGTGCGCCCCGAGGTGGACGGCGATGCGCTGGCCTCCGTGTGCATCTCGCTGCTGGAGGGCGGCATCATGATGAGCAAGCTGTACCACGACCCCGTGCACCTTCTGCGCGCCGTGGACCACCTGGACCGCCACGTCCAGGAGCAGGTCCGCGTGTAGGCCTGTCCACGCGTTTGTCGATCGCCTTCGCTCGCCGCACCTTCCGCCGAGGCGAGGTTCGACGGACGGTCGACAGGCGGTTCGTCGCGGAGCGGGGGTCCGCGCGGGGAGCGGTCGATGGACGGGGGAGAGCAGGGAGGGCGCGGTTGATTTCGATGTGGTAGGTGACTTTCGAGGTTGCAGTTGAAGTTCAAGCAGTACCCATAGCATGCGGTTGCGGAGCGAGACACGTGGGCAGTTTCGCGTGGCTCGCGCAGCGGCCGGGGAGACCCCGGACGGAGGGCGCAGGCAGTATCGCGCCCGGAGGAGGAGGCTCGCCGGCCCCGCGGAGGAGACCGGCGGGGCAGTTTCCGCCGGGCTCCGGAGCGGTCCCCCGCCGCCGGAACGGAAAGCGGATTAACGACTTGCGGACACACTCACGCAGCGAGGACACGACGATGGGCGAGGCATACATCATCGACGCGGTGCGCACGCCCCGCGGACGCGGCAAGATGGGCAAGGGCGCGCTGACGGGCCTGCACCCGCAGGAGCTGCTGGCCCAGGCGCTGAACCGGCTGGCGGACCGCACCGGCATCGACCGCGAGCTGGTGGACGACGTGGTGGCGGGTTGCGTGAGCCAGGTGAACGACCAGGGCGCAAACGTGGCCCGCAACGCCGTGCTGGCCGCCGGCTGGCCCACCAGCGTGGGCGCCGTGAGCCTGAACCGGTTCTGCGGATCGGGGCTGCAGGCGGTGAACTTCGGGGCGATGGGGGTGATGAGCGGCGCGCAGGACCTCGTCGTCGCCGGCGGCGTGGAGAGCATGTCGCACAACGGCCTGGGCGCGGACGGCGGCGGCACGGACGGCGGCAACGTGCGCCTGCGCGAGCGCTTCTTCCAGGTGCCGCAGGGCATCAGCGCCGACCTGATCGCCACGCTCTTCGATTTCAGCCGCGAGGAGATCGACGCGTTCGCGCTGGAGTCGCAGCGAAAGGCGGCGGTGGCGGTGCAGGAGGGTCGGTTCGCCGGCGCGCTGTTCCCGGTGATGGACCCCGAGACGGGCCAGGTGCTCCTGGAGGCGGACGAGTACCCGCGGCCCAGCACCACGCTGGAGGGCCTGGCGGCGCTGGAGCCGGCGTTCGCCGCGTTCGGTGCCAAGCCCATCGGGCCCAACGGCGAGTCGCTGGACGACATCGCCCTGGCGGCCTATCCGCAGGCGAAGGAGATCCGCCACGTGCACACGGCCGGCAGCGCCAGCGGCATCGTGGACGGCGCGGCGGCGGTGATGCTGGCCTCGGCTGATTTCGTGAAGGCGCACGGAATCAAGCCCCGTGCCCGCATCCGCTCGCTGGCCACGCTGGGCACCGAGCCCGTCATCATGCTCACCGCCCCCGCGCCGACCTCGGCCAAGGCGCTGAAGAAGGCGGGCATGGAGGTGGGCGACGTGGACCTGTGGGAGATCAACGAGGCGTTCGGCGTGGTGCCGCTGCAGACCATCCGCGAGCTGGGCATCGACCCGGCCCGCGTGAACGTGAACGGCGGCGCCATCGCCCTGGGCCACCCGCTGGGCGCGACGGGCGCGATGCTGCTGGGCACGGCGCTGGACGAGCTGGAGCGCCGCGGCCTGGCGACGGCGCTGATCACGCTCTGCATCGGAGGCGGACAGGGTGTGGCGACGGTGATCGAGCGGGTGTAGGGGATTCGGGGGCACGCTCCGGGATCGAAGAAAGCGTTCGGGAGCAAGGGCCCTCACCTCCCGTCCTCCTCTCCGGTCCATACAACTCAGGAGAGGGTGTGTCTCACGCGGGCGGTTGTGCGAGGTGCGGAAGGCCGAGCGGGGTTGGGGGATGAGCAGTTCGGGCGGATGTGGAGGGGACGAGGGGCGAGGCGAGGCGGGCTGATGTCGATCATGATGGGGGACACCACCCGACACGAGAGGGAGCGATGAGCGATGCGATGACGCTGCGGGCGATGCGCGCCGGGATGCGGGCGCTGGGGTGGGTTTCGCCGGCGGCGGCGGGTCGCGTGGCGGTGCGGCTCTTCTTCCGGCCGCGGCGGCACGAGCGGCCGGACCGCGAGCGCCAGGTGCTGCTGGAGGGCGCGCCGCTGGAGCTGCGCTCGGGGCTGGCCGCCACAGCGTGGGGCGGCGACGGGCCCACGGTGCTGCTGGTGCACGGGTGGGAGGGGCGCGGGTCGCAGCTGGGCGCGTTCGTGCGGCCGCTGGTGCTGGCGGGGCGGCGGGTGGTGGCGCTGGACGGGCCGGCACACGGCGACTCGGCGGGCGAGGAGACCAACCTGCTGGAGTTCGCCCGCGCGCTGGTGGCGGTGGAGCGCGAGGTGGGGCCGCTGGAGGCGGTGGTGGCGCACTCGTTCGGGTCGGCGGCCACGCTGCTGGCGCTGGACATCGGCCTGCGCCCGCGCCGCGTGGTGGTGATCGCGGGGCCGGCGTCCATCACTGACGTGCTGGCCCGCTTCGAGGAGTTGCTGCGCCTGCCGCCCCGCGTGGCCGCCCGCTTCCGCGAGCTGACGGCGCGCAAGGTAGGCCGCCGCGCCGAGGAGCTGGACCTTGCCGCCGCCGCCGCCCGCCAGACGGTTCCCGCGCTGGTGGTGCACGACCCCGACGACGCCGAGGTGCCCTACGCCGAGGCCGTGACCCTGGCCGCCGCCTGGCCCGGCGCCCGCCTGCGCACCGTATCCGGCCTGGGCCACCGCCGCATCCTCCGCGACCCCGCCGTCGTCCGCGAGGTGGTGGAGTTCGCCACGGGCGCCGGCACCCCGGCCGAGAGCCCGGCCGCGGACCCGCGGGCGCGCGATCCCCGCCCGTCACCCGTGGACGTCGGCCCGGTGGAGGCGCGGACGTAGGGAACGGCGGCGGCCGTCCACCGATCGGCCGGCGGCTTTCGATGTGCTTCGGCGCGGTGGCTCGGTCCCGTACGGAGCAGCCTCCGAAGGGAGGCTTCGGGCCGTTGTTGCCGCGGATTCATCCGCCCGATCCTGCGCCTCGACCGGCCCACCGCCCCCACAGTTGCGTGAGCCCGGCTCAATCGTTTCGTTAGGCCATCTTCCGTCCGCGCACGCCGACCCGCGCGCCACGGGCTCGACGGCTCGACGGCTCGACGGCTCGACGGCTCGCACGGCCGCCTTCACCGCCGCATCCGGAGCACCATGAGCGACACCGCCACCGCAGCGCCCGCGCCGTCCTCCGCGGCCGTGGACCGCCTGGCAGCCAGGCTGCTGAGCCCCCTGGGGCTGCGCGCGTACTTCGTGGCCAAGCTGCCGCTGGCGTTCATGGCGCGGCTGCGGGTGAAGGAGCTGAACGCGCATCAGTGCGCGGTGACGGTGCCGTACGGGTGGCGCACCACCAACCCGTTCAAGTCCACCTACTTCGCCGCGCAGGCCATGGCGGCCGAGCTTTCCACCGGCGCGCTGGTGATGCTGGCGGTGCAGACGGCGCCCGCGCCCGTGGCCATGCTCATCGTGAGCATGGGCGCCACGTTCGAGCGGAAGGCGACGGAGACGCTCACCTTCACCTGCCAGGGCGGCGAGGCGGCGTTCGCGGCCGTGCGCCAGACGCTGGACACGGGCGAGGGCGTGCCCGTGGAGATGGAGGCCGTGGGACGCCTGCCGGACGGCACGGTGGCCGCCACGTTCACCTTCACCTGGTCCGTGAAGAAGCGCAGCGCCCGCGCCTGATCCGAATCTCCGTCGGTCGGGCGGTGATCGAACACGACGTCGGGCATCGACACGGCGGAATCGCACGGGACCGTCGACTCGCCCACAGTCCATCGAGCGCCCTGTCCTCATGCCGGAATCCTTCCGCTCGCGCCTCGCCCGATACGGCTTCAACCTGTTCCCGGCGTACCGGGGCACGGGCGGCCGCATCACGTACATCGCGGACGACTGGCGCGAGATCCGGGTGCGCGTCCCGCTCAGCCTGCGCACGCGCAACTACGTGGGCACCATCTTCGGCGGCAGCATGTACGGCGCGGTCGATCCCATCTACATGATCATGCTGATCCGCGCGCTGGGGCCGGAGTACGTGGTGTGGGACAAGGCCGCCGCCATCCGCTTCCGCCGCCCCGGCCGCACCACCCTGCACGCCCGCTTCGTGCTGGACGAGGCCGAGATGGACGCCATCCGCGCCGCGCTCGTGGACCAGCGCTCGGTGGATCGGGTCTACTCCATCGACCTGACGGACGCGGAGGGCACCGTGCACGCGACGGTGGAGAAGACGATCCACGTCCGCAGGAAGGTTCCGTAGTGATCTGCCCCGCTTCACTGTACCACGCAGGATGGGAGTGCTGTTGTTACGACGCAGCTATCATCACGCGCGCAGCCACGAGCTTTCCGGCCTGCGAACACCGGGAAGCATTCGTGGAATCCTCGTGGGAGTAGTGTTGTAGGCCGGGATCGGTCGCTTACAAGACGGCCTTCGGGTCACGGCCGACCGGCCGCGAAATATCATCCAACTGAGGTCCGATGAGCATCCGCCCACTGCTGGACCTGACCGCCGCCGCCGCGGCCGAGTACCTGGACGGCGTGCCAGAGCGCTCCGTGGTGCCGACCGCGGACGCGCTCGCGGCGCTGGGCTCGCTGCGGCGGCCGCTGCCGGACGGGCCGGCGGATGCTGAGCAAGTGCTGCGCGAGCTGCACGCCGTCGGCTCGCCGGCGACCGTCGCGACCACGGGCGGCCGCTACTTCGGCTTCGTCATCGGCGGCACGCTGCCGGCGGCGCTGGCGGCCAACTGGATGGCCGGTGCGTGGGACCAGAACGGCGGGCTGAGCGTGCTTTCCCCCGCCGCCGCGGCCATCGAGGCGGTGGCGATGGGGTGGCTGGCGGACGTGCTGGGGCTTCCGGCCGGCGTGGCGGGCGGGTTCGTCACGGGTGCAACGATGGCCAACTTCACCGGGCTGGCGGCCGCCCGGCACGCGCTGCTGGCCCGCGCCGGGTGGGACGTGGAGGCGCAGGGCCTGTTCGGCGCCCCGCCCCTCACGGTGGTGGTGGGCGACGAGGTGCACGTGAGCGCGCTCAAGGCGCTGGCGCTGCTGGGGCTGGGCCGCGAGCGCGTGGTGCGGGTGCCCGTGGACGGGCAGGGCCGCATGCGCGCGGACCAGCTTCCGCCGCTGGATGGCCGCACCCTGGTGCTGGTGCAGGCCGGCAACGTGAACACCGGCGCCCTCGATCCCGCGGGGGAGGTATGCTCGGCGGCGCGCGAGGCGGGCGCGTGGGTGCACGTGGACGGCGCGTTCGGGATGTGGGCGGCCGCCGCACCGGCGCGCGCGCACCTGGCGGCGGGCGTGGAGCTGGCGGACTCGTGGGCGGTGGATGCGCACAAGTGGCTGAACGTGCCCTACGACAGCGGCGTGGCGTTCTGCCGCCATCCCGACGCGATGCGGGCGGCGATGGCGACCGCCGCCGCCTACCTCGTGCGCGGCGACGAACGCGAGCCCGACGACTACACGCCCGAGGTTTCGCGTCGCGCCCGCGGCGTGGAGGTGTGGGCGGCGCTGGCGGCGCTGGGGCGCACGGGCGTCGCGGACCTGGTGGAGCGCTGCTGCCGCCACGCCACGCGATTCGCCGAAGGCTTCTCCGCCGCGGGGCACGAGGTGCTGAACGACGTGCAGCTCAATCAGGTGATGGTGCGCTTCGGCGGAAGCGACGAGGCCACGCGCCGGGTGATCGCCGCCGTGCAGGCCGACGGCACCTGCTGGTGCGGCGGCACCGTGTGGCAGGGCCGCGCCGCCATGCGCGTCAGCGTGTCGTCCTGGGCCACGACCGAGGAGGACGTGGAGCGCAGCCTGGCCGCCATCCTCCGCCTGGCCTCCGGCATCCTGGCGGAAGCGTAAGCCCCGAACGGTCCCCTCGTCACCGGCCGTCGGACGAGAGGTTCCTCGTTGTCCTCGGACACGTGCGAATCCAGGCCGCGCGCCCGTCCGCAGAACGCGGCGCGGCGGTATACGACGTGCCCGGTTCGATAGACGAGACGGGACGCGGGGAGAGGGAAGGCCATACGGCGCGTGGGTCAAGGGACGACGCGCGGTCGGGACGAACTGGCTTCCGGGAGTTGGAACGGGATGAGAGATCGATGCCGATAGACCGACCGGTGGAGACGGAGGCAGGCCGCGGCGGCCTGCCGAAGCTGACGCTGCGCCACGCCTGTGGGAGCAGCGCCGAGATCTACCTGCACGGCGCGCACGTCGCCTCGTGGCGCGACGCCGCCGGCGTGGAGCGCCTGTTCCTCAGCTCGCGCGCTCAGTTCGGCGCGGATTCCAGCATCCGCGGGGGCATTCCGGTCATCTTCCCCCAGTTCGCGGACCTGGGCCCGCTGCCCAAGCACGGCTTCGCGCGCACGGCGGAGTGGACCGTCGCCTCCGCCTTGCACGGCGGCGCCGAGCCCGCCCGCGCCGTGCTGCGCCTGGCCGACTGCGCCGCGACCCAAGCCGTCTGGCCGCACGCCTTTGGGCTGGAGCTGCGGCTGGAGTTGGACGAGCGGCTCCGTGTCACCCTCGCCGTCACCAACCCCGGTGCCGATGCGTTCGACTTCACGGCCGCGCTGCACACGTACTTCCGCGTGCCGGACGTGCGCGAGGCCGCGGTCGAAGGGCTGGAAGGCGTGCGCTTCGTCGACAAGGCCGATCACGG
The DNA here is from genome assembly GCA_028287185.1 of Gemmatimonadota bacterium. Classification (GTDB taxonomy): domain Bacteria; phylum Gemmatimonadota; class Gemmatimonadetes; order Longimicrobiales; family Longimicrobiaceae; genus JAQBQD01. Next base: position 63,244 of record JAQBQD010000114.1, on the reverse strand, counting down.
GGATGCGAGGGTGGAGGCCTCGTCCCACGTCCGCATCGCCGGAGAGGTGGACCGGGTGTACCAGGACGCGCCCGGCGATCTGCACGTCACCACGCTCGGCGGCGGTGGTCTCTCCATCGCCCGCGAAGGCTTTCCCGACGTCGTGCTCTGGAACCCCGGTCAGCAGAAGGGAGACGCGCTCTCCGACATGGCTCCCGGCGAATACCGATGGATGCTCTGCCTGGAAGCCGCCGCCGTCGCCCAGCCCGTCACCCTCGGGCCCGGAGAGACGTGGACCGCTTCACAGCTCCTGACGCCGCTCCCGTAAGCGCTTCTCCCGATCCAAGATGCCGTTCGGCGGATTGACGGAGATGTTGCGCCTGAACCGTGGATGGGAGGACCTCAGGTCTTGACTTCCCTGCACAACCGAATATCTTAGTATTCAACAATTGATACGGCGAGCTTCTTCTTATCCCGGTCGGCGGTGGAGCGCATCCACGGACGATGCGGGGAGAAGTCGAGACGGGCCAACGAGAAGTGCCGATATGATATCTCACAAATGAGAGTCATACATCCAAACCGGAGAAGGAGGCGAGCATGCAGACGGACCTGACGACGCTGACCGTGACCGAGGCCGCCGAGGCGCGGCGCTCCATCCGCAGCTACAAGGACCGCCCGGTTCCGGCGGAGGACCTGCGCGAGATCCTGCGCATCACCAGCCTGGCGCCCTCGGCCTTCAACGTGCAGCCGTGGCGCTTCGTGGTGGTGCAGGACGCGGACACCCGCGAGCGGCTGAAGGAGGCCGCGTTCGGGCAGAAGCAGGTGGGCGCGGCGCCCGCCGTGATCGTACTGTACAGCGACATCCGCGACGCGCTGGACACGCTGGAAGAGGTGGTGCACCCCAACTACCCGGCGGAGGAGCGCCCCGCGGTGGCCAACGGCTTCCGAACGAGCTTCTCGGCGAAGCCGGCGGTCGAGCAGGCGGCGTGGGGCACCGGGCAGAGCTACATCGCCCTGGGATACCTGCTGCTGGCCGCGCAGTCGCTGGGGTACGCCACCTCGCCCATGCTGGGCTTCGACCCGGCCAAGGTGAAGGAGATCCTGGGCCTGCCGGAGCACGTGACCGTTCCCGCGCTGGTGGCGCTGGGCGAGGCGGACGAGGAGGGCTTCCCGCACCACCGCCACCCGGTGGAGCGCATCGCGACCTTCCGCTGATCGGGCGGCAGGTCGAAAGCGACGGCGGCAGGGAAGGGGAAGGGCGCAGGACGGGCCGGCCAGCGGGGCCGGCCCGTATGACATTCGGGACCGAAGGGGAGATCATGACCACCACGAGCGCGGGCATCCACCACGTCACGGCGATCGCGTCCGATCCGCAGCGAAACCTGGACTTCTACGCGGGCACGCTGGGGCTGCGCCTGGTGAAGCGCACCGTCAACTTCGACGATCCGCAGACGTACCACCTGTACTTCGGCGACGACGCCGGCTCGCCGGGCAGCATCCTGACCTTCTTCCCCTGGCCCGGCGCGCGCCGCGGCCGCACGGGCGTGGGCCAGACGGGCGCCACGGCGTTCGCGGTGCCGGAGGGGTCGCTGGGATGGTGGATCGCGCGGCTGGTGAGCCACGGTGTGGAGCATGACGCGCCCACGCGGCGGTTCGGACAGCCGGTGGTTGCGTTCCGCGACCCGGACGGCCTGCCGCTGGAGCTGGTAGCCGACCCGCGCGCGGGCGAGCGCGGCACGTGGGACGGCGGCGGGGTGCCGGCCCAGCACGCCATCCGCGGAGTGCACTCCGTCACGCTCTGGCTGGCGCGCACGGACGCGACGGCGCGCGTGCTCACCGAGGCGCTGGGCTTTGCGCACGTGGCGGACGAGGGCGACCGCTCGCGCTACGCGGCGGGCGGAGGCGGGCCGGGCGCGCTGGTGGACCTGCGCGTGGTCGACGCCGGCCTGCGCGGGGCCGGCGGCGCGGGGACCGTGCACCACGTGGCATGGCGCGCCGCGACGGACGCGGACGAGGTGGCGCTGAGCCGGCGCGTTTCGGCGATGGGCCTGCAGCCCACGCCCGTCATCGACCGCAACTACTTCAACTCGGTGTACTTCCGCGAGCCGGGCGGCGTGCTGTTCGAGATCGCCACCGACCCGCCGGGCTTCACGGCCGACGAGCCGGCGGAGAGCCTGGGCGAGGCGCTGAAGCTTCCCCCGCAGTACGAGCCGCGGCGCGCGCAGATCGAGGCCGTGCTGCCCCCCATCCACCTGCCCGGCGCGGTGCCGGCGAAGGAGGCCTGAGTGGCCACGTCCGACTTCATCCACCGCTTCGTGCCGGCCACGGGCGGCGATGGCACCACCCTGCTGCTGCTGCACGGCACCGGCGGCAACGAGGACGACCTGCTGGGGCTGGGCCGGGTGATGGCGCCCGGCGCCGCGCTGCTCAGCCCGCGCGGCAAGGTGCTGGAGAACGGGATGCCCCGCTTCTTCCGCCGCCTGGCCGAGGGCGTGTTCGACCAGCAGGACCTGCTGGCGCGCACGCACGAGCTGGCGGCGTGGGTGCGCGTCGCGGCGGCGGAGTACGCGCTGGACCCGACGTGCATCGTGGCGGTGGGCTTCAGCAACGGCGCAAACGTGGCAGCCGCCGCCCTGCTGCTGCACCCGGACCTGCTGGCCGGCGCCGTGCTCTTCCGCGCGATGGTGCCGTTCGAGCCGGAGCATGCGCCGAACCTGACGGGCATCCCCGTGCTGCTGGGCGCCGGGCGCGGCGACCCGATCGTCCCCGCCGCGAACACGGAACGGCTGGCGGATCTGCTGCGCACCGCCGGCGCCCGCGTGACGCTCGACTGGCGGCCCGGCGGCCATTCGCTGGGCCAAGCGGAGGTGGAGGACGCCGCCCGCTGGCTCGCCACCGCGCGCGGCGGCCCGGACGCGGGGAAGTAGTCGGCGAGCTCCGGCCTCGCCGCATCATTCGGTGGACTTCCAGGGAACGGGCGCGGTGCGCGTGGGTGCGCGGCGCCCGTTCGTCGTATCCGGTGGATCGGGGAAACCGGAGTCGGAGGTGCACCGCCGTATCGGCATAACGATTGCAATGGCAACGAGATGCGGATACAGGCAACCGGAGGTGGAACCATGCGACTTCCCCATCCCGATCAGTCCCGCGGCGCGGCGGCCGGCCTCGTGAAGCTGGTGGGCGCCGGCGCGATGCTCAGTTGGTTCGCGTGGCAGCTCGTTCTGCTGAACGGCCACGTCCCATTCTGAGCCGCGTCCCGCGCTGATGGAACGCAGGCCCCCGCCCGGCACGCCGCCGCGCGGGGGCTCTCTGTTTCCGTATCCCGCCGTGATGCGGAGGCGGTGTCGCGAACACTCCCCGCCAAGAGGCGCGCGGAGGGATCGGGTGTGCCCGCTTCTTGCCTCTCGCGGGGGCGCAAACCGGTTCACCGCAGCGGACAAGGAGGATGCGATGCCCAGGGCGTGGAGCAACAAGGACGAGCGGATGTACGAGCACATCAAGGACAGCTCGGAGGATCGCGGCGTGTCCGAGGGGCGCGCGGAGGAGATCGCGGCGCGCACCGTCAACAAGCAGCGGCGCGAGGAGGGCCGCACGCCCAACAAGACCTCGCAGGGCACCGGCAACCCCAACCGGTCGCTGGAGGGCCGCACGCGCGACGAGCTGTACAACCGCGCGAAGGAGATGAAGATCGAGGGGCGCAGCAAGATGTCGAAGGACGAGCTCGCCTCCGCCATCCGCGGCGAGCGCTGACCCCAAGCGCCGATCCCGGGAGAGCCGCCGAGGCTTGGACGCCGTGGCGGCTCGCGCGCGTCTGCAACACCGCCAGCAGGTTCGGCCGACTCCCACGATCGATGCACGCCGGCGGCGACGGCGCGTCGGCACCCGCCCGCGCCCACGGTCCGCGACGTGCTCTCGCCGCGCGTGCGTCCGCCCGCATCGACCGATAGCTTCTGCGATGGAGAGTCGCTCGTTCCTGCTCGACCTGGAATGAAGCCCTTCCTACATCTCCCGACCGACGGATCGGATGACCTTCGTCTGGCTGCTGTTGCTGGTGCCGCTGCCGCCGCTGCTGCACTACGGGCTGCACGCGCCGCCGGTGTGGGTGTTCGCCAGCGCGGTGCTGGCCGTGGTGCCGCTGGCGGAGTGGATTCGCCGCGCCACCGAGCAGCTCGCGCGCATCGCGGGATCGGCGGTGGGCGGGCTGCTGAACGTCACCTTCGGCAACCTGGCCGAGCTGATCCTGGCGATCTTCGTCCTCGCCGCCGGCAACCAGGCCGTGGTGAAGGCGCAGATCACGGGCTCCATCATCGGCAACGGGCTGCTGGGGCTGGGCCTGGCCATCGTGTTCGGCGCCGCCGGGCGCCAGCGCCAGCGCTTCGACAAGGAGCGCTCGGGGCTGCTGTCCAGCCTGCTGATGCTGGCGGTGGTGGCGCTCATGGTTCCCGCGCTGTTCGACCTCACCGAGCGCCAGCGCCTGCCCGCCGCCCGCGTGGACGCGCTGTCCGAGAGCCTGAGCCTGGTGGTGTCCGGCGTGCTGATCACCGTGTACCTGGCGAACCTGGTCTACACGCTGGTCACGCACCGCGACGTGTTCGCCGGGTGCGCCGAGGAGGACGAGTCGGCCGGCGCCTGGTCGCTGGGCAAGGGGCTGCTGGTGCTGTGCGCCGCCACGGCCGGCACCGCGCTGGAAAGCGAGCTGCTGTCTGGCGCGCTGGAGGAGACGGCGGGCTCGCTGGGCCTCACGCCGTTCTTCCTGGGGGTCATCGTGCTCGCGGTGGTGGGCAACGCGGCCGAGTACATCAGCGCCATCTACTTCGCCCGGCGCGACCGCATGGGGCTGGCGCTCTCCATCACCGTGGGCAGCAGCATCCAGGTGGCGCTGCTTCTCGCCCCGCTGCTGGTGATCGTGTCGTACCTGATGGGCAAGCCGATGAACCTGGTGTTCGGCAACCCGCTGGAGCTGATCGCCATCGCCGCCGTCGCCTTCACCGTGAACGCCATCACCGAGGACGGCGAGACCACGTGGTTCGAGGGCGCCATGCTGCTGGCGGTCTACGTCGTCCTGGGCACCGCCTTCTACTTCGTGCGATAAGCCGCATCTCCGAACGTCGTTCTCCCGAAACGGAGGGTAGGGGTGCGGATCGGCGGTCACGCATTATCTTGGTCGCACGATCGCATTCACCCACCGCAACGGGAGACGGCCCATGGACGACGACGTTCGCTATCCCACCGGGAAGTTCCAGCGCCCGGAGGGCAGTCTCACCGCGGAGCAACGCGCCGCTTTCATCCGCGAGATCGCGGCGCTTCCGGCGCAGCTTCGTGAAGCCGCGGCGGGGCTGGGGGACGAGCAGCTCGACACACCGTACCGGCCCGGCGGATGGACGGTGCGCCAGCTCCTGCACCACGTGCCCGACAGCCACATGAACGCCTACGTGCGCTTCAAGCTGGCGCTCACGGAGGAAGATCCCACCATCAAGACGTACGAGGAGGCCGCCTGGGCGCGGCTGGAGGACACCCGGGCCACGCCCGTGGAAACCTCGCTCGCGCTGCTGGCCGCGCTGCACGAGCGCTGGGTGAACCTGCTGCGTTCGCTGACGCCCGCCGACTTCGCCCGCACCCTGCGCCACCCGGAAAGCGGCCCCATGACGCTGGATGCGCTGCTGGCGATGTATGCGTGGCACTCGCGCCACCACCTGGCGCACGTCACGAGGCTGCGGCAGCGGATGGGGTGGTAGGGCGCCCCTCCGCCACCCTTTCCCGCAAGCGGGAGAAGGCAAGTACGGCAGACGTTCCGCGCGGAAACCTCGATCCCACGGTTGCTCCGGGGAATCCGAAGGTGCGATCGTGGTTCCAGTCGGGGGCTTCATCCCCCTGGAACGCCCGGCCGCCACACGGATTCCACCGCCGGCATAGATGCAGGCGGTGCCGTGGATGGAATCGGCGGACCGGAGCGATCGGCCGATCCTCGGCACCGCTCTCGGTGGACGATCGACGGAACGGCGCCTCCTCCCGTGCTTCGGGACGAGGCGCCGTTCCTCGCACCGGGGGTCCGCCGCGGGGCGGATCAGCCTTCGACGCGGCGGGTGAGCAGGCGGTCCAGGGAGGCCTTGCCGGCGCCCTTGATCATGATGACCAGCGTCATCGCCAGGACCAGCAGGTGGTACTCGTAGCCCTCGCCCTTGGCGGTTCCGCTCCAGTTCATGAAGAAGCCGACGTGCCCGTGCACGGTGAGGATGGCGACCACCATGGTGCTGAAGATGCCGAAGGCGGCCACGCGGCTCAGCAGACCCACGGCCAGGCCGATGGCGCCGAGGAGCTCGGCGGCGATGGCCAGGTAGCCGAACACGGCGGGAATGCCCATGCTGGCGAAGAAGCCCATGGTGCCGGCCAGCCCGTAGCCGCCGAACCATCCCAGCGCCTTCTGGGCGCCGTGCGGAAAGAACACCAGCGCCAGCACCAGGCGCAGGATGAGGGGCGCGGCATCGTCCGCGGTGCGCACCAGCCTGTACAGCGGCCCGCCCGAGCGCGCGTTGGCAACGGCGGGCCGGTGGTCGCCGAGGGCGGCGGCCTGCACGGAGCCTGCGGTCATGGTCTCATCTCCTTCATGGGCCGGACCTCCGGCCGGTAAACGCCTGATCAATGGTTGATCAGACAGGCAAATTCCCGTGGCGACCGTTCCGGGTGTTTCCACGGCGCGTCAGGCCGGGGGATTCCGGATGCGGTCCATCACGCGCATCAGCACGCGGAGGTCGGCGTCGGAGATGGAGCCCAGCGCCCCGTTGTCGGCGGCGAGCACCGCTTCGTCCATGGCGGCCAGCAGCGCCAGGCCTTCGGGGGTGATGCTGACCAGCACCTGGCGGCGATCCTCGGCGCAGCGGCGTCGTTTCACCCAGCCCTTCTTCTCGATGCGGTCCAGCAGGCGCGTGATGCCCGGTGCCTCCTCGATCATGCGCTGCGCGATCTCCAGCGTGGGCAGGCCGCCTTCGCCCGCCCCGCGCAGGATGCGCAGCACGTTGTACTGCTGCGTCGTGATGCCGAACGGCTCCATGGTCGCGGCGATGCGGCGGCGCACCACGTCGGCCGTGCGCATGAGCGCCACCGTGGCCTCCTGCGCCGGCGTGCTGAACGGCTGCGCCTGTCGGATCTCGTGCAGGATGGAATGCTCGTCGTTGCTCATGCGGGTACTATATCACTAATTAGTTGTCGTGTCAAGCAATTCGACCCCTCGAACCTCGTCACCCGGGATGCGCGCGCGGGACCGCCGGCGTAGCTTCCGCCTCGAGTGCGCCTGCGCCCCTCCCCCGGAGCAAGCATCCCCCCTGATGCCGATCTCTCACGCCGGACCGGAAGCTGCCGTTCACCCGAATACCCCGCAATCGATGCCCGCGCACGCCTGCCCCGGCTGCGGAAGCGTCGCGCCCATGCGGTTCTGCGCGGCATGCGGCGAGGAGCAGGTGCACGCGCGCGACCTGTCGCTGCGCCACTTCGCGCGCGAGGCGGCGGCGTCCGTCACGGACCTGGACTCGTCGCTGCTGCGCTCGCTGGGGTCGCTGGTGGCGCGGCCCGGGCTGCTCACGTGCGAGTACGTGCGGGGCAGCCGCCGGCGATTCCTGCCGCCGCTGAAGCTGTTCCTGGTGTGCAACGTGGCGTTCTTCTTCCTGGAGTCGCTGACGCACTCGTCGGTGCTCACCACGCCGCTCAACGTCTACCTGCGCTTCGCCCCGTTCAAGGACGTCGTCGCCGCGGTCGTGGCCGCCCGACTGGCGCAGCGCCACCTGACGGCTGGGCACTACGCAGCCGTGTTCGACCCCATGGTGCGCGCGCAGGCCAAGACGCTGGTGATCACCATGGCGCCGATGCTCGCCCTGGCAGTGCAGGCGCTCTTCGCGCGGTCTCGGCGCTTCTTCGTGGAGCACCTGGTGTTCGCGGTGCACTTCTACGCCTTCTTCCTGCTGCTCCTGGCGTCGGTCGGCACCGTGCTGGCGTCGGTCTACGGGAGCATGAAGGTGCTGGGGGCGGCGCCGGCGGAGCTGAGCGACTCGACGCTCGGCGTCGTGCTGCTGGCTTCGTGCACGGCGTACCTGTACGCCTCGGTCCGCCGCGTCTACGGCGACGGGCGGGCGTCGGCCGCGGCAAAGTGCTGGTGATGGGCTTCGGCATCTTCACCGTGCTGCAGGCCTACCGGTTCCTCCTTTTCTACACGACGTTCCTCGCGACCTGACGATCGGCATCGGGAGCCGGAGGGCGATCAGGTCGCGCCGCGGGGATCGAGCGGCTCGTCCATGCCGGCCTCGCGGAAGGTGCGCACGTCGCGCAGCACGGCGCAGGCGGCGCTCACCAGCGGCAGCGCCAGCACGGCGCCGGACGCCTCGCCCAGCCGCAGCTCCAGCTCCAGCAACGGCCGCAGGCTCAGCCGGTCGAGGACGATGCGGTGCCCGCGCTCCGCCGAGCGGTGCGAGGCGAGCAGGTAGCCGCGCACCGCGGGCGCCAGCTCGGCCGCGACCAGGGCGGCCACGCCGGTGATGAATCCATCGAGCACCACCGCCGTCCCGGCCGCCGCCGCCGCGAGCATGGCGCCGGCCAGCGCCGCGATCTCGTATCCCCCCACCGCCGCCAGCATCCCCACCGCATCCATCCGGCGCCCGCGGCACCGCTCCACCGCGCGCGCGACGACCTGCGCCTTGCGCGACCACGTCCGCGCCCCGACGCCGGTGCCGGCGCCCACGAGGGACTCCGCATCCTCCTCCGTGAGCAGCGCCAGCAGGGCCGCGGCGGACGTGGTGTTGCCGATGCCCACCTCGCCCAGCGCCAGCACCGCGCGCGGCCCCAGCGCCCGCACGGACGCGGCGCCGGCAAGGATGGCCGATTCCGCCTCGGCGCGGGTCATCGCGTCTTCCGTGGCCAGGTTCCGTGTGCCGCGCGCGACCTTGCGATGGACGAGCCCCGTCGCGCCCTCGAAGTCGTGGTCCACCCCCACGTCCACCACCGTGACGTCCGCGCCCGCCGTGCGGGCCAGCGCGTTCACCGCCCCGCCGCCCGCGACGAAGCTGTAGCAGAGCCGCGCCGTCACCTCCGCGCGATAGGCGCTGACGCCCTCCGCGCACACGCCGTGGTCGCCCGCGAACACCAGCACGGCCGCGGGCCCGGCGAGCGGAAAGTCGCGCCCCTGCGCACAGGCGAGGCGCACGGCGAGGGCTTCCAGCGCGCCGAGGCTCCCGCGAGGCATCGCGAGGTCGTCCAGCCGCGCGCGCACTGCCGCCACGTGCGTCCCGTCCGCATCCGCCGGCACGACGGAGGCGGCGAGCGCCTCGACCGTCCGCGCCTGGGTCGAGCGCGCGCCGACGGGTTCGATCGAGACCGCCCGCCGGCCTACACTCTCCGCATCGACCGATCCGGCATCGGATGCGTCTGGATCGATCGACTCCGTATCGACCGACGACGCCGTGGACGCCGGTGGGTCGCGATTCGCCGCCGTCCACCGAGCGGCTGCGTCCGGACGCGAACCCACATCGACCGAAACGCCGCGGGCCCGCTCGCTCGCGGACCGCAGGAGCACGCGCAGGGGATCGTCCTCGCCCTCGCCGTCCCAGTCGTCGAAGTGCACCAGGTCGGCCAGGTCGGTGCGGGCGCGCCAGCCGGTGGCCTCCAGCATGGGCGTGTCCGGGAAGTGGACCGGGTAGCCGACGCAGAGGTAGGCGACGGGAAGCACGCCGTCGGGCAGGCGGAGCGCGGCGGCGAGCTCGGCGTTGTCCACGATGCTGACCCAGCCCACGCCCACGCCTTCCGCGCGCGCGGCCAGCCACAGGTTCTGGACGGCCAGGCAGGTGCTGTAGACGTCGGTCTCGCGGATGGTGTCGCGGCCCAGCACGTGGGGCCCGCCGCGGCCCGTGTCGCAGGTGACGCACACGGCCAGCGGCGCGTCGAGGATGCCCTGCAGCTTGAGCGCGGCGTAGCGCGCCCGCCGGTTGCCCCGCCAGCGGGTGGCGGCGCGGTCGTTCGCGCGGCGGAACACGTCGTACACGCGCGCCTTCTGCGCGGCCGAGCGCACGACGACGAAGTCCCACGGCTGCATGAGCCCCACCGAGCCCGCCCGGTGCGCGGCGGCCAGGATGCGGTGCAGCACCTCGCCCGGCACCGGCTGCGGCCGGAACGCGCGCACGTCGCGGCGCAGGGCGATGGCGTCGTACACGGCCTGCTTGGCCGCCGGCGGAAACTCTCGGACGGTCGGCTCTTTCGTCGACAGGGGCTCGACGGGGTGGGAAGATGCGCCGCTCACCGTGCCTTCTCCTCCACGGCAAGCAGGGAGCCCGCGGGGGCGCGGCCCGGCATGAGCTCCAGCACCCAGCACGCCGCGTTGGCCTGCTCGATGCGCCAGAAGTCGCGTTCCGGAAGACGGAGGGCGTGGATCAGCAGCACACGGTTGAGGTGGCCGTGTCCGCTCACCAGCACGGTCTCGGCCGGGTGCGCGGCGGCGATGCCGTCCAGCACGGGGCCGGCGCGGCGGCGCACGTCGGCCAGCGTCTCGCCGCCGGGAAAGCGGACGGACCACGGGTCGTGCTTCCATCGCCACTCCAGCCCGGCGTCGCACCGCCCCGCGGGCACCATCCCGCGGCCCTGCCACAATCCGTACGAGATCTCGCGCAGCTCGGGCAGGACGCCGAGCTGGACGCCGCGCCCGGCCATCACGGCCTCCGCCGTCTCCCTCGCCCGCCGCAGCGGCGACGTGTAGGCGGCATCGAAGCGGACGCCCGCCAGCACTTCGGCCAGCACGCGGGCCTGGACGCGGCCGGCATCGTTCAGCGAGACGTCCGTGGTGCCCTGGTAGAGGCCGCGGCGGTTCCAGTCGGTCTCGCCGTGGCGGATCAGGTAGACCTTCACGGCGCCACCGCTCCGCCCGGCTCGGCCTCATCCGCTGCGCGAGGGCGAACGGCGAGCGCCGGCCCTTCGCGGGTGACGGGCACCCCGTGCAGCCGGGCACCTTCCGCGACGGCCGCCGCCACGCGGGCGAGGTTGGTGTAGCGCCAGCGTCTGACCCGCACCGAGCGCCCGTCCGTGGCCGTGACCGCCAGCCCGCGCCGATCCTCGACGACGGAGGCGATCTCCGTCCACGATGCGCGGAAGGCGCGCAGCATGGAGAAGCGCACCTCCAGGCCGGCGTCGCCCACACGCACGGTGCGGCGCCTGGCGCGGCCGGCGTCCGCCCATGGCTGGGCCAGCCCCTGGACCGCGTTCAGCATGCCCGTGAGCAGGAGCGGGCTCACCACCTTTCCGCCGGCGGACACGCGCGCGCCCCACTCGACGAACAGGACCACGCCGCCCAGGATGCTCACCCAGCCCAGCCCGCCGCCCGCGTGCTCCCCGCCGTCGGCGTCCGCCCGCCGGGCCCCGCGCACCTCGCGGGCGATCGCGCCCAGCAGCACGGCGGCCACCGCCAGGTCTGCCAGCACCCACCCGGAAAGGCCGCCGCCGGACGCGCGCATCCTGTCCACGCCGGCCAGGGCGAGCGTGACGGCGGCGGCGGCCTGCCCCGCCCACTCCTGCAACGCCAGCACCTTCTGCCCGCGGTCTTCCAGCCGGATCACGGTCTCTTCCATCGCTCCTCCATCCCCTCCGAATGCGGTCCCGCGGCTCCATCTCGATGCCCGGCTGCGCGCCGATCCCCCCGTCGCGGTCGTGCTGGTCCGTGCTCTCCGGGCGAACTCGGTGGATGCGCACGGATCGGGCGATACCGGTCGCTGCCGCGCGGCGAGCCCATCGTGGCGGATGTCCCCTCCATGAGGTTCATCCCCGTGGGAGCTCGCCACGGCCGATCGTCCGTCCCCACACCGGGAGCGACGATCACGCCTCCGCGGCCGGCGCCGGGACCACCGCCTGCCCGCCGCCCTCGTTCACACCGAGGATGCGGACGCCGTCGGGGTGGATCTCGGCGCGGGTGATGCCGCACGGCGACAGGCGCAGCGCGAAGGTGCGGCCGATCTCGATGCCCATCCAGCGCGCGAGCACGGAGTGGATGACGCCCGCATGGACGACCCAGAGGATTCGCCCGGCGGACGGAAGCTCGGCCAGCGCCTCCGCGATGCGCGCCTCGAAGGCGGCGAGCGTCTCGCCGTCGGGCGGGGCGTGGGCGGCGGGATCGGAGACCCAGCGGTGGACGAGGCGTCCGTCGCGCGCGACGCACTCGTTCCACGTGAGCCCCTCCCACGCGCCGAAGTGCATCTCCCGGAGCCGCGGGTCCGCCTCGATCTCCGCGGACGGCAGCGCGATCCGCGCGGTCTCCGCCGTTCGCGCCAGGTCGCTGGCCACCACGCGGTCGAAGGCCTCGGCGGCGAGGGCGGGGCCCAGGGCGAGCGCTTCGGCGCGGCCGCGGGGCGAGAGCGGCGGGTCGCCCCATCCCTGGTAGCGGCCGGCCTCGTTCCACGCGGTGGATGCGTGGCGCACCAGCGTCAGGTGGAGCACACCGCCTCCAGCGCGCGCACCAGCTTGTTGTTCTCGTCCGGCGTGCGGGCGGCGATGCGCACGTGGCCCGGCAGGCCGAACGAGGTGCAGTCGCGCACGCGGACGTGGTGCGCGTCCTCCAGCGCGCGGGCCAGGCGCGCGGCATCACCCACGGCGGCCAGCACGAAGTGCGTGCCGCTGCGCACCACCGGCAGCCGCAGCCGCGCCAGCGCCGCCTCCAGCAGCTCGCGCTCGAACCGTAGCCGCGGCACGGTGGAGGCCACGTAGTCCGCCGCCTCGTCCGACATCGCCGCCACCGCCGCCGCCTGCGCGAGGGTGGACGACGCCCACGGCACGCGCACGCGCTGCACGGCGGCGGCGACTGGCGCCGGGCCGACGGCGAAGCCCGCGCGGACGCCGGCCAGGGCGTGGTCCTTGGTGATGGAGCGCAGGTGCAGCACCGCGGCATGGCCCGGCAGCGCGGTGCCCAGCGGCTCGCGCAGGAAGCCGTCGAACGACTGGTCCAGCACCAGCAGGGTGTCCGATGCCGTGCACGCGTCCGCCACGGCGCGCAGCTCGTCGCGGGCGAAGGCCTGACCCGTGGGCGTGTTGGGCGCGCAGAGAAAGAGCAGGCGCGGCCGGTGGCGCACGACGGCGGCCGAGATGGAGTCCAGGTCCAGCGCGAAGGACGGCGGCGCGGCGATGCCCTGCAGCACCCGCGCGCCGCACAGCGAGACGGCCCGCGCGTACTCGCCGAACGTCGGCGTGGGCACCAGCGCCGTGTCGCCCGCGCGCAGGAAGGCGTGGCAGACGGCGTGGATCAGCTCCGCCGCGCCGGCGCCGAACACCACCTCGTCCATCGGCCGCTCCCAGCGCGCCGCCGCCGCCTTCCGAGGCGCAACGCTCTCCGGGTCGGGATACGCGTCCACGGGCGCGGAGCGGATGGCCTCCAGCACGCACGGCGCGGGGCCCCAGGCGTTCAGCGACACGCTGAAGTCCAGCCGCACGTGCCGCCCGTCGCCGCCGCGCGGGCCGCCGTGCACCGTGGGCGGGGTGGCGGCCACCTCGGGCCGGGGCCGGATCACGCGGGTGCGCCCGCCCGCCGTGTCGTCCGCATCATCCGATTTGCACCCTCCGTCCAGGGTTCCGACACACGCAGCCCCCCGCGATTCCAGCACGACCTCCGCGATCTCCCGCGACCGAGACGGGATCTCACCGCCGCGTCCGATCTGCCGAAACTTCGATCCATCGATCGGCTGGTTCCTGCCTCGAAGCGTGGTCGGTCGGTCGGTCGATTGACCACGCCATCGATCGATGCGACCAATGGCGATCAGCCGAGCGCTGCCGCCAGCACTCCGGCGCCTGCGACGATGCGCCGCGCCCGTCCCAGATCGTCCGCGGTCGGCATCCGTCCACCGTCGTTCAGCACGTAGGCGCCGCGCTTGTCCAGCCGCACGCCCAGCGCTCCGGCCATCGCCGCTATCGGCCATCCCGCGTTCGGGCTGGCCGTCCTTGCGGCGTCGGTGGATGCGACGCGAAGGGATTCCATCGGGTCGCCGCCGCCCAGCGGGGCGCAGAGGGCGATCAGCAGGGCGGAGATGCGCGCGGGAATCCAGTTGAGCGCATCGTCCACGCGCGCCGCCGGCTTTCCGAACCACTCCAGCTCGGGCGTGCGGTATCCCAGCATCGCATCCGACGTGTTGGTGAAGCGGTGAAGGTACGCCGCCGGCAGCCCGCCCGCGCGAAACGCCAGCAGCGGCGCCACCACCCCGTCGCCCAGGTTCTCCGCCAGCGACTCGATCGCGGCCCCGGCCACCTCGCCCGCGGAGAGCGCCGACGTGTCGCGCGAGACCAGATGCCAGGCGAGCAGCCGGCGCGCTTCGGCCAGGTCATCCGCCTCCAGCCCGCGCTGCACCTGCCCGCCCGCGGAGAGCAGCGCCCGCAGCGACAGCGCCGGCTTCAGCGCCAGGCCACGCGCCACCTCGCGTCCGCCCTCCGGCAGGGCGCGTGTCAGTCGATGGACGGCGTATGCCGCCGCGACGGTCGCCGCCGCGCCACCCAGCATCCACGCCGCGCCTTCCAGCAGCGACGGGATCGGCTTCTCCGTGGTCCGCCGCAGTCGAGCGCCCGCGATCCATCGCCCCATCCACACCGTGGGATGGAGATGCGACGGCGGCTCGCCCAGCAGCAGGTCCGCCGCGAGCGCCACGGCTGCTGCGATCGGAGGCCTCACCTCGACGACCGCCGCGGAAGCGATGGACGACACGCGGAACGGCGACGATCTGCGCCGAGCCTCCTGCGATCCGACGTGCGTCGTATCCGTCGCTTGCGCGTCACGCCGTCCACGGGAGCAGCGCGAACAGGACGGCCACCTCCGCGAGCTCCCCCATCGCTCCGCACACATCCCCCGTCACGCCCCCGAAGCGGCGGACGAGGAACGCGCCGAAGCCGAGCGCGGCGCCGAGCCCCATCGCGGTCGCTGGAAGGACGGACAGCGCGTCCGCGGAGAAGCCGGTCACCAGCATCAGCAGGACGAGCGCGATGCCCGTCGCCCCGCCGAGCGGGATGCGATCTGACGAGAACGCCGCGGCCAGGCCGTCCTTCCGCGCCGGGGGCCAGGTGCGCAGCGCGAACACCATGCTCCACCGCGCGACGATGCCGGCGGCGATGGGCGCGGCGAGCGGCACGTACGCCAGGGCGGAGGCTTTCAGCAGGAGCAGCAGGCCGATGCCGGCGGCGCCGAAGCTGCCCAGGTGCGGGTCCTTGAGGATGGCCAGGCGCCGCTCGCGCATCTGCCCCGGCGGCAGGCGCGTGGGGGCGAACGCGGCGTCGCAGCAGTCGGCCCAGCCGTCCACGTGCAGCGCGCCCGTGACCGCGATCCATGCAGCCAGCGCCAGCGCCGCGCGGGGCAGCGGCGGCAGCGGGAGGGCGAGCAAGGCCGCGGGCACCACGCCCACGGCGGCGCCGACCAGGGGATACAGGGCGAGCGAGCGGCGCAGGTCCTCGGGCGTGGCGTTGCCCTGCGGC
The DNA here is from genome assembly GCA_028287185.1 of Gemmatimonadota bacterium. Classification (GTDB taxonomy): domain Bacteria; phylum Gemmatimonadota; class Gemmatimonadetes; order Longimicrobiales; family Longimicrobiaceae; genus JAQBQD01. The sequence continues at coordinate 47,806 of JAQBQD010000114.1, read as the reverse complement.
GGGACCTTCACCACGGTGAGCATCCCCACGGCCAGGGCCAGGGGGCGGAGCGGCGCCAGGCGGGAACGCATGCCGGTAGAATGGGGGTGGACGCCGCGCGCGTCCACCCCCGCGTCCCGGTCCGGTCGGCGGACCACGAGCGTATGCCGACGATCCGCGGATGCGCCGCTCAGTCCGGCAGCGGCGTCACGCCCGTGAACGCCAGCGCGAACGGGCAGACGCCCGTGGTGAACTCCTGCGCCGAGGCGCCGCCGGCGGTCAGGCGGAAGAGCTTGCCCGGGTCCTTGCACTCCCCCGGGTTCAGCGAGTACAGCCGGCCCTGCGAGTCGAAGCCCACGGCGCTGGTGACGGGGCTGCCCGCCGGCAGCAGCGGGTGCGCGACGTCGTTCACGAAGGTGCCTGTGGCCGGGTTCCAGACCACGATGCCGGTGCCGTACACGCCCACGTACACGCGCTTGTCCGCGCCGGCTGCGACCGCGCCGGGGAAGTTTCCGAAGCCCGCGACTTGCTTCGCCTCCGTGAGCGCGACGGGGTCGACGACGGAGATCGCACCGTCGCCGGCGCCGTAGCTGCCCGAGTCCACCACGTACAGCTTGCCGTCCAGGAAGGCGCCGGCGGCGGGGTTGTCGCCCGAGAGCTGCACGGTGCCCACCTTGTTGAGCGACCCGTCCAGCACCGTGACGGTGCCGTGCTTCGCGGGCGCGAAGTCCACCAGCTCGGCGTTGATCACGTACAGCCGCCCGGCCTCGGCCACCACCGACTGGGGGAAGCCGCCCACCGCGATGGGCGCGCCCGCCGTCAGCCTGCGGATGTTGACCGGCGAAACGGTGTTGAGGTTGGAGTTGGCGACCACGGCGATGGAGTCGTTCAGGAACGCCGCGCCCGTGGCGCCCGAGCCGTCAGGCAGCTTCACGAACCCGACGGCGCCCGTGAACAGCTCCACGACCGCCGCGTACGGATACGAGCCCATCGGCACCACGGCGAAGTTGCCGCGCGTGGCCACGCTCACGGGGCTGCCCTGCGAGCCCAGGCCCACGGTGCGGCCCTGCAGCGCCCCCAGCGGCTGGACTGTGAGCGAGCGGTTGGTGCTGTTCACCACCACGGCCGTCTCGGCCGCCACCGCCTGGGGGGTGCCGGTGGAGTCGCCGCAGGCGGCCAGCAGCAGCGCGGGGGCCAGGAAGAGCGCGGCCGCGCGGACCAGGCGAAGTTCTCTACGCATTCGGGGATCTCGGGTTCGGTCTTGGATGGAGGGGCCCTTCACGGCCGTTCGGCGCCGTGCAGGCGCAGGTCCAGCGTCAGCCGGCGTCCCGGCTCCGGATATCCGGCGATCAGTGCGTCGCGCTCGCCGCGCAGGCGGTCGATGCGCAACGCGGTGTCCAGCGTCCAGCGGCCGGCACGCCACGCGCGCGCGGCGCCGGCGTCCAGCGTCCAGAAGCCCGGCAGCGCGTTGGCCGGGCTGGGGTCGGGGTTTCGCCGCCCCACGTACTCGGCGCCCAGCTCCGCACGCCACGGCCCCGGCGCCCATGCCCCGCGAACGCGCCCGGAGTGCCGTGGGCGATACGCCACCTGCACCGTATCCGCATCGCCCGCGCGGTCATACGTGGCGGCGGCCAGGGAGTACGACGCGCGCACCGTGACGTCCCGCGGGAGCGACGCCTCGGCCCACGCGTCCACGCCGCGGCGCTTCACGTCGGTGTTGCGCGGGCTCCACACGAAGCGGTAGTCGGGCAGCCACACGATCATCCCCCGCACGTCGCTGCGGTACGCGCTGGCCCCCGCGGAGAGCGACGCCCCGCCCACGCGCCGGTCCGCCGAGACGCCCAGCTCCCACTCGTTCGGCACGCGCTCCGCCCGCAGGTCCGGGTTCGGCGCCACGGCCACGCCCTCGCGAAAGAACTGGTCGCCCAGCGACGGCGGCGAGAAGCTGCTGCGGTTCGCCAGTCGAATGCTGATCCCACCGGTGGACGCCTCGGCGGAGAGCGCCCGGCTGGCGTACCACCGACGGGCCACCGGGTCGCGGTCCGCGCGGGCGGCGGCCGTGAACGCGAGGTCCACGCCTGCCACCGCCGTTCCGGTCGATGCGTGCGCGAAGCCGCCGGCGTCCGTCCGCGTGCGGGGCGCCGCGTCGCTCAGGCCGCCCCCGTCCACGCGCTGCACGGTGGATTCGACGCCTGCGCCCCACGCCCGCACTCCGTGGACGGGCGCGAGCCGCTCCGCCTCTGCCCGCCCGTGCAGCGAGCGGACGCGGGTGCGGGTGTCGTACGCCAGCCCGAACGGCGGCGCGGGATCGCGGAACCGCACCGCCTGCGACACCCCGGACAGGTCCAGCGCCGCGGACCCGCTCTCCCCGCCGCGCCGCCACGCCAGCGACCCGCGCCCGCGCCGCATCGTCTCCCGCGCGCGGATGGACGGCGCGTAGCCCAGGCCGGGAATCCCGCGCTCCAGCCCCTCCGCCGCGCCGCGCACGCGAAGCTCGCCGCCGGCGACGGTGGCCTGCGCGGCCGCGAAGGCGCCCGCCTCGCGCAGGTCCGCATTCGCGCGGCGCGTGAGGGTGGGATCGTGCGGGTCCTTGGGATGCGTGAACGCGCCGTCCAGCCGCCGCGCGGATGCGCCCGCGCTCCACAGCACGCCGTGCGCGCCGCCGCCCCACTCGCCGCGCCCCGCTGCCTCGCCCAGCGACCCGCCCGTCATCGCCAGGCTCCGGCGGCGGTCGGGAGCGCGCGTCTCGATCAGCACCACGCCGGCCTGCGCGCGGGGTCCGTAGCGCGCCGCCTGCGCGCCCGGGAGCACGGTCACGGACTGCACGTCGTGCGCGGGCACGGAGCTCAGGTCGGCCTCGCCCGTCACCGGGTCGTTCAGCGCCACGCCATCCACCAGCACCAGCACCGCGTCCGACGCGCTGCCGCGGATGCTTGCCGTCTGCGCCGCGCCCGCGCCTGTCTGCCGGAGCACCACGCCCGGCGCCCGGCCCACCACGTCTCCGGCCGTCCGCGCACCGCTCTGCTCGATCTCCTCCCGCGCGAACCGCGTTCCGCCCGCCGGCACCGCATCCGCCCTGACTCGAACCTCCGCGAGCGCCACGGACGCGGGTCGAAGAGATGCGTTGATCCGCGCCGTCTCCCCGTTCCGCACGTCCACCGGCATCTCCGCGGAGGCGTATCCCGCCCGGCGGACGAGCATTCGGTACGCACCCGGCTCCAGCCCGCGCAGCCGGAAGGCGCCCGTCCCGTCCGTGAGCGCCGTCCGCCCGATCGCCGGCAACTCCACGGAGGCGGCCTGCACAGCGGTGCCGGTCGCCGCGTCGGTCACGCGCCCCGCGATCTCGCCGGGGAACTGCGCATCCAGCGCTCGGGGGCTGAGGATCAACCCGACGAGAAGGATCCACGAAAGCCGGAAGAGGCTACGCGGCATCGACCGTATCCTCCGTCCCGTGCTTCATCTGCGCGCCCGCCTCGCCCGCCAGTGGCACCACCTGCGGCGCGCCCTCGTCCGGGCCCGGTCCCGAGAAGCGGTCCACGCGCACGGGCCAGCCGTACACGCCCTCCACCGCCGCCCGCGTCAGCACCTGCGCCGGCGTGCCCTGCGCGGCGATCCGGCCGCGGTCCAGCAGGATCAGCCGGTCCGCATACCTCGCCGCGAGGTTGAGGTTGTGGGTGACGAGCAGCACGGTCGTCCCGGCGCGTCCCAACTCGCGCAGCAGCTCGAAGATGGCCATCTCGTGCGCGATGTCGAGCGCGGCGGTGGGCTCGTCCAGGGCCAGCGCCGCCGGCTCCTGCGCCAGCGCACGGGCCACGCGCACGCGCTGCCGCTCGCCGCCGGAGAGCGTCGCCAGGGGCCGGTCCGCGAGCTCCGCCACGTCGCACCGGCGCATGGCGGCGTCCACCGCGCGGCGGTCGGCCTCGCCCTCGCGGCGCCAGGGGCCCAGGTGCGGGTAGCGGCCCATCGCCACCGCTTCGCGGGCGCTCATGGGGAAGGCCGCCTCCTCGCCCTGCGGCACCACGCCCACCTCGCGCGCCAGCGCCATGCGCGGCCACGCATCCACCGCCTTCCCACGGAAATCCACCGTCCCGGCAGACGGGCGAAGCGTGCCGAGCAGCACGCGCAGCAGCGTGGACTTGCCCGATCCGTTGGGCCCCAGCACCGCCGTGCAAGCGCCCTCGGGCACGTCGATGGAGACGCCGTCCAGCGCCGGCCGCTCGGCCTGCGGATAGCGGAACGACAGCCCGGCGCAGCGCCACCCGCTCACGCCGCCCTCCGGCGCAGCAGCCAGATGAAGAACGGCACCCCCACGAACGCCGTGACCACGCCCACCGGCAGCTCCGTCGGGGCGGCGGCGGCGCGGGCCAGCGCGTCCGCCAGCACCACGAAGGCGGCGCCGAGCAGCACGGAGGCGGGCAGCAGGAAGCGGTGGTCGCTGCCCCACACCATGCGGACCACGTGGGGGACGACGAGCCCGACGAATCCGATCACCCCGCTGGCCGCGACCGCGGCCGCCGTGAGGAGGGACGCGACGCCGTAGGCGATCAGCTTCGTGCGCTCCACGTGCGTGCCCAGGTACGCCGCCGTCTCCTCTCCCACCGCAAGCAGGTTGAGCGGGCGGGCCAGCGCGAACAGCACGGCCAGCGCGGGGAGGGCGGTCACGGCCAGGATCGCATCCGCCCGCCAGGTGGCGCCCGCGAAGCTGCCCATCATCCAGAACATCGCCGAGCGGAACGAGTCCGCGTCCGCGAAGGTGAGGGCCAGCATGATGACGGCGTTGAAGAACGAGCCCGCCACCACGCCGGCCAGCAGCAGCACGCGCGTGTCCAGCGCCCGCCCCGCCGCGGCGGCGATGCGGAACACCAGCAGCACCGCCAGCGCCGCGCCGGCGAACGCCGCGGCGGAGACCGGGGCCGCGGAGGCCACGAAGCCGCCGATCGCCACCGCTCCCACCGCGCCGACTGCCGCGCCGCCCGCGACGCCCAGCACGTACGGCTCGGCCAGCGGATTCCGCAGCAGCGCCTGGAAGGTGGCGCCGCTGGCCGCCAGCGCCGCGCCCACCAGCGCCGCCAGCACCGCGCGCGGCAGCCGGATGCGGCGCACGATGGCCACCGTGGTGGGGTCGCCCAGCCCGCGCGCCGCATCCACCACCTCGCGCACGCCCAGGTGCACGGCGCCCACGCGGACGCCGATCACGAGGGCCAGCGCGAGGAGAAGCGCCAGCATCGCGAGCCGCAGCAGGGGCTTCATGGGCGCGCAGCGTCCGGGTGAAGGCCGTCGCGCAGCAGCCGCGCCGCCTGGGCCAGGTGCGGGCCGGGACGGTTCACGAGGTCCGCCGGCACGATCACCACGTGCCCCTCGCGCAGCGCCCGCAGCTCGCGCCAGCCGGGCTCGCCGCGCAGCGCGCGGACGTCGTGCGCGCCACCCTTCTCGCCCTGCGGCAGGACGAGGATGTCGGGATCGCGGCGGACGATCTCCTCCATCGACACGTTGGGCCAGTCCGTGGCCGCGTCCGTGAACACGTTGCGCCCGCCGGCGATGCCCAGGAGCTGCGAGATGAAGGTGCGCGGCCCCGCCGTCATGGGTGGATCGTTCCACACCAGGAAGAAGACGCTGGGCGCGCGCTTGCCGGCCACGGACGCCCGCACCGCCGCCAGCTCCGTCCGCAGCGCGCCCAAGAGCGAGTCCGCCGTCCGCGTGCGCGCCGTCAGCATGCCCAGGCTGCGCACGGTGCGGAACACGTCCGTGGTGTCCTCGGCCTTCACCGCGAAGACGGGGATGCCCATCTCGCCCAGCCGCTCGCGGATGCGCTGGTCCTTGCTCGTCTCCCATCCCAACACCAGGTCGGGCTTGAGGCTCACCAGCGCCTCCAGCGACGGCGTCATCCCGCCGCCCACGGAGGGCAGCCGGTCCACCGCCGGCCCGTGGTCGAAGTCCGTGCGCCCCACCAGCCGGTCACCCGCCCCGATCTCCACCAGCGTCTCGGTGGCGCTGGGGATGAGGCTCACGATGCGCCGCGCGGGATGGCTGAGCCGCACCGAACGCCCTGCCGCGTCTACCGCCGATACCGCGCCGTCAGCGGATCCGCGATCCGAGGACGCCTGCGACTTCGCCGGACCCTCCGCCGTCCCGCATGCGGCGGCGAGGACGGCCGAGGCGATCGCGGCGGCGATGGACGCGGCGAAGCGCGCCCGTGCCGTGGAGGCCGAGGCGTTGGCTGCGTGCGGGGCTGCGGGTCGCGCGGCGGTGGAATGCAAGAAAGCCCGTCCTTTCCCGATGAGGGGGAGGAACGGGCTCGCGGCGGGGACGGACATCGACGAACGCGACGCGACCGGCCCGGATCGAGCCCCGCTCCCCTCCCGCGAGGGGTGTAGCTGCGGGAAGCGAATGGGACGGTCTCCTGGCTCGAGGCAGCGTCGCTCGCCTTCCCGGGACGGATCCCAGTGGCGTGAACGGAGGAAAGCCTTCCCTCCGCGGAGCGGGCCGGACCGAACGTCACCTACTGCGACTGCGTGACGCCGGGCCTCTTACAGTGGCGGGGCCGCGCCGGAGTTTCACCGGCTTCCGATAGCCCCATTCGCAAGAATATGTGCGCCTAACCTAACGAGCCTCCGTGGACCCCACAAGGGAACCGCTTCGCGCCGCCCGTTTCCGTCACCGTCCGCCGCGGCCCATTCCCCCGCCGCCGACCGACGTTGGCGCCGGCACCGTCAACCCCGCGCCGGCGCGGGGAAACAAGTGCGCGGGCGGGCGATACGCGGCGTGGCCCGTGGTGTTGTACGGCACGTCGTTCGGCGCGCCGCCTGCGGGCCAGTCTCCTTCCTTGCCGGGCGAGTCCGGGCGCGGCATGGCGTTGACGTACGCGGCCACGTCGAACGCTTGCTGGTCCGTCAGGGAGCCCGGCTTGCTGAACGGCATGAAGTGCCGGATGAAGCTGGCCGCCCGCTCCTCGCGCGCCATGGACGCGCCCACCGCGTACGATCCGGGCCCCCACAGCGCCGGGAAGGCCGGCGGGTTGCCGCGCCCTTCCGGCCCGTGGCAGACGGCGCAGGTGGAGATAAAGATGCCGTGCCCGCGCGCGCTGTCGCCCGTGAGCGCCGGCATCTTCGGCATGCCCTCGCCCTTCACGTGGGCGCCCGTCGGCACGCCGCGCGAGATGAACGACAGGTACGCCACGATGTCGCGCATCTCGCGGCTGTCCGCGGGAATGCGGCGCCCGGCCAGGCTGCGCGTGAAGCAGTAGTTCACGCGGTCCTCCAGCGGGATCACGGCACCGGTCCGATCCATGAACTTCGGGAAGCGCGCGTACACGCCCATCAGCCCCGCCGCGCCGCGCTTCGTTCCGCCTTCCAGGTGGCAGTTGGTGCAGCTGATGCTGCCCGGCGCATACCTCGGCAGGCTGTCGTGCGTGTGCGTCATCAGCGCCAGCCCGCGCCGCGCCGCCCGCCCGAGCTCGTCGTCCTTCAGCGTCGCGAGCGCCGGCGGCGTGTAGTCCAGCGTGTCCGCGGATGCGGCGGGGGACGCCGCCGTCCCTCCTCCGCCCTGGGATGCCGGAGCGCCCGCGGTCAACCTCGACGCCCCCTTGACGTCCGGCTTGCACGCGCCGAGCGTGAGAAGGGACCCAATGGAGAGGAGCAGGACGAGCGGTCTCGCAGGGATATTGCGCCGCATGTAACCGGGAAGGGGATGATGGATAGAGATCACGCGCTCAGGGCGAACGCCGCCTCCGCCGCGGGGGATCGATGGTTCGTGCCAGGCGAGCGGACCGAATCCGACGACGTGCGTCGATCCACCACGCGGGAGCCTGTCCGGCATCCTCGGCCGACGGACACGAACCAAGGGAACTCTGTATTATCCCGGGCCCTGCAATTGGTTTCCGACCTCCACGTGCGGCGCAGGTGGAGGGTGAGGGACGATCTTCCGGCGCGCTTCGTGGTTCGGTGCCAGCCCCCATTCGGTGGTGCGTTCCCCTACCCGTCGCCGCCGCCCACCGCCTCCACCTCCATGCCGAAGCTCTCGGTGAACAGGTCGGCCTTGGCGCGCAGGGACCAGCGTTCCAGCAGCAGGTCGCCCGTTCCCTCCAGCTCCAGCGAAAGGCGCGACTTGGCGACGCGGGCGCGGACGGCGGTCACCGCCTGCAGGTGCTCGCGGTCCAGCGCATCGGCAATGCGCAGCAGGGAGGAAAGCTTCACCACGCGCTCGCGGTCCTCGGCGGGCAGGCGGGTGAAGGTCTCGTGGTGCGCGGCGGGAACGCCCTTGCGGTGGTAGCGCGCCAGGTTGGCCACCAGGTCGATCTCGCGCGGGGTGAACTCGGGGATCTCGGACTGCGAGATCAGGTAGAGCGAGTGCTTGTGGTGCTTCTTGTGGCCCACGAAGATGCCGATGTCGTGCAGCACGGCCGCCGCCATCAGCACGCGCCGGTCCGCCGGCTGCATGCGGTGCAGCGGCGCCAGCTGGTCGAAGAGCGAGCCCGCCAGCCGCGCCACGTGGGCGGCGTGCGCCTCGTCGAACAGGTAGCGCCGGCCCAGCGAGACGGCGCCTTCCAGCGCGCGCCGGTCCTTGCGGTCCTCGTGCTCCTGGTGGGTGGCAAGGTCCTCCACCAGGTCGATCAGCGTGCCGTCCTTGAGCCCCACGCCCGGCACGATGATGCGGTCCGCCCCCGACAGCGCCGCCACCCGCTCGTACACCAGCGCCGCCGGGAGGATGACGTCCGCCCGGTCGGGACGCAGCCCGAGCTGCTCCACCCGCTGGCGGAACGACAGGCGCGACAGCATCGCGATGGCGCCCTGGAGCTGGTCCACGCCCACGGAGCCCGCCTGGCCCCCCGCCGGCGCCGTGCCCGCGAGCCGCGCCAGCGCCTCGATGTTGCCGCCGGTGGCGATCACCCCGGCGGGGTTCCACTGGCGGGCCAGGGTGGGGATGCGCAGCGTGGCCGCGTACTCGCGCAGCAGCCGCTGGAAGCGCCCCGGCTCGTCGCCCGAGACGGACAGCTCCTCCAGCAGCCGCACCGATCCCATGGTGTGCGACTCGCTCCACAGGATGCCCGAGCCGTCCACCAGCGACACCTCCACGCTGCCGCCGCCCAGGTCCACCAATATCCACTTTCGCCGGCCCAGGCTCTGGCGGGCGCGCACGGCCACGTACACGAGGCGCGCTTCCTCCGCGCCGGTGATGACCTCCAGCTCCACGCCCGCCTCCTCGCGCAGGCGCTCCACGAACAGCGCGCCGTTGCGGCTCTCGCGCACCGCGCTGGTGGCCACGGCGCGGTAGTGCACGATGCCCAGCGACTCCATCCTCAGCCGGAAGCCCGCGATGGCCTCCACCGCGGCGTCCATGGCGCGTGCGGCCAGGCGGCCGTTCACGAACACGTCGTGGCCCAGGCGCACGCCCACGCGCTCCTCGGCCAGCGTGTCGAAGTGCCCGGCGTCGCGGAACTCGCCCGCCAGCAGCCGGATGGCGTTGGAGCCTACGTCGATGGCGCCCACCCGCAGCGGAAATGCCACGCCCGCCGTGCTTGCGGACGCGGCAGAGGGCGTCTTGGAGGTTTGGATTCGGCTCATACGCTGGGTGGATGCACGCCGCGTGCGCGGCAGGCACGCCCACACGATCCGGCGGTGCATCTTGGAGCTGCGTAACCGCTTCGGCAAGTGGCGGGAGATCCATCGCTGCGCGGCCGGTCCCGGCCGAGCCGCTGGTTCACCCCGGCTCGTCTGCGTTCTTCCTCCGCTTCTTCCGGGTCTGTGTCGTCGGCTCCCACCCCGGCATGACGCGTCGCATGTAGTCATCGAACATCGGCACCGTGAAGGCCGTTTCTCCGTGCGCCGGTGCGTAGATCATCCCCTTGCGGATCAGCCCCGTGCGGAGGGATCCCGCGTCCGTGACCTCCATGCTCAGCTTCGCGGCGATCTCGCCGGAGCGATGGGGTCCGGGCCCCAGTTCCGCCATCGCGCGGAGGTAGTCCTGCTCGCGCGGCGTCAGGCGGTCGAAGCGGACCCGAAAGAAGCTGGTATCCAGGTTCGCGGCGGCTCTCGCCGTGGCGCGTTCGACGTCCCGCTCATCGATCGGGCTCCGCTCGGCGACATCCCAACTGTGATAGCCCCACTCTTGGAGAAAGTAAGGATAGCCTCCCGTCCGTCGAACGATCGCTTCCAGCGCGCTGTCGGTGATCTCCTTGCCGGCATGCAGGATCGGCTCGCGGACCGCACGCTTGCTCTCCTCGGCGCCCAGCGGCCCCATGTTCGGGAAGTCGAAGAGACGCTCCGCGTATGACTTCGCCTCGCCCGCCAGGCCGGCAAGCTGGGGAAGTCCGGCCCCCAGAACGATGAGCGGAAGATTCTTCTGGGCGACCCGGTGCAGGGCTCCGATGAGTGCGCTGAGTTCGTCCCGCTGAAGGTATTGTACCTCGTCGATGAAGATGGCCACGGGTCTCTCGGCTGCGCCGGCAGCCTGGCCCACCAGCAGCATCAGGTTCGGCAGGTCTGCCTGCAAGTCGCCGATCGCGGCGTCCCCTGGGGCGGGGTCCACACCGAACTCAACGTCCGCATACGCGACCTTGAACATGCTCGCGAACGAACGGAGCGCGCCCATTGCCCGGTTGACCACCGCGCGCGCCTTCTCCACCGTGCTCAGGCGGTACAGTGTCGTCCGTAGCTCCGGGATGAGAAGGTCCGAGAGTCGCCTTCCCTCAGAGGCTTCGATGAACGCCGTGAGGTACGTCTCGCCCTCCGCGATCTCCTGAAGGCGCCGGAGCAGCACGGTCTTGCCTACCCCGCGCAGCCCCAGCAAGAACTTGCCTTTCGCGTGGTTTCCGATCCGTACGCGTTTCAAGGCGGTGGTGGCGCTTTCGACGATCGGGTCGCGCCCCGCGAGTTCCGGGGGCCGCGACCCGGCGCCGGGGGCAAAGGGATTGAGGACCGGGTCCATGGGGGCGAAAAGGTTTAAGGAGACCTGAACTATGTTTACAGAGGTGCTCTGTAATATGCCTTCAGATCTACTTAGATACAACTCCGAGCACACGCCGGGCGCCTGCGCCACATTCGCGCTCCGTACGTCGCCATGGACTCCGCAACCGCTTATGTGGCTTCCGTCTCTCCCACCTGCCAGCGCAGCTCCCACTCGCAGAAGGCGTCGCCCTCCACGGCGCAGCGCACGTGGCGCACGGTGGCGCCCACGCCGCCGGCAAGCTCGACGGCACGCAGCAGGCCGCCCGTCTGGCGGCGGCAGAAGACGGTGGTGCCGGGGTCGAAGCCCACAAGGCGCAGGATGGCGCGTCCCGTCTCCTCCTCCACCACCTCCATGTCGCCGGGCTGGTAGTACAGGCGGAACAGCGAGACGCGCTGGGTGAGGAACTCGATGGGCGACTTCTTGAGCAGGATGCCGCGGTACATCTGCACGCCCAGCGACTCGATGGAGAACGCTCCCGCCTGCTCGGCCCAGCGCGGCTCGTCCGCCCCGATCTCGGCGTCCACGGCGCTCCACAGCGCGCGGACGAGGGGCATCGCGAACTCCTCCGTGGCGACGGCACTCTGCACGCGGGCACGGAGGTCCGGGTCCAGGCGCGCCAGCACGCGCTCGGCGGCGGCGGACCCGCCGTGCGCGGCCACGAAGGCCAGGGTGGAGCGTACGGCCGATCCCTTGGCCTGCGGCTGCGCGGCGACGGCGGCTGCGTTCATCGGTCGGGCTCCACCAGGGCGAGTGCGTGGCGGTCGGGCTTGCCCGATCCCAGCCGGGGAATCTGCGGAAGGATGACGACGGAGCGCGGCACCTTGTAGCGCGCCAGCCGCGCCCGCGCGTGCTCCAGCAGCGCGCCCTCGGCGAGCGGCGCGTCGGGCCGGGCGACCACGAAGGCGCGGCCCACCTCGCCCCAGCGCGCGTCCGGCACGCCCACCACCACCGCCTCGGCCACGCCGGGGCAGTCCGCCAGCACGGCCTCCACCTCGCCGGGAAAGACGTTCTCGCCGCCGGAGATGTACATCTCCTTGCGCCGCCCGCAGATGGTGAAGTAGCCGTCCGCGTCGCGGCGCGCCAGGTCGCCCGTGCGCAGCCACCCGTCCGCCGTCATCGCCTCCGCCGTGCGCTCCGGGTCGCGCAGGTAGCCGGCGAACATCTGCGGGCCGCGCAGCAGCAGCTCGCCCGCCTCACCGGGATCCGCCTCGCGCCCGCCCGCGTCCAGCCGCATCCCCAGGAACGGCATCGGCAGGCCCACGCTGCCGGGCCGCCGTTCCGCTTCTTCGTCCGAGATCGCGAAGCAGTTGGGGCCGCATTCGGTGAGCCCGTATCCCTCGCGGAAGCGGTATCCCGCATCGCGCGTCCGCCCCGCCAGCGCGGCGGGGCACGGTGCGCCGCCGGAGATCAGGAACCGCAGCGCGGGGAGCGGCCGCCCCCACGACGGCCGCTCGGCCATCATCACGAGCTGCGTGGGCACCACCATGGCCACCGTGCACGCCTCCTCCGCCAGCCCGTCCAAGAAGGCGTCCGCGTCGAACCCGTCGAACAGCACGGCCGTGCCGCCCCGCTGCCAGAGGGGCGTGGCGAACACGTTCCATCCCCCCGTGTGGAAGAACGGCGTGCTGACGGGCGCCACGTCCCGGTGCCCCAGCTCCCACCCCGTGACCGTCGCCGCCGCGTTCCAGTGGATCTGGCGATGCGGGAGCACGGCACCCTTGGGACGGCCCGTGCTGCCGGAGGTGTAGAGGATGAGCGCCGCGTCCTCGGGATCGACGTCCACGTCCGCGACCTGCTCCCCCGCACGTGCGAGAAGGCGCGGCGCCTCGTCGTCCAGGTCGATCCACCGCGGCCCGTCGCCGCTGCCCAGCGCGCCCTCCGCCAGCGCGCGGAAGCGGCCTTCGCCCAGCAGCACGGTGGGCCGCGCGTCCGCCAGCACGGGCGCCAGCTCGGCCGCGGAGAGCCGCCAGTTGAGCGGGAGCAGCGCCGCGCCCAGGCGTCCGCAGGCGTGGAAGGCATCCACCACCTCGCGCCGGTTGCCCGCCAGCACCGCCACCAGCCCGCCGCGCCCGATGCCCAGCCCGCGCAGCAGCGAGGCCCAGCGGTCCGCCCCGGCGTCCATCTCGGCATAGGTGAAGCGCTCGCCGCGCGAGCGGTCCACCAGCGCCACCCGCCCCGGCGCCTGGTGCCGCCAGAAGCGCAGCGGGTCGGGCCGCGCGGGAAAGGCGGGGGCGCCCGTCATCGCCGGCCGCGCCGGTGCGCGAGAAGGAACCGCATGGCTTCCCGGCTCGCGTCCGGGCCCGCCGCGGAGGTGTAGGTCCCCTCCGCCGATCCGCCGGACCAGGCGTGGCCCAGACCATCCACGAACAGCGTCTCCACCAGCACGTGTCCCCCGGCATCCGTGAAGCGCTGGCGCTGGAAGGCGAGCCCGCCGGCCGTCTCCGCGGACTCCGCGCCCGCCGTGAGGCCCCGCGCGTCCGCCCACTGCCGCGCCAGCGCGTGCCCGTTCGCGGGGCGCACCACGGGGTCGGCGTTGCCGTGGATGACCAGCAGCGGCGGAAAGCCCCCGCGCGCCAGCACCTGTGCCGCCGCGCCGCGCAGCCGCTCCGCATCCAGCCCGTTGCCCTGCATGGCCCCCAGCGCCTGCGGCACGCCCAGGGCCGCGTGGTAGGCGATGCCCGAGTGCGCGACGACGCCGGCGAACAGCTCCGGGTACGCCGCAGCCAGGTTCACCGCCATCGACCCGCCGGCGGAGATGCCCAGCACGTACACCCTGCGCGCATCCACCGCGTGGTGCGCCTCCACCTCGCCCACGATGCCCGCCAGCACTGCCGCCTCGCCGCCGTCGCGGGCGATCTGCGCGGGGTCGTACCACGTCCAGCACCTCTGGATCTGCGCCGTGGCCGGCTGCTCGGGATACACCAGCAGCACGCCGCTCTCGTCCGCCACGGCGTCCATGCGCGTGCCGCGGGCGAAGTCGTCGGGGTCCTGCGTGCAGCCGTGCAGCATCAGCACCAGCGGCGCCTTGTGCGACGGATCGTAGCCTGCCGGCAGATAGATCCGATACCGCCGGGTGCCCGCCGGGCCCTGGTACGTCGCCCACTCCACCCGCCCCGCGCCCGCCGCGGACGCGTGGATGGCGGGAGGATCGAGAAGCCTGTCCGCTGCGCTGTCGATCATCATGTGCGTGCGTGGTGGTTGTGGTGGTGGGTGGTCGTACGTCCCTGGCCCGATGCCGCCGACGTTCCGTGAGATGGGCCGGACGGCGCCTTCCCCAGCCCGGGCGGTCGAAACCGCGGCAACGACTGCGCGAAGCCTCCGTCGGAGTCTGGCTCCGCGCCGGATCGGGTCGCCGCGCGGCACGCACGTGGGGGTGGCGTGCGGCGATGGTCCTCGTCCAACCTCCCGGGATTCGGCTGACGGCGAGTCGTGCAAGCGCGGAGGGGGCGCGTCGCCAGCTCACCGATGCCCGTCCTCCTCCGACGTTAGAAGCCGAAGAAGTTGGCGATGAGGGTGCTGGCGTCGGGGCCGCAGGGGTCGCTGTACGGGCCGGCGGTGCTTCCGCCGGACCAGGCGTGGCCCAGGCCGCTGACCAGGTACTTCCGCACGACCGTCGCGCCGGTGGTGGAGCTGCGGTAGTCGGACTGCGTGTAGGCGCGGCAGGCGGTTCCGCTCACGGTGGCGTCGGCCGTCGCGTCCACGTTGCCGTTGTCGGCGCCGTCGGTGGTCAGGTCGGCGGTCTGCGTCCACTGGCCGACGGTCTGGGTGGCGTTCAGCGGGTTCACGTACGGATCCGCCGTGCCCTGGAAGACGAGCACGGGGATGGTGCGCCGGTTCGATCCCATGCGGTTGTAGCAGTCCGTGCCCTCGGCCGTGGGATCGTAGATGCTGCCGTACGTCATGGCGTTCACCCCGCCGATGCTGGTGGTGGCGGCGCCGTACATCAGCCCGGCCGAGCTGGCCACCTTCCGCACCTTGTCGGGATACGTGCACGCCAGCACCGTGGACATCGCCGCGCCGGCGGAGATGCCGGCGGCGCCCACCCGCGCCGCGTCCACGTCGTAGCCCGCCTTCACCGCGTCGATCATCCCCGCAATGATGGAGGGCTCGCCGCTGCCGCGCACCTGATTGGCGATGTAGAACCAGTTCCAGCACGAGCTGGCGTTGGCGAACACCGACTGCTGCGGATACAGGACCAGGAAGCCGCGCGCGTCCGCGATCTGGTTCATGCGCGTGCCGGCGGCAAAGTCGGCGGGCGTCTGCTGGCATCCGTGCATCATCACCATCAGCGGCACCGCCGTGGCGCCGGTGTACCCCGCCGGCACCCAGAGCTGGTACGCGCGCGAGCCGTACGCGTTGGTGTAGCTGCCGTACACCCACCCGCCCGCCGCGGACGCCGTCACCTTCGCCGGCCCGCGCACCGGCGCGGCCCGATCGATAGCGGTGGGCGCGTCCGCGCAGGCGGCGGCGAGCAGGGACGCGAGCACGAGCACGGCAGCCGACGGTCGGATCATCTGGAGCGCCTCCGTTCGTGGGGGGACAGTGGACTGCGCCCTGCCTTGGGGATGTGCTTCCCTGTCCTGCATCCAACGACTCACGTCGATCGCGATCGCGCAGATTCGGGGGCTGCCCGAGGTACCGCCGGCATGAGACACCCCGCGACACCTCTGCTTTCTCATCGCGCGGATCTGTCCAGAACGAATGGGGAGCGCCGGCGGTCAGGCCGGCGCTCCCGGGGGGTCATGCTACCGCGTCTGGAACTGCAGGCCCAGGAAGACCATGCTGCCGATGGCGGGCATGTTGATCATCTCCGCGTGCTTCTTGTTGAAGCCGCAGGAGCGGTCCTCGGAGATGGGGTTCTTGTTCAGCGGGTCCGTGGTGCGGCGCGGGTCGGCCGCGGGCAGCGACGAGGCGTAGGTGAAGGCGCCCGTGCACGAGAACAGGTTGCTGACGCTCAGGTTCACCAACGTGTTGTACCGCGGCAGCTTGTAGCCCACGCTCACGTCTGCGGCCGTGAAGTTGGGAAGCTGGCCCATGTTGATGCCCGAGCGGAAGTAGTACCGGTTCACGTGCCGCAGGGTGAGCCCGCCAAGCACGCTGCCGCGCGGCGCGGCGACGTCGTTGAAGTCCAGGCCCAGCGTGTACTTGGTGGCGGGGGCGTTCAGCGAGGTGGCCTCCTCGCGGCCGGCCGGCACCTCCACCTTGTCCAGCTGCAGCAGCGACACGTTGGCGCGGGCCGACACGTGGCGGTCCAGGATGTAGCTGAAGCCCGCGTCCGTTCCGTGCAGCCGCGCCGCGCCTAGGTTGTAGTAGATGAGCGTGATGGGCGCGATGCCGGCGGGGTTCACGATCTTGTTGCCGTCCGCATCGTACGCGAAGGTGGCCGCGGCGCCCGCGAAGGGGTTGCTGATGACGGCCAGCGGGCTCAGGAAGTGCTCGTAGCGCGACCGGTAGCCCGCCACGTCCACGAAGAAGCGGTTCCCGAAGATGCCCTTGTAGCCCGCCTCCCAGGTGGTGTTGCGCTCCGGCTGCAGCGGGTCGTACATGGCCACCGTGGTGCCGGCCGCGTTCTTCACCGTGAAGCCGCGCGTGTTGCCGTAGATGGAGATGATCGACGTCCAGTCCGGGATGAAGAAGTTGGTCTGGAGGATGGTGGGCGACTTGAAGGCCCGGTTGTACGTCAGGCGCAGCGCCTGGCCCTCGCGGGGCTTGAAGACGAGGCCGGCCTTGGGCGAGAACTGCCGGTCGTAGTTCTGGTGGTCGTCCAGCCGGGCGGACAGGATGGCGTCCAGCCACGGCATGACCCGCGTGGTGCTCTGCGCGTAGGCGCCGACCTGCCGGATGGAGACGTCCTTGCCCGTCTGGCGGTCCGTCAGCCACTGGCGGGCGCTGCTCACCTGGTCGCGGCGGTACTGCGCCCCCCACACCAGGTTGGTGTTCAGGAGCTGCGGGATGCTGAAGTTGTGCTGGAACTCGGCCGCCAGCATGCGCCCGTCGCTGGGCCAGTCCGACAGCATGCGCAGGCTGTCGGGGCTGAAGGCGGGGTGCTGCGTCTGCGCGTCGGCGTAGCGGTTCAGCGCGAACGAGGTGCCGGACTGCGACTGGGCGCGATAGGCGTTCAGGAACAGGTGCGGAGTGCTGAAGCGCGCCTGGGCGAAGTTGTACTTCCACCCGCGGAGCTGGTTGCGTCCCACGTTGGTCTGGCCCACGCCGTCGGTGACGCTGGCGCCGCCGTTCAGCTCCAGCTTGGACGCGCCGGCGTAGTACGCCACGCCCGCCGTGCCCCGCGCCACGCGCGAGTGCCAGTCGATGGGAATGGCCAGCGAGTCCTCGCGCACGGCGCCGTAGCGCAGGTAGTTGCTCCAGTCGTTGGCCTCCTGGAACTCGCCCGAGGCCTTGTAGCCGAAGCTGCCCGCCACGCCGGCGTAGCGCGCCTGCACGTCGTGGTAGGTGCGGCTGCCCCCCGAGGCCTCCACCGTCAGGCCCGGGAACTGGCGCGGGTCCTTGGTCTGCAGCGACAGCACGCCGCCCGAGGCGTCGGCGCCGTACAGCGCGGCGCCCGGTCCCACCAGCACCTCGATGCCCGCCAGGTCCACCTTGGGCGTCGCCGTGAGCTGGCCCACCGGCAGCCCGTTCTCGGGAAGCACCGAGACGCGGCCGTCCTCCAGCATCAGCATGCGGTTGTTGAACGACGAGTTGAAGCCGCGCGCGTTGATGGCGATGCTCGTCATCCCCGTCTGGATGAAGTCCAGGCCCTTCACGTTCTTCAGCGCGCCCGCGAACGAGTTGCCCACCGAGTTCGCCAGCTCGGTGCTGCCGATGCGGGTGATGGTGGCCGGCGCGTCCGTGATGCGCTCGGCGCGGCGCGAGGCCGAGACCACCACGCCGTCCAGCTGCACGGGGTCGGTCGTGAGCGCCACCGCGGCCAGGGCGGGCACGCCGTCGGTGACGGTGACGGCCTGCGTGGCGGTGCGGAAGCCGGGGGCGCTCACCCGCAGCGTGTGCGGGCCGGCGGGCACGCGGGACAGCGAGAAGGCGCCGAGCTGGTTGGTGACGGCCATCTGGCGGGCGCCCACCACGGACACCTGCGCGCCGGCGACGGCCCGGCCGTCGGGGCCGGCCACGGTGCCCCGGACCTCGGCGCCGCCCTGCGCGGCGGCCAGGGAGGGAAGCAGCAGCGAGAGCGCCAGCAGGAGCAGTGCGCGCCAGGAGGCGCGCGGGATGGTGCGGGTCATGGAACGGGCTCCATGGTTGTGGGGCGTGCGCGCGCCGGAAGGGCGCGCGCGGGTGGGAACGCTGGCGGCGCGAGGAGCGCCGCCCGTGCTGCACTCCGGGGGCGGGGCGCGCTCCCCGCCGGGTCGCCCGGAGCTCACGCTTCCTCCTCCGGGACCATCACGAGGGCTTCGCCCTCCACCACCGTCTCGCCGCGCTGGTTGGCGCAGGTGGTCAGCAGCCGTACGCGGCGCTTGGCCGCCATCACCTCGGCCACCTCCACGCGCGCCGTCACCGTGTCGCCGATGCGCACGGGGGCCGTGAAGCGCAGCGACTGCGACAGGTAGACGGTGCCGGGGCCGGGCAGGCGCGTGCCCAGCACCGTGCTAACGAAGCTCGCGGACAGCATCCCGTGCGCGATGCGCCCGCCGAAGCGCGAGCGCTCGGCCGCCACGGCGTCCACGTGCACGGGGTTGAAGTCGCCCGTGACGCCGGCGAACATGACGACGTCCGCCTCCGTCACCGTCTTGCTGAACGACGCCGACATGCCCGGCGCCAGCTCGTCGAAGCGCATCAGACCTCCATCACCAGGCGCACGTCGGGGTCGATCTCGCTCCCCCGGCCGCCGCGCGTGAGCCACGACACCGCGAAGAACACCAGGATCGACGCCACCAGAGACAGGCCGGAGACCGTGACCCCGGCCGGGAAGCTGTAGACCTTCAGGTACGACATCGTCTCGAAGCAGAGCGTGAGCACCAGCCCCGTGCCGATGGAAGCCAGCGCCCCTTCGCGGGTGGCGCCGTCCCAGTTGAGCCCGATGGCGAGCGCCGGCACCAGCGTGCAGGCGAACAGCCCCCAGCCGAAGATGCCCAGGAACGCCACCATCGATCCCGACACCTGCGCCAGCGCCGCCGCCGCGATGGCGATCACCACGGTGCTGATGCGGCCCCAGCGCAGCTCGTTCGACAGCCTTCTCCCGAGCGCCACGGGCAGGTCGTGCGTGACCACCGCCGCGCCGATGTTGATGAACGAGTTCACCGCGCTCATGGTCGCCGCCGCCACGCCGCTGAAGACGACGGCCGCGAGGACGACCGGGGTGAAGCGCAGCAGGAAGGCGGGCGTCGCCTCGTCCGGCGCGCGCAGGGCGGGCATGGCCCCGCCGGCCACCAGCGACTTCACGCCCACGCCCACGCCGAAGTACAGCAACAGGACGAGGATCAGGCCCAGCGTCTTGAGCAGGGGATACCAGCGCAGCTGCAGAGGATCGCGCAGCATGTAGTACTTGTGCACGCCCTGCGGCTGGCCCAGCGAGCCCACGGCGAACACGAAGAAGAACGAGAGCGCGGCCAGGGGGGTGATCTTGCCCCACGGGCCCAGGAAGGCCGGGTCCACGGACAGGATGCGGTGGCTGATCCCCGTCATCCCCCCGCCCACCTTCAGCACGAAGAGGAAGACGAGCACCGAGGCCAGCGCCATCAGCGTGCCCTGGAAGACGTCCACGTAGATGCCCGCCAGGATGCCACCCGCCACCGAGTAGGCCAGCGTGACGCCCATCCCGATCCAGATCCCCCAGCCGATCCCGATGCCGAACAGCGCGTCGATCACCACGCCCATCGCCAGCGCGTTGGTGGCCATGTAGCCCACGATGCCCACCAGGATGGCGATGCCCGACAGCGCCTGCGCGGCCGGCGAGCGGTAGCGCGCCCCGATGGCGTCGGGCACGGTGATCAGGCCTCGCGCCTCGCCCAGCAGACGCATCCGCTTGGCCAGCACCCAGGCGCCCATCACGTTGGTGACGGAGGCGGGCAGCACGATGTACATGGCCCCCAGCCCGATGCTGTAGATGAGCCCCGGCCCGCCGATGAACGCGAAGCCCGACACGCTGGTGGACACCGACGCCACCGTGAGCGCCACCAGCCCGATGCCGTGCCCCGCCACGAAGAAGTCCTTTGCGGTGCGCGTCCGCCGGCTGGCCCACACGCTGATCGCGGCCACCACGGCGAAGTACGCCAGCGCCACCCACACGATGGCCGGGTGCGACTCCACCGGCAGCGCGGGGGTCGCGGGCGCGGGGGCGAGCATCGTCATCGCGATCATCGCCCCACCGTCCCGGCCGCCGCGGCCAGCTCGTCATCCTGGGACGCGGTGGTGGAATCGACCGAAACGCTCCCGTGGGCGCCGCCTCCGGCCGAATCCGCGGACGCGACGGAAGCGCGGCCGCGGGCCCACGCCTCGCCGGCCAGGCGCACGCGGTCGATGTCGGCCTGCGACAGCGTCTGGGTCGAGAAGGTGAGCGCGTACGCAACGGGCAGCACGGCGATGGGCATCAGGCCGATTCCGTAGAGGATGACGGCAGCGCGGAGCGGCAGGCCGAGGTAGAGGGGGACGCCGGCCGCCTCGTCCGCCGGGAGCGCCAGCGCCAGCCCGAAGCCCAGGACGAGCGCGCCGCCCACGAAGGCGAAGGGCCACGCCAGCCGTCCGATGCCCTGCCCCGGCCGCGCCGCGCCCAGGATCATCAGGGAGACGAGCGTCGCCGGAATCCCCAGGGCCATGCCCCAGCCGGCGGCGGGCGGCGCTCCCCCCGGCAGGACGGCGGTGGCGTAGCTGGCCGCGATCAGCAGCGCGGAGCCGGCGAGGGCGGCGAGCGCCAGGCGGCGGGTCATGG
Source organism: Gemmatimonadota bacterium (assembly GCA_028287185.1). GTDB lineage: Bacteria > Gemmatimonadota > Gemmatimonadetes > Longimicrobiales > Longimicrobiaceae > JAQBQD01. The sequence continues at coordinate 27,006 of JAQBQD010000114.1, read as the reverse complement.
GGGGGCGCGTCACAGGTAGAGGGCGTCCAGGGTGTCGCGGTGTCGCTCGGCCACCACGGTGCGCTTCACCTTCAGCGTGGGCGTCAGCTCGTCCGCCTCGGGCGACAGGTCGCGCTCCAGCAGCGCGAAGCGGCGCACGCGCTCGGGCGGCGACAGCTCGGCGTTCACCTCGTCCAGCGCATGCTGCACGTGGCGGCGGATCTCTGGATGCTCCAGCAGCTCCGTCCACCCGCCCACGATCCCCGTCTGCCGCGCCCACGACTCCACCGCGGCCTGGCGGAGGACGACCAGGGCGGAGATGAAGCGCCGCCCCTCGCCGTGCAGCACCACGCGGCCGATCCAGGGGTGGGCGCCGAGCCTGGCCTCGATGGGCAGCGGCGCCACCTTCTTGCCGCCGGAGAGCGCGATCAGCTCCTTCTTGCGGCCCGTCACGCGCAGCATTCCCCGGGCGTCCAGCTCGCCCAGGTCGCCCGTCAGCAGCCACTCGCCGTCCGCGGTGAAGCTCGCCGCCGTCTCCGCCGGCCGCCCGCGGTAGCCGGCGAAGGTCAATCCGCCGCGGCGCACCAGGATCTCGCCGTCGGCGGCGATGCGGATCTCCGTGCCGGGCATGGGCGGGCCGGCGGCGTCCAGCGAGCAGGCGTCCGGCCGGTTGAAGGCCACGCACAGGTGCTCGGTGAGCCCGTAGGCGCCGAGGACGGGAAGGCCGACCGCATCGAGATACTCCGCCACCTCGCGCGGAAGGGGCGCGCCGCCGCTCGTCGCTCGTCGCACGCGGCCGCCGAAGAGGGCGCGGGCACGGGCGAACACGGGGCCGCCGGCCTCGCGCCACTCGGCCTCCACGTGCTCGGGCACGGGCTGCCCCCGCTCGCGCAGGCCCACGCGCGCACGGCCCAGCGCCACGGTGCGGTCCCAGCGCGCGCGCTCCTCCCCCTCCGCGGCTTCGTGCTCCGCGCGCAGAAGGTCGTAGGTCTTCTCGAAGAACCTTGGAAGGCCCCCGAACACCGTGGGCGAGAAGGCGCGGGCCGCCTCCCACACCCGTGCGTGGTCCGCCACCAGCCCCGCCTCCATCCCGCAGACGATGCGCGTGTACAGCCCGAACACCCGCTCGGCGCCGTGGCAGAAGGGCAGGAACGACAGCGAGGTGTCGCGCTCGTCCAGCCCCAGCGCCTGCTGGATGCTCAGCGCGCTGTCCAGCAGGTAGCGGTGGGGGATCATGGCCCCCTTCGGCTCGCCCGTGGATCCGCTGGTGTAGACCAGCATCGCCACGTCCTCCGCCTTCCCCGCCGTGATCCGCCGCTCCAGCTCGGCCCCCGCATCGCCGCGGAGAAACCGGCGCCCGCGGTCCATCCACGCATCCCAGCCGATCACCTCGCCCGCGGGCTCCCGGCCGGCCGTCGCGTCGACGGCGACCGAAACCGCGTCGTCGGATCGCGGGCCCGTGGAGGCGACGGCGTCGATGGAAGCGGCGGTGTCGACGGACGGGTCGGACGCGCGGAGGATGATGGTGCGGAGCCCGGGGACGTGCGCCTGCACCTCCGCGAGCGTCGCCACATGGGCGGCGGAGTCGGCGACGGCGATGGCGGCGCCGGAGTCGGCGACGATGCCGCGGAGCTGGGCGGCGGGGCTCGTCGGATAGAGGCCCACGCTCACGCCGCCGGCCAGCACGATTCCCAGGTCCGCCACGGGCCACACGATGCCGTTGCCCGCGAGCACCGCGACGCACTCGCCCGGGCGCAGCCCCGCGTCCACCAGCGCGGCGGCGAAGGCCATGGACGCCGCGCCCCACTCGCGCCAGGTGACCACGGCGTCCGCGGGCGCGCCGCCGGCCGCCAGCACGCGCAGGGCCGGCCGGTCGCCGTAGCGGGCCACGCGCTCCACGAACAGGGTGGCGACGGTCTCAGACATGGGCGGCGACCCCGGCGGTGCTCCAGCGCAGCGCCACGCATCCCATCGAGAGCCCGGCGCCCGATCCGGTGAGGACGACCAGGTCGCCCTCCTTCAGCCGGCCCGCCTTCACGGCGTCGTCCAGGGCCATCGGCAGGCACGCGCTGCCCGTGTATCCCCACTTGTCCATCACCGTGTGCGCCTTGGCCATCCCCAGCCCCAGGCGGTCCATCACCACCTCGATGGTGGAGCGGTTCACCTGCGTCCACAGCCAGAGGTCGACCTCGTCCACCGTGGCCCCGGCGCGTTCGAGGACGCTGCGGGCGATGCGCGGCCACCCTTCCTCGTTCACCTCTTTGGGATACTTCTCCACGAAGCGCAGCCGGTTGCGGTAGCCCTCGCGCAGCACGGCGTCCGTCACCGGCTCCGCGGTCCCGCCCGCGAAGATGCCCATGCCGTGCGACAGCGAGCCGTCCGCGAACAGCTCGGACGCCAGGATGCCCGGCGCGTCGGACGCCTCCACCACCACCGCGCCGGCGCCGTCCGCGAAGATGGTGGCCGTCTTCTTGTCGGCGTAGTCCAGGTAGCGCGACATGGCGTAGACGGCGACCACCAGGATGCGCGAGTAGCGCTCGTCGGCACGCAGGTACTTCCACGCCACGTCCAGCGCCGTCGCAAAGCCGGCGCAGGCGCTGTTCACGTCGAAGGTGCCGGTGCGGCCGGCCATCCCCAGCCGTCCGTGCAGCACCGAGGCGGTGGCGGGGGAGACGTACTCGGGCGTGTCGGTGGATACGATCAGGAGGTCGACGTCGGCCGCGGTGATGCCGGCGTCCTCCAGCGCGCGCAGGGCGGCGGCCTGCGCCAGGTCGGCGGTGGACTCGTTTGGCCCGCACACGTGGCGCTCGCGGATGCCCAGCGTGCCGCGGACGAAGGGGTCCACGTCCTCGCCCAGCATGGCGGAAAGGTCCGCGTTGGTCAGCACGCGCGCGGGCACGTGGCTGCCGGTGCCGGTGATGGTGGCGTGGCGCATCAGCGCTCGGTTTCCGGTTGGGGTCGGGCGGTCGTTCCGCGCACGGCCAGGCGCACGGGAAGCGGCTTCTGGGGCTTGTGCGGCTCGGACGGCTTCTCCAGGCGGCGCAGCAGGATGCGGGCGGCGCGGGCGCCCAGCTCGCGGGCCGGCACGGCCACGGTGGTCAGCTCCGGCGTCACCACCCGGGCCAGCTCGATGTCGTCGCAGCCCACCAGCGACATCTCGGCGGGCACGCGGACGCCGGCGGCCAGGCAGGCCTTCAGCGCCCCCAGCGCCAGCAGGTCGTTGGCGCAGAAGACGGCGGTGGGGCGGCCGTCCTTCATTGCCAGCAGCGCCCGCATGGCCGCCTGCCCGGCGGCGATGGAGGGCTGCGCGCGGCGGAGCCAGTCGGACGGGAGGGAGATTCCGTCTTCCCGAAGCCGCGCCACGAAGCCGCGCTCGCGCATGCGGAAGGTGTGCACGTCGGTGGCGGGGCCCACGAAGGCGATGCGGCGGTGGCCCAGGCCCAGCAGGTGCTCGGCGGCCAGGCGGCCCGCACCCGGCGCGTCGCTCGCCACGCCCGGCCAGCGCTCGCTGGGCTCGTCCACCAGCACCACCTCCAGCCCGTCCAGCGCGTCGGCCGGCAGCGACTCGGCGCCCAGGGCGTCGATCACGATGCCGTCCACCTGGCGCCCGCGAAGCGCCTCCAGGTGGCGCCCGGGCGAGGTGTCGCGGGCGTCGCACAGCAGCACGGCGTACCCCGCCTCCACCGCCACCTTCTGGATGCCCGACACCACGTCCAGGAAGAAGGGGTTCGACAGCTCCGGCACCACCACGCCGATGGTGTAGCTGCGGCCCCGCACCAGGCTGCGCGCCACGATGTTGGGCCGGTACCCAAGGTCCCGCGCCGCCCGCACCACCCGCTCGCGCGTGGCCTGCGCCACCCGCGCCCGCGGGTTGCCGCCCAGCACCAGCGACACCGTCGCCTGGCTGACCCCGGCGTGGGCGGCGACGTCGTGCGTGGTGATGGAGCGGGATGCGTGGCTGCGCGGAGTCATCTGCCCGGAGTTGCTAATACGTATTGGCGAGTGAAGTAGTTAATACGTATTGGCAACGGTCATGTCAAGGGTTTCGTTCGGTCGGCCGTTCGGCACGCCCGCGGACAAACTCTAGCCCGTTCCCGCGCGCATGACGTTTCCACGCGGGGTTCCCCCATCCATCCGCAACGGTCTAACGATTTGTCGGCGTTCGACCTACGTGGGAAGGTGAAGGGACGTTGGCGGAGGAGTCTGGCGAGTACGGACGGGTAGATCGAACGTTTGGAGCGGGGGAGAGCGAATGCGAGGGGCGGGTGATCGGTCCTCGGTGGAGCGGAGGTGAGGCTCGGTGCCGCGCTCCGCCTCGGGTTGGACACCTGGGGCTGCCATCGAAGAAAACCCCGCCCCCCGTGGGCACCGCTCAGGCGGCGGACAACGGGACGGGGCGGGGTGATGCGCGGAGGCGGCGCGGGATCTTCTTCCGGCGCCGCCCTTGGCGACGGACCGATCCACGTCGGCGGAACTCAGTCCCCAGCCGCGCGCCGGGCATCGCAGATCTCCCCAAAACGCCGTCGGGGGCCGCAAGCACGCTTCGTGCTTTCGTCGCCGGCATTTGCGTGGGCCGCCGCGAGGCCGGCCCGGGCGGACGACGGCGCCCCGCCGCGCGGGGCCGGCCACCGGAGAGGGACGGAAGATGGGGATCTCGCTCAATCCCGAGCACCTGAAGCTGTATCGCGAGCTGGCCCGCATGCTCTTCAAGTACGGCCGCAGCGACGCCGTGCGCAGCGCGGGGCTGGAGGACGCGCTGGACGAGGCCGCCAATGCCGCGGCCGAGGCCCCGCCGCCCGAAGCCACCGACCTGGCGGACGACCTGGAGCGCCTGGGGCCCACCTTCATCAAGCTGGGCCAGCTCCTTTCCACCCGCCCCGACCTGGTGCCCCCCTCGTGGGCGGCGGCGCTGGCGCGGCTGCAGGACCGCGTGGAGCCGTTCGCGTGGGACGAGGTGGAGACGATCGTCACCACCGAGCTGGGGGTGCGGCTGTCCAAGGCGTTCGCGCGCTTCGACCGCGAGCCCATCGCGGCGGCGTCCCTGGGGCAGGTGCACCGGGCCGCGCTGCGCGACGGGCGCGAGGTGGCGGTCAAGGTGCAGCGCCCGGGCGTGCGCGAGCGCATCGTGGCCGACCTGGACGCGCTGGCCGAGATCGCCCAGTTCGCCGACCGCCACACCCAGGCCGGCCGCCAGTACGAGTTCGGGCGCGTGCTGGAGGAGCTGCGCCGCGGGCTGCTGCTGGAGCTGGACTACCGGCGCGAGGCCGACAACCTCACCACGCTGGCCGCCAACCTCGCCGAGTTCGAGCGCATCGTGGTGCCCACGCCCGTGGACGGCTACACCTCGGGGCGCGTGCTGACCATGGAGTACGTGCGCGGCCGCAAGATCACCGCGCTCTCGCCCCTGGCGCGCATGGAGCTGGACGGCGCCGCGCTGGCGGACGAGCTGTTCGACGCCTACCTCAAGCAGATCCTGGTGGACGGCTTCTTCCACGCCGACCCGCACGCCGGCAACGTCTTCATCACCGACGACGGGCGCCTGGCGCTGATCGACCTGGGGATGGTGGGCCACCTGGGGCCCGAGCTGCAGGAGCGGCTGCTGCGGCTGGTGCTGGCCATCAGCGAGGGCCGCGGCGAGGAGGCGGCGCAGGCGGCCATCGCGTTCGGCGAGACGCGCGCCGAGTTCCGCCGCGACGACTTCATCCGCGGCAGCGTGGACCTTACCGCGCGCTACCACGCGGGCGCCTCGTCGGGCCGCCTGCAGGTGGGGCTGGTGATGCTGGAGGTGGCGCGCCGGGCCGCCGAGTGCGGGCTGCGCCTGCCGGTGGAGATGACCATGCTGGGGCGCGCGCTGCTGGCGCTGGACCAGGTGGGCCGCACGCTGGAGCCGGGCTTCGACCCCAACTCCGCCATCCGCCGCAACGCCACACAGCTCATGCAGCGGCGCCTGCTGAAGAGCGCATCTCCCGCCGCGCTCTTCGCCAACGTGCTGGAGATGAACGACTTCGTGCAGCGCCTACCGCACCGCGTGAACCAGGTGCTGGACCGCGTGGCCGCCAACGAGTTCGAGCTGCGCATCCGCGTGCCCGAGGAGACGTGGGTGCTGGCCGGCATGCAGAAGATCAGCAACCGCATCGCCATGGGCGTGATCATCGCCGCGCTCATCATGGGCGCCGCCATGATCATGCGCATTCCGACGCGCTACACGCTGCTGGGCTATCCCGCGCTGGCGACCGTGCTCTTCCTGATCGCCGCCGTCATCGGCCTGGCCCTGGTCGGCACGATCATCCACAACGACGTCACGCACCACCGGCGGAAGGGCACGTAGCCGGTCGCTTCTGTGGATTGCGGGGTTCGTCCGGCCGACGACGTCCAGGGCAGGGGCGCAGGATGAGAAGCGGGGGATGCGCTCCGGTGCGCATCCCCCGCTTCTGTTTCATCCGAAGCCATCCCGACACTTCCTCGATGGACGTGCATCGGTCAGCGCGCTCGCCCTCGGGGTCGAAACCCGGGGCCGCCGTAGGAACGAAGCCCGCCGCCGGCCGTCCGTGTGCACCGCCGAATCCATCGGGTGCCGGAGGCCGAGTTCGGGATCGGCCTCCGTGCATCGTGCGATCGGCCTCAGGCGACGGGCTGGGGCTCCGGCTGGCGGCCGATGTAGCTGCTCAGGGCGGCGCGGGCGCCACCGCGCACGCGGGCCTGCATGACCGGGGTCCAGCCCAGGAGCGTGCCGGCGGGGCCCAGCGCCTGGCCCATCCACTTCCACAGGTCGAAGCTGTCGCGGTGCTCCACGATCAGCCCGTCGCGAAAGCGGTAGGTGGCCGAGATGACGTTGTGCACCGGGCGGCGCGAGCCGGAGTAGGTGTAGCGCGCCTCCCACTCGGCGCTGCCCGTCTCGTCGTCGGCGCGCACGGCATCCACCGTCGCGCGCAGGTCCTTGCCGCGCGAGCACAGCATGCTCCACATGGCCCCCACCTCCGCGCCCGCCAGCTCGCCGAACGCCGGGTCGCTGAACACCGCGTCGGGCGCGTAGCAGGCCGTCATCGCCGCCGCGTCGTGCGCGTTCAGCGCGTCGTACAGCCTCCGGACCAGCTCTTCGTTGGGATGCATGCGCCGCGCTCCTGCCGGGGTGGATGCTCGTCAAGCACGCGCGGGCCACCGATCGAACGACACCCGGCGACGCTCCGTTGGCGCCCCCGCGCTGCCCGCGCATCTGCAAAGTGGCGTGCGCGAAGGCACTTGTCCACAACCCGTAGAAATCCGCCGACCACCCGTCCCGGTCCCGACTGGAGGCATTTCTATCCGCGCGGAGCCCGGAAGCACTTCCCTACTCCCGCCTGCGTGCGAGCCTGGCGGGTCGCAGGCCGTCGGGTGAGGGCCTCTTGAGGGGTCCCTACCGTTCCGGCAGCAGCGACACCTGCACGTAGCTCTGCGGATCGAGGTACCGGCGCGCGGCCTGGCGCACCAGCTCGGCGGTAACGGGGGCGGGGGCGTCCGCGGCGTCGGTGATGGAGCGCAGGTCCCATCCCAGGCGGTCGTAGCTCACGAGCTGCATGGTCCACCAGCCGTTGTCGCGCAGGCTGATCTCCTTCTCGCGGCGCATTTCCTCGCGCACCTTGTCCAGCTCCTGCGGCGTGGGCCCGTCGCGCTTCAGCAGCTCGATCTGCTGGAAGACCACGCGCGTCAGCTCGTCCAGCCGCCCGGGATCGGCGCCGAAGTCGATGGACACGCGGTACATGGGCGCCGGGTCGCGCTGCGACGAGGCGCCCACGCCCACGCCGTAGGTGCCGCCCAGGTCCTCGCGCAGCCGCTCGCGCAGGCGGATCTCCAGCACGTCCGAGAGCGCCCGCAGCGCCACGCCCGAGGCGCGCGAGAACTCCATCCCGCCCGTGAACACCAGCTCCGTGCGCGCCTTGGGCTCCAGCCCGCGGCGCACCGTGCGGCGCACCACGCCCGTGGGGGGGCGTACGCCGCGGTCGCGCCAGGTCTCGTGCGCGCCCGTGGCGGGCAGGCTGGCCAGGTAGCGCTCCACCAGCGGGCGCACCGAGTCGGGCGAGAAGTTGCCCACCAGGTAGAAGGTGAAGCCCCCCGCGTCGGCGAAGCGGCGGCGGTACACCTCCAGCGCCCGGTCCAGGCGCAGGCTGTCGAACGAGGCGGGCGTCAGCGGCCGGCCCCGGGGGTCGTCGCGCGAGAGCACCTTCTGGATGCTGTCCACGAACGCCCCCTCGGGGCTGGCGCCGCGGTTGCGGAACGACTCGCGGGCGCGCTCGCGGTACGCCTCCCACGCCGAGCTGTCGCGCCGCGGCTGCGTGAAGTACAGGTGCACGAGCTGGAACATCGTCTCCACGTCGCGCGGCGCCGCGTAGCCCGAGACGCCCTGCGCCAGCTCGTCGATGTCCGTGCCCACGCTGGCCGCCTTGCCGGACAGGCGCTTCTGCAGGTCCACCACGGAGAGCGTCCCCACGCCGCCCACCTGCACCGCCGCCGTCGCCGTCTGCGCGTCCAGCCACAGCGAGTCGGGAACCAGCGAGGTGCCGCCGGGGGCGCGCCCGATGAACAGGATCTCGTCCGCGCGGAAGTCCGTGGGGCGCAGCACCACGCGGGCGCCGTTGGAAAGCGTCCAGCGCGTGACGCCCGCCTCGGGGATGCGCGTCTCGCTCACCACGCGGCCGGGGGCGGGCAGGGTGGCCATCAGCGCCGCGCCGGAGTCCGTCTCGCGGTACGGCTGCACGTCGGCGCGGCGCACCGAGTCCACCACGGCGGCCAGGCGCGCCTCGTCGGGCACGCGAACGCCGGGCTTGGCGGGCACGCTGGCCATCACGGTGCGGTCGCGGGTGCCCAGCAGCTCCCGGGCGCGGGCGTTCACCTCGTCCAGCGACACGCCGGGAAGGTACGCCTGCTGCAGCCGGTACTCCGTCGCCAGGTCCAGCAGCGGGCCGCCGTACAGGTAGTGCGAGGCGTAGCCGCCGGCGAACTGGCCCGAGGTGGCCTTGTCGCGCTCGGCGAAGATCTGCTCCCAGCTCCGGAGCTGGTTGGCCTTCTCGCGCGCCAGCTCCCCCTCCGTGAAGCCGTGCCGCGCCACCCGCTGCGCCTCGGTGAGCAGGGACGCCAGTGCCCGCTCCACCCCGTTCTCGGACGCCTCGGCCGTGAGCATGGCCGCGTTCACGGGGCGCACCAGCGAGCCCGAGAAGGACGACACGCCCAGGAAGGGGGCCCCGGGGCGCTGGGTGAGCTCGTTCAGCCGCTCGTTCAGCATCCCGCTGTACAGCGACTCCACGATGGCGCGGCGGTACTCGCCCGCCGTGCGCCGCACGTGCGAAGGCGTGGTGTGCACCAGCGTCACCATCGCCGAGGTGAGCTCGGCGTCGCTGGCCACGGCGTAGCGCGTGCCCTCGTGGCCGGGCACCGAGAAGCGCTCGCGCGGCCGGGGCTTGGCGCTGGGCGCGATCCAGGCGAACGAGGTGCGGATCTTGGCCTCCATCGCCTTCGGGTCGAAGTCGCCCACGGCCACGACCGCCATCAGCTCGGGGCGGTACCAGGTGCGGTAGAATCGCTCGATGGCCGCCACCGGCGCGCGGCGCACCACCTCGGGGTCGCCGATGGGGCTGCGGCTGGCGTAGCGCGAGCGGCGGAACAGCACCGGCATCTGGCGCTCCTGCACGCGGGCCGCGGCGCCCCGGCCCAGGCGCCACTCCTCCACCACCACGCCCCGCTCCTTGCGCACCTCCGCCGTGTCGAAGGTGATGCCCGTGGCCCAGTCCTGCAGGATCTGCATCCCCGTGTCCAGCACCCCCGCGCTGTCCGTGGGCAGGGTGAGCATGTACACGGTCTCGTCGTAGCTGGTGTAGGCGTTGATGTCGGGCCCGAAGCGCATGCCCACGCCCTCCAGGTAGTCCACCAGCTCGTTCTTGGCGAAGTGCGTGGTGCCGTTGAAGGCCATGTGCTCCACCACGTGCGCCAGCCCGCGCTGGTCCTCGTCCTCCAGGATGGAGCCCGCGTTCACCACCAGGCGCAGCTCGGCGCGCCGGCGGGGCTCGTGGTTGGCGCGCACGTAGTACGACAGCCCGTTCCACAGGCGGCCGCGGATCACGCTGCTATCGTCGGGCAGGCGGGCGCCGCGAGGGTAGGGCTCGCCGGCGGGCGCGGGCCCCCTGGGCGCGCATGCGGCGGCCCACAGGAGCAGGCAGAGGCAGGCGGCGCGCTGGGCGCGGCGGGTGGGGATCATAGGGGGAAGGGAGGCCCTTTCAGCGGGCGAGGTTCAGGTTCACGTACCGCGGGTCGCCCGTCACTTCGCGCACCAGGCAGGGGCGCAGCCATTCGGGAAGGGTCACGGGATGGTCGGGCGAGGGCAGCTCCACCTCGGCCAGCACCAGCTTGCCGCCGGCGAAGCGGTCGATCTCCCAGGTAAGCGCGCCGTCCGGCACCTTCCAGCGCCGCTTGCGCACCCGGCGGCCGGCGGTGAGAGGCCACAGGCGCCGGGCCAGCGCCACCGGCGTCTCCTCCTCCACCTCCACGCGCGACACCCCCGTGCCCAGCTTCACGGTGCGGTGCCAGCGCTCCCTCCCGTCCGGCGCCAGGGTCCGGCGGATGCGCTCGTTCAGCCGCTCCCCCGCGATCCATCCCTGCCAGATCTCCACCGGCAGCGCCTCGGCCGGCAGGCGCGGAAGGCGGCGAAGGAGGTACTTCCGCTCCACCTCCAGGTTCCCGCGGCCCCGCTCCGCCGCCGCGGCCGCCACCGACTCCGCGCGTCCGCACAGGGCCCCGACGCGCTCCGGCGTGCACGCCTCGCCCACCGCGTCGCCGCGCTGCCGCTGCGCTTCCGCCAGGCGCTCGGCCAGCGCGCGCAGGCCGGGCAGCACGTCCGCGCGTCCGCCGTCCTCCTGCGCCCGCAGCAGCGCGTCGGCCACGCGCTGGGCCAGCAGCCAGGCGTCGTGCTGGGCGCCCAGCGTCTCCTGCATGGCCCGCAGGTCGGCGAACAGCGCAACGCCGCCGGGCAGCGCGTCCGCGAAGGGCTCCAGCAGGTAGCGCAGGCGCTTCACCGCCAGCCGGGCGCGGTGCACCGTCACGGGATCCACCTCGTCCGTCAATCGGCCGAGCCGCGCCCGCAGCCGGTCGGCGGAAGATTGGATCGCCTCGCCCAGCACGGTCGCAAGCAGGGGCCGTCCGTCCGCATCGTCTCCGTCGACGGCCATGCGGTAGGTAGACAGGCGCTTCCTCAACCGCCTGTCGATACGATCGAAGTCGCCGCCCAGGTCCGCGCCCCCATCCGCTTTCCGCGTATCGCGACGGATGCGGCGCAGCATCCAGTCGCCCCCCTTCCGCTCGTCCGCGGACAGGGATTCGGCCTGTCCGTCGATCCACCGCGCGTGCACCTCCGCGTCCCGCGCGGTGCCGGTGGCGGAAAGCAGGGCGGCGGCCCGCTTCCGATCCCGCCTGCGCACGCTCCCGCGGAGGATCTTCCGGTAGTCCGCGAGCGCGGCGAGCAGGCGGCGGAGCGCGACGCGGAAGTCGTGCAGGGCATTGCCGCCGCCGTCCGGATCGTCGTCGCCGAGGTGGGAGCGCGCCTCGGCCGCCGCGGAAAGGCGGTCCAGGGCGAGCAGGCGGGCTCCCCGCGCGGCCGGCATCTCCAGCACGCCCGGCGGAAGCGTCATCCGCGGCCCAGGCGGCGCAGGTGCCGCGGCTCCATCACCCAGCGCAGCGTCGCCCCGCCCGCGGAGGGGGGATCGTCGAACTCCAGCAGGCAGGCGCCGCCCTTCTTCAGCTCCAGGAACGACACGTGGCGGCCGGCCAGCAGCCATCCCACCAGGAAGCCCAGGTGCGGCTCGTGGCCCACGACGGCGACGGTGGCCGCCGCGCCGTGCCCGCGCAGCCACGGCACCAGCGCGTCGGGCTGGCTTTCCGGGGCCAGCTCCCCCACCCCGACGATCTCGTGCCCGCCCCAGCGGTCGGCCAGGATCTCGGCCGTCTGCCGCGCGCGCACCAGCGGGCTGCTGGCGAGCTCGTCCACGTGCGGGACCAGCGCGCGCAGGCCGCGGGCGGCGCGGTGCATCTTCCGGCGGCCGGCGTCGGTGAGGGGGCGGAAGTCGTCGGGCAGGCCCGTGGCGGCGAACTCGCCGCGCTCCTGGGCGACGGCGTGGCGGACGACCAGCAGCTTCATGGCTCCCCTGGGGCGGCGGCGTGGGCGGCACGAACGGCGCCGCTCGTCCCTGCAATTCCCGTTCGTTTCCCCCGCGGCGCAAGGGGCACGGGGCGTCCCCTTGCCGGCTTACAGGCCTGTCGGCTATGGTTGGGGCTTCCACACGCCTTCGAACGTCCGTCCGGGACGGGCCGCTCGGTCCGCCGCCGGGGGATTCCACACCCCCACCCTCCGCACCATGCCACGCATTCACGGATTCGTGCTGGCCGCGCTGCTCGCCGCCGCCCCCCTGGCGGCGCAGGGCGGCGGCAGGCGCCCCCTGACCCCCGCCGACTACGACCAGTGGCGCTCCATCCGCGGCGAGACGCTGTCGCGCGACGGGCGCTGGGTGGCGTACTCCCTGGTCCCGCAGGTGGGCGAGGGCGAGGTGGTCGTGCGCGCCACGCGCGGCGCCACGGAGTACCGCCACGCCCGCGGCTACATCGGCCGCCCGCAGCTCCGCGCCGGCGCCCTGGGGCCGGAAGCCGGCTACAACGCCCCGCCCGCGCGCATCACCGCCGACTCGCGCTTCGCCGTCTTCACCATCGACCCGCCCCGCGACTCGGTGGAGCGCGCCCGGCGCGACAAGCGCAAGCCGGAGGCCTCGCCCAGGTCGTCGCTGGGCATCATGAGCCTGGCCGACGGCCGGGTGACGGTGATCCCCCGCGTGAAGTCGTTCCGCCTGGCCAAGAACGACGGCCGCTGGCTGGCCTACCTGCTGGAGGCCGACACCTCGCGCCGCGACTCGGCCGCCGCCAAGCCGGACTCGGCCACCCACGCCGCGGCTCCGGCCGCCGCCGCCACGCCGGGGGGCCGGCCTCGGCCGGTCGCCGGGGACACCGCGCGCAAGAAGAAGGAGTACGGCACAACGCTGGTGCTGCGCGACCTGTCCACGGGTGCCGAGGTGCGCATCGAGGAGGTGTCGGCCTACGCGCTGGACGACGCGGGCCGCTGGCTGGGATACACCGTCTCGGCCCACGCGGCCGACCACGACGGCGCGTACGCCCGCTCGCTGGAGAACGGACGGACCGAGGCGCTTCTGACGGGGCGCGGCGGATACAAGGGCCTGGTGTTCGACGAGGCCGGCACCCAGGTGGCCTTCGTGACCGACCACGACGAGGCCGCCGCCCCCAAGCCGCGCTGGGCCCTGTACCACGCCCGGCTCGCGCAGCCGCGGGCCCGCCGCCTCGTCTCGGCCGAGGGCCCGGGCAACGGGATGGTGGTGTCGGACAAGGGGACGCTGTCGTTCTCGCGCAACGGCCGCGTGCTGCAGTTTGGCGTGGCGCCACCCGCGCTGGACAGCATCCCCGCCGACTCGCTGGCCGACAAGGCCGTGTTCGACCTGTGGAACTGGCGCGACCCGCGCCTGCAGCCGCAGCAGAAGGTGGAGGCGGGCCGCGACCGCGACCGCGCCTTCGCCGCCGTCTACGACCTGGCGGGCAACCGCGCCGTGGTGCTGGGAAGCGACTCGGTGCAGGGCGTCCGCGTGGCCGAGAACGGCGAGACGGCCGTGGGCGTCAACGAGCTTCCGTACGCCCTCTCGGCGATGTGGGGTGAAGGCGGCAGCGACGTCTACGCCTTCCAGACCCGCACGGGCGCCGGGCGGCTGGTGGCCAGGCGGGTGCCGTTCGATCCGGAGCTTTCCACCGGCGGCCGCTTCGTGGCCTGGTTCGGCGAGGACAAGCACTGGCACGCCTACGAGATCGCCTCGGGCCGCACGGTGGACCTGACGGGCGCCCTCCGCGGCGTGCGCTTCGACCAGGAGGAGTGGGACACCCCCGACCTTCCCGCCCCCTACGGCATCGCCGGCTGGACGCGCGGCGACGCCTCGGTGCTGGTGAACGACCGCTACGACGTGTGGGAGATCGACCCCACGGGTGCCCGCCCGGCGCGCGTGGTGACGGACAGCGTGGGCCGCCGCGGCCACATCTCCTTCCGCGTGGCGGACCTTGACCCGGACGAGAAGGCCATCGACCCGGCCCACCCGCTGCTGCTTCGCGCCTTCAACGACCAGACCAAGGAGAGCGGGTACTGGCGCGACCGCCTGGGCGCGACCGCCGCCCCCGAGCGCCTGGTGATGGGCCCGCGCCAGTATGGGAACGTCCAGAAGGCGAAGGATGCGGACACCTACCTGTTCACGCAGAGCACAGTCCGCGACTTCCCCGACCTGTGGACGGCGGGGCCGACGATGGCCGACGGCACGCGGCTGTCGGACGCCAACCCGCAGCAGGGCCGCTACCGCTGGGCAAGCGCCGAGCTGGTGCGCTGGCGCAGCGGCGACGGCCGCGACCTGCAGGGCCTGCTCTACAAGCCCGAGGACTTCGATCCCACGAAGAAGTACCCCATGCTGGTGTATTTCTACGAGCGGCTGTCCGACAACCTGCACGCCTACGTGGCGCCCTCGGGGCGCAACGTGATCAACCCGCTGGTCTACGCCTCCAACGGGTACCTGGTGTTCGAGCCGGACATCGTGTACTCCACCGGCGAGCCCGGCCCCAGCGCGGTGAAGTCCGTCGTGCCCGGCGTGAACGCCCTGATCGCGCGCGGCTTCGTGGACCCGGACGCCGTGGGCCTGCAGGGCCAGTCGTGGGGCGGGTACCAGACGGCGTACATCATCACCCAGACCCCCATGTTCCGCGCGGCGATGGCGGGCGCGCCGGTGGCCAACATGACCAGCGCGTACGGCGGCATCCGCTGGCAGACGGGCCTGGCGCGGGCGTTCCAGTACGAGCACGGGCAGAGCCGCATCGGCGGCAGCATCTGGCAGTCGCCCATGCGCTACCTGGAGAACTCGCCGCTCTTCCAGGCCGACCGCATCACCACACCGCTGTTCATCATGTCGAACGACGGCGACGGCTCGGTGCCGTGGTACCAGGGGATCGAGATGTTCGTGGCGCTGCGGCGGCTGGGCAAGGAGGTGTACCTCATCGACTACAACGGCGACGAGCACAACCCCACCAAGCGCGCCAACCAGATCGACGTGTCGATCCGGATGCAGCAGTACTTCGACCACTTCCTGAAGGGCGCGCCCCAGCCCGAGTGGATGACGCGCGGCATCCCCTTCCTGCAGAAGGGCCGGGACCAGCTCGCCGCGCCGGCGCCGGTGACGCCCACGGCCCCGGGCGAGCCGCCGGCCGCCCCCGGCCAGGCGCCCGCCTCCGGCGCCCAGCCGCAGACCCCCGCCCCGGCCGGCTCGAACTGAGCCTGCCGATGGGGGTTGGATGAGAACGAGAGCGCCGCGTGGTCGAAGCCGACCGCGCGGCGCTCGGCTTTCCCCCAGCCAACCCCGCGTCACGCCACCCGCGCCAGCCGCTCCTTCAAGTCCGCGGGCGAGACGAAGAGCATCAGCTTGCCGGCGCCCTTCGCGCTCTCCAGCAGGCCGAACTCCGCCAGCCGCATAAGGTCGCTACGGGCGGTGGCGTAGCTCACGTTGTTAGCCGCGCGGTGCGACTCGATTGTGTAGCGGAAGCCGGGGTTCTTCAGCGCGTGGCCGATCAGCCCGAGCTGCCGCCCGTTCACCTGCTGCCTCAGCACCGCGGACGTGCGGATCAGGTTCCGCGTCGCGCGCTGCTCGGCCTGCTTCCCGGCCAGGTACTCGTGCAGCTCCTCGATGGCCCGCAGGATCACGCGCAGCTGCGACAGCAGGAAGTACGTGACGTCGTTCTCGTCCGTCTCCGTGTACAGGAACGACCGGCTGTACCTGCCCGGCGCCCGCCGCAGGATGCGCGAGATGGAAGCATTATCAAGTTTGTTTTAAGCTGATAATAGATTGATATTAGGGACTCGGACCAACAAAGGAGCGCGATGAAGCTGTGGATCGATGCGGACGCGGCGCCGCGGGACGTGAAGGAGATGGTGTTCCGCGCGGCGAAGCGGCTGGAGCTGCATGCGGTGCTGGTCGCCAACCAGCGGCTCACGCCTCCGCCGGGCAACGCCTTCATCTCCGCCGTGCGCGTGGAAGGCGGGCCGGACGTGGCGGACGCCTACATCGCCGAGCACGCCGAGCCGGGCGATGTGGCCGTCACGGCGGACATCCCCCTGGCGGCGATCCTGGTGGAGAAGCGGGTGCTCACCATCGACCCCCGCGGGCAGGAGTACACGCCCGACAACGTGGGCGAGCGTCTGGGCGTGCGCGACTTCATGGACGGCCTGCGCGGCGCGGGCGTGGAGACGGGCGGCGCGCGGCCCTACGGCCCCAAGGACAAGCAGGCCTTCGCGGGCACGCTGGACCGCGTGCTCACGCGCGCCATGCGTGCGGGTACGCAGCGGGGGCCAACCCGCGATCCGGCAACAGGGCAGCCCAGCCCGCGAGGGGACACATCCACCGATGCGCCGTGAAGATTCCATGACGGCGGACACGCCCCAGGTTCCCAAGCCGCCCGGGCTTTCCCGGACGTCCGAATCGGCCGGAACGCCCCGATCGCCGGAACCCGCCGCTTCCTCCCCGCCCGGCGCAGACGCGGCCGGCACGCGCGGGCAGGGACGCGTGCTGCTGGGAACGCAGGGGTGGAACTACGCGGACTGGGTGGGCGGCTTCTACCCGGCGGGCACGCGGCCGGCGGACTTCCTGTCGACGTATGCCCGCGCGTTCCGGGCGGTGGAGGTGGACTCCACCTTCTACGCGGTGCCGGTCGCGAAGACGGTGCGCGGCTGGGCGGAGCGCACGCCCCCCGGCTTCACCTTCGCGCTCAAGATGCCGCAGGAGGCCACCCACGAGCGCCGCCTGGTGGACGCCGAGGACGTGACGGAGCGCTTCTTCGACGTGGCGCGCGAGCTGGGAGAGAAGCTCGGGCCCGTGCTGCTGCAGATGGGGCCGGACTTCGGCCCGGACGAGCTGCCCGCGCTGGCCCGCTTTCTCCCGCGCGTGCCCGCGGACGTGCGCGCGGCGGTGGAGGTGCGCCACGCGGGGTGGAACGGGCCGGGGATGCTGGATGCGCTGCGCGTGCTGCTGCAGGAGCACGGTGCCGCGCTGGCGCTCAGCGACGGCCGGTGGATGCCGCGCTCCACGGTGCTGGATCTGGCCGCGCGGCCCACGGCGGACTTCCACTACGTGCGCTGGATGGGGCCGGACCGCTCCATCACCCGCTTCTCGCAGGTGCTGGTGGACCGTGCGGACGAGATGGACGCCTGGGCCGCCGCACTCCAGCCGGTGCTGGGGCGCGCGGTGAGCCTGTTCGGCTTCTTCAACAACCACTTCGCGGGCCACAGTCCCGCCAACGCCCGCGACATGCAGCGCCGCCTGGGCGACCTGCCGGTGGACCCGCGCACCCTGGACGAGCAGACCTCCCTCTTCTGAGCCGCCGAGCCACGTGGGCCATCCGACTGGGATTTTCCGAACGCCGCGCCGCATCCACCGTGCCCGACGCACCCAAGGTCCGGGATCGTGCCGCCGGTGCTCGGTCACCCGGGACGCGACCGCCCCCCATAGCAGCGTGGCAATCGGTTCGCGATATGGCGTAATTCGGGTGGGCGGAGGGGATTCTGCGCCACATCATGTAGGTGGGGGCCCGCCCGCTGCTGCAACCGCCGCCGGCCCAGGGTGCATCGCCGGCCGGCGTGCATTCCGCTCACGCCCTTACCGGGAGAAGCCATGCAGAAGTTCAAGCTGGACCTCGAGCAGCTGCAGGTGGAAAGCTTCACCGTCCAGACGGACGCGACGCTCGCGCCGGGTACCGTACGGGGCCACCAGAACGCGGGGTACACGTTGTCGTGCACCAACGGATGGGAGGGGTGCGAGACGATCGGGCAGACGTGCGATGCCATGTGCGCCCAGACCGAGATCGGCTTCAGCTGCGACTACATGACGTGCGTCAACGATTCATGCGGCCTCCAGTTCTCCTGCGACACCCGTGAGCACTGCGTGAGCTTCGCTACGTGCGGTGTCGTGGAGTGCCCCTTCTGATTGCCGCGACACTCCGCGGCCGCGCCGCGCAGCGGTCCGAGCGAGCGCGAGGGGTGCGTGCAATCGACCTCGCGAAGCCCTGCTCGGACGCACGGGCCGGGCTTCCCAACCTTGGTCGATCGCCAGCCACGCTACGGCACGCCGGACGCCGTCTCGTACTCACCTCCCTCGCTGTCGCAACAGCCTGTGCGGCCCCTGACGCCCGCGCGGGCGCGGGCGGGAAGGCACCCTCGGAAGCGAGGCCGAACCGCGTTGCCGCTGCGACGAGGCCGCAGAGCCCTACCCGCCCCGCGGCCACACAGCGGCGGGATGCGGAGGCGTTCTGGTCCGAGTTTCGAGCGGCGGCGCTCTCCGGCGACGCCGCTCGGGTGGTACCGATGGCGCGCTTCCCGTTCACCACGCGCGGGCCGATGGACGAGGATCCCGTCGTGAAGCACGGCCGCAAGGAGTTCCCCGCGCTCTTCGCGCAGCTCCTCGCCGAGCCGACGGGAACAGGGCAGGAGTACGGCCAGACGGAGATGCAGCTCCTGGAGGAAACTACGAGCGTTCCGCCTGAGGAGGTGGAGCTGAGCAAGAGCGGCTGGATTCGCGTCGGCACCTTCGAGTTCCAACGGGTCGGCGGGGCCTGGAAGCTCGTCCACGCCTACACCGCCGACCCGTAAGGCGGGTCCCGCGACCTGCGTGGGAGTGGCACCCACTGGCCCTGGTCCAGCTTGAAGGGGTTTCGTCCAGCACACCCTACCGTTTCCCGAGAAAGCTCGGATGTCCACAGACGTCCAAACGCCTGTTTGGCAACGTCTTGCGGGATGCGTCCGGCCGGAAAAGCGATCGGGAAGGGGTTGACGAACCGATGCTAATGTATGATGTTTAGGGACAAGCACTTACACGAAATTATGCTCGATGGTTTGGCCCGATCCCTGCCTTACATGGGATCGTCCTCGCGAGGCCGATGGGAGGCCTCATCCGGAGAAAGCCGTGGTGTTCCGCGGGTTCCGGTGCCCTACGGGGTGAGGGAGACAGGTCCTACAGCGGGAGAGAATCCAATGCGTGTCCTTCGATTTGCCGTCATCCTGTCCTCCCTGGTGGGCATGGCCGCCTGCGACCGTCCGGCCCAGCAGCAGCCGGCCCTGGACCAGAAGGCCGACCTGAGCTGGCTGGATACCATGGACCTGCGCTCGCCGGTGCAGAAGGTGGACAGCGCCGCGGCCCTGTCGCCGGCCGAGAACGCGCTGACGACCACGGCCCAGCCGACGGCGCAGACCGCGGCCGCCCCGGTGGCCCACCGCGCCACCAGCCACGCGACCACGCACCGCCGCTCGTCCGCGCGCCGCAGCAGCAGCTCGGGCACGTACGCCAGCAACGAGCCGGTCTACAGCGCGCCGCGCACCCGCGTGGTGAAGCACACCCGCCGTGACGCCGTGATCGGCGGCGCGGGCGGCGCGGTGATCGGCGCCATCGCGGGCGGCGGGCGCCACCGCGTGAAGGGCGCCGTCATCGGCGGCGTCGCGGGCGCCATCGCCGGCGCGGTGATCGGCAACAACGTCGACAAGTCGCACCAGGTGCAGTGGTAAGCCTCCGCGCCTGACCCGCACGACAGAACCGCCCCCGTCCGGAGCCTCGGACGGGGGCGGTTCGCGTCTCGTCCACCCGGCATCGGCCGGCGCCGTGGACATCTGGTCCGGGCAAGTCTCGACGTCGAACCTGAAACCTCGCCTCGTCATCACACCCGCGGACGAGCCGGTGCCGTCGACCGCACCTATCGGCCTACGTACCCGCAGCCTCCGCCAGCCGCGCGACGATGCGCTCCATACGGCGGCGGTTGGTGCCCAGGTCCGCGCGGCCGATGCGCGAGGCGGAGCGGAAGTGCACCACGCCGGCGTCCTCGTCCCACAGCAGCTCCACGTCGTCCACGAAGCGCCAGAGCGCCGTCGTGAGCTCCGCCCGCAGGTAGTCGCCGCGGTCCTCGACGACGTGTGCGCCGGGCTCCGCTCCGAGGATCGTGCGGAGGCGCGCCATCGTCGCGTCGCGCCCGCCGCGGCCGGGCAGCGGCGGCATGCCGTGCAGCCGGTCGGTCGCGAACGAGGAGACGCAGTTGGGCCAGCGCGGACAGGGCGCCAGGCGGCCGTCCACTACGCCGAGGGCCACGGGCGGTTCCGGCGGCGGCACCGGAAGCCGGAGCAGCCGGGCGAACAGGCCCAGGCGGTCGCGAAGGGTGGTGGCGAGGCTCACGCGTTCTCCTTCCAGTAGGGGATCGGACCCGCCGCCAGCGGCCTTGACCCGCGCTGCCCACCAGCCCGCGTCCGGCGACGAGACGTGCACCAGGGAATGCATCCATCACCCCGCGGCGCGTGCGCTCGATCCCAATCGGCCGCAACTCTCTGCCGTCGCCGCCACACGTCAGGAGGCGCATCCACCGACAAGGCTTTCCATCCAGCTGGTTCGCGAAACGGCGGGGTTCGGGATGCCTGCCATCGATCCCCACCCGCCAAGCCCGTCGGCGGATTCGGACCACGCGCCGACGCCCGTTGGAACCGGAAGTCTATCCCGCTCTGCGCGCGGAGGGCAACGATCGCATGCGAGGTTCGTAGGAATCGCGTGGAGTCGATGCGATCTTGACCGCGGAGAAGATGCGTGAGGGGCGCGGGATCCACCACGTGGGGCGATCTACGGACGAAGTCGCGCCAAATCCCTACTGCGCGGCGGAGAGCCAGCGGCTAGCATGAGACCGCCGGGCCCGCGCCGCGCCCGCCGCGACCTTCGATGCTCCTGGAGGGCTGCATGCACGTGATCCGACGTACCGGCTCCGTCCTGCCCTTTGCGCTTCTCGCCACCGCCGTCTACGTCGCCGAGGTGCTGACGGTGCGCATGGCGCTGCCCCGCTCGTCGTCACCCGGCCTGATGGCCGCCGCCGTCGCCTTCGACCTGGCGGTCGTGCTCCCCGCCGCGTTCTGGTTCACCTTCCTGCGCGGCCGCGCGCCCGCGTGGCGGATCATGCCCGTGCTCCTGCTGAGCCTGCTGGGCGCCGCCGCCGTCCTGCCCGCGGCGTACCGCGGCGTCGTGCCCGTGCTGCGCTTCGCCGCCGCGCCCGCCGAGCTGGCCCTCGTCGCGATGGTCGTCCTCCGCGCCCGGCGCGCCTTCCGCGAGGCGCCGGAGCCGGGCGCGGACGCGGGCGAGCGCATTCGCCGGGCCTCCCTGGCGGCGCTCCCGTTCCCGCGCGTGGCCGAGCTGGTGGCCTACGAGATGGCGCTGATCTACTACGCGCTCCTGGGCTGGCGCGAGCGCCCGGCCGAGGGACCGGACGTGTTCTCGTACCATCGGCGCAGCGGCTACGGCGGCATCGTGTTCGCGCTGGCGGCGGCCACCGTCATGGAGACGGCCGCCGTGCACCTGCTCGTGGCCCCGCACAGCGCGGCGGCGGCGTGGGCAGCCACCGGCCTCAGCCTCTACCTCGTCCTGTGGATGATCGGAGACTACCAGGCCGTGCGCCTGCGCCCCATCAAGGCCGACGGCGACGCGCTGCACCTGCGCGTCGGGCTGCGGTGGACCGCCTCCGTTCCATGGGATGCCGTCGCGACGCTGCGGGATGCGCACGGCGCCCTGCCGGGCAAGCGCGAGCGCGGCTGGCTGCGGATGACGGCGATGGGCCCGCCGAGCGCCGTGCTGGAGCTGCGCCGCCCGGTGAAAGTCCGCGGCCCGTACGGCATCACGCGCCGCGTGCAGCGCATCGGCCTGGCCGTGGACGACGCCGCACGCTTCCGCGCCGAGGTGCAGTCGCGCACCGGCCGCACCCCGTAGCCCGAGCGCCGGCTGACGTCGGACGTCTCCGGCCGTCAACCGACCCGAAGTCCTCCACCGCACGAGGAGCCATGCCGCCCATCCCGTTCTCCATCACCGCGCCGTTCATCGCACTCGTCGCCGCGCTGGCCCTGGCGCTCGTCGCCGCCGTCCACCGCGCGGCGGGCTGGCGGAGGGCGACGGGGGCCGCGGTGCTGATCGCCGCGTGGCTGGGCTTCACCGGTGTGCTGGCCGCACGCGGGGTGCTGATGGACTTCACGTCGCTGCCGCCGAGGCTGGCGATGGTGGTGCTGCCGCCGGTGCTGCTGGCGCTGGCGGTGGGCTTCGGCGGAGTGGCGGACGGGCTGCTGCGCGCGCTGCCGCCGCGGTGGCCGGTGGCGGCGCAGGTGTTCCGCGTGGGGGTGGAGGTGCTGCTCGCCCGGCTGGCCGCGGCGGGGCTCATCGCCGAAATGATGACGTTCCACGGCGCCAACTTCGACATCCTTGCCGGGCTCAGCGCGCCGTTCGTGGCGTGGCTGGCGTTCCGCGGCGGACGCGCGGCGCGGCGGGCGGTGGTGGCGTGGAACGCGTGCGGGCTGGCGCTGCTGCTGAACGTGGTCGCCCGCGGCCTTCTCTCCGCGCCCACGCCGCTCCGGATGATCGTGACCGATCCGCCGAACACCATCGTGGCGCGTTTTCCCGTCGTGTGGCTGCCCGCATTCTTCGTGGCCGCCGCCCTGCTGCTGCACGCCGCCTCGCTGCGCCAGATGGTGCTGCTGCGCCGCGATTACCGCGCCGGCCGGTCGCCCGACCCCGTGACGTACGCTCCCGGGCGGAAGGTGGGGCGGGCGTGAGTGGTTCGGAGAAAGGCAGACCCCGCGAGCGGCGAGCTGACGGACAGGAAGAGGATCTCCGCGCGATCGGCCGGCCCCGACTTGCCGGACGACCCAGGAACGGCGGAACGGAGACGGCATCCGGCGGGTGGACCTGCGGCCGAGACCTCGCGGCGTTCGCGTGCGGAGGGCGGGATCGAGGGACGGCGGGTTGGAAGGATGAGTGATCGAGGGATGCGCGTCGCGATGCGCCGGGGAGGGGGTACGGCATCGTCCGGGATGAAACCGCCGCTTGGAACGACAATCGTGCCTTCGCGGGGCCGGGGAACCGTCGCGGAGTTGGGATCCCGCGCGGAACGTCTGCCGTACCTCCTTCTCCCGCTTGTGGAAGACGGTGGCCGCGCGAAAGCGGCCGGGTGAGGGCCTTCTCGGGCGAGGGTCCCGGCTACGGTCCGCCGATCAGCTCCCGCACCGCCGCGGCCAGCTCGCGCGGGGTGCAGGGCTTGAGCTGCACGCGCAGGCGTCGGGTCTCGGCGCCCCACAGGCGCTGCCAGTTGACGGCGGCGGTCAGCAGCAGCATGGGGATGTGCGAGGTGGCGGGGTCGGCGCGCAGGGCGTCGAAGACTCGGCGCCCGTCCATGCCGGGCAGCAGCAGGTCCAGCACCACCAGGTCCGGCTGCGCCTCGCGCGCGATGCGAAGTCCCTCCTGCCCCGTGCGGGCGGCGAGAACGCCATAGCCCAGGTGCGGAAGGAACGCGCCGCAGATGCGATGCTGGTCCTCGTCACCATCCACGACCAGCACTGTCTTGGCGGGCATGGGAAGGGTCGCACGAGGAGGGAACGTGAGTTTATCGGAAGCCCAAGCTAAGCGCTCCGCACCGCGCTGAGAAGGGTTTTCGCGCGCCGGACGGGCCAGGAAACCCGCCTCGCTCCGAACGCGCCGCCGGGGCAACCCAATGATGCCGGCGGCGGCGTGGTTCGGGTGCGCGGCGCCGGGTGCCGGGAGCTCGGGCCCACTCCGTCGGCCGCAGGCGGAGGATCAATCGCGCGCGGAACCGTGGCGCGGGCTGCGTCGCCGGCCAGCAGCGGGTACGGGTCCACGTTCTCGCTCTCCCACCAGCGGTGCGGATCGGGCAGGCGGCCCACGGAGAAGTGCAGGTGGTAGTTGCCGGCGCCCGCGTTGCCCGTGTCGCCCACGTAGGCGATCACCTCGCCGCGGCGCACGTCCTTGCCCTCCTTCATCCCCCGGGCGTAGCCGGAAAGGTGGGCGTAGTAGTACAGCGTGCGGCCGTCCGGCCCCACCTGGTAGACGGTGATGCCGCCCAGGCCGTTGCTGCGCAGCTTCAGCACGCGCCCGTCCGCCGCCGCCAGCACGGGCGTTCCCTTGCGCGCCATGATGTCGATGGCGTGATGGCTCCGCCCCTCGGAGCGCGCGTCGTCGTACGTGTCGCGCAGCTCCTCCGGGCGCACGCCCTTTACCGGAATCACCAGCGACGCGCCGGGCGCCGGCGACGAGCTGGGCCGCGCGCCGCCGCCGCACGCCGCCAGCAGCGCGACGGACGCGAGCACGGCGAGAGAGGCGCGCGTCCGGGGCGTGCGGCGTGAAGGACGGTCGGTCGGGAGGGGCGATGCGGGCATGGCTGGGCGTGGCTGGGACCGCGGTGGATCGGGAAGCGCGGTGCCGGTCGGCTCCGCCGGGTGAGGGATGCGGCGACGAAAGCGCGGGCGGGCGGATCGGTCCGCGGCGGGCTCGACGCGCCCTGGGACAGCCGATCGGCATGTCGATGGCTGGACGGTCGTCGGCTGGAGGAACGATGGACGGCCTTCGATTCCATCCATCCAGCTCGGATCTAGTATAGGCGAACGGCGCGGCGGGCGCACCCTTGTCGTTCGGGTGCGCCCGCCGCCATTCTCGGCCTGTTGATGGTCGACCCGGAGCGGCCTCGCCTCAGAAGCGATACTGCGCGCGGATGCCGGACTGCACGATCCCGACGAACCGGCTGTCCATACGCGCTTCGATGGGCTCGGGCACGCTCTCCTGCCGAACCGTCGCGCGGTCGCGGCCGGCGGACAGGCCCGCGAAGCCGCCGATGGCGACGCGCGGCACGGGCGACCACTCCAGCCCCGCGCCCAGCGTGGCCGAGGCGCCGTTCAGGGTGTTGGTCTGCCGCGGGTCTTGCACCCACGCGGCGCGGGTGCGCGAGAAGAACGCGCCGGCGTAGAGGAAGGGCCGTACGGAAAGCCCGGGTCCGGCGTAGACCTTCACCTGCGGGCCCACGGCGAAGGTCGTGGTGTGGAGCTGGGATCCGTCGCCGTGCGAGCGCGAAGCGGACCCGCTGAGCGCCAGCCCCGCCTCCACGCGGGGCGAAAGGCGCTGCCACACCTCGAAGCCTGGGCCCGACCCCACGGTGACGGCGACGGAATGGGACGGTGCCGGAACGGTGTCCCCCTGCGCGGCGGCGAGGCCCGCGTGGGCCAGGGCCGCGGCGACGACGACGAGCGAGCGGCGGATGACGGTGGCTGAGTGCATGGGAGTGCCTAGAAGTGGAAGGTGACCTGCACGCCCGACCGGCCGGTGCCCGCGTACCACTGGCTGCTTCTGAGCGTGGGCCCGGTGTCCGGGGCGGTGCTCGTGCGCTGGAAGCCGCCCGCCAGCACGGCGCGGCCGCCGACGCTCACCCGCGGCGCCAGGAACCAGTCCACCCCCAGCCCCACCGACGCGCCCACGCCCGTGCCGCGGAAGTGGGACGAGGGCTCCCCCTCCTGGTGGAACACGCTCCGCGCGTGCGACAGCAGAAGCGACGCGTAGGTGTACGGCAGAAGCGGCCCGCCCGTGCCGGAGTAGTGCTTCACGGAAGGCTCGATCGTGACGTCCCATTCGCGCTGGGTGCTGCCCGACGCGCCGGCCACGCCCGTGTACCGGTCCGACCGCCGGCCGCCGCGGCCCGAGACGGCCAGCCCCAGGTCCGTCGCGGGGGACAGCCGGTGCCCCAGCTCGACCGAGGCGCCGTCGAAGACGCCCATCGACAGCGAGGTCGGGGGGCGCAGGAAGCCGTCCGTCTGCTGGGCGCCCGCCGTCCCGGCGCCGGCTGCCAGTGCGGCGGCGGCCAGCGCATACATCCATCGTCTCATGCGGTTCATCGTGTGAAGTGGGAGTCGCGAGGCAACGACCGCCATGTCTCGCGGAGGGTGGAGTGGCCTCGCCGGCGCAACTCGCGGGCCGATCCGCCGCATGGACGGCGTGAGGAGAGCGATGCGCTTTCAGCGGAAGCTCTTACGGTGGATGCGATCGACCACGCTCAGGGGCACCTTGTCGTCGCCTGCGTCCCCGCATCGACACACCGCCGTCATCCGAACCGGACGGACGGGGTTCTCCGTGTACCGACGTCGCAAGCGGACGGGTGCGGATGGGTGTCTATCGGCTCACCTGCGCGTGGGTCCGAAGCCGTCGTCGGACGGATGTCAGGATCAGGTCAGGATGAGGCAAGACCACGTCGGTTTGGGGTTCGAGAGCCTCCGGCGGGCGGAACTTGCGGGGCGCGTTCCGGGTTCTACTCGTCGGTAAACTCTTTTACTCGCGAGTTTTCATGACGACGCTGAAAGAGCGCCGGCGGCGGCTTCGCGAGGACGCGATCCTGGCCGCGGCGTACGAGATCATCGCCGAGCGGGGCGCCGGCGACGTGAGCATGGACGACATCGCCGCGCGCGCCGGGGTCAGCAAGCCCACGCTCTACCAGCACTTCGCCAGCAAGGACGAGCTGATCGTCAACGTCAGCATGGGGCTGATGCGGCAGAGCGAGGAGGCGCTGGCGGCGCGCACGGCGGGCACCCGGGCGATGGACCACCTGGCCGCCACGTTGCGCGAGGGTCTGGCGAAGCGGGCGGGGCTGTGGTCCGCACGCGTTGCGCTTCCACGCGCGCTGGCCGACGCCAGCCCGGCGTACCGCCGGCAGCGCGAGCGGGTGCAGGCGCAACTCGCCCGGCTGGTGGACGAGGCCAAGGCCGAGGGCGACGCAGACCCGCGCTTTCCCACGCCCGTGGTGGTGCGCATGCTGTCGCGCCTGTTCCGCGGAGACTACGAGGACCTGCTGGCTGCCGGGGTGGTGACGCCCGAGGAGCTGGGATCGGTGCTCATCGCCATCACGTTCGGCGGGCTCCGGCCCCGGACGCAGACCGAAGGAAGCCATGCCCCGGACCTGGACGCCGCGACGCGCGGGGACCACGCACCCAACGCCGTCGCGAGGACCGCGTAGATGAAGGATCGTACGGACCCTACCCCCCGGCGCCGCGCGCGGCTGGCCCGCGCGCTCGCCGCCGGGGCGCTCGTGCTCGCCGCCGCCCGC